>CAZYYU010000092.1:0-3741 GCA_964651735.1 uncultured Gammaproteobacteria bacterium | reverse complement strand
TCGTGACGAAGGGATGCAAAGGGACATGGCGGCCAAGTACAAGCTTGCCTTGGTCGGAGACGAAGGCGTGGGCAAGACCGCACTGACATGTCAG
Source organism: uncultured Gammaproteobacteria bacterium (assembly GCA_964651735.1). Classification (GTDB taxonomy): domain Bacteria; phylum Pseudomonadota; class Gammaproteobacteria; order CAZYYU01; family CAZYYU01; genus CAZYYU01. The sequence continues at coordinate 3,647 of CAZYYU010000092.1, read as the reverse complement.
CTGTGCCAAGGCGTGTTTGTGGCGGACGCAGGTTGGTCTCCGCCGTTCCCGACAACCGCGGCTCTGACCGCCGCGCATGCAAGATCCCACCATCGAGGACACGTTCCTCAAGAGGCTGACCGTTGACGACGAGCCGGCGGTGCTCGAGATCCTCGACACGGCCCGGCGGGAGGAGGGCACCGTGTTCCGTGACGGCTGTGCGCGCGCGTCCATCTGCATTGGGTTGGGCCTGCTGACTGCGCGCAGGGATTCGCTCTCGTGAGGGCTTCCTGCTGGTGTACTCTGTGGCTTCGCGTGCCTCCTTCGACCAAGTTGGGCTGCATCTGGATGACGCGCTGCGCGGTCGGAGCCAGGAACGCTTGCCCCTGGTGCTGGTGGGCAACAAGTGCGATCTCGAAGATGCGCGGGCTGTGTCAGTGCAGGTGGTGTGCGGTGATTTGGAGTGTGCCGGGGCCTGATCCCGCAAGTGGTGCAGGAAGGCGCTGATCTGGCACGCACCATCGGAGCTTCCTTCATCGAGGCGTCAGCCAAGACTTCTGTGAACGTGGAGGAGGCATTCATGGACCTGGTGCGCCGGATCCGCAAGCAGCAACAATCAGACCTCCAGAAGCCGCCGGCGGAGCAAAAGTCTTGCGCGATGCAGTGAAGCCTGCCGGTCAGCGAGAGGGTCTCTCCGTCGCGCGCCCGCGCCGAGGAGAGGGCGAACCCCCCTCTTCCATGTCGAAGCGGCACCCGCTCTTCTGGAGCACGCTGGCCTACTTGCTGGGCTCGCGGCTTTGGCTGGACGCGCTGCGGGCGCGTGCTTTGGCCCGTGCTGAGCAGCCCGACTGCCCGGTTGCGATGCTCTCCCTTGGGCGCCCTCCGTGGGCTCATGCGTGCTGCTCCAGGTGCACCACAAGGCGCTGGCGCAGACGCTGTCCACGTTCCACTCGCTGGCCTGGGCCTTCTGCTTCAGCTACCTGTGCAGCGTGGAGTACGCGCACCTGTACTGCAACGGCCAGGTTGCGGCTCCAGCTGTCCCTTGCTTTGGCTCTCAGACTGGCGCAGACTGTGCTGGGCCACTACCTGTCCAAGTTCGCAGGGTTCCTCACTGCGCACGAGAAGTACAGCCTCGCGCGGCGCGTGATGCACGTGGTGGTGCGGTGGAACGAGTTCTGGATGGGCTCGGAGTCCCCGGCGCTGGCTCCGGCCCTCAAGCAGGCAGCGGTGGTGAGCGCGCTCTCCAACAAGAGCTGGTGGCACCTCGTCAAGCGCCTGTCAGATGTCCGGCGTGGACGGGCGGCATGAAATGTACACATTTTTGCAAGCCATGGGTCTCCATCGTTGGGCGTGGCATGCGCTTCTGCTGGTGGTTGCAGGGGGGACCGGATTGACCCTGCCGCTGGCTGGCAACTACAGCGAGCTGTTCTTCTGGTACACGACGGTCCACCTGGGCCAGGATGCCCAGCCCTTCACGGTCACGGTGGACACTGGGAGCAGCGACTTCATGGTGCCGCAGCTGGGCTGCTCAAACTGCATCGGCGTACGGGCCTCGTTGTTGCAACGGGACGTGCGCGCTCACCACCGCCGCGTTGGCGCCAGGGCGATCCGCGCCAGTACTACAACATCACTGGGCACACCGTTGGATGTCATACCGCGCTGCACTGCTCGTGCGCTTCTGCGCCCTCGCTGTGCGCGTTCAACGTGACGTATGGCGGCTCCCTGACGCTGTTTGGGGACGCGGTGACCGACTCCGTGAGTCTGGGCCGGGGGCAGCAGCGTGTTCCCGGCGTGTTCTTTGGGGCCACGTACAACGTGTCGCAGCCCCAGCGGAAGAGGGGGTGGCGGCCGCTGCTGGGGTCCAGACAGAGGGCGCTGCGCCAGGATTTCTCGCAGTACCCCGAAGGCATTTGGTGCGTGCGCGCTCTGTTGCGCTGTGGCCGGTTTCACTGGTTTGGCTGCAGGGGCCTGGCCTTCCAGGGCATCAACGAGCTGGGCACCGCACCGCTGCTGGACACGGTGGTGCGCGCACAACGGGGCTGGCGCAATGTGTTTGCGCTGTGCGTGCGAGGCGTGGGCGGGGCCATGCGCATTGGCGATGTGCCCAACAACTGGGGTGTGTGGTGCGTGCTGTGGTGGCCGCGTTTGCTCAGCGACGCAGGGACGGGGTGGCGCTTCACCCCTGTCACGTCGGCCAACGGCTTTTGGCAGCCGACATTCGCGGGCGTGTTCGTCAATGGTGCGTTGATTCCCTGCAAGCAAACGGCCCGACACAGCTGACTCTTTGCAGGGGTGTCGTTGGGCTTCCCGCCGTCAATCTGTGCGCTTCATTTTTTGCCTGCCGTCTTTTCTGATTGCAACTCCCAGATAACAACCCTGGCATCGGTGCGTTGCCACCGCGCCCACGTTCCTCTCAACTCTGACCTTGTGGTCAGTGGACTCTGGCACGCCCTTCACAACCAGTGAGCTGTCTTCAAGCCAGACACGATAACCAACCAACCAACCAACCAACCAGTTCCCACGGGCCCGTACGCCGCGCTCAAGGCCATCCTGCTGCGCAATTGCACGCGTGCACCGTTGGCGGGCCTGTGCGGGGTGCCCGTCAACGCCACCGTGTTTGAGGCAGGCAACTGCTTCCCCATGACGGCCTCGCAGCGTGCCAGCTGGCCTCTGCTGCAGGTCAGACATCGTTCTGTGTGTGGGTGTAGTGCTGAAGTGTTTGGGGTTCCACAGTTCCGCTTTGCTGCGGACAACTTGGAGCTCGCGCTTGACCCGTCCTACTACCTGATGAACTCCATCTGCCAGGACCCCACGCAATACGGTGAGGCCATGCTGTTGTGCACACACGTCTCAGAGGTTGGCACACAAGGTCTGGGCATCGTGCCTGGTGAGAAGCGCGTGCTGTGCTTGTTGTGCATCATTATTGGCCCCCCGCAGATCCGGTGTGCTGCTTTGCTGGCCCCCGTTCTGCGCCCGCCTCATTTCTCCACGCAAGACCTTCACCGTGCTCGGCGCCAACTTCATGCTCAAGTACGCCACTGTGTTCGACAAGGACAAGATGGTTGTTGGTTTCTCGCGACTCCTGGACGGCGCCACGGCGTGCAAGTGAAGGCGGAGGGGCGGCTTGCGTGCGCGGTGGCGCCTTGATCGTGCGCCATGCTGGCGGAGATGGTCGTGTTCTCAGTCTCGGTGCGGCTTGCCAGCTCCTTGCGACGGCGCTTGCTCACTGGCGTCCCTGCGCAGCTGGTGGTGGGATATGCGCTGGTGACCTGGGCGCTGCGCAGCAAGCGCACGACGCGGCCCGCACAGGTCCAGCAGCATTCTGTGGCGGCGCACCGCGACACGCGCTCGGCCCCCGTGCTGACGCGTCCCGCGCCGGTGGTTGCACCGCCACCCCCACCGACGGTGGTGGTGCCCCCAGCGGACAAGGAGGAGCTGGGCGGCACCGGTGGTGGTGTCGACGACGAGCAGCGCAGCGGGGCAGTTGTGCCCAGCTCGCAGCAGCACACGCTGACCAAGCGAGGTGCGCTGCTGCAGCGCGAGGGGGGAACGGCTGCGATCTTACTCTCTCCTGCCACAGGCAAGACGGCTGAGCATTTGCAGCGCCTGGACGTGCGGGATCATCACGTCCGCGACGCGCCTCTGCAGCTCCGCCTGCCGCGCCCAGG
>CAZYYU010000091.1:5016-11333 GCA_964651735.1 uncultured Gammaproteobacteria bacterium | reverse complement strand
CGCACTCTTACCACCCACCATAACCACACAAACACACACACACACACACACACACACCCTCCCACCAACCTCCGAACACTTCTATCCTGAAACAAAGAATATGGGGTCTTCTTTTATCCTTCTTCTCGCCTTGCTGGCTGGCTTTGCTTGTGGCTTCAAGCAGTACATTCACGAAGACATCGTTTCGGAGGCGGGAGCCAAGGTTTTTTTCCAGCAGAAAACCTTCTCGCCAAAGGCCATCAAGGACCTCCGCTCCAGTGTGTGGTGGACGGACGTCAAAGAACCTCGCGTGGAGGCGGCGCATTGTGACAACGAGTCAATCATCCCTTGCATGCAGCGTGTCATGGACCTGGTGGCCCAGACGGGGGGTGAGATTGCTGCGCACCAGTATAGCGACGCGCGCACAACCTTTGGCCGCCTCTTGCACACGGTGCAGGACTTTTACGCTCACAGCAACTACGTCGAGCTCAAGGACACGGACATTCCAGGCTGGGGCTATGAGGTTTTCCTGCCTGCCAAGATTTACACTCTGGATGATACGACGTGCACAAACGATCAACCCGTCCCTTTCACCAAGCTCACGAGCGGCTACTTTGCGCTCTCAACTTTTCTCTTTGGCTCCCTTGGCAGAGCTGTCGTCGAGGCGTCAGCTGATGCCATGGATTTTGTTGCTTTGGATGGTGCGGTTGGTCTTGCCTGGATCGCCCCTTCAGGACTTGTTGGAGATCGATATGAGTCCCGCTGGTTCCGCACATCCGACTCGCCCATCAAATGCCAGCACGGTTTCACTGGGGCAACTGACCCGGGACTGAACAAGGATTTGCCAGACCGCCCGAACTTTCAGGCAGCACACGACAATGCTGTGACAGCAACCGTCGCCATTGGCAATTGGTTTGTAAACCAATACGCTGCCTCGATAGGGCTGACGGCCGAGGAAGTGCTCGGATTTCTGGATCAGAAGCCAGATCTTGCCTTTGTCATTGACACGACGGGCTCGTTCCAAGATGAGATTGCGCAGGCGGTGGACAGTGCCTTGGGACTCGCAACCACAACAGAAAGCGAATTTGGACGCTTTGTCCTGGCTCCTTTCCATGACCCGACGTTTGGCCCTGCCTCCATATTTAGCACAGTGCCCGAGTTGGCACAAGCGATGTCAACGCTCGTTGCAGAGGGCGGAGGAGACTGCCCCGAGATGCAACTGTCGGGCATTCTGCTGGCCAGCACGGTTTCCTCGCAGGGGTCGACGCTCGTGCTCTACACGGACTCTGACGCAAAGGACGTGTGGCTCACAGAGGCAGTCATCACTTCCATGGAGGAAAAGAAGCAGACGCTCATTCGCATGTTCTATGGGAACTGCGAGGAGGGCGGCATATTCCGAGATGACAACAATCAGGAGCCAGCCATGCTGCATTCACCGTCGCGGCGCCAGTACACGGCACTGTCAGATGCACTGGGCCAAGTTGTCAACGCCACGGGCGGCACGACGTTCACTGTGTCGGATCGCTTCGCCCATCTATCGCCGTTTCTGACCTATGGAATCAGCCAGTTCTCGTACGTGCAGCTGCTCTCCATTCCCGTCTCAGTGTCAGCCTTCACCTTGCCTGTGCTGGTCGAGCCCGGGCTGCAGGAGATCACGCTTTTCGTGGATTGGACGGGCGCCTTGACAGTGCCGACTCTTGCAGGGCCGCTGAACGCCCACATGTCACAGTCGCAACTGGGCAACATGCTGCTCATCACAATTCAGAACCCAGACTCGGGGGAGTACACGTTAACCTTTGCAAACGGTGGACCAGCGCGCGTGGAGGTCGCTGTGGTGGGAGCTCCCGGATAGAGGATGTTTTCTTTGGCACCTGGGGAACGGGACACAGCGGCGTCCCCGTGTTTGTTCCCATTTCAGGCAATCCTGTGACGTACCAGAACTCGACTCTCGCCGTCATACTCGCGCCATCCTCGACCTTTGTTCCCAGCAGCCTCCAGTTCCGCACCGCGGCCGGACAAGTGCTGTTCCAAGCGCAACTCACCAACGCGAGCAGCGACGCGCTCTTTCTTTGTACCATCAATGCCTCGGCTGCGCAACAGATTGCTTCAGTGCAAGAACCTTTCCTTGCCTACATCAACGGGACGTTTTCTTCGGGCGGCACGTGGACGACGCGTTGCCTGAAGAAAACGTTCAGTTACTCGCAGTTCTCCGTGCTGCTGAATGGGCCGACTTTTCCTGGAAACAGCCTCGCACCCCTCACCGCTGCGCTGTTTGTCGGAGTGGTGCGAGTTCCATCGACGGCCAACCTTCCCGTTATCACCGCCAACGTCTCCGTTCCTCAACTCGTTCCCAGCGCATTGACGGCAACCGTAGAAACGATTGCACTGGGCACATCAGAGGAAACAGGGGCCACGCTTGTGCAGGTGTTCATCACGGTAGAAACGCCTGCCTTGTTGGTTGGAAACTTGACCAGCCTGGTGGTTGCGCTTGGCGTGGCCGCGGAAGGAGATCTGGGAAACTCTGCTGGTGCAACCTTTGTGGTGGCTCAAGACTCTGATGCTGACGGCTGCCCGGACGTGATGGAGTGGGGCCCCATGCAAAACGCGACCTATGACGGCAACTCTGACGGCGTCCCAGATGCCCAGCAAGCCAACGTCGTCACCTTCCTGTCGTGCTTCAGTGAGGTGGTCACGCTCGCGGCCTCGACTCCTGGCATCTTCCGCAATTTCTCGCTGACGTACGTCACGCCGTCCCTTCGCGTCCACTCGTCCAGCTACAAGGCCGGCATTCGAGGGTTCTTTCCTCAGGGTCTGGTCAACTTCGCGCTGTCAGCCGACTCCACCATCACGATTTTCGGGCAGCACGCGTTGCCGGTGAACATCAACTCGTTTGTGGCCTGGGATCAGGAGCAGCGCGTGTCCGTGCGTTCAGTATCGTCGTCACCCACCAGCCTGTCCACCACCCTCGCGCTCAAGGCGGGGACCTACTCCGCAGGCTTGTACCTGGCATCGTCTTCACCCCTGAATGGAGGCGCCTTCTTCATGGTCATCTTTGGACTGTTGTTCATCGCGTTTGTCTGTGTGGCCACTTGGTACCTGTGGCGCACGTTCAAGTTGGCGGACAGCCCAGCTGCGGCAGTGTCGGCTCCTTCTGCGGCCGCCGAGCAGCAACTTCCTCAACAACAAGGAGATCAGCCGCCTTTGGGTGAGAAACAAGAAGACCAACAGGGTCAGCCGCCTGCCCCCTCGCTCGGAGAATAAAGAAAAAGAGTCACAATTTTTCACACGACACGCTTCTTGGCAACGAAGATGACCAGGAGATCCACTCCAGCCAGCATGAAGAGGAAAAAGGCAAAGGCAGCTGCCGCGCCCATCGTGCCCACGGGACCAGTGCCGTCAAGGAGAGAGGTGGTAAGGCTGGCCATGATGACCGCTGCTACGAAGGCGAATACCAGCGTCACGCAGAGCAGCCCCAGCAGTGCCAAGCGCAGCGCTTCCGGCGCTCCTTCGGCTAGAAAAAGCCAGCACAGACCAACCGCGGCTGCGCACAGCCCAAAAACAGCGGCCACGACTCCCACTGCCGGTCCTCCTTGAACGGTGCTGGTCGCAACAGGAAGGATGACTGACGGCGCCGGCTGAAAGCTGCAGAACATGGCACACATGTTGCCCGAGAGGCTGAGCGAAATGAGGGCAACCAGCGCAAGAACGCCAAGCGGAATCAGAAGAAGGAGGGATGGCAGCTTCATCGGGACCCTAAAAAACTGCACAGTTTGCAGTGATGTCATGCTGGCATAAATCGATGGGCAAAAACAGACATGGGGCCTTGTTTGATCTGGATGGCCACCTTGGGACGCGTCCTGGGCATCAAGCCTCTGCGCTTGCGACCACATTGCCGAGCTGGTTGCAAAGCTCAACCGCGCCCCGTGAAGTGATCTTTCAGCGACCAAACCACGACATCATCTCAAAGCACCAGTGATGTGCCGTATATTGATATCGATGCTCAGAGGGCCGCGTGCAGTGACATCTTCGAGGACAGTTGTTGAACGGGCTTGCTTGCGGGAGTTCGTTAAGCGTGCTCCTATGCGTTCCCGGACCAGCAAAAAGCTGCTTGCGGCCTATCCCCACCCCTCTCGCCGCTTCCCTCTGCTCATGGATGCCATTCTCAATGAGGTCGCGAGTGTGAGACCCCCGAAGCGCCCTTATTGCGGACTAGTTTGTGCTCATTTTGAGCACCAGCGTCTCCGAGCGCAAGGGTCTAGGGCCCACCCTGACCGTCACGCTCGCCCGTAATTGGTCCTCGCGCGAGAAGGCGAGCACGAGAGAGGGTTTCCTCCATGAGGAGGGCGCATTGCGCGCTCAGGCTTGGGGACGCTAGGAGCCATGGTCGCCAACACTTCCTGTTGTGAACCCGCTGGTCCATCGGGCAGCTGGTGGCGACCAAGGAGGCGTGCGTGTCACCTTTTTGCACTGGGAGCGCGCGTGTTCTCGCTGCCAATATGGAGGCAAGGGACGTCACCCAGCATTACACTGCGCTGAGTCTCCATGCGGGTCTCTTCCTTGAGTGGCAAGAACTACAAACGTCCGCGAAAAGAACGCGGATGGACAGCGAGGGTGCACCGAGTTCACGACCCATCAAGCGAGATTTGCGCGAGGTGTCTGGAGGTGCCTCTGCTGCGTTCCAGATCAAGCAGGCTGTGTGCCCGTGCACGAAGGGGTGATGCCCTTGCCTTTGTGGCTGTTGGTTGAACAAGTGTGCCCATCTGGCCTGTTTGAAGCTCCTGACGCGGCGAGGCCAAGACCAATCGAGTCTGAAGACGGTTTGTTGTGTGTACCAGGCGTGCACGTCTCTCACCATGCGTTGCCACAAACCAGACACTTTTCTTCGGCGCCAGCCTGGATGTCGTGGAGGCCATTTCCGTGCTGAAGGACGTGGTGCCGTTCTCGCCGCGTCAGCTGTGTGGCTGGGCGCCCTTTCTTTCTGCTACTGCGGCCTGCAAGCGACGATGCAGGTGGTGCAGTGTGACCCCCGTGACGAATGGTACCACTTCAAGTGCGCTGGCGTTCGTGCCAACAATGTTCGAGGCGATGCTGCCTTTTGGGCACTGTCTTGGCGACCTGGACGAGATCTGGAGTGGCGACGTTTTCGCAGTAGGAAGGCGGTCAGAAGAAAGGTCTTGATCCAGGCTCGAGATCACAACTTGGCCCCGTGCAAGCATGCCAGAACAAGGGCGGACGTCGGGAGTGATTTGGACCGCGCTTGGGCCGAGATGGTGAGCACGCAGCTAACCTCAAGAGGAAGATCGAGAGGCCGCCGAAAGCCTGGCTGGTGGTGTCGGACATCACATTTGAGACTACGTGGTGGCGGGGCGCTTTGAACGCGAACTCACCCAGATCTGCTGGGTGGAGCTCATCGATTGCGACGCGGCCGATGACTGAGGTATGTGTTGCTTTCTCACCTTGGGCCTTGTGGCTTGTCTAAAGGTGGTACTGGCTCTCTACAGCCTGCAAACTCGGGAGGCTGCTCTGAGCTGCGCATGAAAAACTGCTGCAGGTTGCGGTATAGAATTTCGCTGTTGTCATCGGGCTGCACCACGGCTGGCGCTGTTAAGCTGCGTGGTTTTGCATGCCGTCCCAGAGTATCATCAAGAGATCTCGTTGGATTTTGTTCAGTACCTGATTTTCTGTATGGACGCAGCTCATCGTGCCCTTGTCGTACTTCTTCAGCGCTACTCAGGCAAACAGGTCTACCGAGGCCCGGTTATTGCTGACACATGCATCACTCAGGGTCATGGCCGGCCAGCCGTGGGGGTTTGCAGCCCAGAAAAGCGTCACACGACGTTTTCTCCAAAGTGCTGCTCCCACTTGCATTATAAATCTTCAGCAGATCAAAGGACAACTCTTTGTTGTTTCGGTTTTTCATTGTCCAGTGAAAAAAATCGACGAAAGGGCTTGCCCCCATCCACCCGCTCATCACCCATGGCTGGTAGCCTGGTGTGTGTCGGCATGCAGAGCGCAAGCACGCTTCTGATTGCTCTCGCCCTACTGGTTTCCCACGCCATTGCAGCGCAGTGCTTCAGCGCGGTTCCTCCAGACGAATCGGTGGTTGCGCTTGGCTTCAATGGCGCGAGCTGCAATACTTCTGGAGTTTTCTGCGAAGAAAAGCCTTCTGGATGTCGTGTTGTCAGTGTTCAAACGTTGCAGTTTGGAGCATCTGCTAGCGGTTCCTTGGAGCTCCCTTTTCTGACGTCAGTCTCCAGCTCTCTTGTCATCTCTTCAACAGCAATCACAACTGTCAGCTTTCCGCTGCTGCAGTCTGCCGCGTACATTGGCGTCACCAG
>CAZYYU010000091.1:0-4916 GCA_964651735.1 uncultured Gammaproteobacteria bacterium | reverse complement strand
GTCGACGCTGTCTGTGCCCGTGTACCAGGGCAGTGCCGTCTTTCAGCTTGCCATCACAGACAATCCGCGACTCCGCGCGACAGATCTCTTCGCCTCGCTGGTGCAAGTGCAGGGCCTGTCTGTGTACGGCAATGGCTTCACCAACATCACGATGCCTGGGATCACACAGGTGGTTGGCCCTTTCAACTTTAAGGAGGCTGCGTTGGAGGTTTTCTCGTTCCCCAGGATGACCTCAATGCTGGGCAACTCACTAGTGCTGAGCTCGCAAGCCAATCTCACAACTGTCAGCTTTCCGCTGCTGCAGTCTGCCGCGTACATTGGCGTCACCAGCAACCCGCTGCTGACAACCTTATCGTTTCCATTGCTGGCCGTGGCCTCAGCCAACGCTGGGCAGCAAATCTTGATCACCGGCAACGCCATGCTGCAGTCCATTCTGCTGCCCGCGCTGGTTGCCATCAACGGCTCCTCAGCGGGCTACAACTACGCAGGCCTGCAGGTGTCCAGCAATCCCGTGCTGTCGACGCTGTCTGTGCCCGTGTACCAGGGCAGTGCCGTCTTTCAGCTTGCCATCTCTTCTGCGTTATTTGTGGACATGTGCAACTTGAGGGTTGCAAGCGCCCTGAATCTTTCACTCGTATCCACTGCAAGATTTGACTCTCTCCAGCGCGCCAGTAGCGCGACTCTGGCCGCGCCTGTTCATGTCTATGTTTGCAGCAATGTCAGCTGGGGTTTGCTCTCTGCTTCTGGGGCATCTTTTTCAAATGTTGCCTGTTGCTGCTGTTCTGTGACGATCGCTCCAACCATGCAATCGACCCGCACTTCCTTTCTTTCGACAACAGCACAGAGCAAGCCAACAACTAGCATTGCCTCCCAGTTCACAGCTGCTGCTTCGTCGCTCTCTTCAACAACAAGGACTGCGCAGTCTACAACAGCTTCCACCAGCAAGATTTCCCAGTCCACAGCACCTTCCTCGACAACAGCGACAACAAGGACTGCACAGCGAACAACAACCATCGTTGCACAGTGCACATCTGCACCTGCACCGAATTATTGCCTTGGAACTGGGGTTAATTGCAATGACACTCCCTTGCCAGATTACACGACAAGCGGAACCTACTGTCCCAATCGTGCATTGTGTGGCTCAAGCTGTAACATTTTGGGGAATTATTTTTGCAGGCAGGAAGTTGTTCTTGCTGATTGCAACTGCCCAGGATGGAACGACACATCCACACCCCTTGCCATGCAGTGTGTTGCAGGCCAATTTACGCCCACTTGCGGGACCAGAGCGCCTTTGTATTGCTCTTGCCCGTATGCAAATAAGGATGGCACGTGTCCAGGGTTTGATGGATCGACAACAAAGCTTGCCATCCAATGTCAACCAGGATTGTTTGGGTCCACCTGCAGTATCAGATGTCCTGCCTACTGTGCTTGCAACACTTGCAATAAGGACGGCTCTTGTCCTGGATGGGACGACAATTCCACACTCCTTGCACTGCAGTGCCAGCACGGTTCCTTTGGACGTTCATGTGGAAATGCGTGCTCTTGCCCTCAAGGACTCTGCAACAAAGACGGATCATGTCCCTCATCCACCACGCTTCTGTGCCCCTCAGCGACGGCGAGCACCACCACCACTTTTCAGTCGCGCAAGATAACAACCACTGCGACAACCACAGCGGAACCTGCAAGGACGACAACACGAAAACTTTCTCCACAAACGACGACGAGTCCGGTATCAAGCACCACTACACGAACAACGTCTGTTCTGTCGACAACAATGGTGGCAATCTCGTCCTCAAGCGCTTTCCATGCGCTGCTTCTGCTACTTGCCATCCTTGCATGATAAAGCAACATCACAGTACAGCCGCTGTTGTTTGGGAATTGAGCTCGGAGGAGCAGACACAGACAGTCCGGACCTCCGATCACTCGCTTGGCTCAGTCAACAATAGCTGGCAAACGCAAGCGCAGTCAATCACGCTCACGACGAATGAGACCTGTGACGAACGAATGAGAAATTACCCTTGACACAACCGAGCGCGCGCTAACACCGCGTCGTACACGTCCATCCACTTCTGCCCGCGCAAGCTGGGATCGCGCACCGCGTGCACGCAGAACCCCTGCACCCCGGGGGACGGCCCGTCCCAGAGCTGCCCACGCGGCGCCATGCGAAACGCCTTTTGCTGCCTCCTGTCGTGGTTCAGCGCTCAGCCCGAGGCCCAGTAGGCGAAGTGCACCACGCGTGGTGGGCAAGCGGGCTGTTGGCGCGCCTTGCAGGACGTTTCATTCAGCCCACTTGGTTCCATAGCTTTACTTGCCGCTGAACCGATATGCGGCCACTAGCAAGGCGCCGCACTGCTTGCATTTGGCTCCACGGGTGTCAAACCGCATAAGTCCCACGCTGTTCTTGCAGCGCACCAGTCGCGAGCCCTATTCTGCCATACTCGCCACTCGCCGTTTTTCACTCGCCATTGCTATTCAGCACACTGCAGCGATCAGAGCGCTCGTTGGCTTGCATGAAGCTGAATACAGCGCTTCGGCAAGTCATGTTTGGGCCTCGACACGGGACGGAAAGCAACGCTGTGCTTGGTTCAAATTTGTCGCCCTTCTCAACCACGGAAGAGGTGTTAGATGTGGCATTGGCTCGGTGCGCGACAGTGTTTGCTGCGGGCCACTACCGCGCTTTTGCTGTTGATGCTGCTGATGCGGGGTGCACAAGTCCATGTCCTGCGCGGCTGACATAGCAGCTGACAGGGCAACAGCGCCAAGTCACAGTGCACCTGCATCAGCAACGAGGCACAGCCATGTCTCGGCGCGATCAATGGTCAGCGGTTGGTGTTGTTGAACTTATTCATCTGATTCATCGCTGTTCATCGTTATTCATCGTTGTTCGTCGTTATTCGTCGTTGTTCATCGTTGTTCATCGTTGTTCATCATTGTTCATCGTTATTCATCGTTGTCCGTCGTTGTTCGTCGTTGTTCATCACTGCATACCTCGGGTTCACCAGCAACTACTGCGTGGAAGAACTCGCAGAGCTTGGCCAGGCGTGAAATGCGGCCGCCGAGGCGCGAGCCAGCTGCAGGGTCTCCGCCTCTTTCTCCACCCCGATGCCCGCACCCGGAGCGCTGCGTAATGTAGTGGCATGCGCTCCCGGCGCTGCAGCGCCAAAGCCCACGAAAACCGAGCGCCTCGTGAACTTGTGCGCCGCGTCCAGGCTCTCGGCAAGCATGGCAATGGAAGCGCGCGACATGGCGTTGTTGGCGCCACCCAGAGTAAGGGAGCTGCAGGAAGCTGGGCTGCTGCGTGACGAGCGTGGCGCGCCGTTTCCCCGGCTCGGTGTCTTGCGCGTCAGCCGCTCGCGCTCGGTGCTGAAACGTCGCTGTCGCTTGCGAGTTGCCTTGGCACCACTCACAGACGTGAAGCGGGCGCTCAACCAAAAAAAAGTGCGATGTCCTGCACGGCTTGGTTTCGCACTTGCATCACTCAAGTGGCAGGGTCAGTTCTGACGATGGACGTCGAAGCTCGTTTCTTCTGCGTCGATGTTGAATGCGCAGCAACGAGCAAGCGCCACTCTGATAGGACACCTATCAGTGTTGCTCTTTCGGATCAGAACGAGGAAGTTCTTGTCCACAGCATCATCAAGCCCAACGAGCCAATTGTGAGCTACCTCACTCCACTCACTGGAGTCTCGGAGAGGGACGTTCGTGATGCGCGCTCGTTGGCTGAAGTAGTGGGAGATATCCGAAGCGTCCTTCGCGCCTGCAACCCGTTGCCCCTGTTGGTTGGTAGTGGGGTCGACAACGACATTCACTGGCTTGGTTTGGTGAAAGGAGAAGATTTCTCTGACGCAGTCGATATTGCCGAGATGTTCAAGGCCTGGAACCCCAAGTACGGCCAGTTCAACAAGTACTCTCTTGCCCATTTGTGCAAACAACTCCTCGGTGCAACAATTGGCGAGGTTCATTGCCCAACAGAGGACGCTGTCTTGTCTGTGCGGCTGTACAATCGCTACAAGGACGACAAGGTGCGCCTGGAGCAGGCCAAGCGATTAATGGTTGGGAAAATCGCTCCAACCTCGTTTGTGAAGCAGAACAACTACCGTTATGAGGGGGTGTGCATGGCTGCCTACTATCCTGAGAAGTGCAGCTGTGACCTGCGCTTCAAGTAAATTGCAGTACTATCCTCCTGCCCCATCTCTGCGAGTCTGGCGGCTTGGCCGGGTGCGAATCGTGATTTCGGCATCAGATGCATCGGGCCGGCTGGCACACTCAGCCTCCTTTGGCAGCTGCAGTCGTTGGGCGAGATCATGCCATCATGAGGGGTGGAGGGCATCACACTGACTCGGGCGGCCCCATACTCCTTGAAAATGTCAACGCCTTCAGGCTTCCACGAGTTACCAATCGTCACGGATCACGTAGCAGCCCTGCCAGCTGCGCCACTTCACCACATTGTAGACCATGTCCGCAGACTCACCCGCCCAGTTCCCGCCGGCCGTCCAGGGAGTGCACCACCGTGGGTGCCTGTGGCAATCGCGCCACCCAGCGTTTGTTCCCCGATCTGTCCCGCGATGGGCAGCGTCAAACGCACTTGCTGGTTGTCTTCCAGTGTGAGGAGGCGCTCCTGCAAGTTCTTGACGAGCACTGCAGCACCGGACTCCACGTAATGCTCCGCAGCAGCGGGCATGTAACGGTAACCATACAGGCCGTCATCAACAACAGCTGCTGATTGGGCAAAGTGGAAGTGAAGAACTCGCGTGCCCTTGACCGTCGCGTCCACCTTGCCAAAGGAATGGCCAGCGCCAAGGATGCGCAGCTGGAACCCGTTGTCCCTGCAATGATGCACTGCTTGCTGCACTTGAGCAATGGAGCCCAATGGCTGCACGCCAAACGCAGTCGCATGGTCCCAGTGATGCGACGACGAC
>CAZYYU010000090.1:0-11378 GCA_964651735.1 uncultured Gammaproteobacteria bacterium | reverse complement strand
ACACACTCTCTCTCTCTCTCTCTCTCTCTCTCTCTCTCTCTCTCTCTCTCTCTTGCAACGCTGCTCACCTCCTGCCTGAGACGCTCCTCCTCCTCCTGACGGCGGCGCTCCTCCTCTTCTGCCAACGGCACCAATAAATGCGACACACAAGGACGCGCCCCCCAAACAACGCACCGCGCTTCCTGCGCTCAGCCTCCTCGCGCCGTCTGCACCGCACAAGGTCAGCCAAACGCGGCCAAAAGCAGAAACAAAGAAAGGAGGAGTTCTTGGAACCTGCGTTCCTCCTCCGCCTTGCGGCGACGCTCCTCCTCCTCACGCCGCTTCCGCTCAGCCTCCTCGCGCGCCTTGCACAGCGTCAGGCAGCGCAGCGAGCCGAGAGCAAGCAAACCAAGCCGCACCCTGCGCTCGGCCTCCTCGCGGGCACGGCGCTCGGCCTCCTCGCGCGCCGCACGCTCCTCTTCCTCGCGCCGCTTGCGCTCCAAGTCTTCCTGCGCCACGTACGAGCCCTGCGTTGGTGTGCAAGGGTGAGGCCATGAGCACCCATCGCAAAGCGGCAGACCTTGCGGCCGGCGGCCGGCGGCGGCGGCAGCTTCTTGGGCGGCGGCGCCACGACCGGCTCCGGGGCCTGCGCAGCATGCACGAGGTGGGCGTTGGCACACACACGAGGCACGCGCCGCCAACGCAGCCTTGTGCGCACCTTGCCCGCGGCCGGCGGTATCTTCTTGGGCACAGCAACCTGGCGCCGCGCGTCGTCACTCTTCCAGGGGAGCAGCAGCAGCAGCTGACCTTCTTGGGCACGGGTGGGCGCGGCGCTGAGGTGCGCGGCACAGGTGCCCCCGCTGCACACGCGAACGCACACACAGCACGAGTGCATGGCCAAGTCAGCGCGCGAACGAATTTTTTTGCAGCCACGAAAACTCTGTTCAAAAAACAAAACAAACAAAACGGACAAACCAAACCAAACTCGAGAAGAAGAAGCAGCAGCATAAGGGTGTGCGTGTGTGGCGGTGGAGGAGTTGGAAGCCAGGGGGCAACGGGCAGCCGCACCCGCATCGTACTGGGCGCGCAGGTTGCCCACGCCGGCGGGCGAGTAGCGCACGCTGGGCCGGCGCGCCTCAAAGGCCGGCCCGTGGCCCTCCACGTCACCGCCGCCGTCATCGTCGGCTCCTTTGGGGTTTGTGTGCGCGTGCGTGCGTGCGTGGGTGTTGATGTGTGGCAAAGAGGGAGACGAAAGTGCAAAGGGTGGAGGCCTCAGACAACGCGGGTGGAGCACCACAATTCACAGAATGGAGGGCACGCCTCAGAGCGGAGCCGTGGACGCAAAACGACGCGGAGAAGTGCGCAACAAACACGCCAATGATGACGCACCTGGTGCAGCGCCGGCCTGCGGCGGAGAGGAGGCGCAGCAAATGGTGAGCGAACAGGCCCTGTTGC
This sequence comes from uncultured Gammaproteobacteria bacterium, assembly GCA_964651735.1. Taxonomy (GTDB): domain Bacteria; phylum Pseudomonadota; class Gammaproteobacteria; order CAZYYU01; family CAZYYU01; genus CAZYYU01. The sequence continues at coordinate 9,944 of CAZYYU010000090.1, read as the reverse complement.
AAGAAAGGCTTCCAAACCTCCAGCGCCTGCTGACGTTGCTGGGCGAGCAGCTCCTGGTTGGGGTTGATCTTCTTGGGCACGGCGGGCTTGGTGGGCGGCTGAGGCGCAACGCCCTTGGGTGCCTTCTTGGCCTTCTTCTCTTCCGCGCGCTGCAGCCAAAAGTCGCGGCGCGAGTTCTCCGCCTGGGCCACGACGCCCGTCAGGCCCACACACAAATGACCCCCTCTGCGACACAACAACCTGCGACGCGCTCTCGAACTTGTTCATCTTCTCCATCCTGCCACGAGAGTGAGCGCGCAGGCAGCGCACCAGCAGAAGAACACGGTGGCGGCGCACATGGGGAGCAGGGCCAGCGTGTCAGCGTGCTTGCGCCCATACGACTCTGTACAAGTGGGCCCTTCAGCCTCGCCCCCTTACCCCCCACGCCCCACAGCCGGCCCGCACCTCCAGCCTCGCGTTCCTGCGAGCCCATCTGCTTCTGCGCCAGCATGCGATCCGAGGTGGGGGCCGCGGCGGCCTTCTTGGGTCCAGGAACCTTGGGGCGTCCCTTCACCACCTTGACCACCTTCACCGTGCCTGCGGCGGACGTGCGGTGAAAAAAACGCTGCGCCGCTTCGCTCCGCGACCAGACGCCAGCACGCAGCACGCCCCCACAAAAGCCCGCAATGCGTCGCGGACACGCGAAGAGCCGCCGCCAAAAAAGCCACGGCCCACCTGGCGGCTGCGCGGGTTGCGGTGCAGGCTGTGCGGCAACCACTCCGCCCGAGCCTTCCATGCCTGGGCGCGCTGGAGGCTTGCCCGTCCCTGGCAAAAAAGGCTGTGGGCTCGTGTCTTGTGCCCCTCGGCGTCGGCTTACCCGGTGCGCGCTTGGCCGGGGTCGTGGCGTATGACATGGCGCGGCCCTCCCGAGGCGAATGCGAGTTTGTGTGCGTCGCGCAAACAACGCAAGGTAGCAGAGGGGTTGGCTGGTGTTGTGCGTCGTCCAGCGTTGTGGGGGCCGTGTTCCCGCTGCCTGCTGTCGCTCCTCGCACTCGTGCCGTTTGCTCGCGTCCTCGCTTGCCACCGATGTGCGCGCTGTTCCCCTCGCTCGCGCGCCTCTTCGCGTTGCCTCTGCGGGTGCTGCGGCAGGGCGCTTTGTTGTCCCGTGTTTCTGTTTTCTTCCGCCCTTTGCAGCTTGCCGCGGGCCGCTGGACCTTGCCCTCGAGGCAGGCGGGGCGCGCTGGCCCGGCGCGACCGTTTCTTGCCCGCGGGCGTTCTCCACCTCTTTTTTTTTCGCCTGCTTGCTGCGCGCGAGGGGACGTGGGGGTCGGCGGCGCGTCGTGTGCTCCCGTGCTGCAGCCTGCTCACCGTTGCGGACGCAGGTTTCATCTTTTTTTTGCATCATCATGTCGGACAAGGCCCCCAAGGACACTGATCTGGCTGCCGGAGCGAGCAAGCTCAAGAAGGTGCGTTTGGGTGCACTTGCTCGCAGACCCCCTCATGCACGCACGCAGACCACCACCGTGGACAAGTCCAAGCCCATCGTGAAGGGAGAGGCCGACGCGCAGGCGGAGAAGGTCGTCGCTGGTGGGAAGAAGTAGGGCAGGCAGCAGGAGCAGCAGTACAAAGTTGTGGCGTGAAAAAACGTGCTGTGCAGAGGGGTCGTTTGGGCTGCGCCTGGAGGGCACACGTACTTCACACCTACACCTTGGGGATGCGTCTGTCCCGCGGCCTTTGGCGCAGCACCTTGCACAAGCACTCCACGGGCCTTGTGGGGCTGCCCGTGAACGTCAACGCCCGCCAGGACGCTATCGCGCTGCAGCACCGGCTTCTGGACGCGGTCAAGGTGCTGCCCCAGGTGAGCGGTGGACGCGCGTGGCCGCCCGTGGTGTTTTGTGCTGAGGGCGTGCCTGCTGCAGACCGCCGGCTACAGGCTGTCAGTGGAGAAGATGGCGCGCGAGAGGCTGGACATTCTCAACAGCTCTCGCGACCAGTACAACATGGAGGCTGCGCTTGGGGTACCCGTGCTTTGGGTGCAGGGCTGTCGCGCCCGCTCACCGCGGCACCCGTTGCCGCTGTGTAGAAGCAACTGGAGGAACTGTGCGAACTCACGGAGGACGAGCTGTCGCTGGTGCCCGAAGTGGCCCAGGCCAAGCCCTGGGAGGCTCTCGAGGGCGCGGGCAAGGTGGAGGTGGTCATCAAGGCCTACTGAGGGTGGCGCGCAGTCGCCTGCACAAATGCAAAACCTTGTTGTCGCGGGTCGCGCTTGCGCACTGCACGCGCTTTGCGCCGCCGCTCCACTCACAGGCTATCTCAGATGACCTACAGGACAACATCCCACCTCCTCTGAGCTTCGCCCACACAACACGCGGGGCGCCCCCCCGCACACATGCCTTGGTGGAGCGAGAGGACGCAAAGCGCGCCGGCACCACGGCCGACACGTAGTGAGTCAACGAGTCCATCACGCGGCGCAGCTGGGCAAGCAACTCAGACATCAGGGGGAGAGGCAAAGAGGGCCGCACCAAGGAGTGCGAGGCCTTGTTGGCAGCGTTGTCGGCTGACAGCAGCGAGTTGTACGACGTGGACTGCTTCATGGCGTTGCTGGAGCTGTTGCCGCCAGCAGCGCCACCGCCAACGGGCTCATTTGCGTGCTGTTTGGGCTTGCGCCATCAGCCAACCTCTGCCAGCACTCGCAGCGCACGCACCAATTGCGGCAGCGCCGACTCGTTGGCTGACAGCGACACAAAGAATCCAAACGGCACCAGCCACACGCAGAACAGGAAGAAGGCCAGAATCTCCGAGAAAGGGTAGAACTGCTCTGTGGACGTGAAGTGGCGGAACCAGAGCACGTGCGAGGACACCGCGAGCACGCACGAGGCTGCAGTCTGGCGGGTCAGTGCAGTGCAATGCAGGGCTTGAGCAAGACGGTTGCACCCAGGAACTTTGGACACTCTCCCAGTCAGCAGAGTGTCGCGTCGGCGCAAGGGGGCTCACCTTGGGATCGGTCATGAAGATAAAGGGAAACGTCTTGAGCTGGCCCAGAGCTCAGCAGCAGGTGCGGCATACGACTGCGCGCTTACCAGCGTGAAGTAGGTGGCGTGGCTGCAGTGAGCATGCGTTGAGCGCCAGGGCGCGCAAGCACGTGGAAGTGGGCTGACCTGATGAGCCCCAGCAGAATCAACAGGGACGGGAAGTCCTCAAGCAGCAACAGTAGCAAGTGCAGGACCAGCACGAACAGAATCACGTCGCGCAGCACACGCTTGGCCAAGCCTTTGGGGGCCCAAGCGTTTTTGAGTGCACGTGGCAAGCGAAGCGTTCGCTGCCGGTCACCTGTGTACTCCTCCACCAGCTCCGCCAGGTAGTACAGGCCGCATGCTACGCGTGGCATCGCGGGAGCTTGAGCGCGAGCACGGGGACGGCCAACGGCTGCGGCCGCTTACCCACACAGAGCGTGCAGAAGAGGAAGAGCACCACGTATGAGAGGTAGACCACCAGCGTCAGCAACAACATGACGGCGTGGAGCTCCGTGGAGTGCGAGGCAGCGACGAAGCAAAAAAAGCCAGGCCGCTGCTGCTACGGCACCACTGGACGCGTGTCTCCAAGGAACCACAGGGGAGCGTGGGGGCGGAGCGCAGACCCTCGTCGGAAAAACCTCACGCGCAAAGGGGCACGCTCTCGAGATGGTGAGGCGGGGAGCAGAGCACGGCGCACCGTCGCAGGGCGCCGCGAGATCTGTTTGCCCGGTCTCACGAGCGGTGCTGCGCGTCACGCAGGCCAAGTCTGTGAGCGAGATTGCGCGCCATGTGGTGCAGATCCTGGTGTTCCTGGCCATCAACGGCAAGCTGTTGGGCATCGCCGGCACGCGTGAGTGATTGTCTGTGCGCTTGGGGGAAAGGGATCGTGACGCAGCTCGATGCCGCCACGGCGCGAGGCTTGCGAAGCGTTGGCCCAGCGAGCCGCGTCGTCGCGGAGCTCGTGGTGCTCGGGCGTTTTGGTTTTGGTTCTTTTTTCCCTCGCCGCGCCTTTAACGCGAGGCCACAGGTATCGTGGTGCCCGTCCTGTACCCCTCGCAGGCCCCCTACGCCGCCGTCGCTGGAGCTTGGGAGGTGCGGCGGCTGGGGCTCATCCGGGTCCTCTTTGACGGGCTTCGCACGCAGTCCCTCGAGTTCACCATTGCGCGCGGCGTGTTCCCGCTGCTGGTCGTCGGTGCGCTTGGCGTTGTCTTGAGCCGAGGGGCTGTCTGACCGTCGTGTGCAGGAGTCATTCTGCTGACGGGCATCACCGGTGAGGCCTGGGGTGGCCTGGCATCCGCCCGTGGACGCTCACGCGCTGCCATTGCAGTGGGCCGCCTCTTCTGCGGCTGGGCCTGCCCCATGGGCCTGGTCCAAGACCTCCTCAGCTATGTGCGTGTTGGCGGCGCTGGACGGCAAAAAGATTGGCCCTCACTTTCCTCCTCCGTCCAGGTCCCCTTGAAGAAGGCAAGCGTGCGCTCGCCGCACGTAAAACCATGGGCCATCTCACCGCCGCATACATGCCAGGACGCCAACTGGATGAACTTGCCCAAGAACATGAAGCACCTCAAGTGGGCCATCGTCTTGCTCTCGGTGAGACTGCCTTGTCCGGTTCGTGCGCTTCTCAACGGGCCCCCCTTTGCAGCTGGCGCTGAGCGCCCTCATCGGCTGGAGGCGCAACCTGGAGGTGCGCTCGTGCTGGCTGCTGTTTGGAGGCGCGCGTGATTGACCGAGCCGTCATTTGACTGCAGGGCGAGGCCCAAGACACGATGGTCGCGCCGTTTGAGCTGTTTTCCCCTTCGGGCACGCTGTTCGCGTACATCCCCTGGTGCGGCCCCGTCTGCGGCCCCGCCTCTTCTCCGTGCCTCACGGGGCCGCGCTCCTTGCAGGATGGCGCTGTGGAAGTCCAACGTCCTCTTCGGTGCCCACATGGGCTGGGCCAAGCTGATCCTGCTGCTGCTCACGCTGGTCCGTGCCTTGGTTGCGCTCCCATGACGCTTTGCTCACGCGCATTGCGGCCAGGTGCCCTCCGTGTTCATCCCGCGCTTCTTCTGCAAGTACTTGTGCCCCCTGGGCGCCTCTCTGGTGCGGCCGGCACCCCCGCGATGATGCCCTCCCCCTCTGACACGGTGCGGCAGGAGCCCTTCGCGCCCTTCAAGTTCCTGCGCATCAACCGCAACAGCGGCTTCAGCCGCGAGGAGAACAACAAGGTGACGTGCATCATCGGGGCCCACCGCCCTGCCATGGCTCTGACGCGGTGTCAGGTGCTCGACGCAGTGTGCAGCATGGGCGTCAAGGTTGGGCGTGCTTGCTTGCAATCCAGCAGCGCTTTTTCTGAGGCAGTTGTGCAGATCGGCTCCGAGAGCGACCAGTTCATCGCCGACCCCAACTGCATTCACTGCGGTGCGGCTCGTTTGTGTGCATCAGAGTCTGTCCACTGCTTACAACGTCGTCGTTGTTGTTGGCAGGTGCCTGCGTTGCCCAAGCCCCGGAGATGTTCCAGCAGGCCATCGACCTGTGATGAGGCAAACAACAAACATGCGCACCAATTCACCGGATCCTTTTAATCCTTGTTGGGCGGAAGCAAAGAAGGCCTCGCACTGAGACGCTCACAGCTCCTCCTTGGCCGGCTCCTCCGGCTTGGCCTGCTCCTCCTGCTTGTTGGGCGCCTCCTCGTCGTCATCGGTGCCCAGCGCGTTGGCCAACACGCGGTTCATGCGCTGCACGAAGCTCTGCGGGTCGCTGATGGCATAGCCTGCAGGTCTGGCGCTGAGCACAGTCCCTTCTGGGTCAACGCCGGCACGCGCGCACTCACCCGACGCCACGGCACTGGACTCGAACAAGATGTTGGCCGTGTCAAGCGCCAGCGCGTCCTTCTCGTTGTGCGCGTGCAACGAGCGCAGCTTCTTCAGCACCGGGTGCTTCACGTTCACCTCCATGATGGGCTGCGTGGCCGTGAGCTCGGAGCACTGGGCAAGAACAAGCTGCAGGGGGAAGCTTGCCTTGGGCTGGTACTGCAGCTGCGGGTCACCGTCGCCCAGCGCCTGCAACACGGAGCGTGGTTGGCCAGGCCACAGCACGCTGCGGCGCACGCACCTGGCTGCGCACGATGCGCTCCATGTTGGCCGTGAGGCCGTACGTGCCCGCCACCAGCGCGGCCGGCGACTTGGTGAGGCGCTTGGACACCACCACCTGCCGTGTGCGCGTGCGTGCCGTGAGGCGAGAAGCGTGCAAAAGCGGCGCGTGTGCTCGCCTTGCGCACGCGGCTCTTCAGCTGCTCGCTCAACCACGTGACCAGGTCCTGCCACTCAGAGTCCGCGGCGTCATCCTCGTCGTCGTCCTGCAGCAAGTCACCAAGGGATGGCCCTCTCTGCACCGCGAAACCTTCTTGTCGTCGCCGGGCAGCTTGAGGCCCTCGCGCGCCACGTTGCTCAGCTTGTACTTGCCGTCGAACTTGGCCAGCTGCGTAAACACGTACTCGTCGATGGGGTCCGTCAGCATCAGCACTTCCAGCTTCTTGGCCTCCAGCTTCTCCAGCAGAGGCGACGCCTGCTCAACGGGTCGATGCAGAGCAACCACCGCACAGAGGGGCTGACCTTGACGTGCTCCAGCGACTCGCCGGCCAGGAAGTAGATCTGCGCAGAGGAGCGAGGCAGTGAGCTGGGCGGAGCTCAGCGGCGGGGCGCCACCTCCTCTTGGCCGGGCACGAAGCGGTCCACGTAGCCCTGCAGCGTGGTGGAGTTGCCCGTGGACGACTCGAATTGCAGCAGTTTGCTGGGCAACACCGCCGCGTCAGCATCCGGGCCTCGGGCGCCGTCACGAGCACGCACCTCAGACGCTCCTTGTTCACGCTGTCCTCCAGCACTCCGTACTTGAGCACCTGCGCGCGCGGCGTCAGTGGGCGCGACACGAAAACAAGGCCAAACCTTGTTGTAGTTCTTCCAGAACGCCGCCCACTCCGTCTCGTTGGAGGCGATCTTCTGAATCATGGCAATGGTCTTGCGCACCACCTTGGTCTTGATCACGCTCAATGTCTTGCTCTGCGCCGCCACAAGCAACATGCTGCGTTGAGCGCGAAGCACGCGGAGCAGCAGCGCATCCTCCTTCACCTGCTGCAGCACCTCGCGCGACACGTTGAGGTCCACGTCCTCGGCGTCGATCACACCGCGCAGAAAGCCCAGATACTGTGAGAGAGTGTTGTGAGCGAGCAACGGTGCCGCTGCAGCATCGGCGGGACGCTGCTCGCCTTGGGCAGGATGTTCTTCCAGTTGTCGGTGATGAACACGCGCTTCACGTACAGCTTCAGGCCTGCGTTCTCGTTGCCGCCCTGCCAGTAGTCGTGCGCCGGCTTGCTGGGGATGTACACGATGGCCTGCATGCAGAGCGAGCGAGCGAGCAAGTGTGACGATGCGTTGGACGCCAAACGAGAACGCACCTTGAAGTTCACGTCGCCCTCCGCCTTGGGGTGGTCGTTTGCGGTGAGCGCCGGCGCTGCACAAGCAGAGCGAAGAAGCCACCTTGAAGTGCTCGTGCGCTGCGGGGTCCTGCCAGTCCTTGCTGATGTGCTTGTAGAAGTCCTTGTACTCCTGCTCCGTCACGTCCGCGGCGTTGCGCGTCCAGATGGGCTGCTTGGCGTTGACCAGCGTCCACTCGTGCACCTCCTTGGTGACCGTCTGCGCCGCCAACGCGCTCAGCTGGCCTGGCGTGCCACCCCGCCAAGCAGCGCTGCGCACCTTGGTGGTCTTGCGCTCCGGCTTGGCCTTCTCCCCCTCCTCGCCCTCCTCGGTCTGCAACGCGCCGCTCAGCCAACCCTCAACGACGACGGGTGCGGGTACCTTGATCTCCTCGTCCTCCTTCTTGGCGTCCTCAGCGTCCTGCGCCGCCTGCTCGTCCTCCTGCAGCGCGCGCGATTAGCGCGCAGCACAACAAGACATGGGCCCGTTCTCGTTCACCGTCAGAGGCACCTCCTCCGTCTCGTTCTTGCTGGTCCACAGGTAGATGGGGAACGAGATGAACTCCGAATACTTCTCGATGAGCTCCTTGATCTTGCTCTCAGACGCAAAGTCGAGCTGCGAGTCCTTGAGGTGCAGCGTGATGTGCGTGCCGCGCTTGAGCGTGTTGCCGCGCGGATCAGCGGCCACCACGAAGTTCTGCGCCGCGTCCGACTGCCACACATGCTGCACGCTGTCGTTGTTGTGCTTGGAGGCCACCGTCACGCGATCCGCCACCAGGAACGCGCTGTAGAAGCCCACACCGAACTGGCCAATGAGCGACTGCGCGTCACCCTCCGCCGCCGCCTTGGCGAACTCCTTGGTGCCCGACTTGGCAATGGTGCCCAGATTGTTGGTCAGCTCCTCGGCGGTCATGCCGACGCCCGTGTCGATGATGTGCAGCTCGCGGCGCTCGGGGTCCACGCGCACGCGGATGGACAGGTCGGGCTCGTCGGACAGCTCGCTACGGTTGGTCAGCGACAGAATGCGGATCTTGTCAAGCGCATCGGAGCCGTTGGAAATGAGCTCGCGCAGGAACACCTCCACGTTGCTGTAGATGGAGTTGATGATGAGATGCATCAGTTGCTTCACTTCCGCCTTGTAGTCCAGCTTGCGGCCCGCAGCCAGCGTCTCCAGCTGCTCCGAGCTGAGACCCGTCGGGGGCGCTGCGGGGGCTTCGGCGCGAGCGCAGCCCAGCACCAGCAACAGGAGCGCTGTGACCAGCTGCAGTGAGCAAGCCGCTGCGTCATCACGCATGCGAGACAGCGCACAACGAAGCAACGGCGCCGCAGCGACCACAGTGGGGGGCACAGCACGCCCCGCAGCGACAAGCACGCACACACGCACGCACGCACACGCAAGCACACGGACAGCCGACACGGTTTTCTGGAAACGCTTCAGCAGGCCCCGCGAGAGGCGGGCGGTGCCGGACGCGACAGCGCGCGGGGTGTGAGGAGAGCTGATGCAACGGCGCGGGCAAAGCGAGCACGAGGCGACAGACGCGGACTCACCGAGCAAGGGGGTGACAGTCATCGCTGGAGTAGAGTGCCTGCTCTGCTCCCTCAACACACTTGCGTCAACAACAGACCCTCACAACAGTAAGAGACACGCACAACCGGCCGGCCCACATTTTTTGTCGCGCCAAGGGCCAGGCGCCTCGCACGTGGCCCCGTGGGCGGCCTGCTGATGCTAGCTGCGCCCGTGCCCCTCGTTTGTGGTTCGGATGCCTTGAGTTTCCTTCCCCACCACCGTGACCGGGCGCTGCAGGCCGCTGCAAGACCGCTGTGTCCGACGACGCGCCGATCGAGCTGTGTAATCCTTCGTGTGTTGGGGCGCGCTGAGGTCAGCATCCGCTGGAATGTCCATCACTTCGCTCAAGGTCCAGTCCCGCAGCGCGAGCGGTGTTGGCTGTGTCTGTGGTCGAGCAGGGTGGTTCTGTGCGTGGCGGTATGGCTCCGCCGCCAACGACGTGGGCTTGCAGGCGCCGAATGTGATGAGCTGCGGTGTGGGAGCTGTGCGCGCATGGTGCGCTCCGTCTACGTGTGCGACTCGTGCCGGCCAGCGTTTGAGCAGCGCCAGGACCTGAAGGCAAAGCGCGCAGCCGATGGGCAGCCCGTCGTTTCTCATTCCCATCCCAGGCTTCCGCCTCGCGCGCTGCGGTCCAGGCCAGCAGCGCTCCTTCCTCCACGGGCCGCAGCTCCCCGTTGGCTGTGCCCAGCAGCGGCGCTGCGACCAGCTCGCCCCGTTTGGCAGGCAGCGCAGGTGCACGCGCGAGACGGCTGCGCCGTGTAACTCATGGACAAGTGGGCCCGCTGCTGCAGTTGGCTCGGTCAGCCCGCCCACGCGGTCTGTGGGGTTTCTGGAACGCTTCTTGTCCTCGTCGGGCACCGAAGACGCGGCCAAGCGCGAACGGCGCCTCAAGGTGAAGATGTTTGCGGTGGTGGCGCTGTGGTGGCGCTGTGTT
>CAZYYU010000089.1:0-11400 GCA_964651735.1 uncultured Gammaproteobacteria bacterium | reverse complement strand
CTGCTGACAAACCTGGAGATGGGCGCCGGCTTCAACCTGGTGGCGGGCGCAACGCTGCCTGCAGACAGCGCGGGCACGCTGGACGTGGAGTGCGGCGGTGCAGCGCTCTCGCGCGGCGAAGAAGGCGTCGTGCCACCGCCACCGCCACCGCTGCTGCTGCTGCTGCTGTTGTCCAGCTTGCCCGAGTTGTACTTGAGCAGCGTGCGCTGTATGGCGGCCAGCGACGGCTGCACGGGCCGGGCCTGCGCCTTGCGCTGCGCGTGCTGCTTGCGCATCGGCTCCAGGCGCAGCAGATCGTGCGCAGAGGGCCGGGCCACGGGGTCCTGCGTCCACGGGCGTCAACAAACGCCCACACGTGTCCCGAACAAAGAGCCCCCCAACCTTGACGAAGATCTGCAGCAGAAAGTGCTGCATGTCGGGGGAGCAGCGCGACGGCAGCGGCGGGTGCGGATCGCGCAGCAAACGGAACAGCGAGTTGACCTCGCCCAGACTGAAGTAGGGCGGGCTGCCGTCCAGCAACTCGATCACGCAGCAGCCCAGCGACCAGATGTCGTTGCAGGGGGCGCGCGTGCTGTGCTCCACAATCTCGGGCGCCATGAAGAAGGGCGTGCCCGCGCCCAGCATGGCGGCCTTGTCGCGCACAGACTGCGCCACGCCAAAGTCGGTCAGCTTCACCACGCCCTCCTTGGTGATGAGGATGTTGCTGTTCTTCACGTCGCCGTGGATGATGCCCTGGTGGCAGGCCCAGCGTCAAGCAGCGAAGCATGCGGCGGGGCGGGGGGCCTTGACAAACCTTGACGTGCACGTAGTCAATGGCCAGCAGAATCTGGTACGTGTACAAGAACGTGAGGCCCTCTGGAAACACGCCGTAGCGCTTGATCTGGTCCTTGAGCGAGCCGTTCTCCACATACTCCATCACCAGACTGAGCGAGGCGCAGCCGCGCTTGCGCTGCTCCACAAAGTCAATGTACTGCACCACGTTGCGGTGGTGCAGCGAGCGCAGCAGCTCAATCTCGCGCTTCAGCGACGCCGCCTGCCCCTCCGTGGCCTCGTTCAGCTGCAGCTGCTTGATGGCCACGAAGGAGCCGTCCTCGGCGCTGATGCCCTGATACACGCGCCCGAAGCCGCCCTTGCCCAGCAGCATGCCCAGCACCCACTTGCCCACGATCTTATGGATGGGCTTTTCCTCGTGCTTGGCCCGCCAGCTGGCCAGATCAGGAGACGCGGCCTCCTCCGAGCGCGGCGAGCCCGGACCGCGCGGCGACACGGGCTTGGAAGTCGGAATCGAGTCTGTGCTGCCGCTCTTGGCCTCTGCGGGGGCCGCGGCGTGACGCGCCGGGAAAAAAACCGCCGGGCGCCACAAAGTACCAGGCCACAGCTGCTCCGTGGACAAGCCCGACCGCTTCAGTTTGGGGCTGCTGGGCAGTGATCCACTGCCCTGGCGACGGATCACGCGCGCCGCCAGCTGAGCCCCGGCATCAGAGCGCCGCGATCCCCCCGTCAGCTCGACGCCGCGCATGGCTGATCCCGAGCGCACGCAACGCCACGCGCGCAGGCCCGCAAGCGCACGCAACTCGCGCCAAGGACACAAGTCGCAGGCAGATGCACTCGCCACAAGCACGTCGGTGCAAGCCAGCACCACCACACCCTCCACCGCGGTTGCTGATGTGGCCGGCAGCAACAAAAACAAACACGCTTCGGAATGCGGCGTTTGCTGTTAGCACCATCCGTCTTGTTTTGCGTACAGAATGGCGAACCACTGCTGGATGATGCCCTCTGCGGCGCGCGACCGTTGAGCACACCTTTCAGCCACCCAGCGCCGTCCCTACCGTCGTCCGAGCTCAGCTCAAACGTGTGCGGGTTGCTGCGCCCAAACGAAAAGTACGGGATGAACCGGATCTGCGCCGGGGGGAAAGACTCAGTTGGGGACGCGAGGCGATGAAGAGCGCGGCACTCACCACGTTGATCTTGACGTCCCGAAACCCCTTGCGGACGCTGTCCTGCACCTGTCGAGGCGCGTGAGCGTGCGTGTGTGCGTGCGTGCGTGCGTGCCTCACCTTCTCAATCTTGCAAAAGTCAAGCGCGAAGATGCCCAGCGGAGTGAGGTGCGGCTCATTCTTCTCAAAGTCTGGCGGAGCAGCGCCGTCGCTCAGCAAGTCGCGCACGCAAGGGCGAGGCGCTCACAGAGCAGGAAGTTGTGCGCCAAAACGCAGAACCGCTTCTTGTAGGACGTCTTCCGGTCGCCCTTGATGGAGCGCTTCGTCAACCAGGAGCATATCTCCGCTGTGGAAGAGCATCGCCGTGTGTGAGGAGGGATCCACAGCGCGCAGACGAGCACCGACCTTGGTAGGAGCGCAGCGGCGTTTGCAGCATGAGCTTGAGCGGATACAGCACCACGTAATCGTATCTTCACAGGGAGGAATGAGACTGGGACGGACTAGTCAAACGGGAGAGGAATGCGACTGAACTTGGTGACGTGCTGGTCACGCAACGACTTGCGCAGCGTCAGCCACGAGCGCTCCAGTACGTTGCCCTTTTGAGAAAGAATGGATGAGAAACCAAAGCGCACAAACAGCGCGTGGCACCTTTGGCGCGTACAGACGACACACGTATTCCGTCTCAAAGTCCATGAACTTGATGAACTCGCTCTGCAGCTGCGGCGGCGGAGCATGATGAGCGCGCCAATGCTCAAAGTGGGGGAATCAGGCCCCGCCCCGTTGCGCGACGTACTGTGGCGATGGCTTCCATGAGCGGGCGTTCCTCGTCCACAGTCATGGGTTTGAGGCGCTCATCATTCGGCGCCAGCGTTCTGGCATCCGTGTTAGAGAGACACTGTGCACCGACAACATCACGAGCAGCAACGACGTGCCTGGGGTCCAGCTCCTGCGTCGTGCAGATGAAGAAGTAGAAAACGGGAGGGCCCGCGGGCTCTGCATGCTGCTGCTGCTGCTCGTAGGCGGGCGCCTGTGGCGCTGCACGCAACGTTTGGGAAGGGCAGCAGCATCGCAGCTCATGGGTGTGCTCACCCGCGTTGGATCGGGGAGAGGCCGCGTTCCTCCCTGGCTGCCGTTGGAAAGCGCTCGCCCAGCAACAAGCGGCCGTACCCACGTTGGGAATGCTGTTGCTTGATCTGCACGCAGCTTGAGCGCCGTGCGCCGAAGCACAAGGGCTGCCGAACCTGCTCGTCACTGCGGAGGACCGCAAGTTGCCTGCCAACGACCCCGTCAGCGCCGCGCCCGCTGCACCCGCGAGTCGAGCTCGCTACCAGAATGCATGGCGGGCCCCTGGTGGCGAGGCAACCGGCGCGTGGGTGAGAAAACGAAAAACGGCCGCCCCGCCGCGCCCCGCAGCCCGCCGCTCCTCGAGCCAGAAGTTGGACTCGGTGACGCCCCACCACCGTTCGGTGTCTACGTTGCACGGGCAAGCGGCACTGCAACCTTGGACACCAGCGGGCACAGGGTGCGCCTGTTAAAGCGCGTGGGAGGCTGGGCTGGAAGTGGATCCACCAGAGACGCCACGCGGTCCAAACACAGCCCCTCTGCGCGCGCGGGCCTTTCATTCGCCGGCGTTTCCAGTCTGCGTCGCCGTAGCGGGCAGCCCCTGGTACTGCACCTTGTTCCTCTTCTTGACCCGCATCGGCATGTGCGGGTTGATGAGGTCCCGCGGCGCCTTGGGGCCATCGGCCTTCTTGGGGCTGTGCGGCACGCCCTGACACACAGCATGAGCAGCGCCCAACAAGCCACACCGCATCCAACGCACGCTGACATCACGCGGCACTTTCGACAAGCGGGCGGTGTTGCTGTCCACGACATCATCGTCGCCCTTGCGGGAGCGCGAGTGGCGCTTTTGTTGCGCTGGGAACGCGTTCAACAACAACAACACAGGGGGCTCCAGCAGACACGCACCCACTCTCAGCTCTTCGCCAAGCTGCTGCACCTGCGCGCGGTTGGCATGCAGCAAGTCCACAAGCTGCTTCTGCATCTGCGCGAGCAGCCGCTTGCTCTTGTCGGCGTCCGCCACCCTCGACAGCACGTAGTTCAGCGGCACTTGCTGCTGCTGGTGCCACGTCCAGAGCTGCAGCTGCATTGTGTTGGCGTCCACTGGCTGGGGCGACGGGCGCGCGTGAAAGGGAGCCTGCCCCCACGCCGCCTTGCCACCCCAACCTTGACGTCCATGGCCGCCGACGCGTTGAAGGCGCTCGCCACGCACTGCACGCACTCGTGCAAGGCCGCACCGGCCCTGCCCGTCAGCGTGGCGTGCTCAGCCTCCAGCTCAGCCTTGGTCCGCTTGGCCATCCACAGCGAGGCCCCGTCCGACATGTACAGCGTCCATGTGTCGGCCTTGACCACGCTGCCCACCGTAAACACGTCGCCATCGCGTGTGGTGACGGCGCAGTAGCACTCCGCAAGGGGCTTCAGGTCCGCCATGAGGCACGGGAAGGAGCCCTTGGCGGGCCGGAGGATTTTTGAACTTTTGCAGGTACAAGGGGCCTGGCTGGGTGGCGGGCGTGTCCTTTGGTGCCAGCGAGCGAGCGAACCAACTTCTCCCCCGGCAAGCAGGTCGTTTGCTTCCAACGGACCGGCCATGGGGTGAGCGCTCGCCCTGCGGCGGTGTCCCCGCGCCCCTCCGCTGACCGTGCGGGACGCCCTGCCAGCAACGCGCACGGCTTGAGCGAGAAGGAAGTCAAGGTAGGAGCGCAGCCCCAACAGCAGCCCGCACCGCCGCTGATGGCTGGTGCTCTTTGCGCAGGCGCTGACGGAGCGCACCCACTGTGAGGCGCCTGCTTGTGTCCCTTCTGCGCCGTTTTTGTATTGCTTGGCGGCGTGCGGCGGTTTCGAGGCCGTGGCTCGGGGGCGATTGTGCAGCCTCCTGGTGGGACGGCTTTCTGACGGTGCAGCACTTTTTTCCGGCGCTTTCGCTGTTGCAGGGACGCGCGAGGACCTTGACGCCCTCGCGGAGGAGTTCAAGAAGCTCGACACCAAGAAGGTGCCGTGCTTGGGGGAAGCCTCTGGCCATGTCTCAGCCGTTGGGCGGCAGACGGGCGAGCTTGACTTTGGCCAGTTGACGTCGCTGCTCAAGTCCCGCATCCCCATGGATGAGGCTGGTACACGCAGAGCGAGGACGTGGCGAGGTTCCTGCCGCTCAACATGACCCCCGGCAGGGTACCGCAACCTGTTTGCGCAGATGGACACGGACAAGAGTGGAACCGGTGCGTTGTGCGCCCGCCCTCGCGCAGCCCTGCTGACGCGTCTCAGTGAGCTTTTCTGAGCTGGCGACGGCTTTGTCTGTGATTGGCAAGGGCACGGTGGAGGAGAAGCTGGCCTACACATTCGATCTGTGAGTGCTTGGTGCCTGCTGCTGTGGCCGTGTGCACCCACCCACATGGCCTCGCCCCAAGGTACGACACGGACAAGGTGCCGCTGCTGCTGCCACTGCCGCCGCCACCATTCCCCGCTCACGCAAACCTAGTCTGGCTATTTGGATCGCAACGAGGGTGCGCGCTGCATCCCACCTGTTTGTTGCCGCCTTCTGAGCGGTCTCTTGGCAGGGCAGCATGTGCTGAACCAGATGAAGCGTGTGGCCGCCTCCATGGGGCGTCAGGCTGATGACTTCGTGGCTGGCCTGCTGGACAAGTTGGATGCGGACAAGGACGGCAAGATCACCAAGCAGGAGTGGATGGAGGTGGGCGCCAAGACGCCGTCGCTGCTTGTGCTGCTGGGCGTGAAGAAAGTGTGAGTTGCGAGGAGGAGGAGGAGAGGGGCATGTTTGCGTTCGAGGTGCAAGCACGCAACGCGACGCGAGCCAACGCTGCAGGGCAGGGCCATGACGTCGTGTGGGACGAGTACGGGGACTGGATCGCGCACCGCAAGAAGCAAAGCGTGGCGCCCACGCCCGTGGTGACTGCAGCGCCGTCGCAGGCTGCGTTGCCTGCCGCGCCGCTCAAGGTGGGCCTTTTTTTGTTTGCCTTGCTTGGGCCCGTCTAACCCCGCCCGCCAAGCTGTCCATCGAGCCGGTGCCTGCGCCAGCACGTCCGCCGCGCGTGGGCTGGGCCGTAGACGACGCTGCGGCGCTCGATTTGAGCAAGGCTGAGACGGACACGCTGCTCAGGGACGTGCTGCACGCGGGCGAGAACCGGGACTACGAGGCGCTGGTGCCCAAGGTGGAGGAGCTGCGCGAGAAGGCGCACGCCAGCACGCGGGACCTGCTGCGGTTCGCCGTGGTGCTGCACAACGTCCGCCTCCACTTCACGGGCCCGCATGCTTGGGCCCTGTCGGGGGATTTGAAGGACGTGGTGGCCCAGCTCAGGAAGTACAAGTTCGGCAGCTACTGCGAGGCGCTGATTGAGGCGCTGGAAGCTTCGGGTCAGGCCTGTGACGGCATCGCGACCCAAGGTAGTAAGGGCGGTCTGCTGTGCGACGACTGCTGCTGATGCCGCCGCCGCCGCTCTCTTTGCTTCCAGACGCAGAAGCGCAAGCGCAGGGAGCCAAGCAGGTGGCTCAGTTGGCCGCAGACGCGCAGAACCCTTGCTTCTTGGCGCAGTACCTGAACGCCGTGCACGTTTGGAAGTCCAAGTGAGACAAGGGGGAGGTGCCGAAGCCGCGTTCTTCCCTTCACTGGTGTTGTAGGGGCTCGATCGACAACTTTGTAGCGCTGCTGACGAGGGCCGACAAGGTATTGGAAGGGGCACAGCTTGCTCTCACTCCCGCTCAGTGCGCTGAAACGCAGGACGCCGAGTACATGCCCAAGAGCACGCGATCGTGGTGCGCCTTCCACGCTGGCGCCTACCACTACAGCGTGCTGAGACGACCGAGCACGAGCAAGGGTAGCGTTGCTCGCGGTGTCTTTTTGTTTGGCGCTCCCCTCAATGCGAGCCTGCTGCAGCCGCCAAGAAGGCCAGCTCGCGTGAGTGTCTGGCGCTCCTGCAGCGCGCAACGGAGTTGAGCGACGAGTTCGGGGCCGGGAAGAATGCACAGGACATGCAGGCGTCGCTGGCCAGGCTGGACAAGCGATAAAAAGGGTGTGTCCACTTTGTTCACGGGGCCTGCGCCACGAACAGCTTCAGCACGTCGAACGCCGTGATGATGCCGATGGGCTGGTAGCTGGCGTCCACGATCCACACCCGATGCATGTGGAACATGGCCATTTGTGCAACCTGCGTGCGCGCGTGTGACTGACATGCATGCCCAGCAAAACCCCCCCCGCTCACCACCGTCTCCAGCGTGGTGCCAAGCGTCACCGCCACCGGGGGATGCGCGTTGACACGTGACAGGAACGACCGCAGCGGCAGCAGCAGGCTCTTGAACGTGGTGGGCACGTAGATGTTCCGATCCAGGTTCAGGTGCGACAGATCAATGGCCGAGAAGTTGGCCACCAGACGGTTGTGGCGCTGCCAACAACGCGTCATGAAACGGCGCAAGAGAATACGCAGCCAAAGAGTTACATCGGTGACGGCCACTGCGCTCACGTTGTTGGCGTGAATGAGGAACAACGCCTGCATCACGTCCTGCTCGACGTTGCACGAGATGACTGCGCAAGACGTCACGTCACGTCCAATGGCAGCCGCCGGGACACTCACCGTTGCGGGAGCCCAGGTTGAGCTGCTCCACTGTGCGCGCCCCAAAGTCGTTCCACAGCCTGTGGTTCTCAGCCAAGAAGCCCAGCACGTCGGTGGCGGAGATGACGCTGTGCAGCACGTCCTTCTCGGTCATGACGGCCACGCGATGCAGCATCCTGTCCGACATCTCCTCGGCCAGCTGCAGCAGCGTTCCGTGCTCGTACACCTCATCCCAGCTGGAGGCGGCAAGCTTGACGCTGGACACGGGGCTGTTGGCCCAGAACACACCGCGGCGCTCGATTTCCTGCGGCTGCATGAGCGGCGCTGGCATTGGGCAGGCCCCGCGCCGGCCCACCTGCGGCGAGTGCGTCCAGCGGTGCTGCTCCTCCTTGTCGGGGTGCTCGGCAAAACGCTGCAACAGCAGCCCGATGAGGTCCTCGTAGCGCACCCACCCGAGGTACGCGCCGTCCGCCTTGAGCGGAAGGGCGTGGAGGTGGTTGGCGGCCAGCAGGCGCATCGCTGGAGCGAGATTTCGCGGCGGCGGCCCGAGTCAGCAAGAAAGACGCCGCGCCACCCGGCCCCCAGCACTGACCGTCCTGCACAATGTCGTTGGGCCTGCACACTGCATGCAGGATCCGTGAGGACACCAACTTTCCACGCCGACGCGCCTGCCTCACCCACGATGTCGATCGGGTGCTCGCGACGAATGTCGAGGATGGTGGTCTTCTCCAGAACAGCGCGCATGATGTTGTCTTGTGGCTGGAGGCCCCTTGGCGAGAAAAAAAGAATGCAGAGGAGCGCGCTTTCCATGCGGCGCGCCTTGGTGCGCGTGCGCACGTACTTTGCGTCCGAGGGCGCGCTGACGATGGAGGAGCGCTATCCACGTGCGCTCTCCGCGCTGCATTGGGGCATCGGCGTCAGCGTGGTGGGCGTCGTCGCGTCGGTCAAGCTGGCGCAAGGACTGGACAGGAAGGATCCGGTACGGGGGCCCTCGGAGGGCTGCGGGGGGCCTGACGCTCGCGCTTCCAGAAGAAAGCCCGCCTGATGGTGCGCGCGGGGGCTGGGGCGCGGTAGCCTGCCTGCCTCACCAACGCGCGCGTGTCGGCAGCACGTGCACAAATCGCTTGCGCTGGTGGTCGCGGTGCGTCGTGGTGGCCGTTGCAGCGATCGCTCATGGCCCCCCTGCAGGCGCTTGTGCCTGCCCGGATTGCGGTGCGCTTGAGCAGCAAGGTTCGGGCGCCTCTCGGGTGTTGCTGGCGTGCTTGACAAGCTGTTTCTCGCAGATCCCCAAGCACCTTCCTGGCTTGAAGCGCCTGGAGGTGTTGGCTGGCTCCGTGTCGCACCTTGCCCTGTACGGGTTCCTGATCGGGCTGGTCAGCGCTCTGTTGCACTGCTTGTGAGGCTTCTGACTTTTGGGGTTTGCAGCCTGCGTCAGGTTGGCGTGTTGCTGGGCGCCCGCACAGCGCTAACGTGGTTTCTCAAGGCATCGCCATGGGCTGGTACGGCGGCTTCGGACTGGTGCGTTGGTCGTGAGCAGCATGTGGGGTTACTCATTCATGCTTGAGCAGCCCTTCTTCTGGACCAAGTTCCAGGTGCGAATTCCATGGAGTCTGCGCGAGCTTCGCATCCTCAATGCGTTCCCCAAGGGATCCGCCACGCCCAACAAGGAAGTGGCCGGCACTGCCTACAAGGTGCACTCGCTGGTGAGCTGGTGAGCTGCGCCGCTGCCACGCTCTCATGTGGTCCCCCCCCTTCTCTTTCCAGCTCGGCAAGGTGTTTGTGTATGCGCTGCCGCTGCACGTGGGCGCGTCCTTCTTGCACGCCTTCAAAGGTGCCTCGCATCGCCTTGCACGAGGCCTCACTCACGCACGCGTCACCCCGCAAGGCCGCAAGATCTTCTCGCGCATCAGCCCGTTCCAGTGAATCGCCGCCCCCCTATCAAAAGCGCGTTCATTTCGTGGCGCTCAAGATGCCCTGGGTCACGTGCTTCCGGATGCGGGCGGCGCTGGGCAGCGCCTTGATGACGCGCCGAGGCCCCAACGCCACCACCGTGGGACGCCCGCACAACATCTGCCGGGCCACGGACAGCACTGCCAGCATGATGAGCGCAAATGTTGTCGCCGAGACAAACAGCCGCAGCCCCCAACACACCGCGGTCCTTGGTGATGGTGTCAATGATGCGCGCGTGATCCACGCCCGACAGGCGCTTGGAGTACAGGCACACTTGGCGCGCAATGTCATCGAACGAGCTGATCCGCGACTCCAGATCCACGAACAGGTCCGATTTGCACTTGTTCTTGGCGCGCGACAGCTCCTCGTCCGAGATGGCCAAGGCCATGTGCATCAACTCTGACACCATCACCTCCACCATCTGGATCACGGCTCGCGTGTCACACTGCGCCGCGATGCCAAACAGCGTGCCACACTCGTACGGCTGCAGCACAGTCTGGGTGGCGAGACACAAGGTGTCAGCGCACAGTTGCAAATGCCTGCATGGACGACCGCACCTTGACGTTGTGGCAGAAGCCGTAGCGCATGAGCACGCGCGCAAACAGCCGCGTGAAGATGCCCTTGCCCGGGCCGCCGGTGGAAAAGCTCTTGCCGCCGCCCATGAGGCAGTTGAGTATGGTCAAGCAGTAGTGGTCCTCGTCGGTCACGCCGGGGCCGCGGAACGCAATGGTGATGCGCGGGTCATCCTGGTCGTCCAGCAGCGTTTGCTCCAGCGGCTTTGGCAGATCTTCCAAGTACACCTGCAGGTCGCCGCCCACATACGAAGCCTGCGAGAGCACGGGCGGCGTGGGCGCGCGCTCCAACTGGCCCAGATGCTTTTCGGCTGAGCGGCACAAGTCGTCGTGGTCCACGCCGTGCCCTGCCACCACCACGTTGTCGCTCGTCACATGCTGGGCGTGGAACCGCTGCAGGCCGGGCAGCGTGATGGCGTCAATGTCGGCCAGCTCCGGCACCGAGTGATGGCCCAGCGCGTCGTTGGGGTACGCGGCGGCGAACAGCATCTCCTCGATGCGCTTGTCGGGCTTCTTCTCCAGGTCCTCACGCTCGAACCGCAGCGACGTCTTCTGGAACTCCAGATCCTCCAGCGTGAAGGACGGGTGCGTCAGCGACTCGCTCAGCAGCCCCAGGAAGACGTCACTCTGCGGCGCCAGCAACTCGGCCCCCACGTAGATGGAGTCGCGCACTTTGGGCTCGCTGCGCACCACAGCCGCCCCAACCTCCTCCAGCAGCGCTTGCGTGTCCTGCGCGGAGCGCGCGGCAGTGGCGGACAACCACATGCGTCGCAGAGCTGCAGCCATGCCCACCGTGCCGCTGGCGCGTGACTCCAGCAGCTGGCCTCCGTTGAGCGCGACCCCGACGCAAGCCACCGGCTCCAGGCTGGGCTGTGAAGCCACCCGCACACCGTTGCGCAGCTCAGTCACGCGCACCGTGGCCCCGAACAGCTCCGCCCCGGCCGGCGGGCCCCACCGCGCATCGGGCAGCGCAGCGTTGAGCGGCACATCCAGCAACGAGGGCTTGCCGCTCAACAAACGCACTCGGGGCACGCATGCCAGTCTGATCGCTGCACCCCTCAACCTCATGTGCAGTGCATGAACCAGAGGCAGCCCCTCCAGACACTGAAAACCTTTGTTTGTTTCGTCACGTGGCCACGAGCTTCGTGTAGGCCAACACAAGCAGCAAACCCACCAAGAGGGACACGATCATCGTCACTGCACTGTGGCGTTGCTCCATAGCTTTGCGGCGCTGCTCCTCCTTGCGGCGCTGTTCCTCCTCAGCTTTGCGGCGTTGCACCTCCTCCATAGCTTTGCGGCGCTGTTCCTCCTCTTCAGCCCGGC
>CAZYYU010000088.1:0-11497 GCA_964651735.1 uncultured Gammaproteobacteria bacterium | reverse complement strand
GTGACACGGCCCCCCCCTCCCCGTCTGGCGCCGCGCCAGCCTCACTGCTGCTGCTGCTGCTGCAGGAGGCGGCCATCCGTCTGCGCGACATGGCGTACCAGCTGGGCAGCAACGACAACATCTCGGTGGTTGTGGTGAGCTTTGTGGGTCGCGACACCGCCAACTTCAACACGTTCTGAGCGGGGGGAGGCGCTGGGGTTTGGCGCGCCCCTCGGCGGCGGCGAACTGTGTACATACAAGAGTCCTTGCATTGCGCTGAGCGTTCTGTGGCGCGGTGGACGGCGACCATGTTGCGCAGCAGGTGCTGCCAGCGCCAGTGGTCCCTCGCAAAGTGGCACTCCACCCGCGCCGCTTCCACGGCCTCTGTCGCAGAGGACCCGCCTGCTGCAGAGGAAGCGCCCACGATCTTCAGCACCACCAGGTCCGCCCACTGCCAGTTGCTGCTGTTCCATCTGTTTCGTGCGTTGGTCAGCCACAGCGCCGTCCCATCTCGACCCAACCTGGGCAAGCAGCGGCGCCAGCGCCGAAGCGGTGTAGTGCGCAGCATGGGCAGGTGCTCGCTGGTGAGGGCAAGCCACACGTGGCCCCCTGTGCCACGCCATCAAACGCGCAAGCGCCGCTGCATTTGCCGTCAGTACCGTACCCACGCATGCCCAGGGCGGCGGCGGCTCCGATCCAGAAGCCAGAAGCTTGCTGCACACGAAATGCGCGGCAAAGCGCTCGTGCTCGTTGGGCGCTTGCGCGTCAGGCATCAGGTACAAGGTGGTTGTGGTGCTCACGCACTCCATCAGGCAGCACACAAGCCAGAGGGCGCCGCCGCTGCTGAACAGGTCCAGGACCGCGTCAAACGAGCTGTTGGTCAAGGTGCGCGCCATGTAGAGCACCTTGTCGTAGCGGCCATGGTATGGGCATGGGAAGCGGCCGGCCCACACGTTGGGCTGTTGCGCGGCGCGGTGCAGGGCACGGCAAGCGAGCGAGGCCGACAGCACGTCGCGCGCGGGGAGCAGACGTAGCACCGCCACCTGCAGCTCCAGGAGCAGCCCCTCCATCTGTTATTGGTGGTTGAGCTTGTTGTGCGCAGCCATTTCCGTGCGCGGGAAGCGGTGGTTGCAAGTGGGGCAGTGGACTGTCTCCGCCCCGCAGCGCCGAGTGTGCGCAGGCAGCTCTCGCGCCTGCAGCTGCTGCTCGCAGTCTGCAGCCAACCCGTGAGCGACAACGAGGCAGCGGCACAAAAAAAGCATCGCCCACATTCGCAGCTGGCCTGTCGTCAAGAGTCGGTCAGCGCAGCAACGGTCCCAGCGGCAGCGGTGCGTTACCAGGCGCAGTTCGCACTCGAATTCCGCGTGCACCTTGAGCGTTTCCAGGTCGAACATCTGCCCGCACTGGCACGGCACAGAGGCTGCAAGCGCTGGCGGATCAGCCATGCGCGCGCGCAAATGCCAGCGAGACCAACGCACATGTGTGATAGAGATCCACGTGCTTGGCCAACGCAGCGGGCTCCATCTCTTGCTTGCAGTGCGGGCTGCGTGGACGAGCGAGGTGAGTGTGGAGGGAGGTGGCCGGTTAACGAAAAGAGCCGCACCAGTGCACGTGCTTCTCGAACTTGGCCTTGTTGAACGAGCGCTTGCACGTGTCGCAGTGGAAGTGGTCGGCCTTGTCCTTGAGGCGGCTGCACACGGGGCAGTGCCAGTGGAAGTCGCGCTGCGTGTTCTGCACCAGCGCCTGGCACTGCTCGCAGCGCGTGACGTTGCGCTTGCAGAAGGCCTCGTGGCGAAACGCGGTGGCGGGCGGCAGCCACACCGCGCAGTTGCCGCACCGAACGCTGTCCTCCGCGGGCTTGTCCGCGCTGCCCGCCAGCACCGACTTGACGGGCTGGATGCCCGACGACTCCAGCAGCTCCTCCGCCGTGACGGGCTCCTCCAGGAACGCCGCCAGCCGGAACGTGGCGGCCTCGCGGTGGCCGCGCACCGCCACCCAGAAGCTGGCCTTGACGCGCAGCTCGTCGTCGGGGCGCACCACCACGCGCTCGCCGCCCGTGCGCAGCGCGCTCCACTGGAAGCCCAGCAACGAGGGCCGGCTGCTGCTCTGCGACACCAGCACGTCGGCGTCGCCCGACAGCGTTTGCAGCTCGAACACCACGGACACCGCGTCCATGGACGGGTTGTTCTTGAGTTCGTAGTACACGTAGCCGTTGCCGGGCACCTGGCCCTCCACCGCGCTGTTCAGCGTCAGCGCCGTGGGCAGCGTGGCGGCGCTGGGCTTCTCGGCGGGCTCGTCAAAGTCCACCGCCACCTCTGAGCCAATCAGGAACACGGATCGCGCGGGCTGCACGTCCACCACCGTCAGCTCGTGCACGTCGTCCTCGCTGACGCGCGGTCAGCAGCGGTCAGCAGCGGGGCAGGGAAGAAGCGCGCGCGCACTCACCGCGGGCCGCACGACACCAACAGCGTGGAGTCGCGGGTGAGCGTCACGTAGTTGAACCCTGCCACTTGGCGATGAATTGGTCGCTCATTTGGGGAGCACCACGCAGACCCAGCACGTTCTCCAGCACGCCCTTTGGGTTCTGGATCTGCGTGAAGGAGTACAAGCGCGGCTTGAACTTGACGCTGGTGGCGCGCGGCAGCTTCACGGACGTGACGGTGACGCGGTCCCCCTCGTCCAGCAGCAGCGTGTGCATCATCCATTGCCTGCACCAGCCAGCCAACGTGAGGCCATCGGACACGCCGGGACAACACCACGCACGGCAGGATGACGCAGCCGTCCGGCGCCGTGAACTCCATCAGCCCGCACGTTACGGTGCGCGCCTTCCACTCCGCGTTGCCCAGCTCGAAGAACACGGGCAGCTGCTCGTTGCGCGAGTCGGTCAGGTCGAAGAGGCGGTTGTCCATGCAGGGCTGCAGTTCGCTGGCAGGCAGCAGAATGCGGTCGCCCCTGCAAGTCGTTTGTGGTGAGCGATGAGTCGCCACCACCATCAAACCAGCTGCACGCAAGACCTCTCCTCCATGTGAAGGCCGCGCGCCACACCTCGTGTGTGGGCCCGCAGCGTCTGGCGTCTGGTGTTGGTGCAAACACCCCACATCAACAAGGGGTGGGGGGCGGTGCTGACCTGGCTGTATCCGGTGCGCTCAAAGTTGGTCGAGTGTTCCAGCTCAGGCACGGCCTGCTGGGCACCGCTGCCGGTGACATGCAATCAGTGCGTGCAAACAACGCCCACACACACACACACACACTGATCTTGCCTGGCGTCCAGCGGCGGCGCAGAGGGGGCGGGCCGCGGCTGCCTCTCCACCAGCACCTCTTCTGGAATGCTGCATGGACGGCGTCAAAGAGCGGGGAGCAAAGAACGACGGGCCGCACACAAAGTTTGCGTTGTGCACGGACTTGCGGACGGAACGGACGCGGCTGGGCTCCTCCTTGAAGCACACAGCGCACACCTCAAACCTGCAGCCAAGTCAGCGCTTGATGCTACTCAATCAAACAAGCACGCAACCCGGCAGCGTTGTAGGAGCCGCACAGCTGTGAACACGGGCATCAGGGCCTGCTCAGAGCACACACACGCAACCATCGCTCCACCTTGCAGGCTTCCATGCTGCGGTGCAGTCAGCGCTTGCACGGAACACACAGCCCCATCCCATCACCCCTCCAACACGCTGGACGGCACGTTGAGCGACTGCTCCAGCGTGATGGGCTCCACGGCCGGCTGCGGGTGCACTGCGCAGCACCGTCACCGCCCGCACAAACAAGCATCCCTCCCTCCCTCCCACTCACCGGCAGCAGCGGCGGCGGCGGCGGCCTGCAGCGAGTTCCTCAACGACGCCGAGAGCACCCCTTCCTACACGGGCACGTGAGAGCGGGGCGAGCACCCGTTCCCGCCGCCTCGTGCCTTGAGGTGCGTCAGCGGGATGCGTGCTTGCGAAGGCGCGGGCTTGGGCTTCGTGCATGTCTGTGGCACCTGCACCGGCACGTTGGCTCAGCCCCACAGGGCACCTCGCTCCGTTACGCACCAAGTCAACGCACTGGTGGTGCACGGTCAGCCCGCAGTCGTGGCACGCGTGCGCCTGGTTGATGAGCCCGTAGATGAACCTGCCCAGCGTCAACCCACCGACGCTGGCACGGCTGCGCGCGTCACCTCTTGCAGTGCTGGCAGTCCGTTGGTCGATACAGCTGCGTCACGACGAACACGTGCGGGTACACCGCATTGACTCTCTGGTTGTTTTCGCTTACAGCAGGCGAATCAGCGACCACGCTCGTCACCTCATCCGCCGAAAAGCCGCGGAAGCATCGGTCGCAAACTCTGACGGGCGCCAGCCACCTGCAGACGGCACACTGAGGGCGCCGCAGCCAAAAACGAGCTGCAAAGCGCCCCCACCTGGGGGGTACAGCGTGCGTGTGGCCCGAGCAGTTGGCGCAGAAGCTCTGCAAGCAGGCGTGGCAGTGGTGTTTTGCCAGAAGCACCGTGAACTTCTTCTGGCACGCAGCGCAGGTGGGGCCGTCAATCCAGTCCACGCGGTCCTTGGATCCGCGTATGCTCATGATAGCGGGCCCGCGGAGTCCACCAGGTGCCCGGCCCACCCGCTCGTCAAAAAACCGGCTTTGCATTTGCGCGGCTATCCCGTGCCGTCATTGATCGCCTTGGCCAGATCCTTCACCGACACCCGTCGTGTGGGTTGCGGCTCGCTCTTGACCGCGCCTAGCGCTACGTGCACGGGACGCGCTGCAGCTGCATCGTCTGCCTTGGCGGCAGCGGCGGCAGCAGGAGCAACGGCAACAGGGGCGGCAAGAGCAACTGCAGCAGGGGGCGCTGCCTTGGCGGTGGAGATGGCCTTGAAGAGCTTCTTGGGGGCCAGAGCCACGTCCGCCGCGGGGTGCTCGACGGGTGCGCCGGGTATGAGGTCCCCGTTGTGGCGCTGCTTGGGCGTGCTGTGCGGCAGGCACAGCATTGCCGTCGCAGCCACTGCCAGCGCCAACGCACAGTTGGAGGCCCACGCTGCAGTGGAGAAGGGCGCCCACAGCGCAAAGAACTGGCCCAGCCAGACCGCGGAGTACGACACGCACAGCGCCAAGCACAGCTGCCGCCGCCGCCCTTGCACCAGAGTCAGCCAGTCAGCGGCCCTGCGCAACAACGCCCGTCACCCGCCAGCACGTCGGCGTCTGTCGACAGCAGCACCACGAACAGCCAGCAGTGCAAGCCCAGGCAGCCAAGCCACGTCAAGCACGCCACCAGCTGAGGCCACTCCAGCACCTGCGCTCTTTGCGTCAACGGGACGGCGGCGACGGGCATCCACACTCACCATGGCAAGGTCCGTGAGAGCGCCGAGCACTGCGTAGCACGCGGCAATGGCCACGCGCCGCTTCCAGTCTGGCATGCGCAGACCCACGAGCCCTCGGTAGCCCCCGCCACACATCAGCAACGCCGACAGCCGCACCGCCAGCCTGTTGCCATCGCGTTCAGAACGCGCAGCACCGCATCACCAACCCACAGACCCGGTGAAGCAAGAGAGCAGCACGGCAACCACTGCGAGCCTAAGAGCAGTGTCTGAGCGCGACCACAGAGGGACCGTCTCAGACGCACACAAGACTGGGCGAGCCGCCGGACGAGTTGGCCGTGTACAGCAGCGCCAGCCACATGTGGTTCTGGCCCAGTGCCAGCAGCAGCAACACCGCACACACAAGGTGCAGCAGCGCAAGCGACCTGTGCTCCTCATGTGTGTGAGCGCAAGCCTTTGCCTCAGGCCGCGCACTGCCTGACCGGAAGTGCAGCACGCAGAAGAAGAAGAACAAGCCCGTTGCAGCGATCAGCAAGAGTGCGCAGACAATGTGCGCAACCAGCCCTGAGAACCAGTAGCCTGCTGCGGCGTGAGTGGCAGAAGGAGAGAGGGCACCTCACCGCACCGCAGAGGAAGCCTGCGCTTGTCGCTGAGAAGGGAGCTGAGCACACATCGCGAGCGCAACCCCAAGAGGCCGGCCGAGGGTGCACACGCAGTCGCGAAACCTGCTGCTGTGCGTCCGCCTGTCTGCGTTGAGGGCTCAGCGCTGCAAAAGCTTGCAGCATCACCTCGCAGTTGGCCAGCGCTAGCACCGCCGGCCCTGCCAAGGCGCTGCTCACGTTGCGCGAGCCCGGCCCCATTGCTGACACACGCTGCGCCAGCGCAGAACACCGTCCTTCGCGAAGGCGCTGCTGCGTGCAGCACGGCACGGCCTGGTTCAGGGAACGCAGCAGCGGCACCGTCGCCCAAAGTGCGCCCTCCTGCGGCACCACGTACAGCGCCACGCGGGCCCGCTCGTCCAGCACAGCCGCCCCGCCGATGCCGCCCCACGCCGTCCACACGATGGTGTCCCGGCCCACAGCCACGCCGCGCTGCGCCCGGTCAGAAAAACGCGCGCCCGTCCTGGGGTGCTGCCACGCACCAGTTCCTCGCTGCATGCGGGTCCCAGCAGCGCTAGCACCAGCACCGCTGCCCACCGCAACGCCATCACCGCAGGCTGGCCCTGAGTCACGCACTTTTTGTTTTTGCGACAAGGGCCGGCCCCGCATGTGACGCGAATGGACGTGCGACCGAGGAAGCACCGCGGCGTGTACTGGGTGCGAGAGGGCACCTCTGGGCTGATGCCGCTGCTCAGCGCACTGCCAGGAGAAGCAGCATAACCACACGTCATCGTGCCGCCGCCACGCACTCAACGCCTTCTACGGTCGTGCCAAGCTGTCGCAGACAGCCTTCCTGCGGCTTGCGCAGCGCTTTGACGCCCTGTACAAGGGTCCGTGCGCGCGTGGGACCGTCCTTTGCGGCTGACCGCTGCTGCACAGTCGCCAACAGCGCAGAGTGGATGTACTTTGTGCACCGACCAGAGCCCGAGTGCGTGTGCCGCTCTGCCGTGTCACACTGCTGACCGCCCCGCAGCGGGGATGTGATGACATGTCTGCTCTCATTCATTGTGGAGCAGCAGCCCTTCCATCGCACCCTGGTCCGGCTCCCTGCAGGGTATGTGCACTGGTGCGTGGTGTGCTTCCACTGACGGCTGCCAGACCCCTTCCCGAGCTGGATGGGGGCCACGCAGAGGATCAGCTGGTGGCGCGCTTCGTGTTCGACGAGGAGCATGTGTGGCTGGAGCGCCTGTGCGAAGGCCGTTGGTACGAGATTGATAGTCGCAGGTTCGGATCGCCGTGCGTTCTTTGTTGCTGTGACCTTGTGTAGCGACGGCCCCAAGCAGATCAAGGGCCCTGGCTTCGACGTCAACCTTGGGTCCGTGTACGTGTGGCGACTGCCTCAGCCTGTGCCTCCGCCACTGCCGCAGCAGCCAGCGCCGAACCAGCGCCCGCCAGCCAAGCAGGGCCGCCGGCGACAGTCCAAGGTGTGTGCGCGCGCTTGCTGCATGTTGCTCCGCGTGCACCTCAGCAGCATCAGGCCCCCGCGCGTGCGAAACGCCAATCGGACCCACCTGGCTGTGACGTTGTCCTCGCTGAAACTGCGTCGCATTGAAGGGTCATGCTGCGTCTTGCCGTCTACCAAGGCGCGGGCACGGATGCTGCTGCCAACCTGCGCACACTGGACGAGGTGCTGCAGCGCCACAGTGGGCACGCTGACCTGGTCGTTTTTCCGGAGCTCTTCCTGGGCGGCTACTTCGCTCAGCACGGGGCGTTTGGTGCGGACGCCGCGGGTCCTGAGGACGTGTGCCGCGTGGTGGCCCGCCACGGCGTGGCAGCCTGTCTGGGGCTTGCAGTGCGCAGCGAGGATGGCGCGTCAGCTCCCTTTCTCAACCAGGTGCTGGTGGTGGACGGTCAGGGCCATGTACTGCTGCGCCACACCAAGACGCACTTGTGGGGTCCTTTTGAGGTGACTGGTCGCTCGTCTGTGGGGACGCACGCCTTGCCTCACGCGGTCTCTCGTAGCGCGAGCACTTTGAGCCCGGCTGCAAGCTGCCCCCAGTGTGCAAGCTGGGCGACTTCACTGTGGCCGCCATCATCTGCTACGAGGTGGAGTTTGCCGAGATGGTGCGGCATCTGGGCCTGCTGGGCGTAGACGTGGTGCTGTGGTGAGGCGTTTGCAGTGGCGCAGCCTGACGCGACCCGCTCACGCAACAAAGCCCTACTGCAGTTTGTGCGCCCAAGGAGTGAGCATGCACCTGTTTGCCGTGAGGGGGAGGGTCTCACGAGACCCTGGAAGTGAGCTGACAGTGCTGACGGACCGCGTGCTGCCCACGCGCGCTGTGGAGAACAACCTCTACGTCGTGTATGCCAATCGCTGCGGCGTCGATGAGGGCAAGATCGACGAGGTTTTTCTGGGCCAGTCCACCGTTGCATCGCCCAGCGGCGACATTGTGCTGCAGATGGACGCCCAGAGCGGCTGCTCGCACGTGATGCCCTTGACGATGCAAGCTCTCAAAGCAGCACGGGAGCGGTACCCGCTGCTACGCGACCTCAGGCACGACATGTTGTTTGCTATTGCTGCTGCTGCTCCACGTGACCTGATTGCTTCGCGGCAGGCACGAACTTTTCGCGCGGAAATGAAAACAACACAGAGGGTGCAATGGACCTGCCCTTGGATGTGATTGTGCTGCTATTGCGATGCCTAGCAGGTGCGGCCAGCTCCCGCCTGGCGTGTTTGGTCCTCAGCGGCCCCTGTGCAGCGCGCGACGTCGTGGCCTGCAGTCGCGTGAACCGACGCTGGAACGCTGCCTCAAGGCGGCCTGAAGTGTGGGTCGCAGCTGCACGAAGGCCCTTCTGCTGCGACTGGGCCTTTAGGTGGGCTGCTTTTGCGAGCGCGGCGATTCAGCTCACGCCGTCGCATCCCCCGACAGCACGTGCCTGGCGTCGGTGCTGGAACGGCCTGCCCCCCAGCTTGTGCGCTACGCCGCAGGCTGCGAGAGGAACGACCATGCCAACGGGCCCTGCACTGCGAGCCGACGAGCAGGTGCCCTCTCCCGCCGGCCCTCCGCCGTTTTGCTGACTGCGTGCCCGTCAGGCGGCACCGTGCACCACCTGCCCTGCTACGCGTCGTTTGAGGACATGCAGCTGCATCCCCAACTGCTCCGCAACGTGCATGCATACGGCCTGGACAAACCCACGCCCGTTCAGCAGCAAGTGATTGTGCCCATGTCCCTCGGATGCGCCTTTGTGGCATGCACTCGATTTGGGAACAACCGCGTTGGTACGTACGAAGCCCAGCGTCCTTGATGTTCACCGCATGCACAGCAGCGTACGGCGTTCCGTTCATGCAACAAGTCGACGTGAGCGCCCGCTGCTGCCAGTTTCTGTTGCTGCTCCCCACGCGCGAGCTGGTCGTGCAGCTTGAGCACATCCTGGGCTTGCTAGGCCGGGACATGGGCGTGTCAGTGGCGGGCCTGATTGGCGGTGTTCCCGTCCGTATCACCGTGCAAGCGCTGGAAACCAAGCCGCACATTATTGTGGGGTGCCGAAGCCTTCGTTTGCCGTGCCTGCCTGCTCACTACACGGCAGCACGCCCGGCCGCGTCGTGGACATGGTGCATCGACGCATGTTGGATCTGGCTGCCCTGCGCCACGTTGTGCTGGACGAAGCGGATCGCCTCATTGACATGGGGTATCAGGCTCAACTGGAAGACTTGCTGCAGTCCGCGCCGGGCTTTTGCAAGTGCTCCGTGTTCACGAGCACAGTGCCGTCCGAGCTGAACGTGCTGCTCGAGAAGGTTGCGTCGTGCAACCATGCTCAGCCTTCCTCCTTACCCCCCGTGCTGGCAGCTGTGGCCTGGAGCATCGCACGTGCGCTTGGACTTGCTGGACTCGGACGAATGAACAACTCGAGGGTAGGGGGAGGGGTCCCTTGACGTGCAGTCCAACCAACAAGCAAGCAAGCAGGGTCCAAGCATGAGCGTCAAGTTCCACTTCCGCGTGGAGAACCCTGTGCGCTTTTTGCTGCGTGCGCAACGCGTGCTCAACGCTTGGCGCCGCTTGCAGTGGTTCCGTGTGGGCAACAAGGACAAGGAGGTGGGCGGGCCTCTGTGCAGCTCTCGCCGCCGGTCACAAAAAGCGCACGAAACAGGGCAACTTCGAGGTCAAGGGCGCGACCGTGGGTGCCACGCAGGTGCGGCAGTCAAGAGTCAGCCCTTTCTGCGTGGTACGTGGCCTGATTGCGCCCTTGCGCAAGGTGTACGAGGCCGTGGAAAAGGAAGTGGGCCGCATCCGGGTGCTGTACGAGATCCGTCCCCTGCAAGGTTGCGGTGCGGCATGACGCCTTGCATCACTGCTCAACCTGGCGCGCCAGAGACGCGGCCGCTGAAGAAGAACGGACCCGAGGTCGCTGGGCCTGAGGGTTGAGGAGCCGCCTGACTGGTAGGGAAACGCTTGGCAGGTGTTCAAGGCCGGGGAGAGCGTGGAGCTCAAAGTGCAGATCCACTGGCCGCGTGCGTTGTGGACGCTTGCCAAAAATCGTGCCTGCGGCTCACTCTTGCTTGCCAGGAGGCATCCGAAGGTTCGGCTGCTGCTGCTGCTGCTGCGGCGCAACTTGAGCTGAATGCCCCTAGGTATTGCGAGGACCACTTTGTGGAGATCAAGCTCGGCTCGGCAACCAACGGTTCCGCTTCTGTCTCTTTTTTTGGTGCTGCTGACGCTGCTGATTCTTGTGCTGCTCTTGCAGACCGCTGTGACTGCGGGCGCTATAACATTGCCAACGAGGAGGAGGTGTTCTGCCACACGTGTGCGTTGATCAAGCGCGCGTGCTGCGTGTGCCAGGTGATGGCGCCTGCGCGCCGCCGCCTGGAGGCCTCATCTCCGTGTGCCAGAAACCTGTCGACGTGGACGCCGAGAAGGAGGCCGTGGTTGAGGAATGCGAGACCTACGACATTCCGTTCCCTCCTGGTGAGGCCGTGTCCTGCAGTATGTGGCGTGGCTTGACGGCTGCTTGCAAGACATCTTCCCGTTGGACTTTTCCTGGCTGCACCGCAACGAGAAGGGTCAGCAGACTGTGAATTATTGAACAGGCTTATTTTGGGAGGGTGCCATGGACAAGCAGGATGCGCCGGACGAGCAGTCGCCCATCGCGCGCATCGTGGCCGGCCTGGAAGAGGTCAAGCTGACGCCAGCGCAGCGCGACGCCGCCGTGGCTTGCTTGGAGCGCAACGGCATTCACTCCTGTGCGCGCTCTGCGTCCGCGCCGCGGCCCTCCTTGACTGCAGGCCACAGTGGAGGACTGGAGGACCTGTCGGAACGAGCCTCTGATGGGCGAGGGGCTACCCGCGCGGCTCCGCAGCGCCCTGAATGCGTACCACCCGCCTCCGCCGCCCAGTGACGAGCCGGTGGAGGCGGAAGGCGACAAGCAGGAGCCTGGAGAGCAGGATGAGGAGACACGCGAGCAGATGCGCATTGTCAAGCAGTTTGCGGCGTGGCGCGCAGAGGACAAGCTGAACATGGCGATTGTCAAGTGCGTGGCTGGTCCGCAATGGTGCTTGGCTGTGCGCTGACGCCACCGCATAGGGGGTGTGTGTGTGTGTGTGTGTGTGTGTGTGTGTGTGTGTGTGGGTGTGTG
>CAZYYU010000087.1:7046-11541 GCA_964651735.1 uncultured Gammaproteobacteria bacterium | reverse complement strand
GGTTTAGCCCAAGCAATCAAAAACGCGCAACCACGCGCACGCGCATACACACACAGCCTCACCCTGCTCGGGGGCTGGTGGAGGTGGGCTGCGCCGCCACGGGCACGCCGGGCCCGCCGTTGAGCGACAGCGTGGGCAGCGCAGACGGCCCTGCTGCTGGCGCTGCCACCGTTCCAGACGTGTCCTGAACAAGTTGTTGGTTCCACATCGCAGCCACGGAAAGCAAACGAAACCCACCAGCTTGGACAAGTCCTCCAGCTGCGCGTTCATGGCCTCAATCTTGGCGTTCAACTCGCGCAGCGCCTGCTCGTGCGCCGCGCTCTCCTGCTCCAGATCCTGCCCAGAACCCATGACCAAACCAACCCAACCCCGTGGAAACCCGCGCTACCTTGAGCGGCGGCAAGTACGGCAGCACCGCTTGATTGAGAGCGCGCGCGCGCGAGTGAGCGTGTTGGGGACAAGCAACGAAGGCCTCACCGCCGGGCGCCCGTCGCGGGGACTCGCGACGCGGGCTGTGCCCCGGGCTGGGCTGCTTGGCCTTGTCGAGCTCGCTCAGGTTCACGCTGTTGCGCGGGCTGCCGTTGCTCGCGTTGCGGCTGTGAAGAGACCTTTTGTGAGACTGCAACCGCACTTGCACCGACAAACGTGTGGACGCACCTGGCAACAGGCGGGGCCAGTGGCAGCGAGGTGGAGGGTGTGGGCGGTGACGGCGGCGAAGGAGACGCAGGCACTGCGCACAGCGTGAGGCCCCCCTTCCCCCGTTGTTGGCAGCTGCGTACCCGGTGACGCGAGCTGCATCGCGCCAGAGCCCGTCTTCCTGGGCGCGGTGCCCACCTGTTGCTTTGTGATGAGACACATCTTCCCACCAAGAGCGCCGCCAACCTTCTTCGAATACGAGTGCAGCAGCCGGATGATGCTCATAATCTGCTTCTCGTTGCCGTCCACGACGTCCTTGGTGTTGATGCCTGCCGTGACGATGCCCAGCGCCTCCATCGTGGTCACCGCCAAGTGCACGTTGTTCAGCTGCGCGAGCGTCAAGCCACCACGCACACGCGCGCACGCACGCACCTTCTGCAGCGCCATCTTGGGCCGCGCGTTGTACTTGCTGCACTGCACGCCCTTGTCGTGCGCCACCTCGCTGATGAGTTTGCACACAGCGATGCCGTCAGAGTAGTCGGCGATGGCGTCCGGCGCGTCAGGCACGAACTGCTTCACGAACGCGATCAGCTCCTTTTGCGGAGCGGGTCAGGTGGACGCGAGGTGCAAGGCCCATCCCGCACGCGCCGCGAAACCTTGTTCTCCGTGCTGACGCTCTGCAGCTTGGACGAGGCGGAGGCTGCACAAGCACGCAATGAGCGACCACAGCCCAGCCACAGGGCCCGGCGCACCAGGCGAGCCCAGCGTGACGCGCCCCACGTTCTCGCCATGGCTGTCCTTGAAGTCCAGCGACAGGCTGCTGTCGCTGGGTGCCGATGCCCTTTCGCCGCAGTTGCTGCAGTACTCCGCCGTGGCCCAGTTGCGCACCCCGCAACGGCGGCACATGACTGTTTCGTCGCGGGAAGGAAGCGTTGATTTGGGTGAGCACACGCGCGACGGCGCCAAGGTGGAAGCGCCTGGCCGTACCCTCGCCGGACATGGCGCGCGGCTGTTGGCGCAAAAGAGGCGCAAAAGACGCCGCAAGCCCTGCAAAAACGGACGGCGGCGGCCAGCAAACGGACTCCTGCGCGCCCGCCCAGGGGCCGTCGAACAACCCCTCCTGCCTGGCGCCGAGTGGGTTTTTTGTTTGGCGGCCCGCCGCAACGCAATCGCTCGGCGTTGGGAGGAGGGGCACGGACCCGCGAGTCTGCAGGCAAAGCAAGGGAGCGTCAGCCGCATTGGATTTGTTGTTTGCAGCGCGCGTGCAGCGGCCGCAGAGATGGGCCAGGTTCGATGGCGCAGTGTCGGCGCTCCATGGCGCTCTTGTTGCGGCGGCGACCGAGGCGCCGTTTTGTTTGCGGCCTGCTGAGCGCGGCTCCAGGCCAAGACCAAGCCCAGCGTGACGCGCAAGGACCTGGCCGCGTACCAGGAGAAGACGCAGTTCAACAAGGTGGAGCTCAAGGTGCTCATCGCAGCCTTCGACAAGGAGTGCAACGAGCAGGGCGTGCTGGATCGACCGGCGTGGAAGCGGTGCGAGGGGCCCGCCTCGGTTTGGGTGTGCTGACTTGTGTCCAGCGTGCTCGAGCGCCTGGAGGAGGTGCGCAGACCCTTAGGGGCCGTCGCCCGCACGCTGATTCCTTGATCAAGGCCGGGCTGAAGAAACACCTTGGCAGCGGTTCGTGCAGCATGCGTGACCCTGTCAAGCGTCTCTGGCTGACTGCGCGCCGTCGCCAGACCCCTTTGCAGACGACTTGTTTGACGTGGTCGACGCCAACGGCGATGGTGCGGCTCTTTGTGTGTGCAGCAATCGCGACTCATTCGCTACAGGCACCATCGACAAGGGCGAGCTGCTTTCAGGGCTGTCTCTCACGTGCAGAGGCACGCCGGAGCAGGTTGGGGCGAAGCACAGACGCTTGTTTGCCCGCTCACTTCTCGTTTGGACGGCAGCGCATGGACCTGATGTTCAAGCTGTGCGCTGCTCTGCGTGCTCGGTGTTGCATGCCCTGTTCACGCACGGCAGGTGGGACACCAACGGCGACGGCAAGCTGGACCAGGCACGTGCACCTATGAGGCGTGCCCGGTTTGCGTTCACGCTTCGCGCCACCCCCAGGGCGAGCTCCAGGCCTGCTTTCAGAAATGCTACCGCAGGTGCGTGTGGCTTTGCAGCTGTGCTCTGGGTCACCAACGCGCACCCGCCGCAGCGCCTGCTTGATCTTGCTGCGCAAGAATCCCAAGGCACGCTTTGCCTTGCTTGCCACACGCACTCTTGCTGAGCTGCTGCATCGAGCCAGGCCGAGACGCTGACCAAGGCGGAGCTGCACGAGCTGGCCGAGGAGCTGGCTCAGGGTCTGGCCGTGCAGGTAACAGCTTCAACGCCGTTGCAGCGCTCTCACGCGTGGCTCCCCAGGTCAGCAAGCAGATCTTCGAGCAGATGGACCAGGACGGCAACGGGTTGGGCCTCTTGTCGCTGTGTGCTTTTGCGTGCGCTCAAACGCTGTGCAGCTACATCGACCGGAACGAGTTCAGCAGCATCTTCTCCAAGGGCGGGCTGCGCATCACGGCCGAAGTGGAGGTGCGCCTAGTTCTGCGCGGCGCTTGCCGTTCAACGCTCTCTGCAGGGCCAGGAGTTCTCTGGCTTCATGGGCTTCTTCAGCACGGTTTGGAGCACTTCTTGCTTCTTGTTGCCCCCTTGTTGACGCGCGCATTTACAAAGGACGAGGAAGAGGCCAAGAAATAAGAACACAACAGGCGGGCACAATAGTTTTTTTTGTAGTACTTTCAGCGCAAGCGGCGAGCCTCGCGCTCCGACTCCAACAGCGTCAACACATCGCCCTCACGTACGGGGCCCTGTTGCGAGCTGTGTGTGCGGGCGCAGCAGCGAGCACGAGCACGCGCGAACCTTGACGTTCCTGCAGCCCAACGGCCAGTCAGAGGCGGGCCACGAGGTGAGGCTGCCCTGCTCACCTGATGATGGACCTGTGGCTGGGGTCCAGGAACTCCACCCGGACCTGCGCAGCGCAGCGCAGCGGTCAGCGCGCACACAAAAAGCGCACCGTCACACGCACGCACCTGGGTGACGCCTCCACGGCTGCCGGTGCGGCCCAGGATGTCGGTCACGCGGGCCAGCACTGCGCGTGGCCAGCACCAGTCAAGAGGCCGCCACCACGCCGCACGCCGCAGGCTGTACCGATCGGCTCGTTGTCATTGTCGCCCTCCTTGGTCGCCTGCACAGCGTGGCGCGTGAGCCAACCGCGCTCCCGCGAGGCAGAAGAGCAGCCGCGAGAGAAAAAAGGACGCGCGCGGCCTCTCACGCGCTGCGCCGGACCCGCCACGCACAGCAACCATGCTCGGGCCCCCGCGGGACCCGCCCGCACCGCCCACCACGCCACACGCGAGCCCGCAAGCGCCCCGACGCAAACAAAACGGAGGCGGCGCCTCCAGACTGCGCCACTCCGCGTCCAGCAGCCAGCTGCCCACCATGATGCACAAGCGGAGCCCCTTTGAAACGGCGTTGAGGTGGGCGGAAAAAACTGCGAAGCCCGGCAACAGAGAGGGCTGGCTGCATCTGAGGCCCCGCTGCAAGTGGGAGGAGTTGGGGCGCACCGTTTAGCGCGTTTGGACGTGCAGTTGTGCCCTCACCATGGACGAGCAACAGCCCCTGCCGCCGCAGGTGGTGCTGGACGGGGTGCTGCAGGTGCGAGCGGCCGCGGCGCCGTCCGTTTTGCGCGGCTTGACACGGGGCAAAGGACCGCGTGGAGCGTCGCCTGGACCCCAGCCTGCGCCTCGAGCCAGCAGTGGAGAAGGTGCTGCAGCTGATGGCCCTTGACTTTGCCGAGGTTGCGGGCCCCGCTGCTTTGCT
>CAZYYU010000087.1:0-6946 GCA_964651735.1 uncultured Gammaproteobacteria bacterium | reverse complement strand
GCCTTGCAAGCCAGCGTGGACCTGGCCCGTAAGGAGTGCTTCCATCCCTCCCCCGAGGAGGCTGGCTCACTCGCATGCAGGGCACCGCGGCTCCAACCAAGTGTCAGTGGACGACATGGCCACGTTCCTGCTGCATCAGTTGAGTGCATCACCTGTCCTTCCAAGGTGAACCGAACCAACACACCGCCCAGGTACGGCATGCGCATCCCGCCCTACACGAGCCGGAGCATGGCACGCATGCAGGAAGCGCAGCGGGAGCTGTGGGCTCCACCCGTGGTGTGTGTGTGGGTGGGTGCCCTTGCTTGCGTGCGCGTTTATCTTGCCGTGCAGGTGCACAGACAGCGCCTGGAGATGCGCGCCCAGATGATGGAGCAGGTTTCTTCCGAACTTGGCTTCTTTGCAGTGCTCTTCACGTCTTTCCTTGTTCTTCAGCATCAGCAAGGCGCAAACGAGAGCGGGCGCTCCACCACACAACGCGGAGCCAAATGAGCCGCGTTTCTGGTGAGTGCCTTGATGGCGCTCTCCGTGTCTCGCTCACACCGTCGATTGAAGAGGAAACACTGGCAGTGGCGGGACAATGCTGCCTGACACTTGCATGGCGCCTGCGCAATGAATCCCGTGTTCCGTCAAAAAAACTGTTGTTCATCATTGCTTTCGGAGCGTGTTGATGAGAGCTGCGTCCTTGGCGGGCAAGTACTTGCAAAACAAGCTCAGCGACTCGAGTGCACGCACACACACAGCGCTTGCCTTGACCGCTTCCCTGGCCGTGACGGTGCTGAGGCGCGGCGCGTGCTGCTGGCACCACTCGCTGACCTGTTGCACGTCGACACAAAGCGGTGCACACAAGCACCATCACACGTACCAGAGCAGGCCGCTTGCGCGATGCGTCCCGCAGCACCCACCCGATGGCCTTGCGAATGAAGAACTCCTGTTGCAGCTGAGCAGCCCCTCATCCTCCAACAGCGCCCTCCACCTTCTCGTCCAGCATGGTCTCAGCGAAGCGCGCAAACAGCGCAAAGTCGCCCTGTTGTTTCCTGCTGAGCACACCTTCCCTCCCAACAAGAGCAAGCAGACCTGGCCGGCTTTGATGGGGGGACTGAGCGCAAGCAGGCAGCTGCGTCGCAGCCAGAAGTTGTCATGCGTCGCTGCACCTCGCGTGAGTGTCGCAGCCAGCCGCAACGGCACCGCACCCCAGCGCTCCAGCACCGCCACGGGGTCTGGCTGCTTTGCCACCAGCTCGCTCGCCACATGCATGGCCAGCTCGTCAACCAGCGCCCAAGTGTGCGCCGTGTCCAGAAACGCTTCCACAGACTGCACACAGGTCAAGCCAAGGGCAAGCGAGGGCCGCAACGCACCACCAAGAAGGCTGCAGGAAGTCGCTTTGCGAACTGCCGCAAGATCTTCACGCAGGCCAGGCGAAGGTCGTACACGGGATCAGGCAGCCCGCTCCATAGCAGCGCCGAGGCAGAGGCCACGTCCTCCGCGGTGCTGAGGTGTTCCTTGGCCCAGCGCTTGGCGACGCTGGCAACGTGCGGGGACGTGACGCCCAAGTTGCCCACGCCCTGCAGCCCACTGATGGTGTCCATGCGGAGGTACTGGCGGTCCCACTGGACGCACGGTCAGCAACGCTGCGGCCTCGCGCACCCGCATCATACAAGGCGGCGCTCCTCCGTCCCCAGAGCCTGCAGCTCGCCATGCAGCGCACGCACGGCAGTCTCCAGTGTCGCGACGGGGCTCCTGCCTCTCTTCATTGACCCTCTAACCTTTTGGCGCCGTTTCAAGGGCCGCGCACATGGAGACTCGCGAGGAACGTCGGCCGCTGAGGCTGTTCGTGGTATGCTCGAGCAGGGAGAACTACTACGAGCTGCTGCGTGGCTTGCGTGTGGACGGGCGGCTGGTGCAAGTCGAGCAAGCGCCGTGGCAGGACGTCTCCGTCAGCTCGTACCCGGATCAGTGCGTTGTGCGCATTAGGCCGCAGCGTTTCTCGCCGCTTCCCGGACAGGAGCAGGCTCGCTCCTTCACGCCGGACGCAGTGTTGCTTCGCAGGCACGGCCGGCACTTGC
Source organism: uncultured Gammaproteobacteria bacterium (assembly GCA_964651735.1). Taxonomy (GTDB): domain Bacteria; phylum Pseudomonadota; class Gammaproteobacteria; order CAZYYU01; family CAZYYU01; genus CAZYYU01. The sequence goes on along the minus strand of CAZYYU010000087.1, from coordinate 4,883 downwards.
GTCTGCTGCTCGCTGACGAGCGGGCCGCACAGCTTTGTGGTGGGCTCTCCGCAGCATGACCACCGAGCTGTGATGAACGCCTTCATGCACGCGGGCATTCCCTGCATCAACTCACTGGAATCGTTTGCGTGGAGCGTGGACAAGGTGCCATGCATGTGATGGCATGTGCCTTTCATGCTCACGGTCTGTGCTGGCAGGAGCTGCTGTACGGCCGCCTGCGCGCAGTGCGGCGCGCGTGCCCGTCCTTCCCGCTCATTGCCATGGTAGCGCGCTGAATGCTGGCCTCGTCCGTGACCTCACACGGGGGAGCCCCCAGACGTACTACACTGACCCGTCAGCTGCCACGTTTGTTGACGCGTTTCCCGTGGTGGTCAAGCTCGGTTGGAGACTTGTCCGTGCTTGTTGCAGCTGAAGCCTCGCGCAGGATCCGCGAGCCAGGCAAGGGTGCTTGTTGCACTCTGTCCGTGGTCACATGCGTTTGTGGCAGGGCGTGGGCAAGGCCCGCGTGATGGACCAGGGCCAGTGGAACGACACGCTCTCGTTGCTGGGTGCGTTCTGTGTGGGGGGGGAAGCCGCCGTGGCTCACACTCGACCGCGCACAAGGCATGGTCGAGACGGGCTTCACGTCTGAGCCCATGGTGCCGTGTCGCGACGTTTGTGTGATGCATCTTCTTGACACGACCGCAGATTGACTGGGTGGGCGATGTGCGCATCCAGAAGGTGCCACGCCGTTGCAGGCAAAGCTCTTCACCGAAGCCCGCAGATTGGCCCGCATGTGCGAGCAATCCGCAGGTTCAAGACGGCCACGGCGGCCACGGCCTCGGTGTGGAAGGCCAACGAGGGCATCGGGTGATGATGAGGGCGGTGGTGGTGGTGGTGCTGCGTGGACTGACGCTGCTCGGCCAGCATCGCGGAAGAGGACGTGCAGGGACGCGCTTCCCGGTGATGCCCTTTGTCGCGCTGACGACGGAGGCAGGTGGAGGAGCGGTGGCGCGTCTGGGCGGAGGCCTGCGCCCGCGAGCTGGACATGGAGTTGCTGGGTGGGCTCACGCCTTCGCGTTGCCGCCGGTGTGCATTCACGGCGGCCGTTGCAGGGCTGGACTTGCTGCAGGCGTCAGACGGCCGCGAATACGTGCTGGAGGTCAACTCGTCGTCCATCGGGCTCACGCCGCGCCACCAGCAAGAGGACCTGCAACACATTGTGGAGGTGGTTTGCGCCAGGCTGGCCGGCGTCAGCGCTGCGCTGCGTGCGCTGGAGGTGCGCGGTGCGCCGCTCTTTGATCGGTGTTTTTGATTGGTGCGCAGGATGGCAACGCGTTGCGCACTGTCGTTCGCGCTCGCCTCGACAAGCTGCGCCCTGCAACCACGCACGACCAGACTGCCGACGTGGCGCGCGCTCTGCTGCAGCAGGCAGCTTCCCCCGCGGACGCCGACTGGCTGCGCCTGTTGCGTGCCCGCTCGCGCGTCGTGGATGCCACGCAGGAGCTGCAGAAGAAGCTCGTGCTGCTGTGGGTGCTGGTGGCGCGCATGTCTGCACCGCCGGTGAGCGAGGTGGTCGGGGGTTTTTTGTGTTGGTCATTTGTTGGCCAGCTGCCCGCCAAGCTGGAGTACGCACTGCACGACGTGGAGCAGCGTCTGGGCCTTGCGGAGGTTGTCAGTCGCTATGCAGCCGGCGAGGCTGCCAACTTGCTGGAGATGATGGTGGAGCTGGGCGTGTTGCAAGCCAAGAAAGAGGGTGTATAAAGTACATGGGTTGTGGTGTTCTACCAGTGGTGCTGCGCCGGCCGGGTGGTTGAGAAAGGAGAGCCAGCGCATCAAGACGTACACCGTGGTGCTGCGGGCGGGGCGGGGGAGTGAGATGAAAACAAAAAACGAGGAGATGAGACGCACGCCGTGGTGTCCGCCGTGGTGCCCGCCGTGGTGATGCCCGTGGTGGCCGTGGTGGTGGCTGTGGTGGCCGTGTCCGTGCACTGCAGCAAGGGATGCTGAGCAGGGCAGCGGTCAAAGCAGTGCCCAGGCCGCACCTACGATGGGCGCGGTGTGCAGGGTGCTCTGGTAGGAGTGGCCTGCGCAGCGGTGATGACGAGGCGAGCACACGGCACCCCCCACCAGCGCACCGTGGCCTGGCGCGACGAGAAGTTGGTGGGCGAAAAAAGGAGAGCGCGGCGGCGGCTCCGGTGGAAAGCCAGCCCCCAGCCCAGGTCAGTCGTCACCGTGCTGCAGCGGCATCGCGTCAGCAGCGGAGGAGAAGGGCGCTGTAAGCAAAAAAGCCGCACGTGGTGGCCTGGCAGCAGCCGTTAGAAGCACCAGCAAGTGGGGTCCAAGCGCAGGCTTGCCATGGCCGTGGTGGTGGTGGCCCTGGTTGTCGCGCGGTCAGGCAAAAGGGCACGCTTGGCCTCCTCCCATACGTGGTGAGGCTCGCAGCTGCAGCACAGGCCCATGTTGTTGATGGCCCTCCTTCTTGGCGCGGTTTGACTTTTTGTGGCCGCCGCGGGCGAGAAGGAGGAGGGTCGACAGTGGCTGCTGCTGCTGCTGTTGGTGGTGCTGGTGGTGAGTTGAAGGCCAGCCTCGTGCATGGCCCGTTTAGGTCCAGCTGGCCCGCTCACGAGTGCTGCAGCCGTGCCAAGCCACACGAGTTGCCGCGCACCGCCTCGGACCCTTCACATCGCGTGCCAAGCAAGCCACACGCGCTTGAACGCTCGCCATGGCCACCGTTTGCGCGTTCGCGGCCGGCGGTGCACGCTTCGCCGTGCTTGACGACGGGCGCCTGCGCATCCTGGCCTGCGAGACGGGCGTCACGGTGAGCTGGGGGCCGGACCCGTGGGCTCATGCGCTGACCGATTGGCTCAGTTGTGCGTGTGCGTGGAACCCCGGCACTTGGCGTCGCAGTACACGTGCATGGCGTGGGCGCCGCGCGAGAAGCCGAATCTGCTGGCGCTCGGCACTGACAGGTTCGCACGCGGCGGCGTTGTGCTGCTCGTGCTCGTGCTCATGCGGGCCCCAGCGGAGCGTTGCTGGTGTGGGACGTGGTCCAGGCTCAACTGGTGTTGGAGACAAAGCCAACCGGGGCCCGCATTGCAAGCGTGCAGGCACGGGATTTTCGCCTTTCCTCTGCTTGGCCCTCACGGTGGAGGCGCCTCGTGACCAGTGGCTGGCCGCGGACCGCGTGCTGGTTGTGGGCGCACAAGGCGCGCAGCTGTGGGAGCTGAGCAACCAGTGCGTGTCGCAGTGGGGTCAGGGCACGCCGCTCCTGTCGTCGGCGGTGCTGAATCAGGCCGAGTGCGTGGTTGGCGGCAGCAGCGTTGTGCAGCTGAAGGAGGTGCGCGTTGTTGGCGTTGTTGCGCGGCCCCCCTCATGTTGCCGCTGCAGGTCATGACGGGGCAGACGCTGCGCGAGTGGAAGGTCTCGTCGTCGTCATTGGTTGTTTTTTGCGCCGCTTCACGTCGTCTGTTTGACCACAGGGCGGCCACACCGCGCCCATCACGCTGCTGGACGCCAACAAGGGCGTCGTGGCCAGCGGCACTGGCGACCGCGTGGTGGCGGTGTGGCGCCACGACGTGCTGGACCGGCCCGCGGCGCTGCTGGCGGGCGCCGCAGCGTTGCAGCGGTTCCACCTGCACGAGGACGACGATCGGCTGCTGGCCATTGCTCAGGGTTGCGCCCCGCCTCGTTGCGACGCGACCCCGACTCACCGCTCGCTGCAGACGGCAGCGAGGTGTTCCTGTGGCACTCGCTGAGCGCCCCGCAAGTCGAGCCCAGCCGCAGCGGCCGCAAGAAGGCCTCGCACTCTCCCGCCTCAGCAGCGGCGGCGGCGGCGCTGGCTCCCGAGCAGAGCTTGCAGTGCGGCAACCACCCGTGCCTGGACGCGTGCTGGGCGGGCCCCGGCACCGACGACGTGGTGGTGGCGCGGCTGCACGCGGGCCGCGTGTGCTTCAGCCGCGTGGCCAGGGGCGAGGCGCTGCCCGCGCTCGGCGCCGGCGCCGGCGGTCGGGGCGCGGCCTTTGTGCCCGGGCTGGCGCCGGAGCTGCGCGCCACGGTGCAGACGTCGGTGGCCGGCAACGGGGCGGCGGCGGCGGCGGCGGCGCTGGCCAGCGGCGGCGTGCGCGTCAAGGCCACGGGCTCTGCGCTGCACCAGGCGCTGGCCACGGGCGACGCGGAGCTGCTGGACGCCACGCTGGAGAGCGGCCGGCCCTCGGCCGTGGACGCGCTGGACCCGCGTCTGGTGCCCGCGTTGCTGGCGGCGCTCACCGCGCGCCTCTCTGGCAGCCCCCACGATCTCACGGGTGCGGTGGTTGGGGGGTTCGGTCGGCGTGTGTGGGCCTCAACAGCGCCGCGCAGCGCTGACGTGGATCACGCACACGCTGCGGCGCCACCGGGCCACCATCCAGGCCTCTTCGGGCGGCAACAACGGCACGCAGCTGACGCTCGACTCGCTGCGCCACCTGGCCGAGCAGCGCTCTGCCAGCCTCAAGGTGGGGGGTGTGGGGTGGGGTCGCTTCGTGCGCTGAACTGGGCTGCGCGCAGCGCTTGCTGCGGTTGCGCGGCAAGCTGGAGCTGCTGTCGGCGGCGCAGGGCCACAGGGCCGACGCGTCGGCCGCAGCCATGCCCCAGTGGTCCGAGGGTGCGTGCTCGTTGTTGTTGTTGTGGGGTTGTTCTTTGGGGGGCGTTCCAACAACGTTGTGTGGGGGTTGTTCTTTGGGGGCGTTCCAACAACGCCGTCCCTCTGTGTAGGGGCCATGGTCGTGTCCAGCGATGAGGACGACGACGAGGACGACGACGACGATGATGATGATGACGATGATGACGACGAGGAGGGCCAGGGCGACAGGTTGCTCTTTTGTGCGCTGTTTGTTTGTTTGTTTGTTTGTTTGTTTGTTTGTTTG
>CAZYYU010000086.1:0-11574 GCA_964651735.1 uncultured Gammaproteobacteria bacterium | reverse complement strand
AGCAGCAGCAGCAGCAGCAGCAGCAGCAGCAGCAGCAGCAGCAACAGCAGCAGCAAGGGTGTGCCTTCCAGTAAAGCGTAGGTTCCCCCCTCTTTCATTCCGCCTTGTCCAGCGGAGGCAGTGCGGCGACTCGCACGGCCATCTGCGTGTTCTCGGCGCGCAGCGCTTCCAAGTCGGCACGAACCTGGCTGCGATGAGAAGAAGTGTGCAAATCGCCAGTTGCGCCGCAGCGCACCTGATTCAGGTCCAGCGTGTCTGTGCGCAGCTTGACGGCCGTGATCTTGCGTTCCAGCTCCAGAATGGCGTTGCGCGTTCCCACCGTCTCACTCATGCATCCGGTGAGGTCTGCCACGGCCGTTGAGCCACAAGAATGCTCCACACGAAGCAGCGCACCGTTGAACTTCTCGTTCATCGCCACCAGCAGCTTGTACGCGGTCTTGGCTGCCTCGTCCTTGCCCTCCTGCAAGCAGCAGCGAACTGAGACGCGCGCACAAAAGCGCGCTTGCCAACCCTGCGCGGCAGTGGCAGCGGCGGTGAGGCCAGGCCAAAAACAAACAAAAACGCTTCGCACTTGGCATCTCGGTAGATGAGCTCGTCCACCACTGCAAACGAGCGTGACAGGGCGTCCGTGATCTGGTTGATCTCCTTCTTGAGGTCGCGCGTGTCAAGCAGGACCTTGTCAATGTCAGCGTTCTGCTTCTTCACGTTGTTCAGGCCCTCCAGGATCTTGTCCGTGTGCATGGAGCGCAGCTTGCCCTTCTCCATGGTCTTCCACTGCTCCAGCAGTTGCCGGTACAGTTGGTCCTGCGTGCCACCGCGCTCAGAGCAGTGGCCCCCCAAGAACGCGAGAACAGCGCTGCCACCTTCTCCTGCACCTCCACCGCCAGCTCTTTGGCCCTGGACCGAAGCTCGTCGATGGCGCCCACGCGTGTAGCCGATGCCTTGCGGCGCTCCTCGTACTTGTCCTGCTCTGCGCGAAAGGCCGCCAGCAGCTGCAGCCGACGCGGCTCCCACTTCTGTCCGGCCTCCATCAGTTTGCCTGCGAGCCCCCCGCGGCGTCAGCGTGCTCGCAACAGCAACGCAGCTCAGCGCACCAGCGTTGGCCTCCGTGATCTGGATGAGCTTGAGGCGGTTGCCCTCGGGATCTTGCATCAGCCGGCGCAGCATCTCCGTCTCCGCCGCTTCCTTGTCCACGGCCTGTTGGGCGGAGATGAGTGCACGCATGCAATCACGGCCGCCACCACCTGCTTCTGACGAGCCACTTCAGCAGCCTCGGCATCCAGCTGGTGGAGCGCGCGTCAGACTGATGGAAGCCAGAAAACAACGCCGCGCGTCACCTGACGCTTGCTGGCAACCAAGTCCGCCATGGCGGCCTTGCGGGCGGCTGTGTGAAGCGGGGGCGTTCATCATCGGAAAGAATGGGCCAAACCTGTGCCGCCTGAATCTCCGCTGTCAGCCGTTTCAGCTCCTCTTCCAGCTCGGCCAGTTGGCGCTCGTTGGCAGCCTTTTGTGGACATCAGACGCAGCAACCACGCGCACAAGCAAGCAAGCAAAGCACCTTCAAGTCCTCCTCGGTGGTGGCCACCTTGACTTTGACGGCGTCAGCGCGGTCCAGCTGGTTGCGTTGGCGCGTGAAGCGTGACGTGAGCCCGCTGGCCCGGCGTGTCTGCAGCCGCTTGCCCGCCAGCAGCGCGTCTGACACCGCCTGCCAGCGCCAACGAAGAACAGGTCAGCGAACGAATATGGCGCACAAAAAGACGCGCGACCTCCTCGCCCAGTCCCACGCGCAGCTTGCCGGCCATGGCGGCGGCCACGCGGGCCTTGCGCTGCGCTGCTTGGCCGCTCTGCTTGTCCGCTGCACCAGCGGTGAACGCCGAGTCGCGCGCGCAGAAGCACCGTACCAGCGGCCTGGTGTTGACGAGCCAAGGCCGTGCTGTGGCCCTCCAACAGGCTGGGTGCCACTCGCTCGCTGCGGCCGGGGGCTTGGTCACAGGCGTACGGCATGTAGCGGGTGATGTAGTCGATTTGCTTGGCGTGCCGCGAGCTGATGGGCCCCTTGCATGAGGTCAGCAATGCGTGGTAGGGGGAGGAGCTGCAGCTCCGAACCTCGATATACGCGCTGCGCACGGGAAACGTGTCCAGTTCCCGCTGCGACGAGAGCACGGCCGCCGTTGTGCCGGGAAAGAAGGAAGGCGCCCACGGCTTGCTGGCCTGCCGCTTCATCTCGGACGCGATGCGCTGGCGCAGCACCTCCTGGCCCGACTTGAGCTGGTTGGTGGGCGCGGCAACGGCCGCTTGCGTCTTGATGTTCTGGTTGAGCCAAAGCAAGAGCGCTCTGGTGTCGCCCTCGTTGGGATACATGATGGCCGAGTACGACAGCTCGCCGCGGTAGCCCGCGCTGCGAGGCAAGGGATCAGGCCGGGCGCGACGTCCTTGCAGCAGAAGCGCACCTGACAAGAGCGGCGGTCAGGTGCTCCAGCGCGGTGATTTTGGAGGCATTGGCGCGTGGCAGCGTGGTGTTGAGAAGCACGTCGGGGCTGATGGTGCGCAGGCCACGCACGCACACCTGAAAAAGGGCGGTTTGTTGGCGCGGGCTTCTCGTCGTTGCACGCCTCGAGCGCGCATCACCTCGTACAGTGCAGCCGAGGTGACCTCGCGCACCGTCTTGGCATTGGCCTCGGCGCTTGCTTGGGGAGTGAGCTGACGTCGCTGCACCAGGGCACGACCTCACCAGCCCAGCACACGGAACACTTCCAGCAGCACCTCGTCCCCAGCGTCGCTCTTCATGTTGTGGGCAGCCCCTCAACCGGCCCAGCGGGTTTTGCGCTGACAGAGGGGCGGCACTTCAGCGGCGAGTGGGGGCCGGGCGTAGCGAGCGTCTTGGGTTGCCAGGGGGGCTGGTTGCACCTTGCAAGCCATGGACGCCAAAAACGTACGCGGTTCTTCTCTTTTGTCTCACCGTGGTTGGCCGCAACGCCGGCGGACCTCCAAGCCTCGCGCGAGCCTGCCCTGGCGCTCGGCGCGCTTTTTTTGGCGTGCTCTTCGCCTGCGCGCGCGCGCTGTGGGCAGATGGGTGCCGCGCGGATGCCCGCTGCCTCGCCTCACAGACGCTGCGCAGCCCGCCTCGCGGCTGAGCGACAAGCGCGCCGCGCGCAAGACCATCAGCACGTCGAGCCCCGTGTCGGACATGTTCCGCAAGCTGTCGCACAACGTGGGCCCGGAGATCAAGGCAGCGCAGCTCAGCAACGCGGAGCGCAGCAAGCTCATCAACAGCACGCGCCACAAGAAGGAGGTGCCGCCGCCGCAGTGGTTCCGGCTCACGGAGGAGGAGCTGTACCCCAAGCTGGGCAAGCTGCCGGACCACGACTTGCTCAAGAAGCACCTGCGCGAGGAGGGCCGCCTCACGCTCAACTGCGCCATCCGCCTGCTCACGCAAGCCGCGGAGCTGTTCCGCGAGGAGCCGAACATGGTGGTGCTGTCGGACAAGCTGCCGCTGCGCATCTGCGGCGACATCCACGGCCAGTTCTACGATCTGCTCAACCTGGTGGAGATGGCCGGCGACCCGCGCAAGGACCACTTCATCTTCCTGGGTGACTACGTGGACCGCGGCATGTTCAGCACCGAGGTGGTGCTGTACCTGTGCGCGCTCAAGATCAACTTCCCCGACAAGATCTTCATGCTGCGCGGAAACCACGAGTGCCGTCTGCTGACCAGCCACTTCAACTTTATGGAAGAGTGCTGCCACAAGGTATGCGCACGGGCGGTTGGCGGTTGGCGGTTGGCGGTGCGACTGACACGTTTGTGGCGCGCAAGTACGACTCGGAGGTGTACTACGTGTTCATGGAGCTGTTCGACGTGCTGCCCATTGCGGCGTTTGTGGAGAACGACATTGGGCGCTTTCTGCTGGTGCACGGAGGCATCTCGCCGGAGCTGCTGGATCTGGCACAGATCAACGAGATTGACAGATTTGTGGAGCCTCCGGGAGAGGTAAGCTGCGGCGGTCACGGCAGCCTCGGGCGGGGGGGGCTGACCTCGTGCGTGGCAGGGCCTGCTGTGCGACTTGCTGTGGTCGGACCCCATTGACGAGGCAACCGGAGACGGCCTGAATCCTCAGGTGCTGTTTGGTGGGCGGGCGGGCGGTTGGGGATGGCACACTGACTGCAGACCTGCTGCAGGAGATGCTGGAATGGGATTCTGTAGATTACGTGCCCAATCCTGACCGCGGTGAGCCCGCTCCCCCCTTGGTCTCAGCGACCTTGACATGGCGTGCTTGCAGGGTGTTCTTGGGTCTTTGGCTACTCCGCCATAATTGAGTTCTTGGAGCAGCTGAACTTGGTGTCTGTGATTCGGGCGCATGAAGTGCAAAAGGTGCGCGTGTTGTGTGCTTGCGTGGCTGGGCCCCCTGACTCGGCCCCAAACCAGGCCGGCTTCAAGGAGCATCGCTTCCTCAAGCAGCGCGAACACCCGCTCCTGATCACGGTGTTCAGCGCGCCCAACTACTGCGACATGTACAACAACAAGGCGGCGTTCATGCTGATGCACGAGGACCGCTACGAGTACAAGCAGACGGTGCACGTCGGTCACCCCTACTACCTGCCCAACTTCATGGACGGCCTGACGTACTCGCTGCCCTTTGTGATGGAGAACCTGTCGCGCCTGGCCGAGGACATCATGTCCATCTGCCTGCCCAAACAGGACGAGGTGGTGCCGGCGGACGAGCAGGAGGAGGTGGAGCGGCTGCGCGGCAAGATCCTGGGTCGGTGGTTGTGGGGCTCTTGGGCTTGCAGCCGCTGACGGTGGGGTTGGCGGGCAGCACTGTCGCGACTGCGCCACGTGATGGGCGGGCTGGGCGAGGACAGGCGTGCCAGCATCAAGGCCCCGCAGCTGCCCGAGGACGCGCCCGGCGGCGGCGGCAAGGCCAGGGGCGCCAGCGCGGGCCAGCTGGCCAAGTTCGAGGCGGCGCTGCAGATGGACTTCATGAAGGAGTACCTCAAGCCGGGCGCGCAGCTGGTGCGGCCACCACGGTGCCTGTGGTGCCGCCGCCGACTGACTGGCGTGCTAGGGCGCGGGCTCCACCAAGGCACCCATCTACCGCAACCGCGCCAAATCGTTGAACTTCATCGACTTCAAGTCGCAGCCTGTGGGCGCCGCGCTGGCAGGCTCTCGTGGCGGAGGCAGCGGCGGGCCGCCGCGCCCCAACTTCCTGCCGCCCGTCAAAGGGGGCATCACGCCCGCCGTGCAAGGTGCTGAGCGCTGGGCGGGCAGCAGGAAGCTCACTGGTGTTTGTTGGGCGGGAAGCAGCGCCGCCACCGAAGAGCGGAGGCCCGCCGTCGCCCAAGGGAGGCGCGTCCGACGACGAGGTGGACCCCAACAGCCGCAATTCGGGACGCCGGGCGCGAGCCAAGGGTGTGTGCTTTTGTTTTGTTTTGTTTGTGTGCGTGCAAGGGCCCCCTCATCCTCACTGGTGCTGCGCTCAGCGGTCAAGTTTGGCAAGCCCCCGGATCTGTCGCAGATTGGGTATGCGTGCCCGCGCGCGGCTTGCTGTGCTCACTGCGGGCGATGCAAGCAGCGAGGTGGAGGAGCAGCCGGCCAAGCCTCAGGACAAGAAGGAGAAGAGGCGGTCTCGCGACGACTGGGGCATCAACCCCGGCGGCGGCAAATGAACGACAACCACCATCGTCGGCCGCGGTTTTGTATGAGTGCAACGCGCTCATTCACTCGACGGCGCCGCGCGTGAACGTCCGGGCCACTGCAGCAGCCACCACGGGCCCCAGCTTGCGGCTCCCTGCAGGGTGTGAGGCGCGGTCATGCTGCCGGGCCCACCAAACCTCCAGGCAGCTTCACATCCACCAGCATCCGCTTGGCAGCCTTGTCGTCGCCAGCCACATCGTCGTAGCTGCACGCGACAGTCAGCGTGGAGTCGCCCGACACCACGCGCCCTCACTCACGCGTCCATCAGTGCACACGGCGTGGGAAATGCTTGCACGATGCCGGCAGCCTTCTTGCTCGACACGCCAGAGATGCACATGAGCTGCCGCGCAAAGATCTGGCCTATGCTGAGGTTGCTGTCCTTCTTGTTCAGCACGTTGAACCGTTGCAACTGACGCCAACCCAGTGTGAGCGCTGCAAGGCAGAAGAAGAAGCGAGCTGCGCACATCGTATTCGAAATGGTGCTCGCTGGACAGGCCCGCGTCCACAAGCTCCTGCAACCGCGCCGTGTAGCGCGCCAGCCACAGCGCGGTGGCCTGGATGGAGGCTGTGCGCTGCACGAGGAAGTCGTTGGCGCCGTACCTTTTTGCGAGGTTGTTGGGTCCGGCAGCGACAAAAGCAACGCCGCAAACTTACGCAGTGGACATGATGGCGGACTCGAGCGTCTGCACTGGCAGCATGTAGTTCCAGTCGTGTTGCTTGCTGCCGCCAACACAGTCACACAATCCACGGTCGGGGCAGCACAAGACTCACCCATATGCTGCTGCATGCTTGACGCTCAGCGGGCCCTCGATGAGGTACACGACGTTGCGCAGCCCTGAGCTCTTCAGGCGCTGCTTCTGCTCATAGTAGCGGCCGTCCTTGATGGACTCGGACAGATCGTGCACAGTCTTTCTCTCGGCGCTGATGCCAGCGTTACCAGCAGCAGCAGCAGCGAAGACCGCACAGCGCTCACCCGTGCTTCAGAACCAGCTCACGGTTGCCGCACTGCACGATCCAAATCATGTCGGTCAGGTTGAGCGCCCTCTCCAGCATGGGGATGCCCAGCTCCTGAAGCAGCTGCCGCAGGGCCTGGCCGCGCTTCTTCTTCAGCTCGCGATGGTCGATGACCAGCACAACCTTGTCGCCGAGGCCCACGCTGCGCTGCTGTGGCGCCGCGTTGTTGTTGTTGTTGTTGTTGTTGACGCTGGTCTTGCTCTTGCTGGCTGCTAATGCAGTGTCCCTCAGCTTGGCGGCAGCATTGCTCTGCTTGTGGCGCTTGGGAGGGCTGGCGGGCTCGGGAGCGTCGTCATCATCTTCGTCGTCGTCGTCAGAACTGCGGACCTTGCTGGAGCGTGCAACCGCGTCATCCTCTGCCTTGCGCTTCGTGCTGTCCCCGGCCTGGTTCAGACGGCCTGGCAGCGACGTGGTTGGGGCGGGCAGCGCGGCAGGGAAAGGCGCGCTCACCATAGCGCGCTAGGCACATCTCCAGGTCGGCAGCCACACGAGGACCCACGCCGCGGAGGGCGCGCGCCTCCTTGGCCGAGCGAAGCGGCAGCGGGTACCGGCGCAGGCTCTCCAGCGCCTTGTCGTAAAGCGCCACCGAGCGCCCGTCCCGCTTGCGCTCGCACTTGGCACGCAGCTTCTCCAGATACGACACGAACAGTCTGTTGGGGCAGTCAGGAGGCTCCATCGGAGGCCCTCCGGCGCAAATGCAAAAACGCGCACTACAACAGTCAGGCAAGGGCTTTCATCGACGACCACCGCGTCCACGATCATCCGGCGCAGCAACTTTCTTGGCTGTCAAGGCGCGAGAGCAGTCAGAAGGTGGAGAGGGAAGGTGGAGGCGAACGAACCGTCCGGGGCACCCCCTTGGGCCTTGCGAAACATGGGCGCATTCTACAGCGTTGCAGTGAGCGGCGGATTGGATTGCAAGACGGGCGGACGGATGGACAACCTTGAGCATGTCCGGGATGATGAGAAAGCGAATCTGACTGCCGCGAATGTACGCATGTTCAAGGTGTGTCACGCGCCCTGGAGCGGTGAGGGTGGTGAGCCCCACAACCAGCTTCCCGAGCGAAAAGTCGGGGGGCCAAGCAGACGACAAGAACACACAACGATTGCTCGCACGGCCCCCATTGCGCAGGGCCTTGGGCGACTCAGGAGGTAGCTCCCGCAGGCCACAAGCCACAGCTCGAACTTTTCCGCACCGTCCTTCTCAGTGCGCGTAATGTTGGTCACGTGCATGTTCCAGTTGTCTTCCACCTCATCCAGGTACGCCCTGAGGTGGCACAAAGGGGCAGGCCGGCGAGTGAGAGGCCAGCAACCAAAGGGAGTGGAGGGCAGCGTGGTTGGTCGCATGCGGGCGGGCGTTGCTTGGAGGCTTGCGTGGGTGGTGGAGGCGCGGCGGGCCGCCGTGGCTGGGCAAAAAAAGGGCGCGCGCTCACCGGTACACCTCGTGCGTCTTGAGCTCCACGGTGACAATCTGGCCCTCGCACTCGTGCAGGAGCTTGATGGGCATGCCCAGGGTGCCCGCGGGGGTCGTCATCTACGCCGCCCCTCACACAAAACACGACGACAACGACGACGAAAAACAGGAGGCTCTGTGGCTGCGTTCACTTCTTCTCCTCAGCCTTGGCAGCGGCCTTGGGCTCGGCCTTGGTAGCGGGCGTGGCCTTGACGACGGGGAAGTACTTCTCCTTCTCCTCCACGGTCTGGAAGCGACCAGGGCCGATCTTGGACGAGGTATCGATCCACTTGAGGTCCACGCGCTCCTGCAAACGAGTCAAGGGACACGTGAGAGGCGTTGCCGGCTGGAGAAGGAGGCGGTGGGGCCGTTGCCTTGGCGTCGGAGCTGGGGTAGCGGCCGGTGACCTTGCGCATGGTGACCGCGCGGCGCACGGGGCCAACGACTCCGCCCTGAACGGGTTGTTGTCAAGAGAGCGGGAAGGCGCACTGGAGGCAGCGAACCTTGATCATGAGGTAGTCGTTCTTCACCAGACCGTAGTGGGGGAAGCCGCCCATGGGGTTGATGTCCTTCTTCGTCAGGTCGGACTTGGTCTGGGCGTTGTACCTGAGGCGGTGGGCCCTTTGAGAACAAAACAGGGGCAGCGCTGCTACTCGTCGGACCTGCCCTCCTCGGTCTCGCAGGACTTGCCGATCTTGAAGATCTTCTTGTTCACCTCGGTGCGGTGGTTGAAGCCCATCTGACCGGAGCGCGCCACGCTGGACGGAGTGCGTGCGTGAGCCCGCGGCCACGCACGCCAACGAGCAAGAAGCTCACCTGAAGAAGATGCGCGACGGGTGCCAGGGGCCGACGCAGGCAACCTTGCGCAGACCCTGCGAGAGCAAATGTGGCTGAGCAACGCGACGGCCAGACCCAACAAGGGCAACCTTGCGAGTCTTGCGGGGTAGGCGCCTCGTGTGCCAACGGGTGGTCACACCCTCCCATCCGCGACCGCGTGAGATGCCGATGGTGTCGATCATCTCGTTGGCGCTGCAGCATCGTCAGCAAGCGCGCGCACAACGAGGCAGTGACGCACCGGAACACGCTGTTCACGTTGATCTGCTTCTCCAGCAGGTTCTTGGCAAAGTCGACCTTGGCGCCCGTGCTGCTGCCGCCGTTGATCTGGATCTCCATGATGTAGTCCTTCTTCTGGGGCAGGTTCTTCAGCTTCTCGTACTGCGTGTGTGCCAGTACGCGGATCACAGTGGCCTCCTTGCGCAGACGCTCCAGCGAAGCCTCGCGTGCGGTCTCAGCCTCCTTGCCCTTGGAGTGCTTGGTGAAGGCCTTCTTCTTGCTCTCCTGCACGAGGTGTGAGAGGAGGGCAAGTCACTCGCGGCAGCAAACCTTCCAGTTCTTGTAGAAGCGACGCTTGGCGCCCTGGCTGATGTGCGAGGCCCACACTGCGGTGATGGCCTTGCGGGGCGGGCGGTGAGCAGGCAGAAGAACCCAGGCACAGGCATACCTTGAGGCCCTTGGGCGTCTCGCTGTAGCCGACAACGCCAACGGCGACCATGGGAGGGGTCTCAATGATGGTCACGGGCTCCACGATCTGCCCGACGCGGTCAAACGCACAGGACTGCCAGGGCACGCACGCAGTGGCTCACCTCCTTCTTGTTGACCTTGGAGGCGGTCTTGTTGACCTCGCGCACCACGTGGGTCATGCCTTGTTGGGAGGGCGCATCAGCAACAGCCGACGACCGCAACGAAGACCCGGGGCAACGCACCAGCCTTGAAGCCGATGAAGCCGGTCAGGTGGGGCTGGAGGGCCGAGGAGTCGCGCGGGAAGGCGCCGATCTTGCCGCGGCCGCCCTGCAAAGGCGCGCCTGTGTGTGAGAACACCGAGGAGTTGCACGAGCAAGCGCCGGGGCGTTGAGGCAGCGCGAGTGAAGGGGGCTGCGGCGCCCAGCAAAGCAAAAAAAGAGACCGAAAAAAACGCCGTGGTGCCTTGCGCGCGGCGCTCCCACGCAGCAGGGCGCCCACAGCGGGCTGTTCACGAGCGCCAGCCAGCGCAGGCCGCTTCACGACAAGCTTCACGAGGCCGCAAAAAGAACACCCCCACGACGACGACGACTGGGCACAAGCCACGCGGCCCGCGCGGTCCATTGCACAAGAGAGCCGGTCCTCGCTCTGGCGCGCGAACCTTGTGCGTGCAGCGCTTCTTGGGCAGGAACTGCAACGACCCGTGACGGGGCGCCTCGAACTTGCGGTGAGACATGGCGGACCCTCTCTAACTGGTTTGAGACAAGTTTTTCACGACGCGTGCAGGGCCCCGCCATGGTGTCGATCCGCACGGCCACGGTGGATGACCTGGTTGCCATGCAGGGCAAGCGCGTCCTGCCCCCCAGCTCATGCAAACACTCGCTCACGACGCACACGCGAAGACGCCAACCTGTCCTGCCTGCCGGAGAACTACCAGTTCAAGTACTACGCGTACCACATCCTGTCGTGGCCGCGCCTCTCGTACGTGGCGGTGGACGAGGACGGCAAGGTTTGCGCTTTTGTGCGCACGCACTCGCTCAGCGCGGCGTCAGATTGTCGGCTACGTGTTGGCCAAGATGAACGACGAGAAGAAGGACCCAGACGAGGAGGCGCCTCACGGGCACATCACGTCGCTGGCCGGTGAGACGCACGCACCGCACCGCACTCGACCTCACGAGCGGCCCCCCAAGTGCTGCGGCCGTACCGCAAGCTGGGGCTGGCGTCGCAGCTGATGGAGCAGGCCAACCGCGCCATGCACGAGACGTACGGGTCGCAGTATTGCTCGCTGCATGTGAGGGCAAAACATGCTGCGCCGCTGTTTGCTCATGCTGGCGCCAGGTGCGCAAGTCCAACCGCGCTGCGCTGCACCTGTACCGCCACACAATGGGCTTTGAGGAGCGGGACAGTTGAGTGGTTTTGTTGTGGTGGTGTGAACGTGTTTCACCGGGCGCGTGCAGTCGAGGCGCGCTACTACGCGGACGGCGAGGACGCGTACGCGATGCGCAAGTTCCTGGGCGAGCCGGTGGGCAAGTGGGTGCAAGTGGAGGAGCGACGCAAGGCTCGGCTCAAGGGTGCCGTTTTGGGGTTTTGGGTTGTGTGGACTGACGCGGCGCAACGCAGTGAAGCAAGAGGCCAAAGCGTTGGAGGAGAGCGACAAGGACCGCAAGGCCAGGTTACGGCGCGAGAAGCTCGAGGCGCGCTCCAAGAAGGAAGACGAGGTTGTGTGTGCTTTGTGTGTGAATGCAAACAGCAGCCCTGACCTCCCATAGCCGCAGCCAGCTGTTGCTGCTGAAGCCAAGCCTGCGGATGTGGCGCCAAAGCAGCCAGCCAAGGTGGTGGTTGTTGTGGGTTGTTTGTTTGTTTGTTTGTTTGTTTGTTTGTTTGTTTGTTTGTTTGTTTGT
>CAZYYU010000085.1:0-11598 GCA_964651735.1 uncultured Gammaproteobacteria bacterium | reverse complement strand
AGGAGCCACTCACTTGGGGCCACGTTGAGCTTGGACAACACGTCCGTGACGCGAATGGCAGCCTCGCGCGCGGCCGATGAGTGCGCTGAGCACAGGTGCAGCAGCGTGATGCACAGCACGTCGTGCGGGCCCACCGCGGCCAGCCAGCTTTCGGGGCTGCGCACAAATGAGCGCGCCAGGCCCAGGTACCACAGCACGTTGCCGTCGTCGCGAGCGCTGTCGCGTGCAAAGCGCTCAATGTGCTGCGGGAAGCGCGCCACCAGATGGCTCAGCGCGTCCTCCAGCGCCGCGGTCTGGCGAGGCCACTCGGCGGCGCAGCGCAGCGCAAAGGGCGCCCACACGCTGTGCAGCTTGCGCGACAGCAGCGGCGCGAAGCGGAACAGCGCCAGCACCGCGCTCGCCACTGCTTCGTGCAGCTGGGCCAGCAGCGCAGCGCCACTGGCACCGCCGCCGCCGCCTCCTCCTCCTCCTCCGCTGGCGGCAGCGGCATCGTCCTCGGCGTGCTGCGCAAAGGCAAAGTCCGCCACCATCTGCATCAGGTGGTCGGAGGCCTCGGCGAGCTTGTCTTGGTCGGCGCCCTCCACAACCTTGGCCTCCAGCTCGATGGAGTGCGCGATGAGCAGCGTGAGCCAGACGCGCGCCTCCAGCGGCAGCAGGCCCAGCACGTCTGTGGACGCGGACCAGAAGGCCACCTTGTCGCGCACAAACACGCGCATGGCGTTGGAGCTGTTGTACAGCGCGCTGGGCGTCTTCTGCGCCACCAGCTTGTGGAAGCGCAGCAGCACCACCGCCGCCTGGTGGGCCTCGCTCAGCGCCTCCTTCTTGGTGCCACGCAGCGTTTTCTCCGCGCGCCTGCTGGGCTTGCCCTTGTCCAGGCCGCTGATGCGCACCACCGCCTCCAGGCAGCCCTCGTGCATGTGGTCCAGCGAGTCGCAGGCCAGAGCGCGCGCCTCGCGCACGTCGCTGGCCACCGCCGCCAGGAACTGCGCAATCACGTCGTTGGCCAGCCCGATGTTGGCTCCCTGCAGCGCCACGTGCAGCGTGCGCGCGTAGAAGAAGCTGTAGTCCTCCAGGCGGATGGGTCTGCTCAGCGCGGCCCACACAGCCGTCACCAGCGCCGGGTAGTGCTTGGGGTCGCGGGCCAGCACCAGCTCGCAAAGCTCCAGCTGCCACTCCTTCTTGAGCCTGCGGTTGGCTGACTTTTCCAGCATGTCGCGGCTGATGTACGGGCTCAGGCTGAACACGGAGGCGCCGCTCAGCGCCGTGATCTTGCCGATGAGCTCGAACAGCTGGCACGCCTCCAGCCGTATGTCGTACTCGGTGCTGAGCGCCCACGCCAGCGCCTGCGGCTCCAGCTGCGCGTGCAGCGCCGACCAGTTGTCCACCGGTGAGTTGGTGGTGCTGCGCGAGTTGAGGAACGTGGACAGCAGCAGGCACAGCGCGCGCGCGTGCGACAGTATCTCTTCGTGCGTGCTGTTGGACTGCTGCGCCAGAAACGAGAAGAGCTCGCCCAGCAACGGGCCCAGATTGCTGCCGTCGGCAAGCATGTAGCGTTGCAGAGCCTGCAGCGGAGGCGCTGAGCGATGCACGAGGAGGCGCGCACAAAACAAAAGGGCGCCCGCGCACCTGCAGCGCCGGCGTCCATTGCTCGGGGTTGGAGGACAGGGCAGACGGCAGCAGCAGCGACGCCACCTGGCGGCGCTTCTCGGGGATGACCAGGTGCGGGAAGCACAGGCACAGCTGCTCGAACATGGCGCCGTTGCTGAGGTGCTGCAGCATGATGGGCGTGACCGTGGTCTGCAGCGCGTCGCCGATGCTCTTGTCGGGGCTCTGCACCACAGCGCTGCCGATGCAACGCAGCACCAGACTGCGCGCCTCCATGGCGTAGTCGGTGGAGCGGATCACGCCCATGAGCACCTCCGACTGGAGCAGGTTGAGGTCCAGACGCAGGATCTCCGTCAGCACCGCCGTCAGCTCCTTGACCTCAACGTCCTGCAAACAGAAGGGGGTTGAGGCAAAGATGAACGCGCGCGCACACAGGCGCACACCTTGGCCTTCTTGACGAACAGGGCCTGCAGCAGCTCCGACACCGTCATCTTCCAGACCTTGCCGCTTTGGCCGCGCGCGAACTCGGACGGCAGCGAGCGCAGGAACCCAGAGTACTCCTCGATGGCCTCGCGCCGGTGCTTGGCGTCGCGCAGCATCTCTTGAAGCAGCTTCGTGAAGTCTTTTTTTTGTGTTTGAGATTGTGAGACACAAAAGAAGCCGAAGAAGAAGAAGAAAAAGGCCCACCTTTCTTGCACAGGTCCATCTTCTGGATGTCAAACAGCGAGTACAAAAAGACCTGAATCTTGAACGAGTACAGCTTGGTCTTGGCGTTCTTGTACCAGTTCTTGGCGGCACCCTCGTAGAAGCGGTACAGCACGTTCACCAGCGATGTGCGCAGCTCGTCGTCTGCAATCTCGGGGATGGCCACCGACGCGTGGTTGAGGTTCATCACGTCGATGAGCGTTTGCGAGATGGCCATGAAGAGCTGCTTGTTCTTGCTCTCGAAGCCCAGCAGAAACGTCAGGTACTTGACGAGCGTCTTGTCGAGCGAGAAGCGGCAAGCCTGCGCCACTGCGCGTTGGTACGACACGTACTCCTTCAGGTCCTTGGCGCCTTGCAGCTCCTTGGGTGTGGAGGGGGGTGGCGTGAGAGGGAACACGACAGCAACGAGAAGCGCGCGCGTGATGCCTTGGTGAAGAGCAGCACCACCGCGTCCAGGTTGCACTTGGACAGGAAGCCCAGCGCCTCCGCGGCGCTCTTGCGGCAGCTCGCGGGGTTCACGAAGAAGAGGCACTGGAACAGGAAGTAGCTCAGCTCTGCGCGCATCGTGCCCGTCAGCAGGGCGGCCAGGTCGTTCTCGCGCACGCGCAGCAGCTCCACCACAGAGCCGAGCAGAAAGTCCTTGAGCAGAGCGGTTGAGCCCAACAACCAACCGCCCAAGATTGGAAACGCACCAGCGCCGTGTCCTTGGAGTCCTGATCCGCGTCCTTGGTCTTGGCCTTCTTGTCGTCCTTGGACGCCACCGTGGTGGGCAACTTGAGCAGGCGCACCAGGTACAGCACCATGTCCAGCGCCTCCGCCAGGCCAAAGCCCAGACGCTCGCGCGAGCCCACCGACACCACAAAGTTGCGGAACACGCCCAGCAGCTTGCGCTGGTTGGCCGGGTGATGCGGGTCGGCGGTGGACGTGGGCGCGGCGATGCCTTGCCGCTCGCGGTTGTTGATGGCCTTGAGCGCCTTGGCCATCTCGTCCAGGTACGCGTCGTACAGCTCGAGCGCGCTCGGGTAGTACTTGGCGGGCACGGCGGGGTTGGCCAGCAGCACGCTGCTGTACAGGTCGTGCTTCTTGGCGTCGTTGAGGAACGCGCTGAAGACGGACTCCTCGCTGAGCGCCGGCGCCGGGTCCTTCTTCACGATGGTCACTTGCACCTTGCGCGACTCTGCGCTGGCGTTCTTGGAGCTGGTCAGCACGACGTGCTGGCCGGCGAGAGGGGGCGCCGCTGCAAGAAACTGAGCGAGTGCCGCCGAGACACAAAGTGCTGCGCACGCCTCACCCAGCTTGCTGAGGTTGCTGCTGCTGGTGCTGGCGCTGGTGCGCGGTGAAAGGCTCTGGTCCACGGCGGCTCTGCTGGCTCTGCCGGAAACGGGCGGGGCCGGCTGCTCGACGGGCTTGGGCGACACAACCTGCTGCTCGGACTTGGACGCCTCCACGCTCTTCAGCGGCTGCACAACCACCTTCTTGCGCGGCGACTTGTCGCCCACAGCGCTGGCCGCGGCAGCACCGGGTGCCCTGGCGGGCTCTGCAGGAGCGGGCTTGGGCTCGGCCGCCACTTGGACTGCTGGAGGTTTGAGCGTGGGCTTGCAGCGCCATGTCAAAAACTCACTCGCAGGGGCAGCGTCCGGCGGCAGCTGCTCCACATAATCCCAGGGGAACCAGCCCTTTTTGTCGTGCAGCAAGCCCTTGGCCCAGCCGGATTGGTCTAAAAGCACGCCGTCAGCGTCAGCAGCAGCAGCAGCAGCAGAAGCGGCGGCATCACGGCTACCTCGTTCCAGCAACACAAACACCTCGCCCTCCTTGAAGGACAGCTCGCCCGCCTCAGCGCCCTTTAAGTCCGCCAGGGCCTTGACCTTGACAGGGGCGGCGCACATGTTGCCGACGAGCAGTGTTGCGCGCGGCGCGTGTTCTTGCAAACGCTCCGACCCCTGCATTTGGCAGCTCGTTAGACCGCACACAACGGCACCGCCCCAACACAGAGAGCGCAGGCGAGAGGGAAAACAAAGGACACTGTCGACAACCACCAGAAGCCCCCGCCGCGCGTGCGGCAAGCACCAACAGCGTGGGGCGGGAGCCAGCGCAGGTCGTTGCTGACAACATAGAGCAACAGTCGCCGCCGCCGCCGCCGCCGCCGCCGTACTTTCCGCCCTGGTGCTGCTGCTTGCGAGCGCTGCTGCTGCTGCTGCTGCGGGGAGGCCTCCAGCAAACCCAGGGCCCAACACAGGTGTGGAGCGGCCCCTCTTCTCGACAGTGGCGTTTGTTTGGTGGCGCTCAGAGAAACACGATGGTGCTCTTGTCGCTGGAGAGCATCCACACGTTGAGCTGCTCGTACTCGTGGATCGTCTTGGCCAGGTCGTCCTGCCGGTATCCTTTGCGGATCACACGGCGCAAAATCTCGTCGTACGGCACCTGCGATGATTGCGCGTCAGAACAGAAGTTTCGCGCGCAGCCACCCCTCACGTTGTCCATCTTGGTCTCCTCCGAGAAGCGGCGGATAATGTCGTAGATGGCGCTCATGGTGTCCACGTGGCCACCCGAGCCCGACGCCTGCTCCATCAGCGAAAGCTTGCTCGCGTTGATGAGGCGGATGGCCTCGTCCACGTCAGCAGCCGAGACAGCAGACGCAAAGCGCAGCCGTGCCAGCGCCTGCGACAGGCGCAGGATGCCCAGCAGCGTGCGCGCCGTGGTGTAGCTCTTGGCGTGCTCCTGGTCCTTGGCCTCGGCCTCGCGCATGCTGACGTACGCTGACACAATGTGGTCGGACAGGTGCTCAGGCACGAACGGCTCAAAGAGCTTGGCGTGCGCCACGTAGGAGCGCAGAAAGTCGCTGGTGAGCGGGTCAAAGTCCAGGTCCGGGGCCGCGGAGTGCGTGTGCACGTGCGCAATGTGCCTGCCCAGCGCCATGTCGTGCTCCCAGTTGGGCTTGTCGAGCAGCAGAAACAGCAGGTCGAAGCGCGACAGCAGCGCCGCGGGCAGGTTGATGTTCTCGGACGGGGTGCGGGCGGGGTTGTAGCGGCCGTACGCGGGGTTGGCGGCGGCCAGGATGGAGGTGCGCGCGTTGAGGCTGCACGTGATGCCGGCCTTGGCGATGCTGATGGACTGCTGCTCCATCACCTCGTGGATGGAGGTGCGGTCGGCGTCGGCCATCTTGTCAAACTCGTCGATGCAGCAGATGCCCATGTCCGCCAGCACCAGCGAGCCACCCTCCAGCACGAACTCGCCGCTCACCGGGTCCTTGAGCACGGCCGCCGTCAGGCCCACGCCGCTGGATCCTTTGCCGCTGGTGTAGATGCCGCGCGGCGCAATGTGCGCAATGTGCTTGAGCAGCTGGCTCTTGGCCACACCGGGGTCGCCCATGAGGCAGATGTTGATGTCCCCGCGAATGGTCATGCCGTCGGGCAGGTGCCGGGTCACGCCGCCCACCATCATCAGCAGCAGCGCCTTTTTCACGTCCTGGCATTTGGAGAGGAAGAGGAGGAGGGCGTGTGAGACGCCAACCAGAGAGGACGCGCGCGCACCAGGTGCCCGTAGATCTCGGGCGCGATGCTCATGGCCAGCCGCGTGTACGCGTCGGGGCCGTGCGCCACGCGCTCGACCTCGCTCAGCAGCGCCGGCGTCAGCTTGTACTCGCTGTACGACTTGAGCGAGCGCTGCAGGTCCATCACGTGAATGTACGTGTCAGTGATGAGGCCCGCATGCAGAGCCTGGTAGCCCGTGTACGACACTGGCAGGAACACGCCTTGGTGCAGCGCGTGAAAGGATGCACAACAACAAAAGAAGGAAGAACGTGCACAGCTCCTCACCGTCCAGGCGGACCACGTCGCCTGGAGTGACACGCCGCGTGATCTCGCCCCTGGAACGTGGGGTGGGCTCGCCTGAGCAGAGCAGGGTGTGTTTTGGTGCTCAGACAAACCTGACGTGGCACACGATGGAGCGCGGGACGTGGCCCACTGGCACCTCTTCGGGTAGCTCCTGAATGCGCAGTTCCTGGAACTTGACAAAGCGCGACCCACGCGTCACCATGTGCAGCGCGCCGGCCTGGTTCTTCTTCGCCTTGCACTGGGTGGGATTTGAAGGATAAGGAGGAGGAGGAGGAGGAGAAGGAGAAGGAGAAGGGAAGGCGGGTGCTCGTACTGCGGGCGATTCGCACGTGAACAGGGGCATGAAGGTGCGCGCCGTCACTTCCTGGTACAGCTCAAAGCCGCACTTGTCGCACATGTACACAGCCACCGTGACTTGCGGCATCAGCTCTGCGCACAGGTCCTCAAGTCAGGGCCAAGCATAGAGATCGGGTGGCGGGCCATTGACCTGACGCGCGCACAACGATACCCCTGATTACCAGCCGTGTGGGTGGGTGCGTTCCTACGAAAGGCAATTCATCACCTGGTCTTGACCAGGTGGCCGATGTGCTCAGAGCGTATCTTGCGCAGCGCCACGGGCTCGGACTCGCGGCGTGGCACAATGTGCAGCTCATAGCGGCGAATGAGCGCACTGCCACGAGGACGTGTCAGGAACGCACGCTGCCAGTGCGTGTTCACTCACGGTGGGTAAAGCTTCTCGACGTCGGTTGCCTCAGACGTGCGGTGCATGAGGAACACGTCGGCGGCGTCCGTCACGTCAAAGCGCACATCGTCGCGGAATCGCTGCTCGCGTGAATGCACAAACGCCAAACAACCTCGCGCTCACCTCCTGTTGCAAAGAGCAGTGGACACGTAAATCACACGGGGCCAAACGAGACGGAGCACTCGCGCCTTGAGCAGCTCGTCCACCACGTCCGAGAACAGGTCCACGAAGCGCATGGTGTTGGATTGCAGAAGCTCCACCATCTTCCGCCCCTCTGCACTGCCTGTTCCACATGCGTGAGTGCGGTCTGCAACGCGAGACGCCCGCGGAAAACCTTGCGCGCCAAAGTACTCCTCCAGGTCATCCACATGCACGGGCACGCGGATGCGAACGCGCCTGCGCAGCAGCGAGGCAGCGTGAGAGTCGCTGTGCTGCTGACAGCCGGCCCTCGTGCCTCGCTACGTCGCGCAGCAGCGCCAGGTACTTGGGCAGGTCGTCTTCGAGATCCATGCCGGCGGCGCCATCGTCCTGCGCATCCTGCTCGCTCGCCCTGTGGTAGCGCTCCAAGAACTCCTTGATCAGCCCTGGAGCGAGGCAGCGGGAGCCAGTCAAACATCCCGCCAAAACAAACCACCAACACAGCACCGCGGTACTGCGGGTACGCTGGGCCACGGAACTGTCCCCGCCCCTGCCCGGCCCCGGCCCCGTCTGCATCCCGCCCGCGTCCCTGCCCGCGCCCCTGCCCGCGAGCGCGTCCAGCCATTCCAAGGGTCCCGCAGTGGCGGTGGCGGCGATTCCGAAACTCACTTGGCGCCCCCGACGCAACAGCAGCCCCTGCTGCTTCACTACTTTTTGGCGCGAGCCGTGTCGCCGAGCACAATGGCCGACACGGTCTTGGTGTGCTCTGCGTACTCCCTCATGACCTCTGCGCACACACACGCACGCAAGTGAGCCCAGCACGACAGCGGCATGCGCAGAAGCACCTCCGGAGGTGGCGGACCACAGCTTGGCGGTGCCGTCTGGTGAACCGCATCAATGAGTGAGTGGGGGTGGCCAAATCCAGCAACTGCTTGCCAGACGAGCACGACACGAGCATGGCCGAGTCAGAGGACCACTGCGCGTCCCAGACCCAGTCGTCGTGGCCCTGACAGCACGTGAGAATCAAGTGGAGACCATGAATGCGGCCACCTTGAGCGAGATGACGTGGCGGAACACCTTCATGTCGAAGACTTTGACAGTGTGGTCAGCGCTGCAAGCGTGTGAGCAGCAGCAGCAGCGACGGGAGCCGGCCCCACCTGGCAGTGGCCATGTGCTTGCAGTCGGGGCTGATGCGCACGCTGGTGATGTAGGTGCTGTGCGCGTCCAGCTGCGTTGGCAACGTGCGTGAGGGCCGACCCAGCAAACCGCAACACCTCCAAAAACCTTTGTGTACGCATCGAACACGCTGGTGTCGTCGCCGCCCAGTCGCCACACGAAGCACTGGCCTGGTGCCCCGGCGCGTGGTGAGCTTTTCCGACGGCGCGCAACAGCGTTTGCGGCGATACCCTTGTTGTTGGCGGCCACGACACGCTTGCCGTTGCCGGAGATGGAGATGGAGCGCAGCGGCGTTTCCACCTGGATCGAAAACCCCATCATGAAGGCGCTGCCAACGAGGGACATGAATGGCACGCAACCTTGCCAGAGGGCACCAGAGCACGCGTGCAAGTGTTGGAGCGCAGATCCCAAACTGAAGAGCGGCGTCAAACATTGGTGGCCCGTCCCCAAAAGCAAGACCTTTGAGTGAGCCCGCCTGGTCACCGTAGATGAGCTCCACCTGGTTGGGGTGCAGAGCAGCCGTGTTCACGGGCGAAGGGTTCTCCATCTCTGCGGGCATTCATCAGCAAAGCAGCAGCAGCCAAAAGGCAGCACCCATCACCCCGCTGACAACCAGAGGCTCGCACGTCCCACACCTGCACGCGCGCGCGCGTGGGAGACCCACAATTACGGAGGAACCACAGCACTCACTTTGACGGTCCTATCTTCGCTTGCGCTGTAGAGCCACTTGCCTGACGGGTGCGCGCCTTGCTCAGCGCTCCAAACGCAACCCGCCAACCTCATACCCTCCTTCTGATAGCCCAGCGCAGTGACGTTGCTGGTGTGGCCAGTGTACGAGTTTTGCGGCGCCTGCCGCCGCGCGTGCGTGAGTCGGTACGTGCGTCAGAAGCGCTGCAGGCGCCCCCAACCGTCACGTCGCCCTCGTAGTCGTAGATGAGGATGTTGGGGTTGGCGGCGGCGGCCAGCAGGTTCTCGCGGTCCGGGCTGGCGCGCGGCCGAGGTGAGCAAGCACGTGCCCACGGCGACCACGGGCAGCGAGACTCACCACAGGCACATGGCATTGACCTGCGTGTCGGGCACCTTGATGGTGCACCACGACTTGCCCGAGTGCGGGTCGAACAGCTTGATGGTGTGGTCATAGCTGGCCGTGGCCAGCACGATGTTGGACATGGCGCACCGCGCCCGCCGCCCACGACCGAGACAAGATTTGGCCCTTGTTTTTCCCTTTTTTGTGCAGGGCGACTGTCGCGATGAGCTGTTGTCCCCCCACTGCCCTGCCCTTTGCTGCACCCCCTGCAGACTATGTGCCACGCGGCGAGACGCTGGACCTGGACGGACTGGAGGTTGCCGCAGGTTTTTGCGACGCCGCCTGCGCGCGCCCTGAGCGAGTGCCGAACGCAGGTGTACGTGGCGAGCGCAGCGGAGCCCCAGCGCGCCATGGTACTGCGGGGCGGGCACTGCGGCGGCGGTGCTCACGCGCGCAGATTGTCGTGCCAGGTCTGTGCGACGCCTGGTGCACGCCGCAGCTGCGCTTGCCTGACAGTGCCTGCCCCAACAGAGATCTTTGGCTTTGCCGGGAGGCTCAAGGTCATCGCGGACAGCTTCTCCGAGCAGGGCTACCTTGTCGTGCTGGCCAACCTGATGCGCGGGAAGCACATGACGCCGGCGCAGATGAAGGAGTTCAACTGGGAGAAGGACGGCGCCAGGCAAGTGCTTGGGGGGCGTGTGTGCGTCGCTGAAGGGCGTGCGGTGCAAGGTTCCTGGGCCAGTTCACGCCCGAGTCGCTGTTCGCCGACCTGGACCGCGTGCACGCCCTCATCGCGTCCAGAAGCGCGGGGCGCAAGCTGTCCGTGGGCCTGGTCGGCTTTTGCTGGGGGTGCTCGATTCCTTTGTTGCTGGGTGGGGAGGGCGCTCACGGGTTGCGGCAGCACGTTCGTGGGCGTGCTGGAGGCTGGTCGCGGGCGCGTCGCAGGTGCGTCGATGCATTGCCTGTTGGCAGGGTGCTGAGCCGCGTTGCAGCTGTGGGGTACGCTGATTGGGGGTGTGGTGGCTGGCCTCTCTCTCACGCAATCCAGAGGATGCCACCCGTCGCACATTAGCGCGTGCAAGCGTGCAGGCCTCGACGCGAACGCGTTGCTCGACAACTCCAAGTGCCCCGTCATCTTCCTCGCGGGTAACGCTGTGCCGCCACCGCCATTGCGCGTCTGCTCATGCGTGCGCGCAGCTGGCGACGATGACGCCAACTACAAGCCGGGCGGCGAAGAGGGTGGGCTCTGCCCGTTTGGTTGCGTGCGCTGCTGATGGGTGAGCGCGCAGAGATCCTCATGGCCAAGAAGCCCTTTGCCGCCAGCCAGTTTGGCGAGTACGCCAAAGTCAACCACGGCTGGTTCACGCGCGGCGACCTGCAGGACCCGGTGAGCTGCTTGTTGCGGCCTGTGGGTGAAAGCTGATTCCGCGTCTGCAGAATATTCTGGAGGCGTATCGCGGCGCCAGCGAGCAGCTCGTGGCCTTCTTCAACACGCGCCTTGTGTAATGCAGAGACGGATCTTTGCGTGGCGCAGGTTGCGTGGTTGCATGGCGCAGCGCGAGTGCATGAGCAGACTGTGGCAGCCTCCGTCAATCCTTGGCATGCGGTGTTCCTCCTGTGTCTTGCAACACGAGGTGATCGCTCAAGTCACCGCGCTGGACCTTGCCCGGGTAGTAGTCTGCAAATGCGCAACCGTGACGACAGCGCCCGCTCAGGCAGCCAAGCGTACCGTCCAAGTTGTGGCCCTCCACATGGTTGAACCAGCTGCAGCAGGTGCTGAGGCGGGATCCAGGGGCAGCGGCGCACCGCCCTCACCCAAGGTGATCGGCGACAAGGTGGCGCACACCGCAGCCGTCGCACTGGATCAGCACCACGCCCTGCGCACGTGCTTGCTTTGAGTGCGCCTCCCTCAGTCCGGCGGCGTCCCGCAAAGCACCTTCTCGTAGGCCACCTTGGAGAAGCTTTTGCGGATGGGCGCCTGGCACTTGCCGCACTGCGTGACCAGCAGCATGCGAGGCTCATCCACTGACGACAGCGCGCGCCGCCACAGCCAACGCCCACGCAGCATGGCCCCTCCGTCCACAAAAGGATTTTCACTGCGCGCCATGCATGGAGATGACACGTTGCAGCAGGATGGCGGAGGACAGCGACAGCAGCGCGAGGGGCACGAACAAACCCAGGTGGAACAAGCTGTCCGTCGTGCTGCTGGCCGCAGCCGCTTCTGCAACGAGCTGAGCCTGCGCGCCGCCGCCCGACCAACAGCCCTCACCGGCCTTCTTGGCGGGCGCCTCCACCACCTCCACAGGCGACAGAGCGGGCGACTCGCCCTGCAGCAGAAGACGTTGGACGTGTGCCACGACGAGAAAGCCCCA
>CAZYYU010000084.1:7536-11699 GCA_964651735.1 uncultured Gammaproteobacteria bacterium | reverse complement strand
ACAACAACCCACAACAGCCTACAACACCCCACAACACCCCACAACAGCCCACAACACCCCACAACACCCCACAACAGCCTACAACACCCCACAACACCCCACAACACCCCACAACAACAACAACAACAACAACAACAACAACAACAACAACCCCCCCTCCAAAAAAAACACAAACTCACTCAATGCGCTCATCCCTCTCCCGAGCAGATACTCCGTGAGGCGCTCGTGTCCAAAGTACGCCGACCAGTGCACTGCCGAGTGGCCTTGGTTGTCGAGCGCGTCCAGACGTCCGCCGTGCTGCAGACCCGGCGTCACGGTCACGGCGCCTTAAGCGGCACGAACCCCCCCGCACCTCGCTCAGGTAGTGCACAATGGCCAGGCAGTCGTACTGGATGGCGGTCAGGATGGGCGTGTAGCCGTCCACGTCGGCCACGTTGGGGTTGGCGCCCAGCTCGATGAGCACAATCACGGACGCCAGCTCGTTCTTGGTGCAGGCCCAGTGAAGAGGCGTCTGCTGCCGGTGGTTCTGGTTGTCGTCAATCTGCGAGCGCACGTCCTGCCAAGGGAGGTGAGCAGCGACGAACCAAACCACCCCAACAACCCAACCTCCTTCTTGTCCGCGCAAATCTGCGCCAGCTTCCTGATAATGGGCACCTTGCCCTGCAGCGCGGCAAAGTGGATGGGCAGGAAGCCGTTGGGGTCGCGGTGGCTCATGGTGCTCCAGTCGATGCCTTGGGGGGGCGTTGGTCAGCGAAAAAGGGGCGCGAACAAAAAAAAGGCGCCGCGTACCGCCCATCATGCCCTCACCGAGGTCGGCGAGCTTGCTCTGCAGCGTCTCCACGTTGGCGTCGAACTCCTGGTCCACGTTGGGGTTGGCGGCGTCGAGGCGCACAGCTGCTCGGCTGCCCGGCACGCTGGAGAAGTCGCTGCGCGGGTGGTGCTGGTGGTGCTGGTGGTGCGGCTGTTGCTGGTGCGCAAGGTGGTGGTGATGGTGGTGCTCGCAATTGGGGCCGTGCGCATGGTCGCCGCTGGCCTTGTACTCCATGGTGGCAGCGGTGGCGGCGGCGGCGGCGGCTGCGTCGCAAACGCGAGAGGGCCCAGCGCACAAACACAGACCCTTCAGTACAGCCGCCAAAGGGAGATTTTCGTGTCGTTGCCGCCAGCAGCCAGAATGTTGCTGTGCGCGCAAGACGCGGGAGCAAACTCCATGCAGTGCACGTTGCCCACGTGGAAGTCGCACACGCACAGCGGCTTGTGCTTGCGCTTGGCGCTGAAAACGCGAACCTGACCGCGGGTCAGCGGCGCGGAACGTCCACGCGTGGCCGCATACCTTGCCATCCCAGCCAGCAGACGCCAGCAGCCGAGAGTCCGACGGCCGAACCTTGGGCAAGTGTGTGAGGAGCGATCGCGCGCGCAAAAAAGGGAGTCCACCTTGAGATCCGAGACTCCATTGCGCGGAATCGTGATGGCGTCTTCCCACTGCAGCCCGTGCTCGGCACTCCATGCAAAGGGCACCACGCCGTTCCCGCCGCTGGCCACCGCGCCACGCGCTCCGTCAAAGCACACTGCAGTCAGCGGCACGGCGGCCTCGTCCACGCGCGACACAGCTGGCACGTCGCCCTGCCACAGGCAGGCGCCGGATCGGGCGCTGAGCAGGACCATCTTGTTCGCCTCGAACACGGCCGCCACGAGCGCGTCCTCGCCGCCCACCACCACCCTCATGCACATGCCGTATTGCTCAGGCATGGGCCAGTGGTGCAGCACGCTCACTTGCTCGCCCAGCCGCAGCGCCACCACGCCGCGCAGGTCGTTGGGGTCGGGCATGGCAGCGAACGCCGTGAGGCCGGCCACGCGGCCCACGCTCATGGGCACAAAGCCCTGGCAGCCCACGTCGTGGCCAGACAGGCACGTGCCGTGCTCCACGTCCCAGCGCTTCAGCAGCCCGTCGCGGCCCTGGCTCCACAGCGTGCTGCGCGGAGCGTCCGGCTCAAAGGCCACCTGGCACACGGCCTTGCTGTGCGCATCCTGCGGCAGCCGTGAGCGGTGAGGGCGGCACTCGCCAAGCCCGCCGCCGCGCACCCGCACGCGCAGCCGGCACCGCTTGCTGGCGTAGTCCCACAGCATGAGCGAGCCGTCCCCGGCGCCCGACACGAGCTGCGCGCCATCTCCAGGGGCCCAGCACAGTCCGTACACGGCAGCGTCCGAGCCGCGCAGCACAAACTCGGGCGTGGGCGGCGGAGCCTTCTTGCTGCGATCCTGCATGGATGGGGGCTACATTCCACTGCTGCTTCTACCCATTGTGCTCGCGAGCACGGCCCTTGCGCGCCGCCTGAATTTTCGGAGGCAATCGCCACGGCATCGGCTGACCTTGCGAGCAGCAGCACCACGTCCTTGGGGACCTGCGCTACAGCGCAGCATTACAGTGGCGGTCCTGCGGGGCGCGCTGAGGCGCATGGTTTGTTTTTTCAGCGCCCAAAGACGAAGGATGACAAGATGTCCTTGATCAGCACGAGCCCAACAATGGCCTGAGGCGCAATCAACACGGCACCGACGCCGTACGCGAGCAGCTGCAAAAAACCGATGACGCCCCCCACGCGGCGGCAAGCCCTTCAAAGTGGCGCACCTGCCGTCGTCGGAGTGAGAGCGATGAACCGCCTGCACCACAACCCAACGAACCTGGCGCGTCCTGTGAGTGGAAAACCGAGCCGCCGCGCAACCAAACCTGGCCCATCGGGGACGCCTTGGGGCGGTACACCTCGCGCGACGCAGCGGGGTTGGGAGCCTCTGCTGCTGGCTTGGCGGGCGCCGAGTACCGGCGAAGCTGCATCATGCGCGGCGCAGTGACGAGGCGGCCCATGGACGTGCGCATCTTGCAGCCCCACTGTGTTCCAGGTTTTTTGTTCTGCAGGGCCGCGCTCATGGAAAGCGAGCCCAAGGTCACGTACGCGTACGAGGACGACGACGGCGACGACGGCGGCGGCAACGAGGAGCACGAGCAGGAGGGACATGGCGCTGGAGACGGGGCCGGCGCTGACGAGGAACCATCTGACCTTCCCGTGGAGCCTGGGCCTGGCGCCGAGACCGAGGGCCCCTCTGTCAGCCTGTTCCCGCTGGCCAACTACTCCTTCGGCTCCACTGAGCGCGGCACCAAGGTGCGGCGGCGCCTGCATCTCAGGATGATCCGCCACAGGTCCCCCCCGCCCCACCCCGGCCCCGCCGGCCCCTCTCAGCGTTGTCTCCAGGCAGTTGTACGAGAAGGAGGGCACGCGCAACACGGTTGCCGCCGTGCTGCTGGCCAATGTGCATCACCACCCGCACGTGCTCCTGTTGCGCAGCAAGGACCCTGACACGGGCAGCGAGAGCTTTGCGCTGCCCTCTGCTCGGTTGTTGCTTGGCGAAGACGTGGCGCAGGGGGTGAGCGCATCGTCTCCCCCAGCCAGCGCTGACGCGTTTTTGCAAGCTGTCGAGGTGCCTCGCCAAGCGCATGACGAGGGGCGACGCCAAGGCGCCAGTTGACTGGCCAAGTGAGCGGGTTGCTCCACGCGCGCATCCAACCCCCCACCACCTCCCACACACACAGTTGCCAGCTTCTTGGGGCGCTTCTATCGGCCCGAGGTGTCTGCGTGCTGTCTGTCCAGTGCCTTGCCTCACCGCTCCAGCTCAGTTCGATCGGCACCTGTACCCCTACTGCCCGCCCCACGTGTCGTCGCCCAAGGAAGTGATCAGCACGTACCTCATGCAGCTGCCGCTCACGTGCTCCTTCTCGTGCGCCAGCAAGGTGCGTCCTCGGCAACGCAGTCGTCCGTTCCGTTCCCAACAGCGCTCCCCCGCAGCACGAGATCGTGGCCATCCCGCTGCTCGATCTGTACGGTGCCTCGAGGCGCTTCGGGGACATGATCTCCATGCTGCCGGCCTGGCTGTCGCGCTGCATGTTCGTGTACGAGGACACTGTGCTGTGAAGCGGGCAAAGGCAGGGCAAGCACTGTCGCCAGCCAGCGTGCAGCGTCGCTGGCCAAGCGCTCGGGGCGGGTGCTTTTGCTTCACCAAATGAACGTTGCAAAAAGTCTTGAACCTTGCCAATGTGAAGATGAATGCCGGGTGGCTTTTTGCTTCACGTTCAATAAAAAAGCGCATCCTCTTCTTGAACCTTGCCAATGTGAAGG
>CAZYYU010000084.1:0-7436 GCA_964651735.1 uncultured Gammaproteobacteria bacterium | reverse complement strand
GATGTGAATATGAATGCGCCCGTGGCCGTGGCAAAGAGCAGCGCCAGAAAGAACAAGAAGAGCCACGGGATCTGCTTGTCCGCGTGGTGCGTCCACACGCAGCACACCAGGGCCGCGTCCGCGCCCGCCAGCGTGTCCGTGGCGCTGTCCACCAGCTGCTGTGCCATGCGCGGCAGCTGCGACAGCAGCACAAACACGCTCTCCAGCTCGCCCGCGTCGAACAGGCGCGTGGCTTGCAGCAGCGTGCGTTGCGCCTTCTGTGGTGTTCAGCAAGACAAAACCAAACAAAAACAACCAATCACCTTCTTCAGGTCCATCTTGACCATGGCGCTGGCTCGCACCGCAATGGAGTGGCTGTTGAGCGCTGCTGCCAGCGAGTCCGTCTCCGACACGTTGACGGGGCGCAAGTGCACGTTCTTGGCCTCGAAGCGCGCCAGCGCTTGCAGCACCCGCTGCGCGGCCTGCAGCAGCTGGTCGATCATGGCAATGGCCCAGGAGCGGCGCACGTTGTCCAGCGCCAGGCGCGGGATGTGGCGCGCGCGCGCGAAGAAGCCGTGCGTGGTGCAGCCCGTGCTCCAGCAGTGGTCCGCCTCGGTGCGGTTGCGGGCCGTGCTCCAGCGCAGGTGCGGCGGCGCCACGTTGCCCAGGCCCCGCAGCAGCGCGTCCACGATGGCGCGCGTGGGGTCCGAGGGGTTGCAGCTGATGGGCCGGTCGGGGCTGTCGCCAAACAGCGGCAGATGCATGGTGGTGTGGTTGCTGGACAGCACCGCGGCGCCGCCGGGGCCCGCGAAGAACGCCTGGCCGTCCTCGAACAGCAGCGGCGTGGGGTGGCCGCGCAGAGAGTACACAAACACGGGGAAGATGCGCACAGGTGCCTTGCAAATCACATTTTGAGCCTCACGCACCCCTCAAACCTCAACCCCCGCGCCCCGCCCTTGCCTTGCGGCCCTGCTTGTCCAAATCGCCCAAGCCCCCAAAGAGCGCTGCTCGCAACTCAGACGCGGCTGCCTCCCCTGGCATCTCGTCCACCAGCGCCTTGGTCAGCGGCTGCACCATGTGCTGAAGCTGGTCCAGCAGCACGCGCCCGTTGACCACGTACGACTTGACGGAGCGGTCATAGTGCCTGCTGCCGCCACCGAGCACCACGTCCGCAGCAGCGCGCACGTGCTGCACTTGCACTTCCGTGGCGTGCTTGAGCGCGCTGTGCAGGCCTTGCCGGCCCGCCTCCAGCAGCGACAGGCGCTGGAACACCACGCGGAACGCCGTGCCCGGCACCTGCAGACCCTGGATCTCCTTCACCACGTGGGCCACGTCAAAGTCGTACGCAAAGCCCTCGTGCTTGTCCAGCGGCCGAAACGGCTGCTCGTGGTTGCGCAGCACAAACACGGGCACCAGCGTGAGCTGCGCCTCGCTGGCGGCGGCGGGGCGCTCGTGCAGCAGGTCGGGCAGCATCAGGTGCTCCACGGCGCTGGCCACGGTGAGCGCCAGCTTGGCGTCCACCCAGGGGCTACGCCGCGTCTCGCGGTACGCCGTCTTCTCCTCCGCCGTCATGGCCGCGAACGCGCTGCGCACCGTGGGGAACGAGCTGGGCATCCGCGCGCCCTCCACAGAGTCCATCGAACCGTACTGCGCGCGCGCGCGCCCCACTTGGTCAGCTGCAACCCCAACCACCCCGCCGCACCAACCTGGCTTCCAGTTGCCCCCATGTCAATCACAACGTATCTCTCGCGTGCGCTCCACAGCGGCGCCGGCGTGCCTCCCTCGTACGTGTAGTAGTACGGCGCCTTGGTTGCCAGCACACTGGGGTACACCACAAACACCGTGTGATCAAACTGCGCCAGCGCCCCGTCCTCGCCCTCGGTGTGGCGCGCCCTCTCCAGCTCGTGGTACAGCGCGTCAAAGATGTTCTCAATGCCGTACGTCTGCACGTCCAGAGCCCATGTGGTCGCGGACCCGGGCGTAATGTCGGGCAGCACCCTTTGCAGCACCGTCTCCAGCAGCTTCGTGGTGGGCGCGTTGGGGCTCAGCTTGAGCGCCTCCCTGTGGATCACGTCGTAGGACACCACGTACTGCACCTGCACCTGGCGGCCCGACTGCAGCACGTGCACGTCGCGCTTGTGCAGCGTGCGCAACAGCATGTTCGTGAGCCACGCGGGGTCCACCACGTAGTCCAAGCGGCCGCGCGTCTCCTCCGCCTTGTCCTGGAGCCCCATCAACACCACGCGAACTCGCACGGGCACTTGGAACGGCCTCTGTTGGCTTGCAGCGTGAAAAACGCACGCAAACAGCGCCACGGCC
Source organism: uncultured Gammaproteobacteria bacterium (assembly GCA_964651735.1). Taxonomy (GTDB): domain Bacteria; phylum Pseudomonadota; class Gammaproteobacteria; order CAZYYU01; family CAZYYU01; genus CAZYYU01. The sequence continues at coordinate 5,138 of CAZYYU010000084.1, read as the reverse complement.
GCGCTCGCACGCGCACGTACGTGGTAGAACAGGAAGTCGTGCTGCAGGAACGTGTCGTCGCCGTCATCTCCCGTGTCCTGCTGCGCGTGGCACGCCGCAACCACGAGCGCCACCAGCACGCACGCCACGCGAGAAAAGTGCATTGGCGTGGTGGTCTGTCACAACATCGACCACCTCCACCGACTTTTTTTCGAGAGGGCCCTTTTCCCGCCCTCGTATGGCCACATGAAGGTCATCCCCAAGCAACGGCTTGTGAGGAAGAGCGATGGCGCTGCTGCCTCCCCCGCTGTGCCCGTGCGCACTTCCTTCGTCAGCTCCACCATCAAGGAGCTGCAGGACGAGTACGATGACGGGCTCCTCCACCTCGATGTGGACGAGCCTGCGCCCTCGCTCAGTAAGCGCGCCGCGCTCTAAAAAAAGGCGCCAAAACCTCACCGCGCCTCGCAGCCCGCCGCGGACTGGCCAAGGCCACGCCCACAGCGCACGCTCCTGCTGCCAGCGACGCTGCGACGCCTCCTCGCTCCACCACCGAGGCTCGGCTGGATGACGGGCGCGGCTCGTCCTCTGTGTCGCACAAGCGGCGACTGGTGATCGAGTCCAGCGAGGAGGGCGACGATGGCGCCGACGCGGGCCAGATTTTCGAGGCGGGCGACGAGCAGGACGATGAGGAGCGCCAGCAGCACCGGGCGCGGCAGGAGAAGGCCGCCGGCGACAGCGACAAGCCCGCTGCCAAGCGGCCCACCAAGAAGGAGCTCAAGGAGATTGCGCGCATCAACCAGCAGCTCATGCTCCAGGTTCGTGGTGTGTGTGCGTGTGTGCGGTCCGCATTGCTTACGCTTTGTCGCACTGCAGAGCGCCCTCCTTGCAGACAACGCCAAGATCCCCCGCAAGACGGCCAAGAAGCTCGACGTCACTGCGTTTGCGCACAAGCTCAAGCAGCGGCTGATGGGCGTGCGAGGGCGCTTTGCGCCAGACAGCGCAGCGGGCACCGCCGTGCTGACAGCAGACGCAGAGGCGGGCGTGGCCCCAGGCACGATGCGGGAGCTGGACGACGGCGATCTGGTGGTGGTGGCGGAGGAGCCGCCGCTGGTGATTGAGCAGCCCAAGGCGCCAGCGGCGCACGGGCAGCACACGTTGGAGGGCATCTTCAGCAACCGGCCGCTGACGCATGTGGGCGAGCTGACGCGTGACGAAACCGCCGTCTGGGTGGCGCAGCTGCCCGCCTTTGCTGGCCTCAACCTGTGGGACCCCGCGCTGAGCGTCACAGTGCCGCAGCAGCAGCAGCAGCAGCAGCGGGAGGACGAGTGGTCCGACATTGACCGCGACGAGCCCATTGAGGAGGACGTCAAAGACTCGCCCAGCGGCGAAGAGGACGGGCGTTTGGCGGTGCGCATTGCTTTCATCATCAGTTTTCGCGGCCCTTGACTCACGCGCGCCAACCAGAGCCGCCGCGACGGCGAAGAAAATGACGACGATGAGGACGCTGAGGACGCCCCCGTGTCGGACGAGGCTGACGACGACGACGACGGAGAGCGCAACGCCAACAGCAGCGACCGCGCCGACAACGGCGACGATGATGATGATGGCGTGCTCGTGTCGGGCGAGAGCAGTGACGGCGTCGATGCAGACGCACTGCCTGCCGCTGCATCACCAGAGCAAGAGGAGCCTGGCCAGCGCATCGGCGCAGTGCTCAGCGTGGCCGTGAGGCAGTCGCAGACGCCGCGCACCGTCGCCAAGAGCACGCCCGCCCTGTCGCAGCTTCTGCAACAGCCACGGCCTGGGCTGGCGCCACGCGCGCTGCACTTTGCGCCCGCGGACGACGTGGACCTTTTCGTGCTGCAAGAGGAGTTTGCAGACGAGGCGCCCAAGCAGAGCGCTGCGCCGCTGGAGCCTGCATCGCCTTCCAAAGGAGGCGCGCGCGGCCCCTTCTCGGCCGCACTCGCTCGGCCCGACGAAGCCAAGTCGCCCGTCAAGCCGGATCAGCCCGCGGAACAGGCGAGGACCGCCGCTGCACCACAGCCTGGCGCCGCGCTGGTGAGCGTGATGGATCCCGTGGAGCGCGCAAAGAGGCAGGCGCGATCGGCGCAGGGACTGGATCGCTTTGTGGTGCGCGGCGACAAGGCCCGTGCCATGGCCGCTCAGGCTGCGACCTCGCTCAAGCGCAGCAGCCCCACCAAGGCTGCAGTCGTTGTGGAGGACTTGGCCGGCGTTGCGTCCGCCGAGGAGCAGCAGGAGGAGCCGGTGAAGCGTGCCAAGCCAGCCGCGTCCATGATGGTTGATGACGAGGCGCTGGAGGACGAGGATCAGCCTGATGATGATGATGATGATGATGATGATGATGATGATGAGGACAACGACAGCGATGAGCAGCGGCGACAGCGACGGCGGCGGCCGCGTGACGAGGACGAGGAGAACCCGGGCGGCATGTTTTTGGGGCTGGACGACGAGGACGCCAACTTCCCCGACGGCAGCGTGCACGACAGCGAGCCGCGCAAGCTCACTGGCGTGGAGAAGGAGCTGGCCGAGTTCACGGCCACCCCCTTCCACAGCCGGGCTGAGGGCTTTGACGATGACGACGATGACGAGGGCTTGTTTTCCGCAGAGTCGTCGGCGCACGAGCCTGAGCCCACGCCCATGGTGCTGGAGCCGGCGGTGGCGGACGAGGAGGACGCAGAGCACGCCAAGGCCATCAACCGGCTACGCATGGAGAAGGACCTGGCGGAGCTCAACCGCATTCGCGACCTCTACGTGCTGGGCCAGTGGAAGACGGAGAAGCTGGCGCATCGCAAGCAGATGGGCATGGAGGACTACTTGGACGACGAGTTTCAGCCCGCGTGGAACTCCATCTACAACCGCGACGCCATCAAGCACAAGCTCAAGCGGGGCAACGGCGACGACGTGGGCAAGGCCGAGGACGCCGACGGCAAGCGCGCCACCGACGACGAGGACGACGACGGTGGCGGCAGCGGCGCGGCCAGAGTGCCCGGCGCCGAGAGCGACAGCGCGGGCGAGGAAGAGTACCAGCGCAAGCGCGAGAAGCTCAAGATGAGCTTGCAGCTGCAGCGCGTGGCCAGCGCGTTCGGCGACAGCAACCCGGGTCGCGAAGGCAGCCTGCTCGCGCCCGACCTGAGCCGCGGCCCATCCACGCTGCGTGACGAGCTCAGCCGCAGCGCCACCGCGCTTGCGCTGGGCAGCGACGTCAGTCTGGCGGGCGACGCGTCCATGGACACGCTGCTGCAGGGCGATGTGCTGCGCCTGATCGACAACCGGCGCGAGACGTCCAACGCCGGCTCTCTGGCCGCCGGCGGCGCTGGCGTCAGCGGCGGCGGCGCCTTTGGCCTGCTGCGCAACGCGGCCAAGCTCAACGATCACGAGGCGCCCGGCGGCGACCCTCTCAAGCGCCTCTCGCTGCAGCGCTCCAACAGCAAGCTCGTCATGCACGCCCAGGAGAAGAACCTCAAGCGCTCGCGGAGCGGCGCCAACGTGCCGGCCCTGGTCAGCACGGGTGCGCGCCAGTTCTTCGAGACGGGCTCCAAGAGCAGCGCGGCTGCGGGCGACGGCGACAGCGGCGACCACAGCAACAACAGCAAGCGCGGCGACGACGAGGCCGCGCCCTCTGCTGCCAAGAAGCAGACGCGCCGCAAGTCTCTCCAGCCGCACCGCCTGGTCGCGCCCGGCACGCCCAAGGCCGCCAAGGTTTCTTTGCTGCTGCGCAAGAACAAAAGGTCTGAATGAACAACGTGTCAGCAGCGCGGCTTCACTTTTGTGTCGGCGGGCGCTCTGCCAGCCATTTGCCCCCGCCTGCCTGCTCAGTTGCCGCGGTACGTGCTGTAGCCAAAGGGCGAGATGAGCAGCGGGATGTGATAGTTGCCCTGCATGGCAGTCAGCGCGCACGGCAACGCAGTGGCACCTCCCGGCCTCGAGCGTACCACGTTCTTCGTCCTGAACTCGATGCGCACCACGGGGAAGAAGTACTCCGTCACGCCCTCCTGCTCAAAGTACGCCTTGGTGTCGAACGTCATGCGGTACGTCCGCCCCGCCTCGATCTTGGGGAACTCTGTGCCGGGCACGCGACCGTTGTTGTCGGCCACGCCGCTGTGCAGCTTCTTCCACGTCGAGCCGTCGGCCTTCTCGTCCTCCTCCAGCGTGATCTTCATGCCTCGGCCGCCAGTGCCAAGCACAGTGTTCAACACGTGCGACGAGACGGTGCACGACATGGGCCCCTCCAAGCGCGAAACAGTAGTTTTTAGATGAGCGAGAACGTGCCGCCCTCCTGCATGGCCAGCAGCAGCTTGGCGCGAAGCTGATCCTCGCTCTCGTACGGGGGCAAATCAAGCACGTTGGCCTGAACAGTGCGTCAGCAGGGCCGGGCGGAACGCGTCCCCACTTACGCAGGTGTGCGCGACGGGCAGCTTGTTGGGGTCGTTGCCCATGGCCTGCACGATGAACCGGAACCCTGGCAGCGCTCAGCGGTGAGCGGGGCGCCACACCGGACTGGCAATGCCTGACCCTGCACACGCACAGTCACGGGGCGCCAAACGATCGGCAGCAGCGCGCACAACCTTCAGCCCTTGAATGGGCACCCCAGCTCCGCCTGTTTGTGCGGCGCGTCAAAAAATGGAAGCACGATCCCCCCACGTCAAACGAGGCTGGCCACCGAAGCAGAACTTGAGAAACGCGCGCGACTGCTCCTGCAACAGTGTGTGTGTGGACCGTTGGGCCGCGTTTGCGATGACTGGCAACCCCTCAGCAATCAACAAGGCCACGAAACCTGCGAGAAGGTGCCGAGCACGTTCCACAGCATGACTGCGTTGCGGTGCGCGGCGTGCAGCGGCGGTGCGTAGAGCGCTGTCAACAAACACGGGGCGGCCCTTCTTCGTCAACAAAGGCAACTGGATGGCCAGCCCACTCACTGCTCTCTCTCATGTCCAGCAGACGTATCTCTGCGAGCGGCGCAAATGACCGTCAAAAAGCACGCACAACAACCAACAACGAAGACCAACAACGACCAAACCTCGCTCCGTCGAGCCCTCGACCAGCAGCCTCAGCTCCTCGTCGTTCAGCAGCGAGAAGATCCGGTTCTGGCCCACGATCTTCCGGAAGCCAGCCTTGCATACACCAGAATGAGGCAAAGCTTC
>CAZYYU010000083.1:0-11717 GCA_964651735.1 uncultured Gammaproteobacteria bacterium | reverse complement strand
CACACACACACACACACACACACACACACACACGCACGCACGCACGCGCGCGCACCAGCAAACTTGCGCGAGATGGCGTAGTAGCGGTGCGCCTCCGAGGGAATGAGGGCCTTGTCGCCCAGAAAATGGTTGTACTTCTGCGTGTGCGTGGATGCTTGAGCGTTGAGCAGCGCCAACCAGCCTCCGTCCAGTTGCAGGCCAAACCAACCTCGGCCTTGGGCTCATCAACCTTCCACAGCCCTGCGTTGCTTGAGCGCTTTGACCTGCCTGCTCCGCCACGACGCACCGTTGTACTTGTCGTTGCGCGACGACACCCAGTGCACAGAGGGGCGCAGCGTCTCGCCCTGGAACGTCTCCACGAACAGCGCGTTGGGCACCGAGGGCGGCACGTAGCGCAGCGCCTGAGCCGCACTGGCCCACAGCGTCACCGTCACCGCCAGTGCCAGCACCGCCAGGTTGCGCATTGCTCCACGAAAGCCCTCTGCCCAAGCGGAGGTGCGCCAGCGACGAAGCGGTTTTTTTGCGCCTGGGCTTCAGCGCGCTTTGAGGGGCGGTCCTTCCGTGGATTGCGCCGCCATGGAGCCCCTGTCGGATGACGACGACGGCGACGCCCAGCAGCACATGGTGATGAGCGCGCTGCAAGACGCTCCGCCGCGCTCACGGGCTCACAGGCGGTGGTGGATGATGAGCTGGAGCTGGACTTGAAGCCCGCTGGCTCGTCCAAGCTGCAGCGCGACGCGTGCCCGGACGACCTGCTGTTCGCTGACCAGCCGTTTGGGCTTGCCGTGCATCCCAGCCGCGACTTGGTGGCTGTGGGCCTGGTGTCAGGCGTGGTCAGCGTGTTCAGCTACGCGCTGCAGAGGAACGTGTGCGTGCTCGATGGTCTGGCCAACCCCGTGCACCAGGTGTTTTGCGCCTTTGGGATTGCTGGCCGCCCTTCCCCCACCTCACCAGCATCGCCCCTCGGCTCAGGCTGCAGCGCGGTGCGTGGCCTTTGACAGCACGGGCCAGTCGCTGTACTCCACCGGCACCGACATGAGCCTCGTGGTCACCAACGTGGAGACAGGCGCCGTGAGCTACCGCAACCCGCGTATTCACCTCAAGCCAGTGTGCGCGCTGTCTGCGTACCAGGAGGGCATGCTGGTCACGGGCGACGATGATGGCCTCGTCAAGTGAGGCAGCGCGCCCGGGTGTCGTCGCTTCACGCGCGCGCGCGCCTGATTGCAGGCTGTGGGACATGCGGCAGCAGCGCGAGGTCAACCGCAGCGTGCAGTGCGGCGTCGCTGACACGCAGTGCTCCAGGCCGCCACGTTCGACGAGCACGAGGACTGGGTTTCCAGCTTCGCCTTCAACGACAAGACAGGGCTGCTGGTGACGCGCGCCAATCCTGTGCATGGCCGCCGTTGACAACGCTGGGCAGGTGAGCGTGGCAGGCGACGGCGTGCTGGTGGCCATGCAGACGCGCAAGATGAAAGGCATTGCGGCTTGCGAGGGTCGCCGCTGTGGTTGCTGATGCGCTGTGCGCGCAGTGGCGGGCACGTCGTACACGCTGGACGACGAGCTGCTGTCCGTGCAGTGGATGAAGGTTGCGCGCTCAGCTCGCCAGGTTGGCTGCTCACCGGATGTTCCCTTCCGGCTGCAGGAGGGCAAGAGTATCGTGGCGGGCACTCAGGAGGGTACGCTGCTTGTACGGCAGCTGCAGCGCGCGCCCTCAGCGTTGTGCCTTGCAGGCGCTGTCGCCATCTGGACGGCCGGCCAGTGGGATGATCCTGTGAGCGGCGCCGCGACCTGTGCTCTGATGGTCTGTGCTCAGCTGTCCCCCGCAGAGCGATCGGCTGCTCGGCCACCCCAACTCCATCGACGCCATTGTGAAGATTGACGAGGACACGGTGACGCGATGCTGCCACCAAGCTTATGTGCCCACCCCCCCCCGCCCAGGTTGTGACGGGCAGCTCGGACGGACTGCTGCGCTTGATTTCCATCCAGCCCAACAAGTTGCTGGGCGTGGTGGGCGAGCACTCGGACTTTCCCGTGGAGACGGTGGTGCTGTCGCATGACAGGAAGGTTGGCGCATGTGCTGGCTGTCGTGCACGCGCGCGCGCGCTCTCAAACACACGCGCTTGCCAGTACCTGGTCTCGGCGTCGCACGACAACAAGGTCAAGTTCTGGAACATTGAGTACCTGTTTGAGGAGGACGACGGCGAGGAGGCGCCCATGGACGTGGTGCCCGCGCAGGCTGATGGCGGTGGTGAGAAAGTGCGCGGCCTTGTCGGGCTGTTGACCCGCACGCGCAGACGCATCGTCATCCGGCTCAGATGAGGCTGGGGGTGCTGATGATGACGACGATGACGGGGGGCGGCCCACGGCGCAGGACAAGCTGGCTGCGCGCAAGAAGGGGCGCAAGGGCAGCTTCTACTCGGGTTTGGAGTGAAAACAACCGGGATGAAGGTGCTGGTGTCGCCGGGGGCACTGCGCTTCGTGCGCGCGGTGCGCGAGGAGTCGCCTGCCAACCACATGTTCGGGTGGCTGGTGGGCGTGAGCGCCAGCGGCGGTGCCATGTGGGTGCTGGACGCGCTCTACAGCACCGAGCTTGCCAGCGCTGCCACGCTGGACGACCAGGGCGCGCTGTCGCTGCCACGATGCGAGCGCGAGCACGCGACGCTGCATTGCATGTTGCCGGCTGGCCTGCAAGTGTTGGGCTGCTTTTGCACGGGCAGCGCAGCAGCGGTGGCTGCCGCCGTGCCCGCCGTGGCCACGCAGATGGGCGCGTCGCCTTCGCGCTTCTTGGTGTGCTCGCTGGACCCGCAGAGCGCCGCCCTCAGTCCCTCGTGGGGTTGGGCTGCGCCTGATGCGCCCGCGCCCGCCGTCACGGTGGAGCCGGCCCTGGCTCGCCGCTTCTGCACCGCGTACACCGCCGTGGCCCTGCGTTGCGTGCTGGCCCCGGGGCGCGCTGTCACGGACCTGCAGAGCGTGCTGCTGCAGCTGGTGGGCTCTGCTCGCACCCTCGATCCGCAGTCCAAGCAGGCGCTGTCCAGCTGCTTTGCACCCACGGCCTCGTCGGTGGACGTGGAGAACGGCATGGACTTGGTGCGCCAGATTCGCGTGCTGCATCGGCACCAGGCGCCCGCGGACGCCCCGCTGCCGCAGCTTGTGGTGCCATCCCCGAGCGCCGCCAAGCCGGCCTCGCTGGACGCCTTTGTGCTGGGCTACTTCTCGCCCGATGCCACCGTGGCCGCGGTGGTGGCGCAGCTCGTGGACCGGCTGAACCACGTGGAGTGGGTGTGGCGCATGCACGGCGCGGATGCGGCGGACGAGACGGCAGCCTTCCGGCCCCCTGACGCGCCGTTCGCGCTGGGCGCCTTCAAGGTCGACGGCGACACCACGCCCGCAACGCGGCGCGAGCTGGCGCGGCGACTGGGTCTCCCGCCCAAGTGGTGCCTCTTTCGTGCGGCCAACCAGATTGACCGCGTCTGGGACGTGGCTCCCACCAAGCCGCTGGACGTGCACGCGGAGCTGCTGGGCAACCACGGCGTCAGGAACGGGCGGCTGCACTGCATCTCGGGCCACTACGAGTACTGCCACTACATGCAAGGCAACAAGACGTAAGCTGCGCGATGCACTTTGCTGACAAGGCACGCAGACAAGTTCAACGACGACGGCTGGGGCTGTGCGTACCGCTCGCTGCAGACCATTTGTAGCTGGTCAGTGTGTGTGTGTGTGTGTGTATTGTCGCTCTGTTGCCTGACACGAGCGCGGCGGCGGCGGCGGCTTCTGCGGCAAGGTTGCGTCTGCAGGGCTTCACGGGGTCAAAGTATGTGCAGCCCACGCACGCTGCGATCCAGGAGGCGCTGGTCGCGCTGGGCGACAAGAAGCCAGAGTTTGTGGGGTCGAAGAAGTGGATCGGCGCTGTGGAGATCAGCATGATTCTCGGCCACTGGTGCGTCGTGCTGCTGTGCTGCGTTGCGTTGCGTTGCGCTGAGCCAACCACAAGGTACGGGCTGGACTGCCGCATCCTCGACGCGAGGGCGGGTGACATTGCGTCGCGCACCAACGACTTGGGTTCGGGGCCCGGCTCTTGCTGCTGTGGCGACGCTGCTTTGCTGATGGCGCCGACTTGTAGTGCGCCACTTTGAGGAGGAGCGCTCTCCTGTGATGATTGGCGGTGCGGCGCGGTGCGGTGCTGCGGTGTCTGTGCGCTGACCCAGTCGTTGGCGCTCGCTCAAGGCGGCGTCTTGGCTTGGACGCTGCTTGGCGTGGCCGTGGGCGAGACCGAGGGTGCGTCGTTGGTGCAGGCTTGCGTGCTTCCTGAGGCTCCGTTGCCTGCTGCGTCACACAGAGGACACGCGCTACCTCATTCTGGACCCGCACTACACGGGCGACGACGATCGCAAGACCATTCAGAAGAAGGGGTGCGCCTTTGTTCGTTCGTTTGCTTGCTGCGCTGCTGGCTGAATGCTTGCTTGCTTGCTTGCTTTCCAGCTGGATAGGTTGGAAACCGCCCTCAGTTTTCAGGAAGGACGCCTTCTACAACTTCATGTGTCCCCTTGTGCCCAAAGAAGTGTAGGCCATGCATGCGGTTACAATCTCGCGCGGCTCGCTTGCAGCGCCTCCTGCAGAGTGGTTGGTTGGTTGGTTGGTTGGTTGGTTGGGAAGCAGTGCCGACGCGCGCAACCTGAGCCAGCAACAGCGCACTGCGCGCAGCGCCCAGATGCACGGCTGCCTGGCGGTCAACGCACCACACAGAGCGCACCAGCCACACTCACTCCATCCACATCCACCGAATCCGTAGCTGCGGGAAGGGCAGTGAGATGGCGCGCATGAATCGGGGGCCGCTGCGGCCACCTGTGAACCAAGACGCCCTGCGGAGACCGATGCGGGCCCAGCTCAACCTCCTGCCGTACCAGTCTTCGGGCTGGCCGCAGATCGCAGTGCACGCTTAGGATGCGCCGCTTGGACACTCCTGTCAGCCCCGTCAGTCATGGAGCCAGTCAGCGCTGCACCTCACGCAAACCTGGAAGGAGCCGCTCGCAGCGGCTGAGGATGTCCGCCGTGGTCTGATCGGAAACGACGCGCGAGTGGTTGTTGCTGACGGCCGTGCCCCTGCCAACAGAAGCACGCGTGACGGCGGCGCCACAACACACGCACAACACACAAGGCAACCCGATCACGGTGCAGTCGGATCTGGGGATGCAATAGGCGACGCCGATGGAGTTGCCGTGCGCTGCAATCCCCCCGGCGTCAAGGGGGTTGTGCGGCTACAATGAAGGCGGGGCGTCACCTGCATCAAGGAACACGAGCGGTTGTCCAGGCTCGTTTGCCACCTGCGCCAGGAATCAAAAATACCGCTGTGTAGAGCCGCCCTGTTACCCTTGAAGCGGCGGCGAACGCTTGAGCAGTTGGAACAAACCCAAGAACGACGGAGGCATACTTGACCACCTGCCCCTGAATGGGGTAGAGCTGGTCATCACGCACCAAGTCCACGCAGCCCAATGACGCGCAGTTGAACACCAGCCCGCGATGGCGCAGCTCCTCCAGGTCGCTGTGCTGCAGCCGCCGCCGCTCAAACACAGCGCCGAGCCGAGTGCAGAGTCGCCGCAGCAGCGGCATGTACAAGTGCGTCTGCATCACGACGGTGCGAAACGCCAGCCCTCGCTTCCAGCAGGGATCGGGCAGCTGCCCAGCGTCGTCCACAAAGCGCCTCTGGGGCAGCCACTGCGGGTAGTCGGGCAGGAAGTCGGCACCGGCATGTTCGCTGAGCGACAGCCCGTCCACCCAGCACACGGGGTTGTTGCGCGAGCTCTTGGGGCTGACGCTCAGGTTCTGGTTGCCGTGTGCGGCCTCCATGCGCTGCAGGAAGGCGTCGTACCACTCGAGCGTCTGCTGAGACCAGGTCATGGTGCGCCCGTCGTCGCTCAGGTACGGCAGCCACACAGCGGCCGCCACAGCCGAGGTCGGCACGTCAAACTCGTCCGCCACAACGCGCACGCTGTTGCCGTTGACGAGCAAGCCCAGAGCCACTGTGAGGCCGCTGACGCCCGCGCCCACCACCACGGCCTCGCAGGGAGCTGCGAAGCGTGCCTCCGAGAACACTCGGCGGAACAGGTCCAGGAAGTCCTCGTCGTGCTCCTCCATCGACCACCAAGCAGCAAAAAAACCAAAAAACTGCTTCATGCGCGGGAGAACTGGGGGTTGAAGCTGTTGCCGCCCGCCTGGCCGGGGGCGTTGTCGTTGACGAACGAGTACAGAGGCTTGCCGTCGCACTGCAGCTGCTGCAGACCGTCAGTGCGCACGATGCCGGAGCAGCTGGCAAAGCCGGTCGAGGGGTCGTTGCCCCACGAGGGGTCCGCGGGCGTCCACACGCCAGTGCAGCCGGAAGACTGCGTGCAGATGATGGACGTGGGGCTCTCTCCCGACATGAAGTACAGCGTGTGGCGGTTGGTGGGCTGCTGCACCAGGCCGCCCACGCGCTTGATCTTGGGCTGCGCGGCGGCCGCAGCGGCGGCGGCGGCGGCAGCGGCGGCAGCCTGGTCGGCGGCGGCCTTGGCAGCGGCATCGGCGGCGGCCTTCTGCGCAGCGGCAGCGGCAGCAGCGTCCGCAGCCTGGTGGTGGCGGTCAACAGCGGGCACAACGGGAACAAGCAAGTCCCCGTTTCACCTGCTTCTGGGCAGCGGCGGCGGCAGCGGCGTCGGCGGCGGCCTTGTCCTGCGCAGCCTTGGCGGCGGCGGCAGCCTGCGCGTCGTTGTTGGCCTTGGCGGCGGCGGCGGCATCGGCAGCAGCCTTCTGCGCGGCGGCGGCGGCGGCAGCCTGGTCAGCGGCGGTCTTGGCAGCGGCGTCGGCAGCAGCCTGCTGGGCCTGGGCGTCGGCAGCCTGCTTGGCAGCGGCCTCCTTCTGAGCCTGCGCGTCGGCAGCGGCCTTGGCAGCGGCGGCATCAGCGGCGCTGTTGCCAGCGGAGCCGCCGTTCTTGAGCGCCAGGATGGTGGCCAGCTGCTTGGGCAGTCCGGTGGGGATGATGTTGAACGGGTCCTGCACCACGTAGTCGCCGGCGGGAGCCGCAGGCACAAAGGGCAGCATCAGCGTGATGCCCATGGACTTGGCCTTGAGCAGCGCCTGCAGGTCCTGCTGGTTGAGGCGGCGCCAGTTGGGGTCGCACGCCAGGCGGTTGCTGGGGTCCTGGTTGCACATGGAGCGGTACTGCTCAAGCGTCAGGCCAAAGTTGAACTGCGACAGCTGCGCAATGGCCTGGTCCTGGGTCAGCTGCGTGCCGGCCACCTGCTGCGGGGCAGCAGCAGCACCAGCGGCGGCACCAGCGGCGGGAGCGGCCATGGCTGCAGGCAAGCGATGAGAGAGGCGTGGCCACTGCGGCACACAACAAGCTCACCGCGGGACCCAGCGTTGAACTGCTGGATGAGCGGGGCGGGGTTGCACGTGGGGCAGCACTGAGGGGCCACAGTCGACCACACTTGACCTGCGCGGGGCGTTTGCACAAAAAGCCGCACAACGCAGAGGAGGTAGCGCACCAGCAGGGCACTGGCGGATGATCATGGGGCACATGACATGGGCGCAGGGGTTCTTCTTCTTGTTGCACTGGGGGCAGCACTGCTTGGGGCTGGGCCAGCGTTGAGCGGAAGCGGCGAGTGACGCGCGCGCGCTTACAGCTTGGACCACTCCTGCAGCGCAACGTTGAGTGCAGGCCGGAGGAGCCCCACGCACGCACCTGGCCTTGAGGGCACGTGGGCTGGCGGATGAACATCGGGCACATGACGTTGCACGCGCGGCCTTGCGCCAACACAGTCAGCAAGTCCCACGGCAGCCACCAAGCAGCGCACCCCTCCTGGCCGTCTGCACGACCTCGGACGCAAGCTGGCGCGAAAGCGTGAGGAAAAACACACGGACAGAGCCACCGCGGCGCGCGGCGTGCAAGGAACGAGCGCATGGCACGCACCAGCGAGGCCTGCTGGTTGGCGGCAGCGACCTCTTGGCCAAAGAGGTCCGCGGTGGTGTCGGGCATGGAGTCCGAATCGTCGATGGTCTGAGAGATCGTCATCCTGGTGGGCGGCGCGGCGGCGGCGCTGTCTCAGCAACACGCAAGCGCAAAAAACACAAAACGCAGCCGCTGCGTACCTCGCAAGTGCGAGCAAGAGCAGAAGAGAGATCAATCTCATGGTGTGCTGCGGGCGGCGGGGCGAGCAGCTGTGAGCAAAGAGCGGAAAAAAGGGCAGGGGAAAGCCGCGCGCGCAAACAGCGCCTGCGACTCAGGGCGTTGCTCAACTTGGAGTCTGGCGGAACCCTCCGACTGCAAAGCGCTTTTTCGCGTCCACAAACGAAGCAGCGAGCGAGAGGGGCGACCGTTTCGTGGTGGGCTGTGGCCGTGGAAGCGGGGATGGCGGAGGTTGGGTGGTCGGCTGGTCCCTTTTTGTGCGGCTGATGCACAGCCGCTGCCAGCGTGGGCCCAGGCAAGCAGGCCGCGCGTGGCACCGCTGCTGGCTGAGCTGCGCACTGCAGGGCGGACCCGGCTGAAATCTATGGTGTGGCTGCTGTGCTGGGACGCGAGGACTTACAGCGGCCCCCGCAGGCGACAACTACAAGCAGGGTGCGAAGGGGGGCCCAGCGCGTGGCGTGGTAGTGCTCATGGCCGCGCAGACAACCGGGGCAAGCAGCGCCTGGGCTTCAACGATTCGGCAGTGCGCCAACCCAAGCCGTACGGCAGCGACGGCAGGGGCATCGAGGCACGCACGCTCGCTCGCTGGGGAGCGGTTGTTCGCGTGGGGCTGACAGCCAGCGCCAGGTCAAGCCGGCCGACGCGTATGAGGATGACCTGGACGACAAGCTGTCCAAGATGTTCAACCGCAACAAGCACGCAGAGGTGGGCGTGTGCGGCTGCTGGCACCCCCCACCTTGACGCGCGCACGCCGCCAGGTGAAGGACTCATCCGCCAAGGCCAAGGCAAGACTGCTTGCGCGCATTGCTCGTGCTTTTGGCTGAACCGGCGCTGCAGTCGCATTGCCAGCGCTGCAACAAGACCGTGACCGAGGATGAGGTGTGGGTGAACGCGCTGGACAAGACGTTCCACAAGGCATTGCGAGCGTGCCCTTGGTCTGCGCTGCTCAGCGCAATGCTCGCGCAGAAATGCTTCACCTGCGTCGACTGCAACTGCGCCCTCAAGCTGGACGCCAAGTACTTTGACAAGAACGGCCAGCCTCAGGTGCTGGCGTCACCGACGCCCCCCCCCCCTTTCCTCTCTCTCAGCGCCGATTGGCAGTGCCCCAAGTGCGAGCGCGAGGGCCAGGACCAGTGCGCCGGCTGCAACAAGGTCGGCCTTGCTTGGCGTTGCGCGGTTGCCGCCCTCTCTGTGGCCAACGCTGGTTGCAGCCATTTGCGAACGAGGAGGCCAACGTCAAGGCTCTGGACAAGCGCTGGCACACGCAGTGCTTCTTCTGCGCCGGCTGCGGCAAGGTCTCCTGCTCTCTGCGCTGCGCGGTGTTTGGCCCCTTTGACGTGCCATCATTTGCAGAAGTTTGCGCTGGCCAACAACGTGGAGGACCGAAAGCAAGTGGTTCTTGTGTGAGCCCTCCATGTTGTGCCCTCTCAGCTGTGACCAGGTTTCGCGAGAAGAAGGGCCGCCCGTATTGCGAGGCCTGCTTCGAGAAGTGAATGGGCTGGTGTCTTGCACGGACAGTGGCCGAAGACGCGATGCAGAGCTGTCGGCGTCCACAGTGGCCGCTGCCCTGTTGCTAGTGCACTGCAGCATCCACAACCGCCGCCGAGGACGTATCCGTCACAGACAAAGGCTGCACAAAACGTCAGGCCAACACACCACAAAGGCGCTGACCACCTGGTCCTTGCACCCGCCCTTGAGGAAGTCGCGCAGCTGGTACTCGTCCCCAACAACTGCGGCGACCAGGGAAGTGAATGCACAGGCCACGGGACGAGCTGCGCCGCCACCTTGATCAAGCCACGCAGGCACCTGCATGCGCTGCGCGCCCTTGCTTGCAGCCTGTGATGATGGCTACGCGCGGACCACAGCACCCACCTGCCGCTCCACCTCGTCCATGAGCGAGCTCTCCGTGTACGCCCTCAGGTCCCCCAGGTGCAGCCCTGCTCTGCAGTCAGGCCCCCCACGCAGCAGCACCAGCGTGCAGGACCTTGCAGGCAGTCATGCAGGGACCTGGCGAAGCTGGGGCCGGCGCGCTCGGCGTAGCGGCCAACACAATAGTCCGTGAGCAGCAGCGGCGACGGCGTCGCAGCCTCCACCACAAGCTCCTAGCATCAGCAGCAGCAGCGGTGTCAGTGTCGTGCGAGTGGGAGCCAGCCGCCTTGCCTGTTGCTCCTGGCGCCTGCGCTCGTCCCGCTCGCGTCGCCGCCGCCGGCTGAAGCACAGGCAGCTGCAGATCCAGCAGAAGAACAGCACAAGCAGCACGGTCAGCACGCCTGTGGCAGGTGCACGCGTCAGCAGCCCGCTCCCTCTGCTTGTCGCCGCACCCAGGACGGTGAGCACGACCGCCACGATCACTGGCGCGTCGTAGAACTGGTCTGCCGACATGCTCCACACCCCATCATCGCCCTCCACCTTTACTTTGACGTCAGCCGTCCGCGAGTTGCACGACCCCACTGCGACAAGGCGTCAGCAGCCGCCGCCTCCGCCGCGTGCCAGCGAGCACCTGAAGAGGACGCACAGCAGCACCAGCGGGGCACACACGCTGCCCTGCACCGAAGCCAGCATCTCGTGGCCCCGCAGTGAGACCAGTTCGCCGCCCTGCGTGGCGTGGCGTCAGCAGCGGCCAACGGTGAGCGCCGCCAACGCCAGCACTGCCTTGTACGTGGCCAGACCCTCCCACGTGCACAGCAGCGGCAGCCACAAACACTGCCGCGTGAAAAGATGCTTGCTCAGCAACAGCAACCGGTGGGCCGCCGCCACGATACCACGAACGGCCGTCGCTCGTCGCGCTGGCTCTTCCACACCACGGCCACGCCGTTGAAGCAGCCGCAGCTCTCGTCAAAGTGCGAGCCGTTCCACCGCCACCTGTTTCGTGGTGCTGTGCATGAGTGTGCATGCACTGTGCAGCGTGACGGCCAACCTCTGCTCGCCCCTCATCAACGTCCCGTCAGGAAACACGCGCCACATCTGCATGTGTGTGTGTGTGGGTGTGAAGAGGGACGAGAGAAGAAAGAAGAGAACACTGTGCCTCCGACTTGACGCAGATGATTCCAGAACCACAAGATAGAAAATGAAAGAGGTCAAGGATTGAGAAGCTGGCCCTGTGCAAGCAGCGTCAACAAGACAAAACAACACAAAACACAACACCAAACGTTGCCTGTAGCTTCGGGCAGCGTTCACCGCCAACACCCACTGCGCGCGTTCCTGCGTGCGGTGATTTTTGGTGTTCGGTGAACTGGCACAGCGGCGCACAGCAAAGGCAACCCCCCCCCTCAACCTCTTCCGAGCGGCACGCAAACGTCAGCTGGGCGCGGTCTTCGGGGTCGCAGAAGGACGACGACGAGCTCAGCGACGTCTGCGCGCGTAACCCGCTGCTCAGCCCCTCCCCCCAAAAGAAGAGCGATCAACGCACGATTTGGAAGCAGTAGCTGCGCCCGTCCTCGTCCACCACCGGCACCGCTGGATCCACCTCGTCCAGCGCTTCCCACACTGCACGCCTAGTCACAAACACAAACAAACACAAACACAAACACAAACACAAACACAAACACACACACACACA
>CAZYYU010000082.1:0-12007 GCA_964651735.1 uncultured Gammaproteobacteria bacterium | reverse complement strand
GAGAGAGAGAGAGAGAGAGATAGAGAGAGAGAGAGAGAGAGGCATGCCTTGTGTGCCTCTGCGGGCGTGCGGCTGAGGAAGCGTGCGAGCGCGTCGGGCGTCTGCACGCTGCGCAGCACGTCGTAAAAGTTGCTGTACACCAGCGTGGTGCGCGCCAGGTCGGGGTCCAGCGGCGCCAAGGCGGCCAGAATCTGGTTCTCGGGCTCGGGCGTGGCGCGCTGCACCGCAATCAGGCGCCGGTGCGCAGGCGCAGCCAGCGCCACCACCGCTGCGTCCATGTCTGGCGAGTGGCCCAGGCCCGGCGTGTCAATGACGGTGAAGGTGAGCGTGTCCGGCGTCTCGATGGTGACGTAGATGGGCACGCGCGACAGCGTGGTGCCCATGCGCTTGCGCAGCTCGGCCTCCAGCGCGCCGGGCCCGCCGCTCACCTCGTAGTCGCGCTCGTACTCCACGCTCTGCGGGTCGCGCTTGACCACCACGCGCTGCTGGCCCGCCTTGAGCGCGCGGTTGTTCACCCACTGGAAGAACACGGGCCTCAGCGACGCTCCCGCTCCCACCGCGTTGCAGTTGGGCACGCCCATCAGCATCTCGATCACGCTCGACTTGCCGCTGCCCACGTGGCCCAGCAGCACGAACTCGGCTTGCGGCACCGGGCCCGCGTTCACCTGGCGCGCCAGCTGCAGCAGCTTGGAGAAGGAGACGAGCACCTCGTCGGCCAGCACTTTGGCAAACGCCTTCTCCCACGTCAGGTTGGGGTCCGCGGGCTCAAACAGCTGCAGGTCGCGGATGTCGGTGGTTGCCTTCTTCTTGTCCGTCTCGTCGGGCACAATCTCCACTTTGATGACCTGCGCCGCCTTCTTGGCCGACTTGGGCTTGCGATCCTTGCGCCGCTTGCCCTCCTCGCGCTCGCCCAGCGTCACGCCCACCGGGCCCGAGGACTGCAGCGCGCTGTCCACGGTGGCGGCAGACACGGTGGCTGCGTGCGTGCGCTCCGGAACCACGTCGTCGTCGTCGGTCGCAAAGTGCGAGGGCGACGGCAGCTTGCCCACGGGCATGGTGGCCGCGGCAACGTCGCGCGTGGCGCCAGGAGCATCGTTGCGCGGAGACGAGGAGCCGCCCTTCTCGGACTTGTCGGTCAGCTGCCGGGGGCAAGCGGGGGAGAGCGGGGGGTCGCAGCAGTGAGCGGAGGGAGCGCAGGACAAACAAAACGACAAAAAAAGGAACCTTGCGCCCCACGAGCTTGGGTCCGGCGCTCTTGTCGTTGACGGTGATCTTTCTGTCCTTGGGGTCGGCGGTGGTAGCGGCCGCTGCGCCCTTTTCCGTCTTCTCCTTGCGGTCCTTGCGGTTGGCAAACATGGCTGCGAGGTGGAAGGGATGCTGCCTCCAAGCGCGCTTGCCCCGACAAACAGACACCAGCGGGGGCCCCCCTGACCGCCGCAAAAACCTTGGAACCGTTGCAGGGCCGGTCCCGGCACGTCCCCGCTCCCCGTCATGCGGCGCTGGTTGCCGTCGCGGCTGCCCTGGATGGTCACGGCAGCACCGCCGCCGCTGCTGATGGTGGCGCGTCGGTGGCAGTCCAGCGTGCCCGCTAAAGACAAGGGCAAGGCGCAGTCCAAGCCTGAGGGCCGCGCGTTGCGTTCGCTCATCGCCGACGCGGTCACGGGCAAGAACTACGACATACTACGCTCGTTCGTGGGCCATCTGTGGCCGCGAGACTCGCTGGAGCTCAGAGGTGGCGCGCTGGCAGCAATAGCAGCCATTCTCACCCCCTCCTTCCCAGTGCGCACTGCCGTGGCGGTGACGATGCTTGTGTTCGCCAAAGTCGGCACTGTCTGCGTGCGTACGCTCTGTTTCCCTCGCTTCCAGCCCAACGCATTTTCCCGCGCAGGTTCCGTTCCTGTTCAAGACGGCCATCGACGAGCTGAACGTGGTGACGCATAGTGCGAGCGCCATGGCCACGGTGCCGGTGGCGTTGCTGCTGGGATATGGTGGGGCGCGGCTGGCCACGTCCTTCTTCAGCGAGGTGCGCAGCGCCGTGTTCACCAAGGTGGTGCAGAGCGCCATCCGCAAGATGTCCAAGGAGGTTCGTGGGGGGTGGTTCCTCTTCGCTCAACTCATCTCATCTCTTCTATTCACGCGCCCTTCAGACGTTTCTTCACATTCTGCACCTTGAGATGGGGTTCCACGTGCACCGGCAGACGGGCGCGCTGCTGCGCGCCATCGACCGCGGCTGCCGGGGCATCAGCACCGTGATCAACGCGCTGCTGTTCAACCTGGGGCCCACGGCGCTGGAGCTGGGGCTGGTGTGCGGCGTGTTCGCGTGGCGCTTCGGGCCCGCGTTCGCGGGCTGCGCGCTGGGCACGGTGGCGTGCTACGCGGCCTTCACGCTGGCTGTCACGCAGTGGCGCACGCAGCATCGCAAGGACATCAACGTGTTCGAGAACCAGGCCTCGTCCGTGTCCACGGACTCGCTGCTCAACCTGGAGACCGTCAAGTGCTTTGGCAACGAGGTTGGGGCCTCTCCCCTCGCGTCGGCTTTGTTGACCGTTGCATGCAAAGGATCTCGAGTCGGCTCGCTATGACAGCGCGCTGGCCAAGCTGAATCACGCCAAGTGCGTCTCTTGCCTGCTCTGCGTCGTCGTCGTCTCCGCTGTGTCGCTGACACTTGCTCGTCGCGGCAAGCATGAAGGCCGCGTCCTCGCTGTCTGCGCTCAACTTTGGGCAGCAGGCCATCTTCTCGGTGGCGTTGGCGGGGCTGACGCTGATGGGCGCGTACGGCGTGCGCAGCGGCGCCATGACGTTGGGTGACCTGGTGCTGGTCAACACGCTGGTGTTCCAGCTCTCGTTGCCGCTCAACTTCCTGGGCTCCACGTATCGCGAGCTGCGCCAGTCGCTGCTGGATATGGAGACCATGTTCAGCTTCTTGAGGGTTTGTTCGTGCAAGAGAGATGGTGGCGGCAACTCTCACGCTCTTTGTTGTGTGTGTTGGGGGAGAACAGCGCTCATCGCCTGACGCGGACGTGCGCGGGGAGACGCTCGCGCTGGGCCCTGCTGACGCTGCCACGCTGGAGTTCCGGGACGTGCGCTTCGGATACGTCGCTGTGTGTTTGTTGTTGTTGTTGCATCGTGCTTTTGGGTCGTTGACGTTGTGGTGACAGGAGCGCACGATCCTGAACGGGCTGTCTTTTGAGGCCAAGAAGGGTGAGATTGTTGCAACAAACGAACAAACAAACAAACGAACAAACAAACACCACCAACCAACCACAACCATGGCAGGGCATCAAATCGCGCTGGTGGGCGGGTCTGGGTCCGGCAAGTCTACGGTGCTGAAGCTGCTGTTCCGCTTCTACGACGCCACTGGCGGCGCCATCCTCATCAACGGCCGCAGCATTCGTGACTACACCGTCAAGTCGCTGCGCCAACACATTGCCATCATCCCGCAGGTGGTTCTCTCTTCGGTGCTTCGGTGTGTTGGTGTGCGCGCCTCTCACCGCGCACAAACGTGCAGGAGACGGTCTTGTTCAACGACACCATCGGCTACAACATTGCGTACGGCAAGCCGGGTGGCAACGCCTCGCAAGCGGAGATTGAGGAGGCCGCCAAGAAGGTGCGCGGCGACGGCCCTGCTCTGTGCCGCCGACACCCAACCCCCCGACCAGGCTGAGCTGCACGACGTGATCGTGACGTGGCCCGACGGCTACAACACGGTGTGCGGCGAGCGCGGCTACAAGTTGAGCGGCGGCGAGAAGCAGCGCGTCAGCATTGCGCGGGCGCTGCTCAAGAATGCGCCCATCATTCTGCTGGACGAGGTCTGACGCGCGACACGAGACACTTTCCTGTTGTCTGTGTGTCTCAGCTGCAAGGCAGGCAACGTCCTCGCTGGATGCAGACACGGAACGCCGCATCATTCAGACGTTTGAGCACCTGTTCGCGGACCGCACCATCATCATCATCGCGCACCGCCTCAGCAGGTTCTTCGCGCTTTGCTGGCGTGCACACTCCAGCTCACGCACCTCCCGCAGCGTGGCGCACTGCGACCGCATTGTGGTGATGGAGGAAGGCCAGGTCACGCAGAGCGGCACGCACGAGGAGCTGATGCAGCAGGCGGACGGACTTTATCACAAGCTCGTTTGGATGCAGCGCCACGCTGGCAAGTGAAGGGAGGGTTGCTGGTGCTGCTGCTTCGTTGTTGGTGGTGTATTGCGTCAACGCAACTTGGGATTGCGGCACCGCCAGCACACGAGGGCCGCGGCTGCGAGCATGGTGACGGCCAGCCAGCTGCCGATGACGGCCCCTGCAATGGTGGCCACTTGGTTCGCGGGCGTGGCCTGCGCGCAGTTCTCCAGGTTCCAGTCGGCCAGCTCCTGGCCCAGCTGCAGCCCGAGCGTGCAGGAGCCGTTGAAGTTGATGCCTGGCAACGCAGCGGCAGTCAGGCCCGGCCCGGCAGCGCGGGGTTGGCTTGGCTCACCGTTGAGGACTTGGCTCTGCGCCAGCTCGAGCGCCGCAGCGTAGGGCCCGCTGAACGATCGGGTTTGCCCGCCAGCGCTGATGACCACAGTCGCGCCTTTGCTTGCCGCCCCGTGAGGTTCCCGCACGCAGCAGCCCAACCGACACACCAACCTGCGCCGAAGAAGGTGGCCAGCACCTCGCTCGCTGCGCCAGCCAGGATGGCGGCCTCGCAGGCGTACTCCGGCTCGCTCGGCGTGCTGTTTGCCAAGGGTCGCCACAGCGGATCAAACGCCAGCGCAGCGTTGCCTGTGGTGTTCGCCCAGCGGATGGCGGTCACGGGGCGCCAGCGGCCGTACTGGTACAGTCCCTGCCAGGCCGCAATGGTGGCGTCGGCCAGCGCCACGCTCATGGACGTCAGCACACGCGTCGCCGCGCTCAGGCTGAGACCCCGCGCCTCCACCAGGTCGGTGACCACCGTGCTCCAGACCACAACGTCGTTGGGCCGTGCTGACCAAAAGTTGGCAGCGCTGGTTTGTGCTGCTGTGCGCGAGGAACCCGTCTGGCGGCCCAGCGAGAACACGTCGTTGTGCTCACTGGTGTATGCGGCACTCGACAGCTCTGGCGGGCTGGGTGGCACGAACGCTGACACGTTGGCCACGCACCAAGTGGTCTCCGAGCCCCACTGTGGCGCGAGTGCCGGCGCAAATGTGGGCGGTGTGGGCCTCCATGCGCCTGCTGCGCTGCTGCCAGGGTACGGCGTGTACGGCAGCGTGCCGTTCCTGTCACTGAGCAGCAAGGCGGCCACCGCGAGGCCCGTCTGCAGCCCCGCCTCCATGGACGTGGTGGTGTTGGGAGGCAGCCAAGCGAGATCCGCCGCGTATTGCGCGTCAAACGTCGACAGCTGGTCCGGATACATGTCCGCCAGCACCGCGTAGGCTGCTGCAAGAGCAGCGCCATCCGCAGAGGCGCCGCTGGGTGCGACCACGGCGTACGAGCCCAGAGCCACGTTGGCCTCCGTAACGCTGGTCACTGCATCGTACATGGCCACATTCACCAATGCCATGACGTGCGAGGCACTGGGAACGTCGTCGCTGGTGGTGGCTGCCAGAATGGCGGCCATGGCCTGGCGGTTCCAGTTGACCGCCACGCTTTGTTGCGAACTGCACACCGCAATCCACAGCAGCGCCACTAGCACAGACGCTCGAAGCAGCCTCCTCATCTTCCCCGCCACCCCCGAGACCCTCTCTCCGCCTCTTGCGCTCGCGTTGCGCCTCGGCTTTCGCTCCGTCTGCATTTCTCCAGGCCTGGAGAAATGCTTCTTGCGCCTTTGTTTTGCGAATCCCCCGCTTCCCCGCTGCGCCAGAGGGGTGCTCCGTCTTGCACTGCCATGGACGCTCTCTCTGCGGACTATGATGCGCGCGCATTTTATGTGGCGGACATTGCCATGGGCGCGCCGGAGCCCATCCGTGCGCACCTGACCGTGCCCACCGCGCCTGCGCCCTTTGCCACGCTCAAGGCTCACGACGACGCGCTCAAGGCCGAGTTCCTGAGCGGCTGGTCCACGGGCAGCCAGCCTGAAAGCGCTCACGACGAGTCCAAGGACGGAACGCCGCTGCTGGTCAGGCCCCCGGAGGACAACCGCTGGACGTGGGTCAGGCTGTTGGTCAACTCGTGGTCGTGCCTGGGCATCGTGTACGGCGACATTGGCACGTCGCCCATCTACACCATTTCCAGCATCCTGTCGTACACCACCAGCCCCTCCGCCGCGGACACCAAAGGCGCAGTGAGCCTCATTCTGTGGAGCCTGCTGCTCATCGTGGTGCTCAAGTACCTGATGCTCGTGCTCGAGGCCGACTACCACGGTACGTCCTGTGTCGCGGTGCTGCGCGCAGCACCTCCGCTGTGTTGCTGACACAGACCCCCCGTTCAGGCAAGGGCGGCATCTTCGCGCTCATCTCGGTGTTGTTCCCCAAGACGGAGCGCGCTTGGGCCCGCGAGCTGCTCGTGTTCTTGGCGTGCTTTGCGTTCGCCTGCATGATCAGCGACGGGGCACTGACGCCCGCCGTGTCCGTGGTCAGCGCGGTGGCCGGCGTGCTCATCCCCGCGCCGCAGTTGGGCGTGGCCTTTGTGGTGCCCGTGTCCATGGTGATTCTGCTGCTGCTGCTCTTCTACCAGCGCTGGGGCACCGCCGTCATCGGGCTCAGCTTCTCCCCCATCATTTTCTTGTGGTTCATCAGGTGCGGCGCGTCCGTTTCTTCTTTGCCTGCATCATCACCACCGACCACTCTTTGCTCAGCCTTGCCGGCTTTGGCATCTACTGGATCGCGCAAGCGCCCTCCATCTTCGAGGCATTCAACCCGTGGCTGGGCATCGACTTCATCATCCGCAACCAAGTGTCTGGCTGGCTCAACCTGGCTAACGTGCTGCTGGCCGTGACGGGCTGCGAGGCGCTGTACGCGGACCGCGGCCACTTTGGCGCCCACCCCATCCGCCTCTCGTGGTTCCTGATCGCCATGCCCGCGCTGATGCTCAACTACCTCGGCCAGGGCGCGCTGCTGCTGCTCGCCCCGTCGCTGGTGCCTGCGTCCTTCTTCAACATGCTGCAGGGCCCGCTGTACTGGCCCGTGTTTGTGCTCTCCATCATGGCCACGGTGATTGCGTCGCAGGCCATGCTGTCGGGCATGTTCTCGCTGGTGCAGCAGGCGCTGGCGCTGGACGTGTGCCCCACCGTGAAGCTTGTGCAGACCAGCAAGATCGAGGAGGGCCAGGTGTACGCGCCCGCTGCCAACGTCATTCTGGGCCTGCTGTGCCTCGGCATCATTGCGGGCTTCCAGACGTCGGCCGCCCTCACCAACGCGTACGGCTTCAACATCAGCTTGATGATGGTGGAGACGTCGGTGCTGTTCTGCATCGTGCTGCACGTTGTGTGGGGCTGGTGGATCCCCACCGTGGTGGCCGTGATGGGGCCCGTGATGCTGCTGGAGCTGGGCTTTGCCACCGCCGCCTTCTCCAAGGTGCCCACTGGCGCGTGGTTTCCGCTGACACTGGCCGTAATCTTCACCACCATCTTCTACGTATGGCACCGGGGCCGCGTCGCCATGACCCTGGCCACCATTAGCAACTACGTGGACGTGGAGGCGTGGTCCAGGCTCAGCACGGTGCCGCGCGTGGCTGGCCGCTCGTTCCTCTTCACGCCGCTGCCCATTGGCGTCCCGCACCTGCTCACCGCGTACGCCACGCACGTGCACGCGCTGCCCTCGCAGATCCTCATCACCACCGTGCGCCGAGTGCGCGTGCCGCTTGTGGCTCGCGACGACGTCTACTTCGTGGAGAACCTGGCGCCGGGCCTGTGGCGCCTGATCATCACGCTTGGCTTTCGCCAGAGCTTGGACTTTGGGCAGATTGTGGCTGACCTCGAGGGTGCTGGGCTGCCCCCCACCGAAGGCGGCGGCTGGAATGACGTGTCGTTTGTGTTCTCTGCCACGCACGTGGAGCCCAAGCCCGGCAGCCCCTGGTACCATCGGCTGATGCTGTGGGCGTTTGCGCCCATGCAGGACATGCAGTATCCGCTTGCGCGCCAGTACGGCGTGCCCAGCCAGCAGGTCCTGAGCCTGGGCTATGTGTTGCGTTGCTAGTACACTGTGAGAGAGGGGCTCCATGGGCTCGTAGGGGGGTTGCGGGCGCAAGCGGGAGGCGGGGAGGACGATCACGGTGCCCGCCGTCTCGCGATGAGGCGCCTGTTTGACGCCCAAACGCTGGACTGCATCGCGCGGCGCATGCGTGCGCGGCCCCGCACCGTGTTGCACCGCCAGCCACACGCGCGCAAGGAGGCGGCGGTGGTGGTGCCGCTGCTCAACGTTGCGGACCGGGCCAGCCTGCTGTTCACGCTGCGAACCGCCAACCTCAGCACGCACTCCGGGCAGGTCTCGTTCCCAGGCGGCATGCTGGATGAGGGCGTTGACGCGGACGCCACGGGCGCTGCGCTGCGCGAGTTTGCGGAGGAGCTCGGCATGCGTCTGGACGGCGCCGCGGTCGTGGGCCTCGGTTGGTTGTTGGCTTGCGACAGCCAGCAGGTGGTGGTCACTCTCTTCGCGCAGGCAACGAGGTTCTGTCCATCACCAACGTGGTCGTCACGCCAGTTGTGGCGTTTCTGGGCAGCTGGTCCAGCGAAGCCGAGTTGCTGGGCCAGCTTTCTCTGTCACCTCACGAGGGTCAGGGCGCGTCGTCGTCGTTGTTGTGGCACTCACGCGTCAGCGCGCCAGTGGCCTCGGCGTTCACGCTCACCGTGGAGAGTTTGCTCGAGCATTGCGAGACGGAAATGTTGCAGCGAAACGGCCAGCAAGTGGAGATGAAGCGGTTCACCCCCAGGTGCGTGCGTGCATGCGTGCACGGCGCCGGCGCTGGTGCTCATTCATGTCGCTGCAGGAAGGAAACTCCAGTTTGGGGCCTGACCGCGTACATGCTGGACGGCCTGTTGCACACGGCCATTCAGCCTTGCCTCGGCATGGCGCAGTGAGCGGGCCGAGGCAAAACAAAAAACGTGCACAGGGTCGCCTTTGGGGGGAAATGGCCCCGTGGTGGTTGCTGCTTGCCATGGTCGTGGGCTGGGCGCTGGGCGGCAACTTCAGCGTGGGCGGCGACCTGTTTCTGCGAGATGGGCAGCCGTTCCGGGTGACTTTGCCCCTTGCTCCAAGGCGCGGCCCTAACGGCCTGCAGATTGTCTCTGGAGAGATCCACTTCTGGTCCGACTGGTGTGTACGGCGTGCCTTGTCGCTCAGGTCGCTTGCCCAGGCGCTCCCTCCCGCCGGACTGGCCAATGCGCCTCGCGCAAGTGGCTGGCATGGGCTACAACACCATCACTGTGTATGCCAACTGGGCGCTGTTTCAGGAGGCAGGGCCCGAGACCTGGGACGTGGCTGGGCCGGTACGACGGGGCTTGCGGTTTTCTGCGCACACCCGCCTCAGTGCGCTTTGCAGAAGGACATGTACGGCTTCATCGAGATGGCGTGGCAAAAGGCAAGTTCGCGCTCCGTGCTGTTGCGTCTGCTGCTGAGCGGCTCCTGGTCGGCTCCCTCCCCCAGTTCGGTCTGCTGTGCATTTGCCGCATCGGGCCCTATGTAAGGCCTTCTCCTGCCCTGCTGCGCGCGCTTGCGCGAATGCCGACGATGCACTCCTCTGTAGATCACCGCCGAGACGGACTTTGGCGGCTTCCCTTGGTGGCTTTCCACCGTGGGGCCGATGAAGCTGCGCTCGCTGAACCGGACGTACTTGCAGTATGTGGACGCGTACTTTGACAGACTCATCCCCTACATTGCGCCGCTGCAGTACAGCAACGGCGGGCCCATTGTGCTGGTGCAAGGTACTTCTGCGGCCCGCGCCAAAGCTCGCCACGCTGAACCGCGCTGCAGTGGAGGACGACACCACGATCAAGACGTCGTCTGTGGCAGACAACAAGCGCTACTACCAGTATTTGATCGACGGCGTTCGGCGGCGGGGCCTGACGACGTTGGTCAACACGCTGTGCTATCCCACGTTGACGGAGTGTGAGCGCGCCCACATCGAGGGCGCCATTCTGGCCGTGGAGATGCCGTACTGGGTGCCGCCAACGGTCAGCTTCGACGTCATTCGCCTCTTCTGTGAGGACCTTGGTGTGGTGCACTGCTGTGTGTGTGTGTGTCATTTGGTTGGTTGCCAGATCCGCGCGGGCCGCTCATCGTGGTGCGTTGCGCGTCCCTCCTCGCCTGCTGCCCTGCTGCTCATCGCCAGCGCGCAGATGGAGACGTACTCTGGCTGGTTCGACCAGGAGGGCCACCAGCATCAGACGCTCAGGTCTCGTTCCACCGTGGTGCATGCGCGCTCTCTCACACTCCACCACCAAGCGCGGACAAGTTCGTGCCCCACATGCGCAAGGTGCGTCCCGCAATTCTCGCCTTTTTGGTTGCTCTTTTCTCATCTCTCCACACACAAAAAGATTCTGGAGACCCGGAACGCCTCCTTGTCCATCTACATGGCGTACGGCGGCACCAACTACGGCTTCAGCAACGGCGGCGACCCGCCCATTGCACTGGGACCCATTGACTTCACGCGCTACTCGCCAGACTCCACCACGTACGACTACGACGCGCCCATCCACGAGGCCGGCCAGTACCACGTCAAGTACGACATGCTGCGCGCGCTGTTCACGCCGTACACGGGACGCAACGCCACTGTGCCCGCCGCTCAGCCCATCGCCTCGTACGGCGTCGTGCCCTTGCCACGCTGGGTGCGATCCCGTCGCTGCCTTGCCTTCCCTCTTTGACGCCGCTTGGCCTCAGGTGCCGCTGCTGTCAGTGCTGGGCTCGTTCGCGTCCGTGACGAGCGCCGCGCCCGTGGGCATGGAGCAGCTGGGCCAGGGCTTTGGCTACATCGTGTACCGCAGCCAGCTGCCTCGCTCGGGCACGCTGGAGGCCAGTCGTTCTTTGGTTGCGCGCAGAGAGCTGACTCTTGCGCGCGCGCAATCCAGATTGAGGGCACGCTGCAAGACCGTGCCACTGTGTTGGTGAACGGGCTGCAGCGCTGTGTTTGGGAGCCTTGGAGCACGCGTCGCTGCGCCGTACCTGCAGGCATGTTGGTGATGTTGGTGGAGAACAAGGGCAGGCCCTCAGGGCAGGTGTGCTTGTGTTGTGTGGCGTAGCAATCCAGTCTCCTGATGTTTTCACACACACAAGGTGGAGGACTTCTCCTGGGCGCGCAAGGGCATCTACGGCAGCGTGCTGCTGGACGGGCAGCCGCTATCCAACTGGACCATGGTGCGCGGAGTGCGGCCTGCGTGTGCAGCCACTCACTCGTGGGCAGGTTCCGCTGCCCTTTGAGCAGCCGCTTCCTCAGCTTCCCTTTGCACCGGTGCCGGCCTCGCACGCCTCCACGCCCGCCCTGTACACTGGCACCTTCACCATCTCAGGCACGCCGCAGCAGACGTTCCTGCAAACGCCGCGCTGGGGCAAGGGCATTGTGCGTCGCTGGCCTTGCTCTTGTCGCGGCCGGCTCAAGCAACACACATGTTGGCAGGTGCTCGTCAACGGCTTCAACGTGGGTCGCTTCACCGACCTGGGGCCGCAATGCAGCCTCTACGTGCCGCAGTCTGTGCTGCGCAGTGGCGCCAACATCGTGGTTGTGTTCGAGTCCGACAGTGCGCCCGTCACTGCCCCGCGTCACATTGTGTCATCTTCGCAACAGCTGTTCTTCAACAGCTCGAATGTCTGCTCGTCATGAAAAGAGCGTTTTTGTGCTGGCCGCCGCGATGAGGGGCCTGCTTGCACTGGGGAGCAAATGCCTGCCCCTGGCCGGGGTGGCGCTGCTGGCGCTACTTGCCTGGGTAGCGCTGAGTGGAGGCGGTGCGCCAACTGTGCACGTGGTCCGACGCTCCCCAGAGGATGCGGCTGTGGGACCCGTGGTGTCCAATGACCGGGGCGCACTGTCAGCTCGCGTGGACGAGCTAGAGGCCCGTCTGCAGCGACTTGAGGGACTCGCTGCAATGCAGGCTGCGACACCAGCTCCTGCTCCTGCTCCTGCTCCAAAC
>CAZYYU010000081.1:0-12080 GCA_964651735.1 uncultured Gammaproteobacteria bacterium | reverse complement strand
TCTCGTGGCCCTGCACCAGGCCCACGCCCACCAGGAACAGCTTGGCGCCCGTGGCTTTGACGGCGTCCGCGGCCGAACAAGAAGCCCAAACACCCTGGCCCACGGTGAGCACGCCGCCCTCACACAAGCCAACGAGCGCTGACCTGCGGCGTTGCCACAGTCAGCCAGAGATTGGTGAGTCCAGTGGCTCCGTTGCTCAGCGGGCACTTGGACAGCGGGTTGCAGAGGTCGCTGAAGAAGGTGTTGGTTTGATCGTAGCAAGCTGCGTCGCAGATGGTTTGCGGCACGTAGTCACCGCTGTACTCAGGGTACCCGTCCGTGAACCAGATGTAAATGTCGGGCACGGGAACGCCGGCCCACGGCCACTGCAGCGCCATCAGCAGCGCGCCGGCCCAGTTGGTGTAGCCAGTGTGCGTGCAGTAGCCGTACACTGTCTGTCCTGCAGGAAACACGGCCGTCACCGAGTTCCCTGCAAAAGGGCTCGGCGTGAGCGCGCACTGAAGCGGCAAAAGGTCGCTCTTACCGTTGGTGGTGGCCGTGCCGACCCAACTCTGCACCTGGGTCAGGAACGCGGCGTTGCACTCCGTCATGTCCCACACGACGGTGGGTGTCTGCTGGAACTTGATCACTCCCAGCTTGGCGCTGCCGCCGGCGTTGACGATGTTGTTCAGGCCGTTCACAAAGGACGCCACGGCGGGCTTGACGCTGCTGCAGTACGGGTCGAGCGAGATGGTGTTGTCCAGGATGAGCACCGTGCTGAGCCCGCACTGCTTGTTGAACGTGGGGTTCTTGACGCGGCAGCAAGTCGGGCAGCCCGTGCAGCCCAAGCGCGAGCCGGCCACCGCATTGCCTTTGAGGCAGCAGCCGCCATTGGCGCACGAGTTGCCCGCTGTGCACGCGCCGGGAGGCCCCACGGGATTGCAAGACGCGGGCGGCACTTCAAACGGCTGAGGCGAGCTCTGCGGTGTGCCCGTGTTGATGCCAGTATCCACATTCACCACCCCACTGCTCAACGTGAAGCACAGCAGCACGAGCGCGACCCTGAGCCTGCGTTGACCGGACGTGAAATTCCCTCGAGTTTCCCTCTCGGCCCCCCACGAAGGCAAGCAGCGCCAAACAACTCTCACAAGCAACTAGTGTCAGGGAGGCACCAGCTGCACGCGCCACGACGCTCGTTTTGCGCCGCAGGCGGGAGAGCCACGAAAAGGGGCCGCGCAAGCGCTCAAAACACAGCGCCTCGTGGCTCGCAACACTCGATCAACCTAGCACAGATCATGTGTCAACGTGACCCTGCACTCCCTGCGTTTTTCTGGCAGCGTTGCCCGCGATGGATGCGATCGCATGCGTGGTCCGCCATGCACAGAGCACCCGTGCGAGCAGGGCTGAGTGGTAATGTGTTGCACGCATTTCCCCCGTCGCTTGGAACAGGGGCTCGTCACGCAGGGATCGCGCGTGTCTGTGCGTGCACGCGCTGCAAGCACCGGGTCGCCTGCCTCCGCAGCTCTTCGTACCCAGGCCAGCGGCGCACCGCCGTTTGTGAAGCCCCTCGCAGATGCGGCGCTCGCTGGCTGCCGTTGGCGGTGGTCACAAGGTGGGGGGCCGGCGCGGCTGTGGCTGCCTTGGCCGCGGTGGTTTTGTGGTTGCTCACGCTGTCCTCCAACCTCGCCCGCCAACCCACCTCGTTCCCACAACCAACCCAGATGATGCGCGGCATGACCGCGCTGGTGCGAGGCTCCGGTGCGCGTTGCGTTTTGCCCCGCGCTGAGCTTTGCGGCCAGGGCGAGTTCGACTACATCCCCAAGCAGTGGTTCTGGTGGGTCGCGCCTCAACGCGGCTTCGCCTCCTCTCAGGAGCGGTTGCGCAGGCGGCACCCCGTGAAGGAGGTGAAGGCGGACAAGCAGACCGGTGAGCGGGAGGCCCGTTGTGCGCGCGTGGACGCTGAGAGCGTGCGTGGTTCAGGGTGGTCCAGGCGGTCCAAGCGCACTGGCGTGATTGCGCGCAAGATCGGCATGTCCACCGACTGGAACGAGTGGGGTGCGCGGCTGCCCCTGACGTACGTGCAGCTGGAGCAAGTGCAAGGTGTGTGTTGTTTCCGCGCGTTTGCATGCTTGCCCGCTGAGATGCCGGCCGCAGTGGTGGCGCACAAGACGGAGAAGACGCACGGCTACAACGCGGTGCAGATTGGCGCCACCGACGCCAAGGAGAAGCAGTTGAGTGTCGAGAACGCGTGCAACTGGCCTGGCCTCTCACGCCGCCCTGCCCCCCGCGCGCAGCGTGAGGAAGCCGCAGCTGGGCCACTTTGCCAAGGCCGGCGTGCCGCCCAAGCGCCACCTCTGCGAGTTCAGGTTCGGGGGTTTGCTTTGTGCGGGCATTGCGAAGTTGCGTTGCTCACCCTCGCGATGGTGCAGGGTCACGCCCGATGCGTTTCCGCCCCTTGGTGCTGAGATCACCGTCCAGCATTTCGTTCCGGTTCGCGCGCGGCTCTCTGCACGTGTGTGTTGCGGCCTTTTGACCTGCCACCGCGTTGCGCTGGCTCTTGCAGGGGCAGCGCGTATGCGTGCAGGGCACCACCAAGGGCAAGGGCTTTGCCGGCGTCATGAAGCGTTGGGGCTTCAAAGGTTGCGCGGCACCACTTGCGTGTTTGAGTCCCACTCAAGGCTGTGTGCAGGTGGCAACGCGTCTCACGGAGCGTCCAAGAGCCACCGCCAGCTGGGTACGCGGCCTTTGCTGTGCGTGTGGGCGTGGGTGTTGAGGTCATGTGCCCCCGTTGCAGGCAGCACCGGGTCGGCCCAGGACCCCGGCCACGTCATCAAGGTGCGTCACCCGCTGGCGGTGGCTGTTGCGCGCTGCTTGCTGAAGCATGAGCTCTTTTTTCCCAGGGCAAGAAGATGCCCGGCCACATGGGCGCTGAGCGCCGCACCACGGCCAACCTGCTGGTGTTCAAGATCTTCCCCGAGCTCAACTTGATGGTGTGTGGAGCCCCGCTGGCCAAAGGGGGGTCCCTCTCAGTGGAGCGCGTGTTTTTTGGTTGCAGGCGCTGGTGGGCGGCGTGCCCGGCGCGGAGAAGTCCATCATCACCATCTGGGACTCGAACAAGAAGTGGGTGAGTGTCTGCGTTGTCTGCCTTGCTTGGTTTGTGGGCTGAAAAGGTTTGTGCAGATGGAGAACATCCCCACGCCGCCGTTCCCCGCTTACGTGCGCAAGGAGACGGACGCGATCAAGACGTACAAGGATTACGGCGAGGAGGAGGACATTCCCGAGATCAGGGGCCCGATGCCCATGCCGTGGCGGCTGAGGGTGTGTGGCGCCGCTCGTCAGCACTCGAGGCCTGTGCTTTGACTGCTGCGACGTTGCAGGTTCAGCAGCAGGCCGGCTGGCGCGTGCCCACGCCGGAGGAGATTGAGGCGCGATGCTGGCTTCGGGTTTTTCTCGCCGGCCGCTTGACTGGCTTGTTGTGCAGGAGACGGGCAGCAAGGCCAAGCTGTGGCAGCTGCAGAAGGGCACGCCGGTGGAGGAGGTTGGCGTTGTGGAGGACGAGGAGCCGGACGAGAGCGACGATGAGGTTGGGCGGAAGGCGAGCGCGTTCACTGCGTCTCACTAGCGGGTGATTGCAGGACGCGCCGGCCAACAAGCCGGCTCAGAAGAAGGCCACAGCAGTGAGTGCTCTTGCCTCGCAGCAGGAGTTCATCACTGAGCCATTGCTCTTTGCAGAAGGACGCCCAGAAGGCGAGAGCGCGTGCGGATCCTTGGAATGTCTCACGCTTGCTGCAGGGGGACAAGGCTGCTGCCAAGGGCGCCGACAAGGCCAAGAAGGGCGCCGACGCTGCCAAAAACGCTGCGGCCAAGAAACAGTAGTGAAGCAGGGCCGCATGTCGAGTGCTCGACCCAGTGCCGGCGGTGGCAGCTTCAGCGCAGAGGCAGTGCCGGTGCACAAGGCTGCCGTACGCGCTCATGTGCAGACGGCGCTGGACGGTGGCTGTTGCACATTGCCCTTGCGAGCTGCACCGTGTGGCTCACGCGCGCGTTGCAGCGGTCGCGCGTGCTGCATGGTTGGAGCCCTTCAACTCGCAGCGCAGGCCCGCCAAGCAGCCGCGGCTTGACAACGACCTGGACCTTGTTGGGGAGCTGGTGGGCTCAGGTGTGGTGCAGCAACAGCAACAGCAGCACCAGGGGGAGGAGGTAGCTGGTGGTGCGTGCGCTTTGGTCGCTCAGCTCGGGGTTTGCAGCCCCTGGAGGCTGCTGGCTTGGTGGTGAACGTGCCCTTGAGGCTGCTGGCCATGACCGGGGCAGAGTTCCGCGCTTGGCTGAAGCATGCCTGGACGGCTGCGCTCAGCACACACGAGCGCGCCGCGCTCAAGCAGTTTCTGCCTTCCGGCGTTGATGCGGTGTGTGCGCACGTTGAGGGTTGCGCGGTTGCGTGCTGAAGACTCCTCTTCTTTCCCCAAGACGGTGCTGCTGCAGCAGCTGTTCGGCGGCGAAGTGTTCGCGTTTGGCTCGCCCGTCGAGCAGTTCCACAGCCGCGCGGTGCGGGGCCTGTACCACCCACGCGTTCAGGCTGCGCGCGCGCGACTGGCGCCCGTGGAGCGGCGGCTCGCACAGGAGGCCATCGCCGAGGCTGGTGCGTGTTGGGTGTCAGATTTTTGGGAGGGCGTCTTGAACGCGAGTCTTTGCAGCGCGCGGGGCTCGCGCCATGAGCGAGGCGTTGGCGCTGGCAGGTGACGGTGCGACGTCGCAGCAGTTGCAGCACTGGCGCACAGAGGCAGACGAGGACTTTGACACGGTGGAGTCGCAGCTCATGGCCGCCGTGCACAGCCGCCCTCTGTCGTCGCGTTTGCGGTCAGCAGAGCAAACGATGCAGCCCGCGTCAGGGTGAGTGTGCTGCTTGTTGTTGCGTTTGTGGTGCTGACCTGCGCGGCTGTTGCAGCGGCGCCGGGTCCAGGGCCGGGCTTGCGCCGGGATCCGTGCACGCAGTACGCATCTGTGTCCGCGTTTGGCGCGACTCATCGCACCACAGCAGCCCGTGCGGATGCGGCTGGTGGTGGGCCCGCTGCCGCCGGGCGGCGACATGACGCGCGCGCAGAAGAAGATGCAGGCACTCGGGCGCTCACTCACTTTCCTCCTCTCGCTCACTTTCTGCGCCGCCAGAGCCGCATCGTGGAGGGCGTGTTCATGGCGTCGTACAACTGCTTCGCCCGCGTGCGCGACATTCTGCGCAAGGGCCCCTTGACCACGCAAGAGGTGCATGGGCAGCTGTTCCCCCTCACCTCACTCTTGACGCGCGCGCCAGCTGACGGCTGCGCTGGTGTCCAACGGGTGCTTCGTCAGCGACGGCGTGGACGGCTACTCGCACTTGCAGCTGATTCAGGCGGCCCTGGGCTTTCTGGGGCAGTGCACGCGGTTGAGGCGCCCTTGGCTGCGCGTGCTCAGCGGCGCTGCTCACCGGCCCTCCCCCAACAACCACCACAGCTGCCACAAGCACACCATGGGCCCCTACGTCAGCAACCCGCCCGGCGACGTGTCGCGCCTGTTGTGGGTGGACGACAGTGCGCAGGACCAGCTCGACGTGATGATGGAGCTCGAGAACGCGGAGAAGCTGTGGCGCTACGCACTGTCACGCGGCTTCGTGGATGTCAACACGTGGGCACTGTCCATCGCGCACATCAAGGTTCTGTGATGTGTTGATGTGTGTGTGCGCGGCGTCTTTTGACAGCGAGCCATGCAGGATCTGAAGAACAACCCCGTCACCGTCAAGAGGTTGCCACCTGAGCTGCTGAGCGAGTTCCACCGGTGCGTCGTCGGTCGAGTCGCGGTTCTCCCGCTCAACTGCGTGTGTGCGTGTGTGCAGGCAGGAGCGCGAACGCTTTGATGCAGCGTTTCAGCACGTGCCGTACACGTACCGCGTGGGCAGCGTGACGTGCTCGGTGGGCCCGCAGCGCAACAAGACGCTCGGCAAAGTGGTGCGTGCTGTCCGAGCGATGGGCCAAAGCGCCCGCCTCTCAGTTTCGCGATGCGCGGCAGGCCCGCAAGCACCAGCTGCTCATCGACGAACGCCCCTCCACTGCCAGCGTGCAGGCCGTGGTGCTGGACGCACTCGCTCGCCTGCCTCAGGTTTGTCTTGTGTTCTGCCGCGGACGTGCCTCTGGCTGAGCAGGCATCGCGTGCAGGGCGTGGGCACCAAGTCGGACTTGCAGGTGGTGCTCATGGACTCGCAGTACTTTGACGCCTCGTGCTCGCCGTCCTTCGTGGCCACTGCGCTGTCCGGTGAACCGGCTTGTTTTGGCGCTGCTGGCTTCCCGTCTCATCCGGGGCCGGTATGCAGACAGCCTTGACCGCCTGTCCGCGGTCGGCGACCCTGTTGCGAGCTACTTCGCGCCTGCACGCCTGTGGAGCTACTTGCACCGCAATCGGTCGGGAGGGCGCTCTCTTCTCCCATGCTTGGTTGCGCGCTGACTCGCTTCTTCTTTTGGCAGCCCGCCCGAGGAGCTCCCGTGAGCTGACCTGATGACGTTGTTGCTTCGTGCTGCTTGCGGCCCATGCTTCACTCGGTGTCGCGTTGCGCTCGACAATGAACGCAGTCGCTGCACCCGCAAAGTTTTCATTCTTCACAGACGCGCAAACGCACTGTACGCGTGGAACAAAATGTCCGCTGTGTTCTCGGCCCAATCGACGCGGGACTTGGCCCAGTTCTGCCAGCCATTTGGCAGCACCTTGTTCTGGAATGCGTTGAGCAGCTCGTCGACATACAGGACAGAGCCATCGCGCCCATCCGTGCGGTGCTGCACAAGCGAGAAGAAGAGTGCAAACTCGCCGGAGCTTCCAGCAAGGTTGTCCACAGCCAGCAGACGCGTCAGCGCAGACGCAACGCGTCGGCCCGCCTGGGGATCAGAGGACTTGAACCACGAGGCAACGATGCGAAAGAAGAGATCGCGCGCTGCACGGAACGAGCCCGTCACTGAGCCGTGAGTGAGGAACGTCGAGCGCGGGTCGGCCTTGACGTTGCTGGCGATGAACTTGCCCACGGCCGTCCGCGAAAGCTTCCCGTCGGTCGCGAATGAAGCCATATGCTGAAAGTCACCAGCGGAGAAGGATGGGCTCGAGAGCTCACGTTGCAAGATGTCGCTGTCCCCAGCGTGGCTCCCCTGGCTGTAGGGAAAGTCCAGCGAGAACGTGCCTGCAGGCACCGCAGAGCGGTTGCGGTAGAAGGCATGGTTTCCCGTCGCAAACATGGCAAGCAGCTCGCCGAAGTGCCCCTTGGCGTCCGGCGTGTTGCCCAGCCTCTGGATGTCGCTCAGGCTTGCCAGCGGGTTCGATGACGAGCCAGACACGGGGAGCAGCCCTTGCGCAACCAGAGAGCCAATGAAAGGGCAAGTGGCGCGTTGGCGGGCAACGAAGGACGCGTCGACCGCCGAGGAACCGGAAGCGGAGGACGAGGGCGAGGAGCGATCCGACCACGAGGTGCGGGATGGACGAAACCACGAGTTGCGCCACTGGCCCTGGGCGCCGGCACTGCCGAGGAGGCAAAGCAACGCGAGAGCGCAAACGGCCATCATCTACGCCCGCTGAGTGAGCCGAGCCTCGAGTGGCAGCAACCCCTCTGCTGTAC
The DNA here is from genome assembly GCA_964651735.1 of uncultured Gammaproteobacteria bacterium. Taxonomy (GTDB): domain Bacteria; phylum Pseudomonadota; class Gammaproteobacteria; order CAZYYU01; family CAZYYU01; genus CAZYYU01. The sequence continues at coordinate 4,477 of CAZYYU010000081.1, read as the reverse complement.
TGAAGCGTGCCGCATGACACTGCGTGACGATTTGCCGATGGCGATGAACGCAGCCGTTCGCGGCGCGTTGCGACGCAGTCACTGCTGCTGCTCTTGCTGCCGCTGCCAGTGGAACAACACCTCATGCACCACGGCGTCCACCGCGCACACCACCGGAGACGCCTGCGGGGCCTTGGCCGCCACAACAGAGGGCGGTTGCAGCGTCTCTGGCGCGGTCACAGCAGAGTGCGCCACCCCTGCAGCGCTGTTGTCGCGCGAGTGAGGAAAACACACAACCACACAAAATAGAAACGTGCCTGGCCAGGCGCGAGAAGAAGGACGGATCGGGATGGGCAAAGGGCACCAACTCGGTCACCGCCGAGCCGGGGCCAAGGAACGGGATAAAGGCCAGCGCGGCGCCGTGCACCGCCACCAGCACCCTGCAGCATCGGCATTTGATGCGAGCAAGCAAGCAAGCAAGCTGGAGCGCACCGTGTGTCCCCGATGAGCTCCAGCTGCTGGCGCAACGTCAGCGTCTCCATGCGCACCCTACGCACGCGCTGCGGCAACACGGCCTCCAGAGCCGCCACCAGCTCGTCCATGTTGCTCACTTCGCGCGTGCCTTTGGTGTGCAGGCAAAGTGAGCACGGCGCCTCACAAGCGACGCCTGCCCACCCTGCGGCGGCGAGCGCACGTTTCAGGCCAAGGCACTACAGCGCATGCCCCACACCTTGCGATCCACGACGGTGACGAGCCCGCTGGCAGACCGCGACAGAGGGCCCAGCCCAAAGGCTGCCCGTACCCAGTCAGCAAATGGGCGCAGGTGCTCGTTGTGCGACGTGGACCCTGCCGGCCCCAGCCACGAGCGCCAGTGCCGGCCCACGCCCAGCACCAGCGCCTCGAAGCATTGCGCGTGCTGCTGCGGCAAAGGCCGCTCCGACCAGTGCTGCAGACGGTGCGGCGCGTCGCTGCAGTTGAGCAGCGCCGTCAGCAGCTGGCGATCCACGCTGGACAGCGTGTTGAGATCCACCAGAAGCGCGCTGGCCGCGCTCACGTCAAAGCCCAGCTGCACGCTGGCCCTGAAGAGCGGGAACGCGGTGTTGTACAGCGCATGGAACAGGTTGCCGTCCATGTCGCGGTTGATGAGCACCGTGACGGCCGAGCTGCAGTTGCGCGGCACAGGGCAGGCGGGCTCAGGCGCTGGGTCTGGCACGAGCACCAGGTCGCCGTACAGCGGCGATGGCCCGAACGTGTTGCGCAGCAAGGGATGCGGCCACGGATCGCCCAGCACGCCGCTCACGGCAGCACATGCAGGCAGCGTCAACGAGCCCGCGGGAAGCGGGGCTGCGCGTGCTCGCGTCAGCCCGCCACGCAGAGGGGGCAGCAGCGCCGGATGCAGCCGCGCTCCAAAGGCCACGCACGCGCGCTCGTCGTCGCCGCCGCCACTGCAGCGGAGCATTCCGCAAGGCCCGCAGTGATCCGCGAGTGCGCCCAGTGCACATGACAGCAACAGCAACAGCGCCAGCATCGCCTCGCGCGGCCCAGTCGGCCCTCGGGGTTTTTGGACTGTGCACGGCGGAGCGAAAGGGGTCCACTTGGGTTCAGCGCCCCTTCCTTCGTCTTGGCTCGCGGGGCCCACCTGACTGCAGCCACTTCGGCGGCAGCGCTCTACTAGTGACCTCCCCCCGCCTGGCCGACATGGACGCGGCGCGCGCTCTGCCCAAGGCCGCCCCGCCCCCTCCTCCGTCGGCTGAACCCGACGCCAGTCGCGCGCAGAAGCGCCAGGCTCGCATGACCAACATCTTGGGCGAGCTGTGCCAGTCTGAGCGCGCCTACGTCAAGGACCTCGAGGTGGTGCCGGCTGTCGCGGGGCTTCAAGCGCGGTCTGATGCGAGCTTTTTTTGTCCAGATCCTGCTGCAGATGTACCTGGAGCCCCTGCGCCGGCGCGGCGCTCTGGCTGCGGGCGAGAGCGAGGAGGATGTGTCGGACCTGTTGACGCAGCAGGAGATTCACGGCATCTTCAGCAACGTGGACCAGGTGCTGGGCATCAACCGCGCGCTGCTGCAGGCGCTGGAGAAGGACAAGTCGCTGGACAATGCCATCCGAGCGCTGCGAGACATGGCGCCCAACTTGAAGGCACAGCTGTGTGGGTGGGGGTGTGGCGTGTTGCTCAGCGTTCGCAAAAAAACAGGTGTACTCGGTGTTCTGCGCGAACCAGGACCAGTCGCTGAAGCTGCTGACGGAGCTGCAAGCGCGCAACGCCCGCTTTGCGTCGTGGCTGCAGCACAACCAGACCAAGTTCCTGTCGCGGGGCCTGGACTTGCAGGCGTTCCTGGTGAAGCCCATTCAGCGCGTGTGCAAGTACCCGCTGTTTCTGCGCGAGATGATGGACAACAGCCCCAGCGACGAGGCCACGGCCGAGCTGCAGGTGAGCAGGCTGCGTCGCGCTGTGTGTGTGTGTGTGTGTGTGTGTGTGTTGTGACTGCGTGGACGCGCAGGACGTGAGCACGCGCATCGGCTCCGTCGTGTCACACGTCAACGAGCAGCGACGGCTGAAGCAGGGCCTGGAGGGCGTGATGCAGGTCCTTGTGGCGCAGCGCAGAGTCGGCCCGCGTCTTTTGAACCCCTTGTTCGTCCGTGTGTATTGTTGGGCAGGTGTACCAGCAGTTGGCGAACAGCGACTACCCCCTGATTCAGGGCCAGGTTTGCAGCGGCGGCAATGCCGACTCGTTGCCCCTCCCCATATTTCACGGGTTTGGCGCAGCGTTTGCTTCTCTTCAAGGGCTCGTCCGGGCCCGTCACTGAGGTGTCCAGGTGTGTTGGTTGTTGTTGGTTGTTGTTGCTGTTGTTGTCGTCGTGGATGCTGGCAAGAAGACTGCCTTGTGGTTGTGTTGGCGGTTGGACCTGATGCCGCCACCAAAGCAACTGGCTGGTGGACGCGGCGCCCGACTCGCCCAGCAGCGGCGCACAGACGCCCAACGACAGCTCCGGCGGCCCGCCCTCCTCGTCCTTCTTCAGCAAGGTCTTGGTGGCGTTACTGCGCGTTTCGTTGGTTGACATGCTGCAGGTGTCGAACCGGCTCTCGGGCTCCATGACCAAGCAAGGTGTGTGCGTTCACCGCCACCGCCGCCACCATTGAGAGCGCTGCTGTGCAGGTGATCTGGTGGTGCGGCGACGAGGAAGTGGCAGCGCCGATTCCCCGCTGCTGAGCGGTCGTCGCCGCTCGTCGTCCGTGGGTGCGTTGCCTCCTCTCTTGTGTGTGCGTGCGTTTGGTGTGTTGGTCAACTGTGTGAGTTGTGGTTGTGTGTGGTAACCGCTGCGGGGCACAGCGTCAGCAGATGGACGGCCGCCGCTGCCCAAAAGCAGCCCCAAAGAGGCCCTGCTGTTCCTGTTCAACGACCTCTTCCTCTTCTGCACACCCTGCAAGCAGATGGGCAAGCGAGACCTGCTCGATGTCTATCTCGGTGAGGGGGCTGGCCGGTTGATTGGTCGTGCTGACGAGCGATGATGCGCAGACTGTCCCAGCGACAAGATCCGCGTGAAGCGAGGCAAGGCCGAGCGTGAGTTCAAGGTTTGATTGCGTTGTTTGGTTGTTTTCGCTCGACGTTGCCAACAAGCGCGGCGCAGCTGAGGGTGCTTCGCGACGGTGGGCCGGACGTGAGGAACAAGTTCACCTTCCAGTGCAAGAGTGCCTTCGAGGTCAAGGAGTGAGTCGGGGCTCGCTTATTCCCATCGTCCAAGCAACAAACAAACAAACAAACAAACAAAGGTGGGCTGACTGCGGCTGCAGGTACGTGGAAGGGCTGGGCGCAGTGCATCCCTTCGCGCCGCTGCGTCGCGGTGACGCCGACCCGGCCACGCTGGACGTGCGTGCACGTTTGTTGTTGCGTCGTGTTTGGCTCGCTGTTCGGTCTCAGCCTTTGCCTCAGGTTGGAGTGGAGCTGACGTCGTGCCGTGGCAAACTGGCCGCCGTCAAGGCGCAGATGGCCATGCTGCAGGAGCGCCTGCAAGTCACCGGTGTGCTTTGCTTGTTGTTGTGCACGTCGCGGCACTCACGATCACTTCCCAAAAACCGCAGCGCTGAAGAAGGAGAAGTGGGACCAGAGCGCCAACTCGTGCAAAGAGAGGGCGCAGATCGAGGAGGTCGGCAACCGGACACGCCACACTGAGGCCCGCGCTCACATCAAATGCACACGAGCAGATCCTCGGCAAGATGCGGTGCGCGCTGCTGTCGCTGCCCCAGTATCGCGTGCAAGTCAAGGAGTTGAAGGTGCTTCCTCCACCTCCTGCACGTACTCTCCTCACCCTTTGCTCGACGCCGGGACGGCAGCCACTGGTGGAGTCGTTGGTGGAGTGGCTGGGTGTGCTGGAGCCGCTGTCCAGGGCCGCACGGCCCAAGCGGGAGGCATCAGGTGGGCCGCGTGCTTGTGTTTGCTTCGCAGCCTCACTTTGATCACGTCACATCTCTCTCTCTCTCTCTCTCTCTCTCTCTCTCTC
>CAZYYU010000080.1:0-12105 GCA_964651735.1 uncultured Gammaproteobacteria bacterium | reverse complement strand
TTGTTTGCGGTGTTTGTTTGTTTGTTTGTTTGTTTGTTTGTTTGTTTGTTTGTTTTGTTTGAGGGGTTGCTTGTTTGCGTCGATGGATGGCATTCACAGCTGTGTGCAGCCCCAAGACACGAAGTCGCAGTGCCAGCCAGATCCTGGACGATGCCATCGCCAGTCCGCGAACCAACAAGCAACCGGTGCAGAGCTCTGCGCCGCAGCCGGAGCCGCACAAGCCGCCGCAGACGTCTGCACCCGCAGCGAAGAAGCAGCCGTCAGCGGCGCAGCTGGCACGGCCCGCGTCCAAAATGGTGCAGGTGCAGCCGGTGGAGGACACGGACGAGGATGAGGAGGATGACGAGGTTTCCCGCACTCTTTTTGTTTGTTTGTTGGTTTGTGTTTGTTTGTTTTTTTTTGTATGGATGTTGCCACCTGTCAAGGAGGTGACGTGACGTGACACAGGAGGACGAGGAGGAGCTGTCATCGTCGCATGACAAGCCGGTGCAGCGGACCGCGCCGCCCAGCGCCGGCCGCGTGGCTGTGCCCGGTCAGTGTGGTTTTTTTGGGGGTTTTTTGGTTTTTTTGGTTTTTGTTTTTTTGCAAACTGTTGATTGGCGGTGATCAGTGGCGGCGGCAGCACCGACAGCAGCGCCAGTCAAAGCGGTGGGCTGCGATTTGCACCGTTTGCTGGCCTTGTTCGCTGATTGGCTCCGCAGCCTGTGGCAGCTGCCACGCTGTCCTCAGAGGTGAAGGGGGGCGTCTGTCACACGTCACCCATTTTCACGTGTCACTCTGTCACTTCACACGTCGCCCATTTTCACGTGTCACTCTGACACTTCACACGTCACCCGTCACAGGAGGAAGAAGAGGTGGAGTACGAGGAGGAGGAGGAGAGTGATGCGTCCACGCAGCCGGCCAAGCAGCCGCAGGTCTTTTGCTGATATTTTGTTTGCGTCTTCTTGTGTCTGAAGTTGCTTCTTGCACAACGCAACACACCCACACAAACGCAGCGCACCGGTGAACAGCGCGTTGCAGAGCCGGCCACGCCGATGCGGTCGATGGGCTCGCTCACGGACGGCTCGCCACTCACGCCCATGTCCTCGGCCATCCTCAACATGAAGCCGCAGCCAGGTTCGTGGTTGCTTGATCGGTTGGTTGGTCGGTGTCGTGCCTGACAGGTGACAGCAGGTGTGATGGCTGTTGGTCGGTCGGTCGGTCGGTGGTGTCGTGACAGGTGACGGCAGAGACACCGGCGCCGACCGTGACCATCACTTCGGCACCCAAACCGCAGCCCGCCAACGGTCAGTGGCCTTGCAATCGCGTGCTTCGTTGGCCACTCATCGCCGCCATCAACAACGCAACAACTGCACAGCTGCGGCCGCCAGCTCGTCGTTGGCACCTGCACACAAGAAGCCAGCCAAGACGTTGGCCGACGCCTCGTCGGACGACTCTGACCTGGACTCTTCGTCGGTCGATCGCACCCCCAAGTCTTCCGGCCGCTCCGGCAGGCAAAAGCCGGTGTTTGTTCGGAGAGCTTCGTTTGCTTGTCTGCTGAATGCGACGAGCGTGCAGGCCGCGCACTCCCAAGACGCCGCACACGATGTACAAGTGAGTGTGTCCGAGCAACGGCCTGTTGCGCGGGGAGGGTGTGTCTGACGCGCGTTGCTTGCGCACGCAGGACGTTGACGGGGCAGCTGGAGAACATCATCCTGTCCAGCAAGAAGCAGAGCGAGGAGGACGTGGAGGAGGAGGAGGAGTGGGAGGAGGTGACGGCCACGGAGTCGGAGCACGCCGCGGCGCCGCCCAGCAAGGCCGCGCCGGTGGCCGCCACCGCGTGAGTTGCTGCTTCGTGCGTGCGTGTGTTTGGTTGTGGGGTGTTGTGGGGCTGCTGGGCTGCTTGTTTGCACCGAACACTGATGGGCCGGGTGTCAGCGTGGCCGCGGCCGTGAAGCAGCGCGCCAAGCCCGACAGCGTGGACGAGGACGAGGATGAGGATGAGTTCGAGTCCGACACGTGACTGCCGTGCAGAGAGCTCCCGCCAAGAATGCAGACGTTGAACATAGACTTTAAACACGCAACAACAAGCGTCGGGGCCAGCAGAGGCCAGCGCTGTGCTGGAGGCGGGGGGCCGAGCTGCAGTGCGAGGGGAGGCCTACTGCCCCCATCACACATCGGCGTCGCCAAACCGCCGCCATCCGCCCGTCACTTCTTGTCAGGCGGGCTGTGATGTGTGCTGACGGGGCTCCACCGTTTGCCTCCGGCCATCTCCAGCAAGCTCTGCTTCTGCGGCGAAGAACGCGAACGCTCGTCCTTGGCCCTGTCCACCAGCTCGTGGCCACTGGCAGACAGGCTCAGCGTTGGCGGCACCTCGGCCTTGCAACGACGCGCGCGTGAGTCGAGCGCAAAGCAAGCAAGCACTCTGCCCCGCCAGACCTGAGGCAGCGGCGAGTGCACGGGCTGCGCACAGCCACCGCTCAGCGCAAAGCAAAGCAAATGAAGCCTCCCAACGAACCTGAGGCGACACCACGCCGGCGCGCGCCTCCTCGCGCAGCTTGCGCGACGCCTCGGCCAGCAAGTTGAGGTTGTGCACCTTGCTGCTCTGCAGGTCGCCCTCGTCGTCGTCGGGCAGCCGCTCCGAGCTGGTGGAGGCGGGCGACGCGCGGTCCAGCACGTCGTCATCTGACGTGGGGGGCCGGGGCGAGGGGTCTCGCATCGACACCGGTTCAGCGCCGCCGCTGGGAGCGCGCGCCTTGCGCGGCGACACCGCCGCAACGGGTTTGGGGAGGCCGCCCGACGTAGACAACGCGGTGGTGGCGGTGGTGCCAGTGGGCACTCGCAGCAGTGGCCCGCTGCTCCGCGGCAGCGTCTGCTTGGCCTGGTCGGACAGCGCGTACAGCTCGTCCTCCGTCAGCGTCCGTGTGCGTTCCAGGCGCTGGAAGTAGAACATGATGTCGTCTTCCTGCGAGCACTCGCTGCCAAACGGCAGCCGCTGCGCGATGAACATGTCGTCAAAGATCTTGGACGCCACTTGCAAGTGCTGCACGTTGAGGCTGTGCTTGCTCTCGTCCAGGAACAGCGGCGTCTCCTGCAGCAGCAACGACTTCTGCACGAGCCAGAACACGCACGGTATCATGGGCCGCTTGCCCAGCACGCGCTTCTGCGCCACCAGCAGCTGCTCCATCTGCTCGGCGGCGTTGAACAGCTCGTCCAGCTCCTGCTTGCGCTTGGAGGCCTTGCGCCCTTTGCTCGCGTGTGTGAGTGCGGTGCGGTGCGATGCGGCGCAGTGGGTGCAAGCGTCGCACCAATCTGGGACCACAGGTCCGGCAGCCGGTCCAGCTGGTGCTTGGACAGCGCGTTCTGCACGGCGAACAGCATGTGGTAGTTGTGCAGGAGCCTCAGGGCCGCGGCCACCTCCAGCCAGTGTTCAAGGCACTTGACGCTGCGCCGCGGTCAACGACGAGGTGTGCAGCGCACTTGCAAACAACGCACCCCAGCGCAGTGGACGAGTTGACGGCCTGCAACACGTTCTGCAGCACAAACGAGGCCAGGGCCCGGTAGCGCAGGTTGAGCTCCTTGAGATGCTTGCCTGGAGCCTTCTCGTCGAACTCGCAGGGCCGCAGCCGAAAGAAGGGCATGCACAGCGACGTGAGTGCGCGCGCCACCTCCTTGGCGTCCCAGTCCATCCACACAAACGGGTGCTCGTCGGGCGTGACTTTGGGGATCCAGCGCGCCAGCACCGGCGAGAAGAAGTCCAACGCAGCCAGAATGATCTGCTCGCAGCCGGTGCGCCTGCTGCTGTCCGGGCACGCTCGCACCCATTGCAGCAGCCGCTCCAGTTCGAGTTGTGGCAGCGGGCGCCCGTGCCGCACCCACTCACGCACGAAATCCAGCCTCCACGCCAGTTGCGCGTCGCCGCCCAGCACCAGCGCCGTCACCAACGCGTGCTCGTCTTCCAGCAACCTGTGGCTGACGATGGCCAGGCCCAGCACCAGCTCGGGGTGCGCGTGCAGCGTGGCAAGCACGGTTTGCGCGTCCATGAAAAAAAACGGCAGCAGCTACGCCGCCTGCGCCCTCGCCCTTGGACAGGCGGCCCGTGCAGAGCCGAGCAGCGGCAACGGGACCCGCTCGTCCCCTCCAGTACGCGCGAACCGGCGGGAAGGAGCCCTTGTGCACCACCGGCACAGGCCACGACCTACCGCACCTGCCCCCAAGCACCACCGCCGCACACGAGGCCCTCCCAAAGCAGTGCTGAGCTGCGCGCGAGTTGTTTGGAGGGTCGGTCCTCGGCCAGTGTGCCCAGGATGAACAAGATCCTCAATGCGGCCAAGGTTGCGGTGCCAGTGGGAACCTCGCCCCCCTGACGCGCAGCAGGCCACCACGGAGAAAGTGGGCGACAAGATGAAGCTCACCGCGGCTTCGCGCGCCCCAACAGAAGGCGATGGGGTGCGGTCTCCGTTGGCACCCGACGCTGCCCGGCTCAGCCGCCTTTTTCGTGCGAGCGCAGTTCAAGGAGCTGGTGGAAGACATCAAGCGCTACCACACTGAGGTGTGCATGGAGCGCGCGCTTGCCTCGCCCGTCGGCGCTGCTTCCTTTCTGGGCTAACGCGCGCGGTCTGCCAGCTGCACGACCTGGAGGAGAAGCTCAAGGCCTACGTGGCGAGCGCCAAGAAGCTGGTGTCGCAGGGCGAGTCCATGGTGCTGTCCGCGGACACTTGCTGCGCCACGACGGTGCGCTGTTTGGCGGACGGCGAGGCTCGCTCCTGAGCCGTGCATACAGGGCTTGATGCAGACGGCGGACCGCATCGACCTGCAGCCCATGAGGAACGTGATTGACGGCTTCAAGGGTCTGGCGTGGCGTTGCTGCTCTGCGTTGGTTGCCTCAACATCCAAACAGAGCGCTGCGACAGAGTGCGCTCCGACATTAGCATCATTGACGAGGAGCTCAAGGCACTGCTCCTTTCCTCCAAGATTGTGCTGATCTTTGTGCGCAGGCGCTGCGGCACCACGTGGATGACAGAGACAAGGCGCGAACGTGTTGTGCTCCGCGATTGATCTGATTCTCAAACGCTGGAGCAGGCGGTGCGTCGCGTTGCGTTGGAGGCTGTGAGAGCGGCGCCCTCAACGAACCAACCAAATGGCAGGGCGCGCACTACGAGAAGGAGCGCAAGAAGGCAGAGCAGCTGGAGTCCAAGAGCGACCCCAAGGCCAGCGTGCAGCGGCAGGGTACGTTCTGTCTCCTTCTGTCTGCTTGCTTTAACCCTGCCACGCTGCCTCCAGAGGCCGACCGAGCCCGCGACAACTACAAGAACATCCACGACAACACGCTGCGCGAGCTGCAGGTTTGGCTGGCGTTCCCGCGCGCGTGCACACACGCACTTGCGGTGACTGGGGTTGTGTGCGCGCGTTGCAGGCGTGGAAGCAGAACGCCGGCAACAGACTGCGTCCGATGTGCGTGCGGGCGTTGTGGAGGCGGGGATTGGTCTCTGACTGATCGCGCGCGCGAACAACACAGCTACTCGGAGATTGCCCAAGTGCTCAACAGTTTCTTCCACGGCGGCGGAGGTTTGAGGGAACGCTTATTGGTGTTGTTGTGCACTCACGGCGTTGGTAGGCGGCGGCGGCGGCGGCGGCGGAGGCTCGTACACGCCCAGCAACGTTGTCATCTCGTCGCCGCCTAAGAAGATGGACCCTGTGTCGCCGCGTCCCAGCGGCGGAGGTTGGTTTCGTTCGTTGTTTGGCGACGCCTCTATGTTTGCTCGTTTGACGTTGCCCATTCTGCGTTCGCTGACCTGCGCGCCGTTGCAAGGCGCCGATGTGGTGATCTCCGGCCCCACCGGCGTGACGCACAACACTGCGTGCGTGCTTGCCGCTGCAGTGTCCCGCGCGCTCGCACCGCGGCGCTGATGATGCCACGCAGGTACACGCCGGCAGCCGTGGCCGAGGCACCTCCGGCACACTACGCGCCGCCGCCGCCGGCCGCTGCGGTCAGCCTTGTCGCATGCACCGCACCCACTCCCACGCTCAACCGCGTTGTTGTTGGTTGTTGTTGTTGTGCGTGCCCGCAGAAGAAGGTGTCCTCCACGGCCATGTGGGACTTCACCGCCGAGACGCCGGAGGAGATCAGCTTCAAGGCCGGTGCGTGGCGCAGCGTTGCTTGTGGGACAACACGCACCCACTCTCGCTCGCTCGTCGTCGTCGCTGCAAACAGGGGACACCGTGTTCCTGTACGAGTGTGTGGAGGGCGATGAGTGGTGGAAGGGCGAGGTGGCGGGCTCAAGCACTGTGGGCCTGTTCCCGGCTGGTAACTGCGCTGTGGTCGTTGTTGTTTGGGGGGCGCCTCATATCGGCGATCCCGACAGCGTATGTGAAGAAGGTGCGTGATCCTGGTGGTGGTGGTGGGTGTTGCGGCGCCTCAACCAACGCAGGACGAGTGATCGGCCCGCAAACAAACTTTGCCCCTTCATCATCATTCAGTGTGTTCACTCGCCGTCAGAGTCGGTGTAGTAAGGGTCGCCGTCCTCGTCGAAGTGATAGGGCAGGAAGCCGTCGTGATCGTAGTAGCCCATGTTCAGGCCCAGGTTCAAGCCCAGCATGTCATGGAAGTCGTCGTCGTCGTCGTCGTCATCCTCGCGTCCGCCCAGCACGGTCCTGGTCACAGTGCCGTCGGGCGCAGTCTGCACACACACACGTAAGTTGGCGGGAGGCGCTCGTCCTCTTGGCAGCGCAGCTCACCGTAGTCATCACGAGCTGCCCCCGCTTGCGCACCAGCTCATGGGCCTGGAACGCGGTGATGACGTCGTCGGGGTGGTGCAGGTTCCACTGCTGCACGCGCGAGCTCTCGATGGGGTAGCAGTGAGCCAGATGCACGAACACGCAGCACCACATCTCCAGAGGCAGCGGCGAGCCCAGACGCGCGTTGCACAGCAGCGCCACGAACACGGCGCGCTTGAACGGGTCCGGGAACGCCCAGTGACGCGACGGACTCCAGTGCACGCGGTTCAGCTGCAGCAAGTTCCACACGTCTTGGTCCACCTGTGGCAGATCATCGTGGCTGCAGCAGCAAATTCAGCGCACATCATCACCGCAGCCACACCAAGCACGGCAACCACCGCCACACCACGCAACTCAATCGCAGCAGGCACAAGATGTTGCTACCCGATGTAGCACAGCAGCGTGTTGCTGGCGACGGCGTCAGACAGCACGCCCAGAATGCGCGGGATGTGCTCGTGTTCCAGCTCGTCCTCTGCAGACTCAGACAGGCCGCCCCACAAGTCCATGTCCAGGTTGTTCACGTCGGGCTCGATGGCCTGCGGTGCTGGCGAGTGACCACACCGATCACCAACAACGATGGAGCTGGGTCGTTACCAGCTCAACCAGCCTCGTGTTGCGCTTCAACAGCTGGTCCAGCGCCGCTGCCACCGCCCCCATCTCCTCCGTCCACGTGTCGACGTGCTCAGCCGGCTCCAGGAACTCCACGTTGAACATCAGGTCGACCCCTTGATCGAGCGCTGTGAGACCACTGAACGGACCGCACAAGAGTGCAGGGGGGGCCTCACTGCGCAGCGGCGAGATGGGCGCCTCCAGAATCCCGAGCACGTCGATCATGGTGCTGCAGTAGCGCATGGTGCGCTGCATCAGCAGCGTGTGCAGCCTCTTGCAGGCCTTGGTGGCGTTGCACAGCAGCAAGCGCAGCGCGTCCACGGCGCCCAGATTGCCCACGCTCTTGTAGTCCTCCAGCTCGTCCAGCCCGTACGGAAAGTCCAGCTCCTGGTCGCTCACATCCAGCCACTCCAGAGTGGGATGGCCCTGCAGCGCCTCGAACAGCGAGTCGAGGTACATCGGCTCGTCGGGCGCCACTTCCAGCAGCGTCAGATTGCGTCCACCGCCCAGATCGCGCAGGATCTTGTGCACACCCTGCTCGAACCACATGCCCTGCAGGCACACGCGCTGCACAGTGGGGCGGTTCTGGGTTGGCAGTCGGCAGATGAATAACAACGGTGAGCAAAGGCTGAACAGCATACCTCGGGCAGCACGCGCACCGCGGTGCGGTAATGCATGCGGTGAACGCACAGCGCGTCAGTCAACGCGGGCTCGGGCTCGTGCAACCCAGACTGAGCCATCTCGGCCTCGTAGTTGCGCTGCCAGCCGCTGAACATGGGCAGCACCTCGTCGTCGTCCACGAGGCCGGACCAGGAGCTCAACGCGTCATGCCGATACCGGCAGTTGGCACCGTACGTGCAGCGGCCCTGCTGAAAAAAGCGACACGGCTCGTTGCTCTTCTTCTTGTTCTTGTTGTTGTTGTTGTTGTTGTTGTTGTTGGGCTTGTTTTTGTTCTTGTTTTGGTTGTTGTTTTTTGTCTGCTTGTTGCTTTGCTTGTTGGTGTTGCTGTTGTTGACGTTGTTGACGTTGTTGTTGTTGTTGTTGACGTTGTTGACGTTGTTGTTGTTGTTGACGTTGTTGCTGACGTTGTTGTTGTTCTTGTTGTTGTTGTTCTTGTTGTTCTTGTTCTTGTTCTTGCGGTTGCGTTGCTTGCTCGCGGGCGCAACAGCGGGCGCAGCAGCAGCGACTGCAGCGGGCGCCGGGGCAGGAGCAGCACCAGACGTAAGGTCCCGCACGCGCGCAGCCAAACGGGCGCCAGGCAGGCCGGCAGCAACGGCAGCATCGAGGGACATGGGCAAGGCTGTGGCGGGCACGAAGGGCGCCGCAGCGGCGTGGAGGCGGCCTGTGTTGGGTTGGTCGTGCGAGTAGCGGCATGCAGAGCCGAAGCGACAGTTGCCCATCGCGAAGTAGCGACAACGCTCCATCGTTTGTTGAGCTCCCACCGCGTGGCAGCCCTCCAGCACGTTTGCCACCGATGCGTTTTTATCGAGCAAGCCGCACGGCGCAGCCAACCACGAGCTGCAGCCTCTCCTCTGCTCTCTGAAGCTGAAACTCATTCGCTTGTGTCGTCTGGTACGGATCCCTGGGCCCGCCGCTGGTCAGGCGAGGCGGCTCGAGGCAACGACGAGCGCACCGTGAGCAACTCGTGCATGCGCTGCTTGAACGCCAGCTCCAGCTGAAGCATGCTGGCTTCGAGCGAGGCCTTGTCAGGGGCAGGGAGCCGCTTCATCCTGCCCTCCCCTGCAGTGCCTGCCGTCAATCACGAGCCCAGGCCCCTCTCCCAACTCACGCATGGACTCGATGCGGGCATCCAAGGCCTTGAGCTGACCGCGGAGCGCGATGAGGTCCCGCTTGGCTGCGTTGCCGCCATCCTGCCCCGAGTCGGAATCGGACACGCCTGTTTCAACGCGTTGAGCACTCAGCGGCGGCGGCGGAGAAGCCACCGACCCTCGTCCTCCGCTGCTGCTGCTGCTGTTGCCGTGGTCGCTGTTGCGCTCTTTGCCGGGGCAGGCGCGGCCACGGCAGAGGACTGCATCGCGGCTGCTACAGCGGGCTGCATGAGCTTGTGGCTGCAAACCGAGCATGAGAGAGCACGCAACACAAGGCGGCGGCTTCTCACAAGGATTCGGCGTGCATGGTGTTGGTGCGCGACAGGCTGCTGCTGTCCATGGCAGAGTCGTCGGAGTCTTCGCTGGTGAGCGAGCGCTTGCCCCTGATCAGCGCTGCAGGCACGGCAGCGTCAGCAGTCGCCACAACAAGCAAGAGGAATGCCCCCAAGACAACCTGCGGTTTCCGAGCTCTCCGTGTCCACGATGGACACCGAGTTGAGCTGCACCGCGCCTGCAGCAGCGCACGTGAGAGCGCCAGTTGCCCACCATCGTGCAGGCCCCGATACCCTCGTGGAAGTGCAACGCCATGCTGTCGTGCTCCGCCTTCTTCATGCCTGCATCCGGTTCAGCAGCGGCGGCAGCACGCTTCACCGCACTCACCAGCTGTTGTGTGCGGCGCGATCAGCGGTGTCTGCGTCAGTACAGCGCGCACTTTTCTTACTTCCTGTTGTTGTTGGTTGGTGCCGCAGTCAGCAGCACACAAGAGCAGCCAAGTCATCCACCAACCTTCGAACGTCGTGTTGTCGGAAGCAAACAGGCCGTCCGTCGTGGTGTTGTCCGTCGACGCCTCCTCGCCCAGCGTTGCGTCCTCCGGTCCGTCCCCATCCTCGTCCTCTTCCTCAGACGTGTGCACCGACAGCGAGCTGCTGCTGTCTCCGCGCTCCAGCGCTGCAGGCTTGCTGCTGTTCTTCCTTCTGCTGCCCCTGCCGCTGCCGCTGCCGCTGCTGGGCGGTGTCTTGGCCGACGAGCTGTTGTCGCTGTCGTGCGCGGACGGCTCCAGGAAGCGCGACAGATGCGCCGGGTTGTGCGAGGCCCGATCGCGGGGCACCGTCTTGCGCATCGACGCCAGCAGAGCAAGGTTGCTGCACGGCCACGCGCAGTCAGCTCTCGCGCGCGCTCAGACCAGCTTTCGCCTTACGCTGTCTTCTCCATGAACGCGCTGCGAAAGCGGCCCGTCAGTCAGCAACGTGGCACGGAGACACACACAGCCACCGCCGCAACCTGGAGTCGGACCCCAGCAAGGCCGCTGCGCCTTCTAGAGAGCCCTGGCGCAACGGGGTGGTCGGCTTGCTGCCCGCGGGCGATTGAGAGGGCGGCGGTGTGAGGGAGCCAGACGAGGACGATGTCGGCGAGCCCGGCTTGACGCTGCCAGGCGGAGTGCCGGGGCTGCCACCGCTGTCGCGGCGAGGCGGCGACGACGATGCGCGCCGCGGGTCCAGCTCCATGCTGCGCGCTTGCGTGCACTGCGCAGCTGCAAGGAGGGATGACAGATCGCAAGGCCCTGTCGCCTCTGGTTCTTGTTATTTCAGCTGGCCCCGGAACGTGGCGGAAACCGACAGGACAGGACTAGTTGCCCATGTCAGTAGAAGCTCCACACGTACAGCGAGCACTTGTCATCGCGACTGCGCGTTGCAGCCCACACGGCGTCGCCCGCCGTGGCCATGCACGTGACGTCGCCGGTCAGCGCGGGCAGCGGCAGGATGCAGCGAAGCGAGCGCGAGGAGCACGTCAGCACGCGCACCTCATCTGTGCACCCAAACCACATGGTAGACACGCCGTGCATCTCCACGGCGCACATTGAGTGAGGGCGCACAGTGTCGCCCAGCGACAGCGCGTGCTTGCGCTGGCCCGTGGCCACATCCCACACCCCGACCTCGCCAAAGGGCGCGCAGCTCCACACCTCACCCGCGGCCGTGCAAGCCAGATGCCGCACCAGATCGCGGTGCGCGACCGAGCACAGCAGCGAGCCCGTCAGCAGGCCGTCAACGTACGTCGCCTCGTACAGGGCACGCCCAACGCCAAGCCACACGCTGCTGCCGCCGCGCACCGAGCACGCACACGTGACGGGGCCCTCGTTGGTCGCACTGGCGTCTGCGAGCGGATCGTAGGCCGGCGTCACGGCCTTGAGCGCGCCCGATGCGTAGCCCAGCAGCACAGCGTCGCCAAGCGGTGCCATGCACGTGACGCCCACCAACGCGTCCACAGGCTTGGCGCCACGGAGCTTGCGCGACCCCGACAAGTGCAGCGCACGAGGCGAGCGCTTGGGCTGCTTGCTGTCTGGTGCAACGGCCGCCCAATGCCGCACGCTGCCGTCGCTGCTGCCGCTCAGGGCGCCCACGGTTGGCGATGGGCTGCACACGCACAGCACTTTGCCGGGGCCGCCGTGGCTCTCCGTGCGCAGCAGCTTCGTGGACCGAGCGCAGTACACGCGCACAGTCCCGTTGCGCAGGCCCAGCCACACCTCGGACCCATTGTGCCACATGCACAGCGGGGCTCCGTCTCGAGCCTGCTCGAAGAGCACGCGCATCACCAGAGCCGAAGCGGGCACAGATGCACTGCCACCGCCGCTGCTGCTGCTGCTGGCCAGCGCGGCATCAGAGCGCATCCCATGATGCTCCATGGCGTGCACGCATTCTGCAAACGAAGGCCGCCGGTTTGGGTCCTGTTGCCACATGTCGTGCAGCAGCGAGCGCATCCACTCAGGCACACACGCCGGCACAGTGGGCCGCAGTCCATCGTGCAAGATGCGGCGCATCATGTCCATGAAGTTCAGCACCTTGTACTCGTCGAATGGAATGCGCTGCGAGAACACCTCGTTGGCCACGATGGCGAACGAGTACAGGTCGCACAG
>CAZYYU010000079.1:0-12217 GCA_964651735.1 uncultured Gammaproteobacteria bacterium | reverse complement strand
AGCAGAAGAAAACTTTAATGCGTAATCACATCACAAGAATAGCTTTTAAGATTGCCGAAGAGATTAACAGCCCCCACATCCTCTTTCCGCGCCGCACTGAAAATACTAACAACATGATAAGAGGTACCATAAAGTCGCTTATCTGCCTCATTAAATGGATTTACAGGATCTCCACCCTTGTAATAAGCGATACCAACAACATGCATATGATCTTTGGCAGCACATTGATTAAAGTAAAATTGTTCATTTATTGACTCACGCTGACAAAGCGGAGCTGCTTTCCCCAAGCTAAAAGAGGTAGGCACACAACCTAGGGCTTTTTCATCCAAATAATAATTAATTTTTTCAGCCTTGGGGTTATAGACGTTTTTGGCATAGATACAGTAAATCGGCACCTTTCCACAGGGCATGGAAAAAGCACTGAAAGATAAAAGCATGCAGCTTAAAACCAAAAGATTAATCTTCATAGGGACCCCCTTTATTAATGTTATGTTAGTATAATTTTATATTGATTTATAAATTAACATTATATAGATTAACCAATATATGTCAAATATCCCAATGAATATTAAGGTCATCCTTGTCATCCACGCGAAGGTCGGATGACAACGCAACTGCAACAACAAGATTTATATGATAGGATAAAGCAAGTTATCATCATTAATCAGGAACCCCAAAAAATGCGTGTATTTTTTGCAATTACCCTTGAAGAGTCTGCAAAAAAAACACTATCTGAATTTATAATATTTCAAAAAAGAAATTCTGCTTTTGAAAATATGTGGTGGACAAAACCTGAGAATCTCCATATTACTCTACGATTTTTAGCACACATCGAAGAAGAAAAACTCAGTCAATTAACTCAGGCCATCGACTCGAAAATAAAAAATGAAAATGTTCAACCCTTCTTTCTCAACACCAAAGAAATCATTTTATTTTCAACATCTCATGCAAAAATATTATCCCTCAATATAGAATCCAATGAGGAAATACTTAAACTTGTAAAATTAATTAATACTGAAACAGAACTCATCGGTTTTGAAAAAGAAAAAAGAAGTTTTTTACCACACCTCACACTGGGCAGAATAAAAAATACACTTCTTATTCCCTTACCCGATTTATCGCTACCAACACTTCAACTGCCGATTAACAAGATCATTTTATTCGAAAGCAAACCCACGCAGGAAGGCAGTCATTACATCCAACGACATATTTTTACACTTAAACATTCATAGGAACAACTGAGCCCTCGTTTTGCTCAGTGGGATAGATGACTTGCATTGCATTTCTCAGCGTATTACTTAAATCAAGCAAAGTGCTTAACATATCAGCACGTGTTTGACTTCGATTAAATTGAAACATCAGAAATTGTAGGTGAGTTTTATTTCCATCAAATTTTTCAATACCTTTCCCTAGTAATTTTTTTATTGCATCGACAGGCTCTCGAAAGCGGCGTTCACTCTCTGATCGAAGTGCTAAAAAATCTAAGTGATATTTATGACATAAGGCTGTCAGAGCGAGCATCAATGGATATTCATGCGGCAAAATATCTTTAAAAAAAGCGACCCAACAAAGCAGTGGAACAAGCACCACGGGATGACCCAATACAGGACTGAGTTTTTCTGAATAACTACATGCCAACCCCAAAAAAACCACCACTAAAAATCGTGCTGCTGGCCTTACTCGCACAGCAAGATGGTCAAAGTCAGCTTCGGTATAGTTGAAAATTGTGGTATCACTCGCACGAATATCTTCAATCAACTTCTCAATTTGTTTAGCAGCAGCATGAAAATGTTGATAGGCAGGACAACGGGTCAACAGTAATTTCACATCATCCGGAACCTCTAAATTTGCTATATGATCTTCTCGATAGTTAATTAACTTCTGGTAGCTCAAGGCAGACATTATTTTTAATGGCAGAACACCATTAACGTTAGGGTCTGTATTTTCTGGTCGTTCTTCCATATATGAAAGCCTCATTAATAATTATACATTTCTAATTTATCATATTTATCATCA
Source organism: uncultured Gammaproteobacteria bacterium (assembly GCA_964651735.1). Lineage (GTDB taxonomy): Bacteria > Pseudomonadota > Gammaproteobacteria > CAZYYU01 > CAZYYU01 > CAZYYU01. The sequence continues at coordinate 10,201 of CAZYYU010000079.1, read as the reverse complement.
TATTTGAATCTAAGATATCAGAGCTATTTTGTGACAAGATCACAAGAAGTGGTTTTAATAGTATTCAATAGATTAACGAAATTTATTGCCACAGCAGGTTCTCTAGCAAAGATTTTTGAAGTACGATAATAAGCACCATACATCCGTTTATCAGCTTCATTAAAAGGATTTACTGGATCACCACCCTCATAATAAACCACACCTACCGTATTAATATATCCATATTTGCGTCCACAGGCCTGAAACATAAAATAATTTTGATAGGGATATACTTTACACAGAGGCAGAGCATTTCCAATCTCATAATAAGTTTGAGAGCAAGATGCTACTTCTTCAGCCAAATAGTAATTATTTTTATCCGCTTCAGCATTCTCAACATTTTTCAAAAGAACACAATAGAAGGGAACCTTGCCACAAGGCATCGATAAGACATTAATGGAGCATAAAAGGGTCAAGAGTATTACAGTAAATTTTTTCATGGCAACCTCACATTTAATAAGCAGAATTTTACCAAGTAATATCACAAGAATGCGCTCTATCGCTATGATAAATTTTGGTCAAATTTACATGTTCATCGGGTGAAACACGATTTTCAACATCGTATACATATTGATAAAATGTACCGTGCATACGCTTGTCGTTTTTATTCAGGGGATTTACAGGATCACCACCCCTGTATGAAACGATACCTACCACATGAACCGGATCCCTTCCAAAACATTTTAAAAAATAGAACATCTCGTTAAAAGGCTTCGTCTTGCAAATCGGTGCAGCATTCCCAAGCTTATAAGTAGTTGGCATACAAGCGATTTCTTCTTTAACAATGTCATAAGAAACCTTATCGCTGAATTTACCATAAGTATTTATCAGACAATACACGGGTACATTTCCACAGGGCATTGCAATAGAACTTGAAGAAAAAAGACCTAAAAAGGCAGAGAAAAGAAGGGTTGTGTTAATCAGAACATTCTTATTCATAATGACCACCATTTTTGTTAATAATATCTTAATATTTTTATTGATAAATTTATTAATATAGATTATATTATAAACTAAGGACATGGCGTAAATCAAGCGGCCCGATACGGGTATTTCAATTCACCTTATTTGCGATCAATCATGCCAATAACATATTTTTTACCCAAAACTCCAGCAGCAGCCACAAGTTGAGACATTCGTGATTTATGATGAGCATCAAATAATCTTTCAACCTGAGGGTATTTCCATTTCAATCTTCTCGCTAATTCAGATTTAGTGACTCCTTGTTCTCTCATCACATTATACAATAGAACTTTTGCTGAAAATGTTGGCGATAATACAATCATCGGCCGCCGATGTGATGGACTTGGCGTGGGAATATCTTTTTTATCTTTCATAAGAGAAGCAATAATTTCTTCCAAACAATCAATAGCATTATAAAGCGCTTCTTCTTTTGATTCTCCAAAAGTTGTCCCATAAGGCAAATCTGGAAATCTTACAGTGACTCCATCTTTGGCCTTTTTTAAAACAACTGGATATGATAATACATGCATTACTTAACACCTTTTAAATCAAGCTGCTTTTTAATTGCTTCAATAGTACCTATTGGCAAATCACGAGAATGCATAGGCATAACAGTTATCTTGGAACCCCTAGGTACAGTAACGTGACTTCCTTTACCTCGAGACAATTCAAAAGTGCAACCCTGACGCTTTAACCACCGCTTAAATTCATTGCCATTCATATAAATCCTATAACAGTTCTGTTATAAATACAAGTAATAACAAGCGATGATATGGTAAAAGTATCGACACTTTACCCCGCAATATTCACGGGTTGCTATTAAAACCGTGTCAGGCTTAACTTCTTAGCCAAAAACAATGAATTTCACCAAAAAATCTAGTGATAAAATACCGTTTTATGTTGCGTAAATTTTTGTTTGATGAATTATTAGGATGATTTGCTAAGTTTACTGAAGGTAAAGAGTAAAATAAGCTAATAAGTTAAGCCTGACTCGTTTAGAACTTGAACTTTCTCATTATTTTTTTAATTTGATCATCATCTAGGTCGCGCATTAATCTGCCTAGGTATTGAGCTTGACGACGTAAGGCGCCGTTTAGTTTCATTTTTTTGTAGTCTAGAATTGCTTTGAGAAGGTCTTCGGGTAAATCTAAATTTGCTATTTGTTTTTCAGGGAGTTTAGTCAGTGAGATGGCTAAATTTTGTCGGGCTTCTAAATCACGTTTGATCGCGGATTTACTTTCTTTCACTTTAGTGACTCGACAATTCCTGCTAAATCTTGTGCGCATTGTTTGACGAGATCTAGGTTTTCGCCTTCGACCATGACGCGAGTGACGGGTTCAGTGCCTGAGGCGCGTAGTAAGATTCGTCCGGTTTTTCCTAGTTTTTTTTGCATGGATTCTTGTGCAGAAACTAAGGTGGGGTGTGAAATATCGACGGTTTTATGTGATTTTACGTTTATTAGCACTTGGGGATATTTTGAGAGTTCCTTTTTTAAAGTGTGTAAATTTTTTCCATTTTCAGACATTGCTCGTAAGACTTGAAGTGATGAAATTATTCCATCGCCTGTTGAAGTGAGTCCTAAATTAATGATGTGTCCTGAAGATTCTCCACCTAGTTCCCACTGATGTTTAATGAGCGCTTCCATCACATATCGGTCGCCCACATTAGAACGAACAAAAGGAATATTTAATTTTTCAAAAGCTTTTTCAACTCCGAAATTGGTCATACCGGTTCCGACCACACCACCACGCAATTTCCCTAAACCATTTAAATTCGAGGCAATAATATAGAGCAATTCGTCACCATCAACAATTTCACCTTTGTGATCTACCATAATAACTCGATCACCATCTCCATCAAATGCAATCCCTAAATCTGCTTTTTCAGCCAGCACAATTTTTTGGAGAATTTCGGGATGCGTAGAACCACAAAATTCATTGATATTATAACCATCCGGATTGGTTCCGAGCTCTAAGACTTCTGCTCCTAATTCACGAAAAACTGAAGGTGCAATATGATAAGTCGCTCCATTTGCACAATCGACGACGATTTTTAATCCATTTAATCGATCATGAGTGGGTAAAGTACTTTTACAAAATTCGATATATCGGCCCGGCGCATCCACCAGTCGCACAACTTTTCCAATCGATTTCGAGGGGACGGTTTTAAATTCTTTTTCAATTTGCTTTTCAATTTCAAGCTCAACTTCATCAGGTAATTTTTTACCACTGGAAGAAAATATTTTAATGCCATTATCTTGATAAAGATTATGTGAAGCACTGATCACAATTCCTGCTGAAGCTCTGAAAGTTTGCGTTAAATAAGCGATGGCAGGTGTTGGCATAGGACCCAACAATTGACTGTTCATCCCCGCTGCGGATAAACCTGATTCCAGCGCAGATTCCAACATATATCCCGAAATTCGAGTGTCCTTTCCAATTAATACTTTTGAATTACCATCTTGCAGCACTTTTCCGATAGCCCAACCCAATTTTACAACGAATAATGGATCGATGAGCGACTCACCCACACGTCCACGAATTCCATCAGTACCAAAATATTTTTTATTACTCATTGATCACTTCCAACATTTTTAAAGCATCGACGGTTTCTTTAACGTCATGCACTCGAACAATATTCGCACCATTCATTACAGCCATCATGGCAACTGCAATACTAGATCCTAAGCGATCTGCTGCAACTCTTCCCGTTAATTTCCCTAAAAATTTTTTTCTAGAAGCACCCACTAACAAAGGACAATTTAATTTCTTAAAAGACGCTAGTCCTTGCATTAATTCAATATCATGTTCTGTACTTTTTCCAAAACCAATTCCAGGATCAATGCAAATCCGATCTCGCTCAATTCCAGCAGATTCGCAGGCTTCAACCCTTTCCGATAAATATGTTGTAATATCTTCCACAACGTTATGATAGCTAGGATTATCCATCATATTTTCTGGCTCACCTTGCATATGCATAATGATCACACCAATATCAGTCTTTGCGAGCAGTTCTAGAGATCCTGCTCGACGTAAGCCTCTCACATCATTCCAAATATGTGCACCTTTAGAAATAGCTTCTTCCATTAAGGCAGGCTGACTAGTATCAATAGAAATCAGTACCGGTAAATGTTGAATGACTTCCAGTACGGGTATTACACGATCTATTTCTTCTTGCAAACTGGGTCTTTGGGAATAAGGATTAGTGGACTCGCCACCTAGATCAATGATCGTAACACCTTCTTCCACCATACGTTCAGCGGTGGCAATAGCATCAGATTGCTTAAAATCAACGCTAGGATCTGGAGAATTAGGGGAATGAGGAGTCACGTTGATAATTCCCATGACCACCGGTTTATGTAAAGATAATGTTTGGTTTCTGCACTTCACTTGGAAAATCAAACCTCATCATGAAGGATATTATCTTCTCCAGTGTCTTTATTCCCTTTTTTACCGGAAGACTTAGGTGAGGCAGTTGGTGGAGTTTGTTCAGAAATTGGACCTGCTCCATCATCATCCCACCCTACAGGTGCACGTGGTTCACGACCCGCCATGCAATCATCAATTTGCAGCTTATCCAGTGTTTCGTACTTCATCAATCCCTTAGCCATAATATGCAATTTATCCAGATTGGCTTTGAGAATCTGAGTCGCTGCCTCGTAATTTTCATCCATAATTCTTCGAACTTCTTCATCAATCAAATGAGCCGTGGTATCGGAAACTTCTTTTCGTCGAGATACTTGGCGACCCAAAAAGACTTCGCCCTCTTCTTCGCCATAGGTTAAAGGCCCGAGTTTTTCAGATAATCCCCAACGAGTAACTATATTCCGAGCAATCTCTGTGGCTTTTTCAATATCATTGGACGCACCTGTGGTAACACTTTCTTTACCGTAAATAAGCTCTTCTGCGATTCGTCCACCGAATAAGCCCTTAATTTGGGAATATAAACGCCTTAAGGAAACACTGTAACGATCTTCTAAGGGTAAAAACATGGTTACACCCAAAGCACGACCACGAGGAATGATTGAAACCTTATATACGGGATCATGGTCAGGGACTAGTAATCCCACAATGGTATGACCTGCTTCGTGATAAGCCGTTACACGTTTTTCATCCTCATTCATGACCATCGACTTACGTTCAGCACCCATCATGATTTTGTCTTTGGCTTTTTCATACTCATGCATAGACACTTTACGTTTATTCTCGCGTGCAGCGAATAAAGCGGCTTCATTGACTAAATTCGCCAAATCAGCCCCAGAAAATCCTGGTGTACCCCGAGCAATCACGGCCGGGTTAACGTCCTTTTCGGAAGGCACTTTACGCATATGAACTTTTAAAATTTGTTCTCTTCCACGAATATCGGGTAAGGGAACAACGACTTGTCGATCAAATCGACCAGGACGTAATAAAGCAGGATCCAAGACATCAGGGCGGTTTGTGGCGGCAACAACGATGACACCTTCTTTACCTTCAAAGCCATCCATCTCCACCAACAATTGGTTCAAGGTTTGCTCACGCTCATCATGACCGCCCCCTAAGCCAGCTCCTCGATGTCGGCCTACCGCGTCTAATTCATCGATAAAGATAATACAAGGTGCATGCTTCTTGGCTTGCTCGAACATATCTCGAACCCGTGAAGCACCTACACCGACAAACATTTCAACGAAGTCAGAACCGGAAATGGTAAAGAATGGAACCTTTGCTTCCCCTGCCACAGCACGTGCCAGCAAGGTCTTACCAGTACCAGGCGAACCAATCAAAAGGACACCACAAGGTATCTTACCACCCACTTTCTGGAACTTACCGGGATCTTTTAAAAAGTCCACAAGCTCTTTAACTTCTTCTTTGGCTTCTTCACAACCTGCAACATCAGCAAAAGTGACCTTAACTTGGTCCTCACTGAGCATTCGTGCCCGACTACGACCAAAGGCCATCGGTCCACCCTTACCGCCACCACCCTGCATCTGACGCATGATATAGATCCAGACCAGTATCAAGAGGATCATTGGGAACCAACTAATAAAAATACGCATCAGGAAACTTTGTTCGGCGGGCTGTTTACCAGTGATATTCACGCCTTTTTTCATTAATTCATTCAATAAAAACTGATCTTCAATAGGCATATAGGAAGTAAATTCACGGTTATCTTTAAAAGTTCCTAGTATTTTTCGCTGATCGATGGTCACTGAGGCGACATCACCTTTTTCAACGGCTTGTAAAAATTGTGAATAAGTGACTTTTTCAGATGTGGTTTGGTAATTGCCAAAATTACTAAATACTGACATTAAAATAACGGCAATAACTGCCCATAACAATAAGTTTTTAAAGATATTCATACTAATAAGATACCTTAGATTTGAACCAGTTTTGTAAGTTTATATCTAAAAGAGACATATTACCACCACCATCCAGCATCAAAGAGAATTATTTCATGGCTTGTTGGTAGCTTGCTTCAGTTTGCAGTGCTTCTTGAAATTTTGCTTGAAATTCGCCATCTTGGGGTTTTAATTGAATCAATTTAAGCGCATCAGCTTTGGCAATATCAAATTTATTAGCACAAATTGCTGCTTGATAACGTAATTTCAACGCTTCTATATGATTAGGAGCTCGTTCTAATATAGTATTCAATTCAGCAAAACTTTTATCATAGTCACGGTGAAATTTATCGACTATATATATCTCCGCACATCTCAACCGTGCAGTAATATTTTCAGGATCTATTTTTAGTATCTGTTTATAATCAGCAAGTGCCAAATCGACTTTATCCTCTGTCTTTGCAAACAATTCATAGGTTCTAGCGCGTTCAATTAAAATTTTTACAAGAAGGCTTTGATCATTGCTGGCGATTTCTACCGCTACGTTAAAATCATTCAAAGCTAAAACGCGTCTTTCGTTCGATCCTAAACTCGCCATAAATTTACCTCTTAACATGAGGTACTGAGCATTATTTGGCTTTCGCAAGATTAATTCATTCATACAACCTAAAGCGACTTCTAAATAAGCATCCTTTTCTTTCCGGTCTTTTTTTAGTTGAGCATCTTCATGGGCTGTTAAAGCTTGCTGAAGCAAAGTTTCATTATCAGATTCAAAAAAGCCATGAATATTTCGTTTTTTTCTATATGTTTTAATAGGTTGACGCAAATCTACCAAACAATAAAAAGTCGTATAATCAATTTCTTCATCTGAGGTATCTCGCAATAAATAGATTGGTGTATGCACAGAAAACTCAGAACCAAAACTTTCTAATAGTTCAAGCTCATCATCGTCGTCAAATTGAAAGACATAAAAATTTAATTCATATAATCTTGCTAATGCGTGTAATACACCCTTTTTTCTGTTGTTTTTTAGCTCATCAGGATCATAAGCATAAGGTATACCTTTATTACATAATATATACCAATTTTCAAGATATTTTTCTAAAGGGTAACCTATTAAAACATCTAGAACCATACTAGCGCCTTCTGTACGTAATAATTCTTGATGGACATAGTCGCAATAAGGTGGATTTTGGCATACATCAATTAATTCCCGAATAGATTGATCACGGGAAAGCGCAAGTATAGAAAAAACATTATCTGAACCTTTGTGTGGATCTTTTAGAGAAAATTTAATGAGCTCATTTCCAATTTTAGCTTGAAGTTGACTTTTCTTCTGTAATTTTGTTGCTAAAGGTGCATTTTTAAAACGAGCTGATTGTGGGCTTAATTTTAAGAGATCAATCAGAGAATCATCACCCCCTTCTTCTTGATTTGAATCCATAAATACATTTTCACCACAAAAAAAGACCATCCACTGAGTAAAAGCTAACAGGTTCTCTCGTAATTTCTCTTCGTATTCAGGTGCTTTTACCAAATCTATTTTTTCTTCAATCTTTCTTACTAGACCGATACATTTGTGTAAGACCCCATTACGACGATGTAATAAACGATTGTAGGCAAGCTCTGCAAATTGAAAATTATTCATCCAATAACTTTCTTCAGAAGATAGCGATTCTTTTTTAAAAATAAGTTCTTGTCTGAATGTATCTGCAATACGATGAAGCTCAATAACAGTCGCATCCAATTCTATCATTAATTTTCTAAATGTAGTCATCACCAAACATGTTTGAGGAGCAGCCCTTCCATAGACTAATAGATCTCCTGCCTGACCAGAAATCCCGCCTAAATCTTTAGAGATTTTTCGAAAAACATGTAGCTTTTCAATAATGCTATGCAAGTTATAAAATCTTCGCATGTATGCATTTACTCGAAATACCCAAAGCACACCTATTTCTATTCCATCATCATCCTGTGGCCCTAACAATAATTTATAATCTTTACCTCCTTCAAATTCAAACTTTAGATTTGATACTGCACTTATGTTTTTTTGACTGACTAATGGACTCTTTAATAATCGAGATAATAATCGACCAGATTGGGTTTTTGTTACAACTTTCCTATAATTTTCAGCAGTCACTTCTACAAATTGCTCAGGTATAAATGATTGAGGAGTGTCTGCAGTATCACGAAAAAGATAAAAACAAAACCTCTCTGCTTCCCATATTAAAATATTTAAATCATTCGATAAATTTGTAAAATGCTCCCTCGCTCCTTCTGATGCTATAGCTGCAGTAATAACAGGATGGACTGTCTTACTTAAAGCCCGATATAAATTGATTATTGTTTCGTGCCGAGTAACACTATGAAAAGAACTTTGCTTAAAAACCTGATCAACATCAAGTGAACGTAAATAATCGATACGTCCTTCAACAATATTAAGAGTCTTTTCGTTAAGAGGAGCTTTTGATAATTCAACGAGCCACTGTTTAAATTCTTCAAAAAATAAATTGGTTGGATCGTAATAATATCCTCGACCTCCCATTCCAAGTACAAAGCCCTCACTTCTCTTTTGTTGATAGTTACAAATAGTCCCGATCATACTAACGATCTGTCCGGTTAATGACGATGCAGATTGCTCTATCGCACTTATCCAAGGTTCTTGGTCTATTATGGGGGCATATTTTTTTATATAAAACAGAGGTTGTTTTATTTTTCCCTCAAGTTTCATTTGAAAATATATTGGTAACTCACGATTAATATCGGATTCATCTCTTGCAATTCCTAAGGTATTTGGAGATCCATTTTGCTCTTCATTAAAACAATATTTTCGGAACTTCTCACGAAGCGCATCCACTTCTATCATTTCAGGTTCACCATAGTTTGCAAACCATGTTTCTACACCCTCAATAACCCCTCTAATGATTGGATATGCAACCACTCCTGTGACCGCTGCAGCCTCGCCTACTTTTTGCATAAAATCTCCTTTTAAAAATTAAATCTTTAAGTATGGTGAATATATGGAATCTATTTGTTTGTTACTGAGCTTATGGATACATAAAATGAATGAGCTAATAAATTGCTGCTTTTTTTGTTTCTGCAGGAATATCTGTAGATGTGGCGTGCATTCACCCCAAGTAATGATTACATTTATTCCCATATTCCTTAAATTTATATACTCCATAGATGATCTACTTTATTATTTAGAAGCGAATCAAATTGAGAACTTATTTATGATACTACATACACCTCCATGATCAGTCAATATTTACTTCGTGCAGTGAAACCCTAGCCCTAATAAATAGACTTCTTTTGATTCTTTTCGGGATGCACCGGGTTTACAAACTTTCACGGTTTCGAATTGAGACCTCAGGTCTTTCAGAAATTCCTCAAACCCAGTTCCGTGAAATATTTTAATTAAAAAATTACCACCGGGTTTTAGAACTTGCTTTGCGAATTCTAAAACTAACTCTAACAAATACATAATTCTGGGTTGATCGATCACTTTATTTCCACTTAAATTTGGAGCAATGTCACAAACCACGACATCAACGGATTTATCTTTTAACATCGCTAATAACTGATCAAAAATTTCTTCTTGACTAAAATCACCTTGCAAAAATTCTACACGAGGGATTGGGTCCATGGGTAAAATATCTAATGCAATTACTGAGCCTTTTCTTCCCACTTGATTAACCAGCACTTGAGACCATCCACCGGGCGCCGCACCTAAATCCACTACGCTAAAACCGGGTTTGATGAAATGGTGTTTTTCTTGCATTTCCAGTAATTTAAAGGCGGAGCGACTTCGATATCCTGATTGCTGGGCTTTTTGAACGTAGGGGTCTTTGGCTTGTCGTTTCAGCCAGTCTTGTGAGCTTT
>CAZYYU010000078.1:0-12236 GCA_964651735.1 uncultured Gammaproteobacteria bacterium | reverse complement strand
CTGATCCTGGAGGACGCTGGGGAGAAGCCTGAGGGCATCATGAAGAACGACTGAGCGCGCAAGAAAAAAAAGTGCTGCTGACGATGCGGGGGCCTCGAGCGCGTCCTCTGTGCGCAGGACTGCTTGCAGTGCTGTGCCTGGTGGCGCTGCTGCTGGTGGCCGCGCCCTCGTCGGCGCCGCTCGCGCTGGGGGACGACCCACGGCCCACGGCGCTGCTGCTGTGCTGCGACGCGTTGGGCGATGACGACGACAAGGGCTGGGAGGCGTTGATGCCGCGCCTGGCCTCGACGCGGCCGCTCGTGCTGGTGTGGGACAGGAGCGGCGTGGAGCGCTGTGAGCGGCAGCTGGCGCGGCGAGGACGGTCCGCGCAGCGCGTGGAGGGCACGCTGGCCACGGTGTGGAGCGCGGTGGCCACGTCTCGGCTGCTGGTGGTGGACGGCAACGTGCAAGGGCCGCTGTCGTCGTTTGCGGCGCACAGCGCGCTGCCCACGCACGGCATGGAGCTGGCCTTTGCAGAGGTTGCAGTGATGCCTCGCCGGGCAACGGGTGCGCGAGCGCGTGGTGCATGGGAGTGGTCTCACGCGCGCGCGCGCGCCGTGCAGTGGAGGAGGACGCGGAGCGCGTGCGGGCGCTCAAGGCTTCGTTCGCGCTGCTGGGCCAGCTGACGGAAGCGCTGAAGAGCGCGGGCCATCTGCAGGACAGGCACGTGGTGGGCTACCATCCGGAGCGCATGGAGCCACGTTGGAGGGCCATTGCAAGGTTTTCGAGGAGGGGAAAGGACGCTTTTCGTTGCTGACGCGTGAGCAAAAAGGTCATTGTTCAGCACCCCGGTGAGCGCGCCGCGCCACTTCGTGGACTGGGGCAGCAACGAGGGCTTCTTCAGCATGCGTCTGGGCAGCGCGTTCCGCGACGCCCGCGTGCTGAGCGTGGAGGCCGACGTGGACGAGTACACCAGCGTGAGCCGCAAGCACCGCGACGCCATGGCCGCACAGGGCGTGCACAACAACGTGCAGTGCAACCACCAGGTCAACGGGGCGGAGTTCGAGCGCGTGGTGCGCGCCGGCCAGTGCTGGGACGTGCAGCTCGCGCTGAGCGTGATGCACTGGTTCGAGTACACCGACCACGACAGCTTTCTGGAGCGGCTGGGCTTCCTGCTGATGGGGGCGCGCACCACGTTCCTGGAGCTGCCTGAGGCTCGCGTCTACGGCCCGGACACGGGGCAGACGCGCTGGCACCCGCTCAACAGATGGTTGGACGAGGAGGAGGGGAGGCCGTGTTGCGGGGCTGACAGAGGCCACGTTGCCAGGTACGGGGGCGTGCTGGACGAGACGGAGCTGGTGAACAAGGCCATGGCGTTCGTGGCCAGCAAGGTGCCTGCCGTGCCCTTTACCGTCACGTGTCTGGGTGCCATGTTCCACCAGACTGGGTGCGGATCCGTTGCTGGGGATGTGGTGTTCTCACTCAGTCGTGCCCAGGACCGTGCGCACCATGCTGAGGTTGGTCTTTGTTTGCGCCCAGCAATTCTCTCATCCATCACCTTCGCAGAATCGACGTGCGGCATCCTCCCAGGTGCACGCTCGACTGGCAGCAAGTGCAGAAGAAGCTGCTAAACTGCTGATTCACTGCAAGGACCGGAGCAACTCGGCGGCGGGCGCCGCCAGCTTCTCGTCCTTGGCCATGTCCTCCACCAACTCGATCAGCTGCTTCCACTGCTCTGCCTGCTCCGCGCGATTCAGAGCAGACCGCAGCGCCGTGGCGGCGTGCAAGCGCGTCTCGCCTGTGTTGCGCGTGCGTGGGTGGGTGAGGAGTCTAGGCCCACACAAAGCGCACCGGATCGCGCGAGCTTGAAGAGCTGCTCCACAATGGCGGGGCCGCGCAGCCCGGGCGTGAGTGCCACGGCCTTGCAGCCCTCGAGCTGCAGCGGCGCGTACTCGGCGCTCAGCAGGTCCTGCACGCAGTGCTGCGCGCGCTGCGCCAGGTACTCGGGCGTGGCAGCGGCGCACGTGGCGCGACAGATCTCCAGCCAGATCCGCTGATGCTCCTGGGGGGGCCCAGTCAATCGTGAGATGAATATCGCTTCCCCTTACTGGTTGCGTGAGGCGGTCCCGCTGCGCCAGAAACGCGTCCAGATGCGGCCGCAAAGCCTCCGCGTCGTTGGCGCCCAGCCGCCGGGCCAGCTGCACCGCCGCGAACAGCACGTGCGCGTTGTTGGACGACTGCACGAGCGCCGCGCACCGGTCCATGACGCCCAGCTGCACCAGGGCCGGGCGGTGAATGGCAGGCACGGCAATGTTGCCCAGCGTGCCCAGCGCCAGGTGCAGCTCGTTGGTGGAGCTCTTGGCGTCGCCCAGCAGTGCCTGCAGCGCGGGCAGCAGCGCCGGCGCCTGCACCAACTGCTGCACGTTGTGGTCGCTGGACGCCGCGTTGCCCACCGCCATGAGCGCGGCCACGCGCAGTGCTTCGGCGTGGCCCGGGCCCAGCAGCGGCACCCACAGCGGCAGCGCCGCCAGCACTCGCGCCGGCACGTCCACGCTCAGCAGCGCCAGCAGCTGGGCCGCCACGGCCGCGTGCGGGCCGGCCACCTGCGTCTCCAGCTGCTGCCACATCGCGGCCGCCAGGCCCACGCGCAGCCCGCCCACGTCGCACAGGGCCTCCAGCAGCGCCACGGCCGCAGCCAAGTCGAGCCGCTTGCCCAGCTGCGTCACGAGCGCCGCGCTGCTGGCCAGCTTGGTGGCGTTGTCGTTCTGGCGGCACAGCGTCAGCAGCAGGTCCCCGGCCTCGGAGGCCAGCGCGTCGTCGTCGCCCTCGCCTGCCACGCACAGGCCCACCAGGTCCTCCAGCTGGTCGCCGCACTGCTGCGCCGTCTCGTCCACCTCGCACGCGTTGGTCAGGCCGCGCACGGCGAGCGCCGCACACGGAGCTCTGCGCAGAGCGCGCCCCAGGCCAGCCAAGACCCCAGCAGCCAGCAGGGCCCGCGCCGCCTCGTCGGGCTGCGACAGCAGGTTGGAGCACGCGCCGCAAGCGTTGCGCGCCGCTGCGTCGTCCGCGTCGTCCAGCAGAGCCACCAGCGGCACCGCGCCCGCCGCACAGAGAGCCCTGTTGCTGGCGTGCCCGAAGCACAGGTTGGCAATGGCGCGCGGCACCTGTTGGCGCAGCCGCAGCGACGGCGAGTGAGCGGCCCCATCCAGCAGCGTCAGCAGCCTCGGGATGGCTGCCGCGTACGGCGTGCGGGGCTCCTCTGCGGGCACGAGTCAACGAGGGGGAACGGGGTGGTGGTGCGTTGGGACCTTCTCTGCAGCGGTCCCCGATGGCCTCGCACGCGCTGGCCACCCTGGCCAAGTCCTCGGACTGCAGATCCGCAAGCACCGCGTCGTCCACTGCCACGGGCAATGAGCACGCAACCGCGCGCGCCAGCACACCAACGCACTCTGCCCCTCCACGCTTGTACTACAAAGGATCAGGGAACCAGGCCCTGCTGTCGCGCTGCTCCCAAACTACCTCTGGAATGGATGGATGAGGTGGTGCATGCAGACAGGGAGGGGAACAAGCCGCAACTGGCGACGAGCACGGCCAGGTTGCGGTCCAGCAGCAGCGGCTGCAGCACGGGCCCCCGCCGATACCGCAGCACGCCCAGCAGCACGCGCACAGCCTGCCGCACGGGCTCGTAGTGTGCTGCAGCATTGGTGAGTAGGGGGAGACAAGGAGGTTTGAGACAGGTTGCCTCGATTTGCCCGCAGCAACTCCTGCACGGCTTCCCGGTTGGTGGAAATGTTCTTCTGCAGCGCCGGCGGCAGATCTGTTGCGAAAGAACCATGAGAGAGTCAGCGCAGAAAGCAAAGAGCAGTACTGGTGTTGCATGTCCAGAGATAGTCCAGTTCGATGCGCTCAAGAGAGGCCGGCAGCACCGAGAACGGGTTGTGGTGGATGGAGAGGCCCTTCAGGCGCTGCCAAGGCTCAGGTGAGGCTTCCACGTTGATGATGACGTTGTTACCGTGTAGAGAGCCAGTTGTGGTGGGATGTACTGAGGCAGCCATGTTGAGAGAGATTCAAGGTGGTTGAGAGAGAGAGCACCGAGATCTTGTTGAAGTGGAAGGAGAGAATCTCGAGGTTTGGGAACATTTCTGAGCTGACGATGTCAAAAAACCACACAACAACACGCCGCCGCACCGATGAGCTCAAGCGGGTAGTACGTCATCTCGTTCTCCGTGAGCCATATTCTGCAGGCGCCCCTCAGCATCGACACAAAGCGGAAGCATTCCCGGCGCTCACGCTGTGACGGTGGCGCGCTCCGCCTCTGCAGCCTCGTCTTGAGCCAAGTGCGGCCCCCACCCCCACCCAGCACACCGCTGAAGCGGCGCAGTTGCTGCAGTGCCTGCTCGCTGGTCCAGCCGCGGTGCGACGCGTCGATCTGCGCGAATGAGCTCCAAACGCCACAACGCCGACGAGCGCACTCGGTGGGCGGCTTCGTCGATGTACAGCTGCCTGCCCTCTCCGTCCTCCATGCCCGCGGGTGCACGCGTCGCTGGCCCTCCTGGCTTCCACGAATTCGCAAACGCAGCGGAGGGCCGCTTGTTCCCGTTCTCTCTTCGGGAGGAGGCGCCACCCTCGTGTCTTGTTTGCTGGGACGCAACCCCGAGCGTTCCTCCGAGCCAGCATCCGCTGCTGACGGCGCATCACCGAGGATGTCGACCATGATTACCAAGTTCGAGACAGGCAAGGGAGCCTTTGCGTGGGGCGCTGCGTGGTGCGGGAGGGGGAAAAAACAAACCGCTTGCGTGCGCGCTGCCTCGACCCCACAATGGCTGTGCGCCACGCGCGAGCGGCGTCCCCCCTGTGTGGCTGTGCTGCCGCCGCGCTTTTTGCTGTCTCACACGCCCCGCCCAGAGAGCAGCCGCGTCAAGGGCGTGTGCTTCCATCCATCTCGCCCCTGGTTCCTGGCCTCGCTGCACTCGGGCTCCATCCAGCTGTGGGACTATCGCATCGGCTCTCTCATCGACACGTTCGACGAGCACGTCGGTGCGCCATCGCTCGCCCCCACTCGCTCCACAGCCTCTCACGCGCGCCCCCCTCCCTCTTCGCGCAGGGCCCGTGCGCGCCGTGGACTTCCACTTGACGCAGCCGCTGTTTGTGAGCGGCGGCGACGACTTCAAGATCAAAGTGTGGAACTACAAGCAGCGCAAATGCCTGTTCACGCTGACGGACCACCTGGACTACATCCGCACCGTGCAGTTCCACCACGAGTACCCGTGGATCGTGAGCGCGTCCGACGACCAGACCATCCGCATCTGGAACTGGCAGAACCGCCAGTGCATCACCACGCTGACGGGCCACAACCACTACGTGATGAGCGCGCGCTTCCACCCCAAGGAGGACCTGATCGTGTCCGCGTCGCTGGACCAGACGGTGCGCGTGTGGGACACGGGCCCGCTGCGGCAGCAGCAGCTGGCGGCGCCGTCGCGGCCCGTGGAGGAGAGCGCGGCCGCGGCCTCGCTGCGTCTGGCGCAGCAGGAGCTGTTCGGCACGTCGCCCGCCACGCTCAAGTACCCGCCGCTGGAGGGCCACGAGCGCGGCGTCAACTGGGCCGCGTTCCACCCCACGCTGCCGCTCATCGTGAGCGCCGCCGACGACCGCGTGGTCAAGCTGTGGCGCATGAACGAGAGCAAGGCCTGGGAGGTGGACACGCTGCGCGGCCACTTCAACAACGTGTCGTGCGTGCTGTTCCACCCGCGCCAGGACCTCATCGTGTCCAACAGCGAGGACAAGACCATCCGCGTGTGGGACATGGCCAAGCGCACGTGCCTGCACACGTTCCGCCGCGAGTACGACCGCTTCTGGATTCTGGCCGCGCACCCGGAGCAGAACGTGTTCGCGGCAGGCCACGACTCGGGAGTGCTCGTGTTCAAGCTGGAGCGCGAGCGCCCAGCCTACACCGTGTACAAGGGCAAGCACCAGACTGTGTTGCTGTAAGAGAGAGGTGGTTGGGGTTGGAGAGAGACGGGTCATCTCACTGGGCAACCACCAGCTACATCAAGGACCGCCAGCTGCGCAGCTTCGACCTGGAGAGCGGCAAGGACGCGCCCATCATGACTGTGCGCAAGGCTTCGTCCAGCTGGCACCCCGTCAAGATGTCGTACTCGCCCTCCGAGAACGCCATCCTCGTCACTTCGCTGTCCGAAGAAGGTTTTTGTTTGCATCCTTATTTGTGTGTGTCTTTCTCTGAGACGCCACACAAAAAAAGGCGGGTCCTACGAGCTGTACAGGATGCCTGCTCCAGGCAGCGCAGAGTCCTCTTCCGACAACCCGCCGCAGTCAAAGCGCGGCCTCGGCAGCGACGCTGGTAACGCCACTACTTTTGCTGGCATCTCTTGACGTCACCCCGCAAAAAGTGTTCTTCGCTCGCAACAAGTTTGCCACGCTCGAGCGTAGCGGGCAGATTGTGGTGCGCGGCATGGACAACGAGATTGTGCGCCGCCTCAACGGTCCCGCTGGAGCCACCGGCCTGTTCCCCGCCTCGTCTGGACGATTGCTCGTCAGGTATCACTCCACCTCCACCTTGTTGCCCTCCTCCTCAACCACCGCCCCCCGCAAGGACCGACGAGGGCGTGCTTCTCGTGGACACTGCTCGCGAGGAGCCCGTGGCGCGCGTGACCATGTCTCTGCTCAAGTACGTGGTGTGGTCCAAGACCAACGTGGCGCTGCTGGGCAAGCACAGCGTGGTGCTGTGCACGCGCGAGCTGCAGGTGCTGTGCAGCGTGCAGGAGACGGCCAAGGTCAAGAGCGGCGCGTGGGACGACAACGGCATGTTCGTGTACAGCACCGTGAACCACATCAAGTACATGATTCCCAACGGCGACAACGGCATCATCCGCACCATTGAGGCGCCCGTGTACCTGACGGGCGTGCGCGGCAACAAGATCTTCTGCCTGGACCGCGAGGCCAAGACGCGCACGCTGTCCATCGACATCACCGAGTCGTACTTCAAGATGGCGCTCTACAGCAAGGCCTACGACACCATTCTCAAGATGGTGCGCGAGGCCAACCTCATCGGCAACTCCATCGTGGGCTACCTGCAGCGCAAGGGCTACCCCGACATTGCGCTGCACTTTGTGAAGGACCCGCTGGTGCGCTTCAACCTGGCCCTGGAGTGCAGCGCCATCGACACGGCGCTGCAGGCCGCGCGCCAGCTGGAGCTGCCCGACTGCTGGCGCCGCCTGGCGCAGGCCGCGCTGAGCGTGGGCGACTACGCCACGGCCGAGCTGGGCCTGACGCGCTGCGGCGACACCGCGGCCCTGGCCATGCTGTACGTGTGCGGGGGCCGCCTGGGCGAGCTGCGCAAGCTGGGCGCGGGCGCGGCGGCGCGCGGCGACGTCATGGCCGCGTTCCACGCGCAGCTGCTGGGCGGCGACGTGGAGGGCGTGCTGGGCGCGGTGGAGCGCGCGGGCCACGGCGGGCTCGCGGCGCTGGGCAAGGCCGTGCACGGGCTGGCGCCTGCGCCCGAGGGGCTGCCCGTGCCGCTGCCGGCGGGGGCCACGCTGCTGCGCCCGCCGCAGCACGTGCTGTCTCCGGCGGCCATGGCCGAGGAGGAGCGCGCGTCGTGGCCGCGGCTGGCGGCGCGCCCCACGTCGGTGCTGGACGCGGCGCTGGCCGAGGCGGGCCGAGCAGCGCCCGCCGTGGCGTACGCGCTGCACGACGACGACCAGGGCGGTGCCGCGGCCGGCGGCGACATTGGCGACTGGGGCGGCGACGACCTGCAGCTGCCGGGCTCCGGCGTGGGCGACGACGGCGCTGCGGGCCTGCTGGACGTGGGCGCGGTGCCCGCCGACGACGAGGGCAGCGGCTGGGCCGACCTGGAGCTGCCCACGCTGGACGCGGCCGGCCCGCAGGCTGGCGGCGCTGCGCATCATGCGGCGGGCTCTGCCTCGTCCGCGGACTACTTTGTGCCCGTGGGCCCCGGCGCGCCTCCCCCGCGCCTGTGGACGCAGGTGTGTTTGCGCATGGGCTGTGCTCTCTGCTCACTCCTGCCCTGCTGCTGCTGCTGTCAGAGCTCCCGCCTCGTTTGCGACGCTGCGTGCGCTGGCGACTGGGCGGCGCTCAAGGAGCTGCTGCGCGACCAGTGCGGCGTGACGCGCATGGCCCCGCTCAAAGGCCTGGCGCTGCAGCTGTACCGCGCGTGCCGCGTGCCCCTGGACGGGCTGGTGGGCACGCCGCCCCTGACCACGTATCTGCACCGCACAGAGGCCGCCAAGGGCACGCCCGCGCTGCCCAGCGTGGCCGTGGCGCTGGCGCAGCTGGTGGCCACGCTGCAGGAGGCGTACGCGTCCATGAGCGGGGGCAAGTTCTCCGCCGCGCGCGCCCAGTTCCTGGCTTGTATGTATGGCGTGCTCTTTGTGGTGGTCGACACGCGGGACGCCGAGGCCGAGGCCAAGGAGTTGTTGGGCATCTGCCGCGAGTACTTGGTGGGCATCATGCTGGAGATGAAGCGCAAGGCAAGTGATTGCTTGCCCTTTGTTTGTTTGCTCGCTCATTGCCCGCAGGACGAGAAGGACGGCAAGCGTGCCGCGGACCTGGCCGCCTACTTCACCAACTGCAAGCTGCAGACCAAGCACGCGCTGCTGGTCATCCGCACCGCCATGAAGGCCTGCCTGGACGTGAAGAACTACCGCAGCGCCGCGGGCTTTGCGCGCCGCTTGCTGGACCTGACGCAAACGGGCCCCATGGCCGACCAGGCCAAGCAGGTGGTGCAGTTCGCGGACAAGAACCCCACGGACGCCGTGCGCCTCGACTACGACGAGCGCAACCCCTTCACCGTGTGCTGCGTGGACCTGGTGCCCATCTACAAGGGCCAGGACGTGGTGCACTGCCCCTTCTGCCGCGCCTCGTATCGCCCTGCGCACAAGGGCACCGCCTGCACCGTGTGCCTCATCGGCGAGGTGGGCGCGCCCGCCACGGGTTTGCACATCACGTCCTTCAAATGAACTCGCTGCAAGGTGGAGGGTTGCCGTGGGTTCCTTCCTCGTTCCTCGTCGGCGGCGGGCGCATGGACGCATCGCCGGCAGCGGAGACGGCCATGAAGCGGCTCAAGCCCACACAAGCGGGCAAGAAGGGCTTCGTCATGGGCCGCTACTGGACACGCCGCGTTGCGCTCAAGGTTGCTGCTGTGGCGCCAAGCCAAAGGCGCCTGACGCCATGCAGGTTGCGTACCTGGGGGGCGCTTACAAGGGCAACACCATGGCGGGCACCGGCGAGGACAGCGATGGGCGCTCCAACACCGAGAACACGATTGAGTTCAAGATGGCCGAGCAGATGCAGCGCATCAGGCTTATTGACTCGTTCGCGGACAGCGCGTGGTCACGCTGCGGGCGCACCGACAAGGGCGTCTCAGCATGGGCCAACGTGTGCACCATGACGGTGTGTTTTTTTGGGTGGGAACTTGTCTTGCTGTTCCCACTGTTGGAGAGCAGGTGCGCTGCATGTGCAGGGCTTGTTTGGTTTGCTCACGACATGAGCAGGTGCGCT
The DNA here is from genome assembly GCA_964651735.1 of uncultured Gammaproteobacteria bacterium. Taxonomy (GTDB): domain Bacteria; phylum Pseudomonadota; class Gammaproteobacteria; order CAZYYU01; family CAZYYU01; genus CAZYYU01. The sequence goes on along the minus strand of CAZYYU010000078.1, from coordinate 2,720 downwards.
CCAACCTGCGCGGGCAGGGCGCGCTCCTGGTGCGTTGCTTTGCTACAACCCCTCTCGTGTGTTCACGCGTGCGCCGCGCCCAGTGCAAGGACCCGGGCCTGATCCCGCCCACCGTGGCTGAGGTGAGTGGCAGTGCCGGATGCGCTGTGCTGAACATTGTGGGGGGTTTGGTTTGCAGGACGACTTCAAGGTCAAAGACTGCGATTTGGAGGTCGACTATGTGAAGGTCTGTGCCTGCTCCTCCTCCTCCTCCTCTTCATCAAGCGCTCCCCTTGTCGCTGCAGGCCATCAACAAGGGCCTGCCTGAGGACATCAGGGTCATCAGCTGGTCTCCTGTGGCCGCGGACTTTGATGCGCGCTTCAACGCCAGATTCAGGTGTCTGCTTCTCTCTGTGCGCCGTCGTTCTTTGACAAACTGTCTGCCCATCTTTTAGGACGTACAGATACTACTTTCTGCGCGACGGACTCAACGTAGACGAGATGAGGCGGGCTTGCACCATGTTGCTGGGAACGCACGACTTCCGCAACATTTGCCAGGTCAGTTGCATTTTGTTGACGTAGCGCTGCCCTTTTCAACTCTCTCAACAGATCGACGTGACGAATCGGCAGAGCTGGACGCGCACGTTTGACGTGGCGACCATTGAGCCGTCTGCCAACATGGCGGTGCGCTGCTCTGTTCCCTGGTCTCGTTGCGCTCACCGCAGCCACGCAACAGGATGTGATGGTGGCCACGTTCCGCGCCAACTCCTTCTTGTGGCACCAGATCCGCTACATCATGGCGGTGCTGTTCCACGTCGGCCGCGGGCTGGAGAAGGCAGAGGTTTGGGCAACTTTGTTCTCCAGCCCCGCCTTGGTTCATACGGCGTCCCGAATCAGATTGTGGCGCAACTGCTGCGCGTGGACGAGCTGCCTTCCAAGCCCGTGTACTCCATGGCCAGCGACGTGCCGCTGGTGCGTGCTTGGTTTGAGGGGAGGTGTGCATTTGCTTGACGGGTACTTGCTCCCTTGGCAGGTGTTGCAGCAGTGCGACTATGACGAGGGCTCCTTTGACTGGCGCGGGCACGATGAGGCTGCCAGCGCGTTTGCGCTGTACAACAACATGTACGCGCTGTACGAGGTTGGGCCGCTTTCATCGTCGTCCTTTGCCTGACCCGTCGTGCAGCAAGCCATGATGCGCGCTGCCATGCTCAAGGACATGGTGTTGGCCGTGCACACGCCGCAGGTGCTGATGGATCGCGTCACGCCCTCGCACCTCACCCTTGGTGCAGCTGGAAGAGAAGCGCCGCCAGGCGCACCTGCTGGACGCCAGGGCGTACGTGCCCTTCATGCAGCGGGCTCGGCAGGTTCCTCCCGAGGTCAAGATCGAGGCGCTGGACCAGAAGAAGAAGCTGGCGCTTGTGCAGCAACAAGATGAATGAACCAGAGGGGTCCTGGTTGGCGTACGTCGATGAGGGCGATCTGGTTGGGCTCTGTGCGCGTGCGCGCTTTTGCGAGTCCTTCTTCATCCCAGCCCGAGCAGGCGGGGCTGGAGCGCTGCCTGACGGAGCAACCTGACTGTGAGCAGCGAGCGCTTCCATGCTTGTGCTCATGGGCGCGCAGTTCTTGGCGAGCTGGTCAACGACGTGACGCCGCTGGGCCGCGCCCTGATGCGCAACAACTGCAGCGTCGCGGCGTTGCTGCTGCAGAGCAAGGCGGATGTGGAGCAGGACTTCCTGAGCGTGCGGTAATCGGCTTTGCTTGGCCACGAAGCCCGCTCAACGCGCTGGCCCAAGGCGACTCGGTGCGTTGCGATCGCGAAAGCCCTCGGGCTCTGACCGGGACGGGTTGCGAAAGGCGACGGCTTCTTCCCGCTGCAGTGGGCGGTCATGCACAACCAGACAGAGGCTGCGTCGCTGCTGATCAAAGCGGGGGCGTCCGCCGCGCGGCCCATGATTGTTGGAGACAGGGTGGCGCCGCCGAGGCCCGTGGCTGGTGCCTGCTCACACACCGTTTGTGCGCAGGAGTTCACTTGCCTGTCGTACGCCGAATCGCGCGGCAAGAGTGACATGGTGTCGCTGCTGCGGCCCCCAGCGCGCGCATCAGGCACGCCCGCTGCATCGCGCCAGTCCAGCACCGCCGCCGCGGATGACAGCTTCCTTGTCTCGTTCTCGGACCTGGTTATCATGCAGGAGCTGGGCAAGGTGCTGGCGAAGGGCTCTTTGCATGCGCGCTGACGGCGACAAACAGGGCGAGTTTGGCAAAGTGTTCAAGGCTGGGCAGGCTTGATCGCGCGTTTGTTTGGGGTTTGTTGACCTCCTTGCTGCAGGGCACGCTCAAAGGGTCGCCGGTGGCGGTGAAGTTCATCAACGCGTCCATGCGGGAGGAGCAGTTGAAGAGAGAGGCAAGCCAGTGCTTCGGTGCTGGCTGCCGCGCTCATTGCAACAACAAGGTTGGGCTGCACAGGAAGGCCAAGCACGCGTCCATCGTGGAGATGATTGGGCTGACGCGCGACCCTGCCGGTGGCGGGCTGGTGCTGGTGCTGGAGCTGATGGAGGGCGGCGACGTGCTGTCGCATCTCAAGTGAGCGGCGGCTCCCCCGTTGCTGGCACTGGGCCTTGCCTCAGCTGCTGCTGCAATCAGGTCCAAGGCCGAGATTGACTGGACCACGCGTCTAGCATACGCCAAGTATGGAGAGAGAGAGAGAGAGAGAGAGAGAGAGAGAGAGAGAGAGAGAGAGAGAG
>CAZYYU010000077.1:9623-12410 GCA_964651735.1 uncultured Gammaproteobacteria bacterium | reverse complement strand
AGAATCGCGCCCCCTTGATCGGCGCCGCTGCTCACGTCAGCTGCCAATCAACCAACCAACCCAATCAATCAAACAATCAACCAAACAAACAACCAAACAATCAAACGAACAACCAAACAAACAAACAAACAAACAATCAATCAATCAATCAATCAATCGATCAATCAATCGATCAATCGATCAATCGATCAATCGAACAATCAAACAAACAACCAAGCAAACAACCGGACTCACGCAAAGGCGCGCTCCAAACGCGTGTCCAGCAGCAGCAACGCCACGCGCGAACTGAGCGGCATGAACTGCGGGCGCGCGTCGTCACCCGCTGCGTACTTCTGCAAAGCACGCACGAACGCAACCAACGAGCGACACATTCAAAGCAGCCCAAACAACGAGTCACCGCAGACCAAACCTGCCAACGTCCAACACATTCAAAGCAGCCCAAACAACGAGTCACCGCAGACCAAACCTGGTACACTGGACTGCCGACGTCCGATCTCAGCGTCTGTCACCGGCAACGCCGTCAAACACCGCCCCAGCAACGCCGTCACCCCGTCACCCCGTCACCCCCCGTCACCTGTTGGTACTGGCGGTAGCAGAAGAGCGCAGCGCGAATGAACGTCTGCAAACGGGGCTGCTGGACCTGCGATGCGGTGCGGTGCGGTGCGGTGCGGTGAGCGGCCACTGGCAGCGCCAACAACGCGGCGCGCAACCGACCGTGTGCTCGTCCAGGTTGTTCACGAAGTCGTGGTCGTCGGGCAGCATCAGGTTCCGGCGCGACAGCAGGAACTGCTGGAAGTGGGGCTGCGTCCACGTCCGTCTGTGTGCATTGTGTGTGCATTGTGTGCGATGAACAACACACAAAGAGAGTGGCCAAAGCGAGACCTGTACACGGCACGAATGCGCTCCACCAGCACGTCAAAGGTGTCGGCGTGCGTGGTTTGGCGCGCCACGCCGTCCAAGTACACCTGGTCGCCCATGTGCACCGCCAGGTCGCTGGGCGTGGCGGCCAGCTCCGCCAGCATGCTCGCGTCGCCGTCCTCGGCGTAGCGGTTGCACGACAGGAACAGCACGCGCTCGGCGCGCGTGGTGAACGAGAAGGGCACCTTGGACCCGTCACTGGCGTAGAAGGCGCCGCGGTAGTAGGCCGGCACCTGCAGCCCGCGCATGTGCAGCACGGCGGGCATGCCCCAGTTGGCGCGGACTTCGATGCGCGCGTACAGCACGGGCGAGTGGCCGAACTGCTCAAAGTACACTTCCACCGTCACGTCCTGGTCCACCTCGTACATGAGGCGCACGTGCGACGCGTCATCGCCCACGCCCAATGCCGCCACCAGCCTGTCCTGCAGCGCGGGCGTGGCCGCGTCGTCGGCACGAGCACAGGAGAGCAGCAGGACCAGCAGCAGCAGCGCCATCCAGCGCATCATGCTGTCGGAAGGCCGCGCCGGCCCTGCGAGAGAAAAGTGCCGAACAGTCGAGCAGTGGGTCCGCTCTGAGCCATCGTTGGGCAGCACAAGCGGACTTGGAGGCCACAGCGCTGGGACTGGGCCGTGGCATTGGAGCGGGCGTGTTCCTGTGAGTGAGCGGCACGATGGCAGAGAAGGCGGACAAGATCATGGTGCAACGCCGGCAGCTGGCCACGTACCTGGTGCTGTTTGCGTTGGCGGGGTGAGCCGCGTGGTTTGGTCTTTTGGCAGCAGGCCTAAACTCGGTTCCAAGGCTGGGGTTGAGCATCCAGCTGTGCCTGCAGCACCTTGGCGTGACATACCCCACCTTCTGCGAGCTGTCACCATCCGTGAGCTGCGACAAGGTCCTCACCTCGCAGTGGGTGCGTTGCCGCGTTGTGGTCGGGCCGCACGCTTTCACGAGGGCCCTCGGCGCAGGCCAGTGTGCTGTCCACTCCGGTTGCCCTGCTGGGTGCCTCCTACTTCCTCATCGTGTTCGGGCTGGCTGCTTTTCTGGCCGGCCCGCGTCGCGATGACACCGAGGTGACTTGCCAGCGGTGGCGCTGCGCACTAGCTCATCGGAGCCGCCTGGGGCAAGGTGGCCGTGTCACTGTTTCTGAGCACGTTGGTGGGCGTGGCCAGCGTGGCCTACTTTGTGTACGCAGAGTACCGCGTTGGCGCGCTGTGCGTGATGTGCACGCTGGTGCACGCCGTGTGCCTGCTGATGGTGCCGCTGGCATGGAGGCTGATGCGTCTGGTGGCGCCCGCATGGAGGCTGGTGCGTCTGTTTGTGCGCGGCCATTGTGCCGTTCTTGGGCTGACGCGCGCCAACGCAAGTCGGCGGGGTCGTTTGCGCGACTGGTGGTGTCGATGCACACCTGGGTGCTGTTGGCGGTGCTGCTGGTGGGCACGCCGCTGCTGGCCGTCAACCTGCTGCGCATGCCCGAGACCAAGTACGAGCGCGCCGACATGGAGCGCTTCGGTGCGCGCTCGCTGGCTCGCAGTGCTGGTCGCTGAGCATCGCCGCTGCTGCAGGCAAGTGCCTGGGTCGGTCCGGGATCACGCTGTACACCAAAGTGAGAGCCTCTTGCTTGCTCTCGTCTTTGTCTGCTGCTGACTCGGTGGAGTGCAGGAGGGCTGCCGCCACTGCGATCGCCAGAAGGACGCGGTGAGCGCTGCGTTCCTCCTCTCACTGCTCGCCCACCGCTCAACCTCACGCAGCTGGGGCCTGCGTTGCAATACCTGCGCCGCGTGCACTGCACGGACGAGGATCCCACCCCTTGCACCGATGCTGGAGGTCGCTCTCTCCGCTGCTTGTCTTTGCCTGTCTTTGCTTGTCTTTGCT
>CAZYYU010000077.1:8190-9523 GCA_964651735.1 uncultured Gammaproteobacteria bacterium | reverse complement strand
TGCTCTCAACGAGCGCCCACTGCAGTCACTGCGTTTCCCACCTTCATTCGGAAGAGCGTGTCGGCCGAGACGCGGGACGTGCGTGTGGCCGGTGAGCGCTCGTCTCCGTCCACACAACGTGTCTGGCGCTGATCGTCGTCGTCGTCGTCGTTGCAGGCGTGCAGGCGCTGGAAGAGCTTGCACGCATTGCCTCGTGTCAGCCGCCCAAACCCGGCCCTCAGCAGTGATGAACGAGCCATTTGCTTTCATTTGGCTACGGGGCGCAGTCTTCGGGCTGCAGGTTCTGGCTGTGCCACCAGCGCACGGCGGCCGCGATGATGGGCTGGATCTCCACGGACTTCTGCTGCTTGTAGGGTGCAAACGTCTGGCCCTGCGGCACCACAAACAGCGTCGGCGCCCTTTAACACCGAACACGGGGACGCACCTCCACGGCCGCCAGTGTGGACTTGAGCTCCGCGTAGCGGCGATGCGCTGCCTCCCCCCAAGTCACGCACAACATCCCCCAACGCCCCCACCCTCCAATACCGTCGGGAACACGCGTGCAATACTCGCGCAGCGCCAGAAACTTCACGGGCATGTCGGAGCCATCGCGCACAAAGTGGCACGCCAGCCCGATGCCGCGGTGCGTGACGCCGTCCGCGGTGGTGATGGTGGGGTCGTCGTGCAGGAAGAACCACACGCCGTCTTCGCCGCTGTGGGGCGACGAGCCGGCGCACCGGAAGCCCGCCGCTGCCATGCGCGCTCGCAGCGCGTCGTCCACGGGCCACACCGGGCTCAGGCACAGCAGGTCCACGCTCAGCAGCCCACACATGCCGCGCACGGAGCTGGAGCCCACATGCCAGATGCGCCGGGGCGCGGCCGCCGCCGCCACCACCGCGGCGCGCTCCACGAACAGCGCTCGCAGCTCGTCGTACGGCAGCAGCGGCCAGAAGCGCAGCGGCCTGTCGGCGTCGGGCGCAATGCCCAGCCCGCGGGCGTTGAGAAAGACCTTGTGCGCGTAGAATCTGTGGCCCGCGGCCTCGTTGGGGTGCTGGTGCCTCGCATCCAACCACGGGATTTGGCCCAGCGTGGCGGGATCGACCTCGTCCAGGCAGCACACGTTGACGTTCCAGTGGTCAACGGAACTCCGAGGCTGATGGTGCGTGTAAACGCCGCACCTCTTGCAGAACATGTGCAGCGCCATGTGCGTGCCGAAAGAGTACGTGCTCAGCTCGCCCTGGCCCTGCACCACCTGCAGCGCGTCGTGCGCAACCTGCAGCAAGGGCACGCCACGCCGCGCGCACATGGAGCAGTTGCAGCGGAGCAGGTTGCTCGCGTTCGGCGTGCTCGTCAT
>CAZYYU010000077.1:0-8090 GCA_964651735.1 uncultured Gammaproteobacteria bacterium | reverse complement strand
TTGTTTGTTTTTTGGCGCCATGGTGCTCCTTCTGGTCACGGCGGTGCTGTTGGCGTGTGCCCAGGCCGCGCCTCCGCTGTTCCTATCTCAGTACCTCAACAACCCCGCTCTGGGCCGGCAGCTGTCGCGTGTGCAGGGCATCCCGTACCCAACTGCGTCCCACGCCGGCTACTTCACTGTGGGCCAGGGCCAGAACACGTTCTTTTGGTACTTTGCCAATCAGGTCGGCAGCCCCTTGCACGCTCGGCAGGCTCACTGATGCGCGCCGCCAGAAGGGCGACCCCAACGCTCCCACGTTGACGTGGCTCCAAGGCGGGCCCGGCGCCTCCTCGCTGTACGGGTTGTTTGCGGAGCACGGCCCCTTCTCCGTGGCCGCTGACGCCAAGACGCTCGTGCCGCGCGCTCTCTCGTGGACGCTCAACTACAACCTCATCTACATCGACAACCCGTTGGGCGTGGGCTTCTCGTACACCGAGACGCCGCAGGGCTTCGTCACCAACGAGGACGAAGTGGGCCTAGACCTGTGGTTGTTTTTGCAGCAGTTCTTCACCATCTTCAGCGACATTGCCTCCAACCCTCTGTACATCGCGGGCGAGAGCTACGGCGGCAAGTATGCGCCCAGTGAGAATGTTGCCTGTTTTGCGCGTCGTGTGTTGCCGTTTCCCAACCACGTGCAGGCTGCGCTTGCTACCTGCACAAGCAGATTGTGAGCGGGCGCTCCACGCTCAACCTCAGCGGCGTCAGCATTGGCGACGGCGCCATCAACCCAGCCGTGCAGTTCACGCGCTACTCCGACCTGCTCTTCTTTCTGTCCATGGCAGATCGCACAGAGCAGGTGCGTGCGTGCGTGCGTGCACTTTGTGTTGGGATGGTTACGCGCTGCCCTTAGCGTGTCATTCGCGAGTACGAGCGCAACATCACCGCTGCCATCAACGCCGGGGACTGGAGGACCGCGTTTGGCACCTTTGACGCGCTGCTCAACGGGGACTTCTTCCCGTACCCCACGTACTTTCGCAACATCACGGGCCTGACCGACTACTTCAACTTCCTGAGCCCCACGTACCCGGCCAACCCGTACCAGGCCTACCTGTCCAGCCCCGCCGTGCAGGACATGCTGCACGTGGGTGCGGGGCGCACGTTCTGGGACTACAACGCCACCGTGGAGCGCTACCTCATCGACGACTGGATGAAGCCCGTCACCGACTGCCTCAGCGTCTTGCTGGACAACTATCCGGGTGGGTTTCGCAGCGCTCCTGTCCCCGCTGCTTGCTTTCGCTCACCGCGCGCAGTGCTGGTGTACAACGGGCAGAACGACATCATTCTGGGCCCTGCGCTGACCGTGGACACGCTGGAGCAGCTGCGCTGGTCCGGCCAAAGGGGCTGGAACGCGGCCAAGAAGAGCATCTGGACCAACCCAGCCGACAAGACGGACGTGTCCGGCTACGTGCGGGCCTTTGCAAACCTCACGGTCTGTCGCGGAGGGTCCCCCTTGTGCGCGGCCTTTCTCATAGCCATCTGTTCGCAGCACGTCATCGTGCGCGACGCCGGTCACATGGTGAAGATCGCACGCACCCCCATTTTTGCTCCTGAGCCTCCTCCGTGTGCAGGTTCCAGCGGACCAGCCACAGCGCGCCTTTGACATGATCACGCGATTTGTCGGTGCAAAAGCTTGGGCGAGTCAAAAGAACTAGAGATAGAGGCTCGGAAGGGAGCCCGTGCGTCTCGGTGTTTCAGGGCCGATGGCCCACCGCTCGGCGGCTGTGTTCGGATTGCATCCGGCAGAGAATGCCTACCGCCGGGCCACGCTCACGACCGACAGTCGTGGCCTTATCATCACCGCCAATGCCGCCGTTCATGGCGTGTTCGGGTGAGCCGCGTGCTGAAGCGCGAGAGCGCCTTTTTTTTTTTTGCTTTCGTTTCGCTCACGGCGCCCTGGCTTCAGCGTGACCCCGGAGGAGCTCGTGGACCGCTCTGTGAAGGAGTTAATCCAACTCATGCCTCAGGCAGCGTCGGACGAGCTTGGTCAACATGCTGATCTGATGCGCGACATGGCCTCGTTCCGTGTGGTCAATGGCAAACACCGTGACGGCTCGCTCGTGCCGCTACTTGTCACGTCCACGAGCATCAACATTGCGCAGCACCAGCTGTACGCGTTGCTTTTCGAGCAGCCCCAAGGAAACAGCGCCATCCTTACGCTGGACGGCGCCGGCATCATCCAGGGCGCGACTGAGAACGTGGCGTCGTTGTTGGCTGTGCACGCTGCGCGCCACTTGTGCGGCCTTCCGCTGGCCTCGCTTTGTCTGGAGCCTCATGTGGACCCAGTGCGGTTGGCCCTGTGCGGCAGCAGCGCGCAGCCTGGCGGCGCCTCGGTGGACTTGCTGATGCACGGGCGCGACGGCCACGCGCTCATTTGCGTGGCGCACGTGATTGAGGTGCTGAACGGGCTGTCGCTGGTGGCGGTGCGCGAGAAGCGTGCCTCGAGCCTGGCGCTGCTGCACAAGCCAGCCAAGGAGCTGGGCTACTACACCGTGCAGCGCAAGGGGCTGGGCAGCGGCCAGAGCGGGCTGGTGCTGCAGGGGCTGCATCGGCCCACGGGCGTGCCCGTGGCCATCAAGACGCTCAAGCGCGACGTGCTGGAGAGCGTGGGCGTGCGCTGGCCGGGGCGCGAGAGGTTCCTGATGCAGCACCTCAACCACCCCAACGTGGTCAAGCTCTATGACTTTCTGCCGGAAGACCCGGACACGCACCACCTCATCATGGAGTACATGCCGGGCGGCCACTTGCTGCACTACTGCACCACGCACAGAGTGAGAGGGGGGGCGCCGCGGCAAACGACCAAAAGAGCGCTCTCACACGTTGCTCGCAGGACGTGCCCGAGGCCACCGCGCGCGGCTTCTATCGCGACCTGGTGAGCGCCCTGGACTACATACACAGCAAGGGCATCGTGCACCGCGACGTCAAGTTGGAGAACTGCCTGCTGGACGAGGCGCAGCAGCACGTGAAGCTCAGCGACTTTGGCCTGGGCACCAGCTACCTCAACGCCCCGCTGTGCACGTCGTGCGGGTCGCGCGACTATGCGGCGCCCGAACTCTTCACCACCACCATGTACCACGGGCCGCCCGTGGACGTCTGGGCCAGCGGCGTGGTGCTGTTCGGCATGGTGACGGGCGTGTTCCCGTTCGACAACGTGCAGGCCACGCTGTCATGCCTGTACGCGTTCCCCGCGACGCGCACCTGGAGCTCCTCGCTCAAGACGCTGGTGCACGAGATATTCCAGGTCAACCCCGATCTGCGCGCCACGCTGGACCAGGTCCGGCGCCACGAATGGGTCAACGCCGGCCACAGCAAGCCGCCGCTGCGGCTCGCGCTGGACAAGACCCCCGGCGTGCACAGCGCGGTGCTGGCGCAGCAGCTGGTGGAGGTGCGGTGCGACGCGGCGCAGCCGTTTCGCGACGACATCCTGGCCCTGATGGAGAGCGAGTTTGGCTTCACCGCCGAGGCCGTGATTGAGTCGCTGCTGCAGCAGGACCTCAACCAGTTCACGGCCACGTACAAGATGCTGGAGTGCAAGTACGTGCAGCCAGTGGTCATGGCGGCCGACAAGCTGGAGCAGGCGCGGCAGGCCGTGGCCTTTGTGCAGCGGCGGCGCCTGCTGGAGGGCCTGGACTTGGAGGGCGTGCGGCACAGCGTCAGGCAGCGGCGCGCCTCGGTGGTGTCCTCCAACGAGGAGCTGCCGCAGCTGCAGCAGCATGAGCCCCAAGCGATGCTGGAGGATCCGCTGCTGCCGGGGCCGTCCAGCAGCGAGCAGGCGGTGCGCTTGGCGCGCGGGCGCGTGACGGTGCCTGAGGTGGTGTCCGGGCCGGCGGGCGGCCGGGGCTGCGACATGCCCGACGGCTGGGGACGAAGGGGCTCGCTGCCCGCGTTTGGCGCCATGGAGGCGGCGCAGCCCACCGTCATGGGCGGCGTGCTCAAGGCGGTGTGGGAGCTGGAGCGCCTCCGCCTGTCAGCGCAGGTTGTGTGTGTTTGTGTGTGCGTGTCGTTTCCCCCCTTCATCGTCGATTGCTCGCAAGGCTTCCGATGTGGTTGTGTCAAGCAGCGCCAGCAACAACCACGATGACACCAGCTACGACGAAAGTTGCAGCAGCAGCAGCAACAGCAGCAGCAGCAACAATAGCAGCATCAACAACATTGACAAAGTCAATGACGAAGAACGACACGATTTTTAATATTTTTGTGCAGCCTCAATTTTCGGGCCCACTCCTTGCAGTAACAACAACAGAGCAAGTTAACCAATAACACTGATGCGTTTGACCGGAGCGCGCTTCATTACTGCTGCTGCTCCGCGACCGGCACCTGGATGTCGAGCCCGATGTACGAGTCGCTGATGAGATAGACCCACAGCGTGCCCCGCGACGACTGCCGCCGCGGCTCCTTGTTGCCGCCGTACAGCCCGTCGTCGTCGTCGTCGTCGTCGTCGTCGTCGCCGTCACTGGTGAGCTCCAGCTTGACCGTCTGATGCTGCTGGCTCAGCGTGATGCGCTTGAGCGCCAGCAGCTCGCCCTCGGCGTCGCCGCACACCAGCCACCAGCCCTCGCGCTTGTGCTTGGGGAACATGGGCGCGTACGCGCCGCGCTCCTCGGCCCCGCCGCGGCCCGACACGCGCTGCAGCTTGACCTGCAGCTCGCCGCCGCGGCCCAGCGTGCACTGCATGTCCACCACGGGCAGCCGCTCGCACACGGCCGCCGCCGCCTCCAGCCGGTCGCGCTTGGTGTACACGCGTCCCAGCGCGGTGCGGCGGGCGCTGGCTGGGGCGCGCAACAGCTGCTGCAGGCTCGCGTAGCCCTGCCGTGCCATGAGCGCGTGCTGCTCCGGCGTGTCAAAGAAGGGCAGCTGCCCGAACGACGACTGATCGAGCCACTGGCCCTGCACCACCATCTGCGTCAAATGCATGCAGCGCAGCGTGGTGTGCAGCCAGCCGCCGTCAGCGGCCACATCGACCATGGCCTGCAGGATGCGGATGGCCTGGTCAAGCACGGACTTTTGATCGGTGATGTAGTCGGTGATGGGGGGCACGAGGCGCGAGAAGTGCGCTTGCAGCAACAGATTGGCCTGGCAATGGCGTTATTGTCGGCAAGAGCTCTCATCGCACAACCAACAACCAACAACAACAACACACCTTGACTCCAGGGTCCTCCCAGTCTCGGCTCTGCAGCGGCCAGCGAATGCCGGCGTCGGACGCCATCTCCTCGTTGAGGCCGTCCTCGTTGTGGCGCACAGGCAGCTCCGCGTACTCTGTGGCCATGCACAGCACCTGCAACAGCCGCGACAGACTGGTGTGCTCGTCCAACGACGTGAAGAAGAGCCGCGCCGTCTGCAGCAAAAGCAGAGTCAGTCGAACAAAAAAAGGGGGCGCGTCTTCACGTGCCTTGTGATGCAGGTAGTAGTAGCTGATGATCTGGCCCATGGTCAGCGGGTAGATGGACGACTTGTCCGCGTCGTCAAGCTCGATGCACTGCGACTCGGCCAGGTCGTGCAGCGTCTCGTCCACCAGCTGCGACAGATACTTGTTGACCGTGCTCAGGTCGCTGTTCTCCAGCCCGTAGTACGTGGGGTTCACCAGAATGCGCCGGAACAGATACGTCCACGTCAGGTAGTCCACGGCGTCGTGCTTGCTGGTGATGGAGCCGGACACAATCTCGGCGTTGAGGTGGTTGTGCAGCACGTCGGCCAGCGAGCTCTCCACCGGGAACGGCTCGTACAGGAACTTCTTGTAGAAGCCCTTCATGGCCGCCGTGCACATGATGACGGCCTCGCCCGAGTCGTCGAACTGGGGGCGGCCGGCGCGCCCCATCATCTGCAACATGTCGGTGATGGCGTAGTCCACGTAGCGGTGCGTCTTGGGGTCGTAGTACTCGCCGCCCTTGATGATGACCAGGTGCGCGGGCAGGTTGACGCCCCACGCCAGCGTGGCCGTGCTGATCAGCACCTGGATCACGCAGTCCGCGAACAGCTGCTCCACCAGCGCGCGATCGTCGCGCGGCAACCCGGCGTGGTGCAGCCCGATGCCAAAGGACAGCGTGTGCTTCAGCGCGCTGTCGCGCACGCGCTCGATGGCCGAGCGCAGCGCGTCCTCGCTGCCCGTCACGAAGCGGCGCCCGTCGGCGGCCGCGTGGCTGATCACGTCCAGCGCAGTGAGCCGCGTCTGGCGGCGCGACGACACAAACACCAGCACCGGCTTGCTGGGGCTGTACGCCAGGATGGCAGCGTAGCAGGGTCGGTTCATCTTGGCCATGCGCGGGCTGCACGCGAACAACAAGAGGAGGTCAAAGGGTAGCAACGAATAAGGAGGAGGAGGGGGGGCCAGACACACCAATAACTCTTGCCCTCGTAGCCTTGCACGTGGATCTTGAGCGGCACAGGCCGCACTGAGGGGTGGAAGTTGAACAGGCCGGGGCCGCTGATGCCAAGCCACTCGGCCAGGTCCTGCGGGCGGTGAACACCAGACGTGAGACGGCTGCAAACAACAAAAGACGATGATGGAAAGACCAGAGACCTTGGCGTTGGCCAGCGCCGTGGACAGGCCCACCACGCGCACCGGCGTGTCCGTCTGCGACGCGATGTAGCGCATGCGCGACACGATCACCTCCAGAATGGGCCCGCGGTCTGTGTGCATGTGCAGGAGCGGGGGGGGCCGAATCACACCACCGCTCGCTCTCACCCTCGCCCAGCAAATGGATCTCGTCGATGATGATGAGGCCCACCTGCTTCACGTAGCCGCGGTTCTGCCACGAGCGGCTGATGCCGTCCCACTTCTCGGGTGTGGTGCAGATGATGTCGGCCTCCTTCAGCGCCAACACGTCGGGCGTGAACTCGCCCGTCAGCTCCACCATCTTCTTGCGCAGCTTGCCCACGAATTTCTGCGCGAGCTCGGTCAGGCTTCGCCGACGACGGGCGCGCGCGCACGTAACGCACCCTGCAGCGAGTGAGACATGAGCATCTCAACCCACACACACAAACACACACGGCGCACACCTGCCCCAATCGTGGAGTCTCTCCTGCACCAGTGCCTTGAGCGGGCCCAGGTACACGGCCTTGAGGTGCGGTGTCTCGCGCATCAGACGCAGCACTGCCAGCTCTGCGGCCACCGTCTTGCCCGACCCAGTGGGCGCGCCCAGCAGCACGTTCTGGTCGGTGTGGTACAGCGTGTGGAAGATCTGCGTCTGGATGGGATTGAAGTAGGTGTACGAGAAGAGCTTCTCAAAGTCCTTGTTCTGCAACGCCGCAATGGGCAGCGGCTGCAGGTCCAGCAGCGTCGTGTGCGGCGGATACAGCTGCGGCAAGATGAGGTGCTTGAAGGACAGCGCCACCGCGTTGTCGGAGCCCATCCAGCGGTCGCTGCACACGTGCAGCACGTACTGCGGCGGCACCGGGTGCGCAATGGTGGTGGTGAAGATGATCTCCGTGGGCTGGCGGCTCTCCTTCTTGCGCAGCAGCACGTACTCGTGGTGCAGCACCTCGCGCTCCTCCGGGCTCTCCACCCACAGCCAGAAGGGCTGGACCTGCCCGTGCACCTTGTCGTTCCAGCGGAAGTTGGGCGTGAGCGTCACCTTGATGCGCACAATGGTGCGCGTGATGGGCTGCACCGACGAGTCCACCTCCAGGAACGGGATCTGCGCCAGGCAGCTCACAATGCCGGGCGTGGCGGCGGGCACGCGCGTGATGGCGCTGATCTCGGCCGGCTCCATGTCCAGCAGCCGCTCCACGCTCAGCTCGCGCTGCTCCAGCTTGAAGATGAGCGACTCCTTCAGCTGCTCGAACTGGCGCAGCGGGTGCAGCGTGTGCCACAGCCGCAGGTCGATCATCTTGCACAGGTCCAGCAGCTTGGAAGCGGCGTCAGGAAGGCCTTTGCGCAGCGCAATCTCGAACAGGCCGCGCGCAATGCGCCCACTGTTCTGCGCGATGTAGTTGGTGTCGCACACGAGCGCAAACGCCGTCACAGAGGCGCGGCTGATGTAGGACTGCAGCAGCACGTTGACCTGAGAGAGAGAGAGAGAGAGAGAGAGAGAGAGAGAGAGAGAGAGAGAGAGAGA
>CAZYYU010000076.1:0-12439 GCA_964651735.1 uncultured Gammaproteobacteria bacterium | reverse complement strand
CAGCAGCTGGTCATTGGAGATGGACGCCATGGTGTGGCCCACGGGATGCCACTCCACGTCCCAGATGGTGGAGTCGTGGGCCTGGTCGATGCGCCCCACGGGGTCGCACAGGCCCACCTCGTAGAAGTTGATGCAGCCGTCCGCGGCGCACGTGATGAACAGCCCCTCGTGGAAGGGGTGCCACTGTCGTTTGCGCGCACGAACGTCAGCTCCTCCAAACCAAACCACACAACACACTGTTGCACAAACAACAAGCGCTCCGCATAACACAGACAACCTTGCAACTCTGCACTTCCCGCTTGTGGCCGCGGTACGCGCGTATCTCCTTGAGCGTGCGCAGGTCAAACAGCTTGGTGATCTGGTCGCGCGACGTGGACAGCAGCCAGTTGCCGTTCATGTTCCAGCGCACTTTGTTGATGGTCATCTTGTGCGCGTGCAGCGTGTGCAGCTCCTTGCCCTGACGAGGGTCCCAGAACTTGACCTGGACGGAATGGGTTGGCAAAGGGTTTGCGGCGAGTTAAGCGCAGCAAAGCCGTGTTGCAGAAGGAAACCCTGAATCCCCGCCCCTTTGTCAGCAAAGCCACGGCAACTCAGAGCCGCGGCCCCCCTCTCAACTGTGAGTCCTTGCCGCCGGACGCAATCACTCCCTTGCTCGGGTGCCAGTCCACCGTCTGCGAGCACGGAGTCCGTGAAGCAAAAACACGCAAGGTTGACGGCCGGGCAGACCACATGCACACCTTCACGTCCCAGCCGTGGCCCTCCATGGAGCGCTCCGTCTCGGCGCGCACAAAGTCCCACACCTTCACGAACCCGTCGTCGGAGCACGTGGCAAACTTGAGGTCGGTGGGCGCGAAGCACGCCTGTCGCACGGGCTGCTCGTGGGCCGTGAACACCTTTGCAAAAGCCAAGGAGGGGGTGAGAGTCGCACGACGACAAAGCCACCCTTGGACAGCACCGACCTTCAAGTTGTTGAAGTTGGGCTGCCAGTATTTGATGATGCCGTTCTGGTCGCCGGTGATGAGGTACTCGTCGCTGTGCGAGTAGACCATGGTGCGCACGGCGCTCTCGTGCGCTTGCAAGATGGTCTCAAAGTTCTGCGCCAGAAGCCTAAGCAGCAGCAAGCACCCCTGACAACCAACGGGCAGCCTCACAAAGTGCTGTGCGTTCCACAGCGTGAACTCGCCAGATGACGCGCCGCTGATGACGCGCCTCCCGTCTGGCGAGAAGCAGAGCGCGTTGACCGGGTAGCGAACCTTGTTGATGGACGTGTGCGTGTAGCGCGTGGTCACGGACGACGCGAAGCACATCTCCATGGCGCTGGGTGGCAGCAGGTTCTTGGAGCCGTCAGGGTGGCCAGGCAAGGCCTTCTCGTCAGGGTTGGGCGGCGCGTCGTCCAGGTCCCACTGGATGAACTCTGCGTCGCGCACGTCACGCACGTGCTTGCGGCGCTTCTCGAGGTTGAGCATGGACGCGTTGAAGTCCACGCCCTTGCGCGTGACGGGCTTGCGCATGCGCTTGCCATTGTACACCACCTCCTCGGGCGCGGGCCGCACGAGGCGCGGATGGCCGGGGGCGCCTCCACCTGGCTCCGAGCCCCCAGGCTGGCTGGACGCTGTGGGGGCGGGGGGATGGGTTTGAGCAAACCAGCAGCAGCGGAGCAGCAGGCACAGCGGACCTGAGGGGGGCCCGCCCCGCGACGGCGGCGGTCCACCGCCGCCGCTGCCGCCACCTCGGTACTGCATGGTGGCTGGCGCTGGCCCTTCGAGCGCCGCCGAAAATCGCGGGCTTGCCAGTGGGGCTTGTTCTACAGACGCGCGTCCGTCCATTGTTGGAAGCGGAGAGAGGAGCGAGGTTGGCCTGCGCGGCAGCGGCGCGCTCTTTTTTGCGATGCGCATCTTCGGCCCCAAGAAGACGGCCCCGGCGAGCTCCACCACGCTGCCCTCGCCCAGCAAGCCCACCGCAGCCGTGCCAGTGCGCAGCACGGCGCCCACCGTGCGCGGCGTGACGCACAGCGACGGCGCCATTGCGGTGTCTGGTGCGGGCGCTTTGGCGGGCTCGGGCCCCTCCCCACTTGACTGACATGCCCTCCCGCCTCGCCGCAGCCGGGTCCATTGATAAGCTGGAGAGCGCGTCGCCCAGCAAGCCGCCCACGCTGACCACCACGCTGGCTGTGTCCTCGGCAGCGGGTGTGAACGCGTCGGCCAGCACTGCAGTGGGCCCCACGCTGTCCGCCAGCGGCAAGGAGCTGCGCCGCAGCCGCAAGCTGACTGTGGCGGAGCTGCTGTTTGGCGCGGCGCCGGCCATGGAGGGCGACCTGCCTTCGGCCATGGAGTTTGTGGTCAAGGTGGCGCTTGCCTCGCGTGTGTGTGTGCGTGCGCGTGCGTGGTTTACTCAGTGTTGTGCAGAGCTTTTGCGCCGAGTGGCTGGCGCTGGCTGACGCCAAGCTGCGCGAGTTTGTGTCCGGCCCCGACACCGTGCCCATGAGCGCGCTGGCCTTCTCCGTGGACCACACGTTTCAACAGCTGCTGGTCTCGCTGGGGCGCGTCAGCCGCCGCATTCTGGGCATGGTGGTGCTGATGGTGCTGACGTGGCGCAAGAACAAGATCAAGGACGCGTCGCTGACGGGACAGCGCGGGGCCGTGCTGACGGTGGAGGATCGCGTGCTGCTGGGCGCCGAGTTCCTGTGCTGCACCACGCTCGTGTCCATCCTCAGCTTCGTGAACAAGGAGAGCCTGGACGACCCGGAGTGGTGCCAGGAGGTGGAGCAGACGTGCTTTCAGAACGTGGTGCCGTCCAGGGGCAACAACGAGGAGATTCGCCTGAACTACGCGCTGGCCCTCGGCTGCCTGGCCCCGTTTCGGCTGCCGTCCATCACCGCGCGCTTCAAGCAGGCCGTGCAGCAGTTCCAGCAGAAGCCGGACGCCAGGAACCAGCTGATCATTGAGCCCATGCTGGAGGCCATGTCGCACCTCAAGCTCGACATATCCAACCAAGTCAACTACACGGGCGTCATGCAGCTGCTGACGGTGTTTGTGGACTTGCTGCTGCAGAGCAAGGGCAAGCACGAGGACATTCGCCCGCTGCTGGTGCAGACCATGGTGGCGCTGCTCAAGCCGCTGCTCAAGTACTCGCAAGCGCTGCCGTCGGGCGTGGACTATTCCAAGTGGTTCCAGTTTGTGAACGCCACGTACGCCGCGCTCTACTCCAAGCTGGTGGAGCCCAAGAACCCGCGCGAATCGCGCACGCCCAACTACCCGCTGCTGGTCACGCTGTTGTGTCTGCAGGTGTGTGTGTGCTGCCCGTTTTTGTGCTCTGGCTCAAATCAGCCAGGAACGCGAGCTCTTCCTGTCCACGTACTCGGGCCTGGCGGACCACATCACGGCCGTCAAGACCATCAAGAAGGACAAGAAGACGGGCCCGCGCCTCAACTTCTCGTACCTGCTGGAGGCGGTGCACATGCTGGTGCTGCATTTTACCACGCAGGACTGGGGCAAGAAGGAGCAGCAAGTAGGAGCGGTGGCGCTTGTGTTTGTTGGGGCTTGCTCTTCACGCATCATTGCTCGCAGACGCCCACGCTGTTCCTGGACATGGTGACGGCGCGCCTGTTTGAGATTCGCGACTCCAAGCTGGGCGCGCTGCCTCACGAGTCCGTGGACTGGATGGTGGCCATCCTGACGGCCATGGCCAAGCGCAGCCCGCACCTCACGTTGCGCGAGCTCAACAAGCTGCTGGTGGCGTCGGGGCCGGGCTACCTGCAGAAGAAAATCGTGGGCGTGCGCTCGCTGCGCAAGATTGGCGAGACGAGCCTGGACCTGCTGGAGCACTGGCCCTCCGTGGGCGAAGTGATGAGCGAGGCAAGTGTGTGTGCGTGTTTTTTGCGCGCTCACTCTGAACCCCCGGAGCAGGTCCTGGCCGCCGTGCATAACGAGCTGGGCGTGGCGCTGCTGGCCACGGGCAAGGTGGCGCCCGCGGACGGCGACCCCATGGTCGCGCTGCTGTGCGAGCTCATCGCCACGTGCTACTACGTCACGCCCGACAAGATCGGGCTGCCCAAACTGTTCGCCATGCTTGCCACGTACCTGGTGCACGTGTGCGCTCCGGTCCGCGCGGTGAGCGCCGCCCCTCCCCCCTTGTGTGCGGCTGTGCGCGCGCGCTGGAATGACAGTGGGCTGTAGGCGGCCGAGGCGGTGCTGAGCAAGTTCCTGGCCAACCGTGCGGGCTTGCGCGGCTCGCTGGTGGAGACCATTGCCGAGATGCCGCTGGCCATTTCCGACCTCAAGGTGCGCACTCGCTGTTGTGGATTTGCCAGCGCCTCACACACACGCACACAAAGTCGTCCATTCTGGAAATCGCGCTGGAGAAGCTCAACGTGTTCCTGAGCGCGTGGAACGAGATCCTGGCCAGCGGTGTGTCCAACGACGACGCACCGGAGCTGAACGCTGCGCGCGTGGAGGGCGTGGCGCTGGTGTTCCTGTGCTCGACGCGCGCCAAGGTGCGGCTCCGAGCCTGGGAGACGATTGACCTGGTGCGCTCGCTGAGCCGGGCCGCGGAGCGCGGGCTGGACGGCGGCGCGGGCGTGGCGGGCGGCGTGGTGGGCGGCGCCGGCGCCGGCGTGGGCGGCGCTGCGGGTGGCATGGGTGGCGGGGGCGTGGGGCTCGCGGGCGGAGGCGGCGCCGGAGCAGGCGGCGTGGCGGGCAGCGCGTCCCTGTTCCCGTTCAAGGCGCAGCCGCTGCGCACGGTGATGGAGGAGCTGGAGCAGGACACGATCCAGACGTTCAACAACGACCTGCGCTTCCGCCGCGTGGAGAACCCCACCTTCATCCGCTACGACAACATGACGCTGCAGTCGCTGGTGGCCAACGACTCCACCGTGACCGTGCAGCTGTGCTGGACGTTTTACCTGGGCGCAGCGCTCAAGATGGCGCTCTCGCTGTGCCCCGAGACGGCGGCCGTGGCGCGCAACGTGGTGGCCCTGCGCTACAGCAGGGTGCCGGTGGTGGCCGACAAGACGGCCCTCAACCAGGACTCGCACTTCAACATTGGCCTGTGGCGCAACTACGCGCTGCTGCTGGCCGCCACCACGTCGGGCCCCTCGTTTGGCTTTGACGAGTGGATTTCGGGCCTCAGCAAGAATCTGGAGCCCAACTCGTATCCCACCGTGCCCAGCCAGATGTTTGCCGACGTGGTCACGCGCACCGCCACCAACCCGCTGTACCAGCACGCGGGCACCATGGCACTGGGCCGCGTGTGCTCTGCCTCGCTGCCGCTGCTGTGCTCCACGCTGGAGGACCTGCTGGTGGAGGGCAAGGTGAGCAACAAGAAGCCGCTGACGGGCATCAATCGCTCGGCCAAGGGCGCCACCACGCTGCCCGTGCACCACTGGGAAATTCTGTCGTCGGTGTACAGCCGGGCCTCGGAGCTGCTGGTAGAGCGCCGTGGCATGCTGCGGCGCGACGCAGGGCTGTGCAAGTCCTTTGTGGGCCACCTGAGCGAGCTGTTCAAGTACCTGATGGGGCTGGGCGACTCGCCCGTGGACCTGGACCTGTTCCCGCACCGCTACAATCTGCTGGTGCTGTCGCGCACGGTGGCCGACGAGCTGGGGCCCGAGCTCGACAAGCAGCTGCGCCTGTCGCTCTTCACGTGGTGCAAGTTCTGGTCGGACGGCGCCACGCTGCTGGACGGGCCGCAGGTGCAGGAGCACATTTTGGCCAAGCTCAAGATGCTGCGTTCCACGGACAAGCCCGAGGACTTTCGGCGGATGCTGAAGGAGCAGCTGCACGTGCTGCAGCACTTTGCGGTGCTGGCGGCGTCCGCGCTCATCTCCAGTGCCTGGGACCCGCCCGTCACGCACGACCACTTTGTGGTGGCGTGGATCAACAAGCGGCTGCGCGAGAAGATTGCCACCAAGCAGGTGCGGTTGCTTGGTGTCTTGCGCCGCCTCACACCTCTGCATACCAGGGCTCTTCCGCTGTGCGCGACGCTTGCGCCCGTTTCTTGCGCGGCAACTTTGCGCAGCGCGGCTGCCTGGCCACGGCCTTTGACCACTGCTACACCAGCGAGAGCGGCGAGATGGCGCTGTACGTGGCGGACGCGTGGTTCCTGGCGGTGGTGGAGCTGGTGGAGATGTGCACGGAGGTGCCGCTGCCGCAGCTGCTGCCGCAACTGCTGCATCTGGTGCTGTACCAGATTGGCAAGGACGCGCTGCCCATCCGGCGCAACGCCCTCAAGCTGCTGCAGCTTGTGACGTGCGCCAACGGCAGGTGACGGCGGCGGCGGGTGTGCCTGTGTGGCTGATGCTTGCTGTCCAGGTGGGAGGAGTACGACGCGCTGGCCATTGACTCGGAGCTGGACGACACGTTCCGCCACACGCAGCAGCTGCTTTCGGTGCGCTGCTTCGCCGCCAACTTGAGATGGATTCTCACGTTTGCGCGCGTGTGCAGGAGAAGCTGGCCATTGCGTACGAGTCGCTGGCAAGCAAGCTGTTCGACGAGATGGTCATCAGAACAGGTGCGGAATCGCCGCCCTCTTGGTTGCAGCTGACCTGCCATTGTCTCGCAGTGTCGCTGGACGAGACGGCGCTGAACCAGGCCCTGGACTACATCATCCCGTGGGTGCAGCGCATCAGGCTGTACTTGCTGCCGGAATACGAGGTGGGCGCGCTCACCTGCGTGCCTTTGTTTTGGTCACACTCGAGCACCTGCCAGCGCACGCACACGCTGTACAACATGTGTCTGCTGACGCACCGCTACCAAACGGACCGACCCGTGCAAGTGCAGCGGCTGTGGATCACGCTGGCCGGCGACCAGAGCAACGTGGACCCCGTGGTCGAGTTCCTGCTGCGCGTGGGCGTTCGCAAGCGCAACCCCTCCTTCATCCCGCTCGCCAAGAAGGTTTGTTGAGGAGGGGGGCGCCGGAGAGTGGGGGGTTGCGGCTCACACGGCAACAAATAAGGTGGTGCTGTACATCAGCCGCGCCAACGGCGAGACCACGGTGGCCAAGCTGGTGGACGAGCTGCAGGCTGTGGACAAGGGCGAGAAGCAGGGCAAGGTTTGTGCGCGCCTCTTCGTTGATCGGCGCGTTTTGCTCATGGCCTTTCCCTCCTGTTCTTCATCGTGCTTGCACAACAACAACGACAACAACAACGACGACAACAACAACCAGGGCGGAGGCAGCCGTCCCCCGCCCAGCCCGCGGCCGCAGCCCAACCCCGTCGTGTCGCCGCGCAGTGCCGGCGCCGCCGTGTCTGCTGCGGCGCAGGTTTCGCCGCGCAAGTCTGCGCCGGCCACCATTCCCGGCCCCGGGTGAGTGAGCTTTGCTCTCACTTCTTGGGGGTGTGTTGGCGTTTCGAATCGTTCTATTTGCGATTCAAGCGAGCACTTGCGTGGCATCTCTCAAATCGCTCACCCTCCTCCGTCACCAAGGCCCGAGCCCCACGCACCTCAGCACTTGCGTCTGGGGCCCGGCTCCGGCCCCGCAGCGCTGGCCTCGGCCTCCTCGCCCATCGCCGACGACCCGGAGCACGGCTTCAACCTGGCCATGCCCGACCTGCTGGGACCCACGTCGTTGGGCGTCGTGCGAGGCCATCTGGCGCTCATCATGACGTCCGAGCTGGCCTTTGAGGTGTGTTGGTGCCGCCGTGCAGCAGTAGTGGGTCTCTCACGCGGCTCTGCACTTGAGGTGGGCGAGCTGCTGCGCGACTCGTTGGCGGTGGTGCTGCAGCAGCTCTTTCTGGGGCTGCACAACCAGCAGCCGCTGGTGTACGACCACAGTCGTATGCTGCTGCTCAACCTGGTGCACTCGCTGGTCGTGGACCGCTACTCGCAGACGGAGCAACAGGTTGGTTCTCCCCGCCAGCCTCTTCTCTTTGAGGTTTGCTCGCTGACCAGCTCTGCGGCAGAACAACATGATCCCGCAAGAGGACTACGAGGAGGCTCTGCAGCTGGTGGAGCTGCTGAAGAGCCGCGCCAAGAAGCAGGTGTTCCACAACAACCAGAGCATGCTGCTCACGTCGCTGGTGGAGTCGGCGGTGTCGGTGCTGACGGTCAAGTTCGAGGAAGCGCCGCCGCCAGAGTACAAGGTGAGCGTCGCGACGATGTTTGTTGGGTTGTGTTTGCTCTGTTGGCTGGCCCGCAGCGACAAGGTTGCGGTCCACGTGTTGACGCCGTTCCTGTGCAGCCGCTGGCCGACATGTGGGCAGAGCAGGCGTTGCAGTGGGCGCTGCGCTGCCCCATCCCCATGCTCTCGTCCATCTCGTACCAGATATATCGCGCGCTGTGCCCCGTCGCCACCAAAGAGGTTCGTCGTCGTCGGCTGCTCTCTTCCGCTGCATGAATGATGACACCCTCGTCTGTTGCTTGCAGGAGGTTGCCGCCTTGCTCGACGCGTTGGGCAGGCACATGCGGGCCAAGAACAACATGGACAGCGTGATGCTGAGCGGCCAGATTCTGCAGACGTTGTGCACGGTGCCATGTTGCTGGGAATGTGCTTGAGAGGCGTTTAACGCTGCCCCGCAACGCAGGTGCTGGAGTACAGCGACGTGAACAACCTCACGCTGTACACGAGCCTGTTCTGGGGCGCCTCTGCGGTGCTCTTCTCGGACCTCGAGGACCAATTCGTCACCGCCAGCAACATTCTGGACTTTATCGTCAGCTCCCTCGATTTCAGGTATGTTGCGTGTTGTGTTGTTTGGTCGTCGTTGAGCGCTGGCCTGCTTTGACTGCAGCGACATGGTCGTGAGCAACGTGTTCTTGGCCAGCGTGCCCAACAACGACTTTGAGGGGCTGCAGCCGCGCCTCATGCGGGGCCTGTGGGCGGCCACCACTGAGGTTTGTTTGTTTGTTTGTTTGTTTGTTTGTTTGTTTTGCCGATCAGGATTGCACCCACCACTCACTGCAACATGGTCAGCCGTACACTGTGCGGCTGTTGGTGAAGATGCTTGGCATTCCCAGCACCTGCGATCCCATCGTGCAGCCTCGCATGCGCGTCATCTCCACTGTGGTTCGCTTCTCTGCTCTCCATGTTCTCGTCATGCTCTCTTGCTCTTTCCAATCTTCTTGCTATGTTGTTGTTTGTGCTGGTCACCGCGCGCAATGCAGGCGGCGCTGCTGCCGTGGATGTGCATCGTGGACAAGTCCATGGACGTGGCAGAGAAGCTGGGCCGCTTCGTGAGCGCAGCAGGCCACAAGGTGAACGCGCATCTCTGTCTCTCTCTGTCTCTGAACCGGCCCCCCATTCAGGAGCTGGGCAACGCGCTGGCCCAGAGCAAGAGCAGCAAGGACATGCAGTCGTTCGTGCTGTCCGTGGCGCCGGCCTTTGTTGACGCCTTCTTCCCGGCCCACGAACTCTTCGTCATGAAGTTCTTCTTCGAGCTGCTGGATCGCGGCCCCGTCAAGTACAACAAGCCTGTGCTGTGAGTCGCGCTCTTCTCGTCGTTGGCTGTTGTTCTCTGAAAAGCCTTCTCTCAAAAAATGGCAGGCACATTCTGCAAACGCTGGTGCCGTCCGTGAACCTGAGTGGCACGCAGTTCAAGCCGTTCCTGTCACGCTGGATGTCAGTGCTGGAGCGTCGCGTCAACGGACCGCTCGTCAACCTGGCACTCGACATCCTTGACAGCTGCATGGTCCGCTTTTTTTTTGCTCGCGCATTTTCTGAAGGGAATGTTTCCTCATCCACTTTCTTCTCCCGTGCAACAGGCCCATTCGCAGCTGCCGCCCAAGGCCGCAATCACGCTGGGCGCGGTGGCGATGCTGGCGCCGGTTCGTGGTGCTTTGTGTGTTGCGTGCATGTGCGTGTGTGGCTGAAGGTTGCCGCCTCAACAGACGGACGCTGTGCACTACGAGTTCTACAACGTGTCAGAGGAGGGCTGCCAGTCAGCGTCCGGTGCGCACATTCCCACTGCCTCTCTCTTCGCGTTGCCGCTCGCTCTTTGCATTTGCACTTGTTGGCGTCCTGTTTGGTTGCGTCAGCGCTCTTGACCGCAGTTTGACCGCCACCCAAACAGGGGAGCTGGTGGCGCTGGTGAAGCGCTCCGGTCTGGCCGGGGTTGCTGCAGAGGGCGACCTGGAGTCCTTGGCGTCGCAGGCCTTCTTCGCCAAGTTCTTTCCCGAGTCGGACGACTCGAGCCAGACGGGCAGGTGCGCGCCAATCGGTGTTGGCGTTGCAAACTACGACCGCACTGACCTCCCTCCTGGCCGCAGCACCGCCACCGCGCCCGACGCCACGCTCAAGATGCCTCGCGAACCGCACGACCAGGACACCATCCAGGACCTGCAGTTCGACAACGACGCCGTGTTTTTGGGAGGCTTTGGCGAGAGCTCCAAGTGCGCGATGCCTTGCTGCTTGGAGCGCCGCGTTTCGCACTCAAACCACCCTTCCAGCTTCTTCAACTCCACCATGGACTCCGTGGAGATGGGCAAGTCCGAGTCAGCGGCGCCGCCCGCCATGGACGAGAAGCACTCGCAGCTGCACGACCAGTTCAACAACTACCTGCAGCAGGGTCTCGACCCCCCACCACCTCTGCTTTGTCGTACTTTTGACGACGAGACGTGCAGGCAAGCATGCCATGGCCGCCGAGATGGGCTTCGAGCTTGGCAAGGTGCGCGTATGCCGCCGCTTCCAGTCGTGTTGCCTCACAAGCAGCCGCATCTCCAGGTGCTGCTGGGTGCCTACGTGCTGGCAATCAAGGCCAAGCTGCCGACGCTCACCAACGAAGACGTGGCGCTGCTCATCGCCAAGTACTCCAAGATGCTCAGCGGCGGCGACCGCCTCACCGAGTTCGCCGACGGGTGTGCATCTTGCTCTTGGGGCCGTCCTTCTCCGTGACCTCTCCGTTCTCGCAGTGCCTGCGTGGGCTTCAAGGCCAGCGCAGCGCAGCAGAAGATGCTGGCCATTGCCAAGAGCGAGCGCGCAGCGGTGGAGAAGCTGCTCAGCACCGTGCTGTCAGCCTTCAACGAGCAGGTTGCGACGCGTCTTGTTTGCCAGGAAGCTTCCCTCACACCTGGCCGTACCGCGTCGCAGCACTCCCAATATCTGGCCAGCAAGGCGCTGTTCGACAAGCGGTCTCAGGCAGCGGAGCGCAGCAAGGCCGGCGAGATCAAGCTGTTGACGGCCATGATCGAGATGCACCTGCATCTGGTGCGCCTGTTTCGGACGCTGGTGGAGCTTCGGTAACTGCGGCCCGCTTGCCACTCGCATGACACTCAAACGCGGCGGTGCAGCTCTGCGTTTGACTCGGGCGTGGTGGCGGGCTCGCTGAACGAGAAGCCGGCCGCGCTGGGCGGGCTGCACGCACTGGAGGAGGAGAACCGTGGCGCGCTCAATGAGCTGATGGGGCTGTAGACAAGTATGAACGCGCCTCGCGTCCTTTCCAGAGGGTCAAGCGGCCATGGACCTGGTGCCTGATAGGGCCGCGTGCACGTACACGAGCTGCTACTGCGAGGAGAACGTGTTCCTGCTGCTGGAGCGAACGCAGTTGGCGTCAGCGTTTGGTGTGGCCCTGCACGACGCCGCCGCCGCTTGTGCCCCTGACAACATGGTCTGTAGCAGTCGTCATCAGCAATCCGAGCAAGAGCGTGGCAGTGTGGGGCCACGGGGCGGACGGCGGCCGCGTTGTTTGGGTGGGCGCTTGCAACCTCAGCAGCCACCGCTTGATGCGCGCTGCAGGACTACCACGTGGTTGCGGTGCTGGTGCATGAGGGCAACGCGTTCGTTTGCGACGCGGACTCCAAGACATGTTCGATGGGTGTCGGGCTGCGGACGTGTTTGACGCCACGCGGCAGGTGCTTGGGGTTGCCCACTGAGGTACCGTTCGCTTGTGCTTGGACCATGGCCTGCACACTGTGTTGCGTCGTGTGCAGCACATGGCTGCAGGAGTCCTTTCGGCCGTGCAGTGCCCGTCTGGCGCCCTGGTTCCGCGTGGTTCCCTGCGCACAGTACCTCGCCAACTTCACGTCTGGTGACAAGTGACAATGGTTTGCGTGAGTCCGCCTGACGCTGAAGCAGACCGATCGCACATGGCGCACAGCAACATGCCGCCGCCAGCGTAGTTGTGTTGGGCTGTCCCCGGTGCACACTGCAGCTAACGCACTGTGCAGCTCGCCCATCCTGAAGCTGCCCGGTGTGGGCACCAACCTGTTCGAGGCAAGGGACCGGCTTAGTGTGGGGGCCGTTTCCGACCACGAAGCAGGCTTTTGTTTCCATGGACGCCAGCGTTGGCTACGGGACCGTAGTGCAGGGCGTGGAAGCATTGCAGGCACAGTTTCAGTCGCAATGATGAAGCAAGACCGGCTGCCAACAACGTCATCGGGCATCACTCCAGGACAACGCCGGCTGCTGTACCACCCCGTTCGCGCTGGAAAGGCGCCACAGCACACAGTGCAGTCTCGCATGAAAGCCGGAGTCACAGCCGCGTAAAGCTCGGCAAATTGTCGCGCGTCGGGCC
>CAZYYU010000075.1:10587-12462 GCA_964651735.1 uncultured Gammaproteobacteria bacterium | reverse complement strand
CCCTCTCCCATTACCCGAACGTAGCAGTCAAAGGGCGTGCCGTCTGCGCCCGCCAGCCACTGCTGGAGCGCAGCGTTGGCAGCCTCTGCCCAAGTGCGGGTGTCAGGGAGTCCCCTCCACGCGACCACGAAGACAGCGCACCCAGAGACGACGTGGGCTGGATCAGGTATGCGGTGCCGCTGGTGATGTTCTCCGAATCGGGGTCGGCCTGGTTTTTCGCGCGCGTCACAGAACCAGGCCCCCTCCCGCTCCCGCTCACCGTTTCCACCGTGTCTACCGACACGGCCACCGTGTAGAGCACTGTGCCGCAGCCGCCGTAGCTGGCGTTGGTGCCCTGCGACGATTCCGACGTGAGTCGCCCAAGCGCAGCTCCCTCCTGAGCCCCGCACCGTCGCCACGAACGCTGTCGTGTTGGGTGTCTCCGTGCACGACTGCAGCGCCCACCGCTGGTACTCCTTGATGAACTGGAGGCCCACGCCCACAACGGCAGACGCAGCCACGATGGCGAACGCTGCCCGCAGCTCAGTCCCGCGCAACCCCCATGCTCCTTGTGCGGCGCTCACCCAGCAGGCTGATGCTCTGGGGCCAAGGAAGAGCCGTGAGCTCGCCTGACGACGAAGGCTGCACCCGTCAAAAGCGCTCACCAGGATCTTGGCCACGGCCAAGCCCCCCACGCGGCCCATTGCCCCGAGTCACCACGGCATGGGGTTGGACCCTCCGCCGGACTCTGACGCATCGGAAACACGCTGGCAAGCACGCAGGGGTTCCTTTGGGGCGGGTTGCATTAGGAGGGCTCCGACGCGCGTGCATTCCCCATGAGGCCGCTGACGGATGAGGAGCTCAAGATCTTCTTCGAGAAGCTGGCCCAGGTGCTCCGCCAGGCCGGGCTGTCCCCTCCCACCCATTCACTCCCGCGCTGGGCAGTACATTGGCCGCTCCATCAAGCTGCTGATTGACCGCAAGGTTGGCCTGCGGGGGGTTTCGTTGCGCGCGCCTCACGGGACGGGCCCCAGGATGAGCCGTGGGCTTTCCGCATTCACAAGTCGCGCGTGTACTACATGCCGGAGAGGTGAGGCAGCGCGCGCCACGGGCCCCCTTTGACGCACAACGCAGGCTGCTGCGGCAAGCGGCGCCCGTGGGCAAGAAGGAGCTCATCAGGTGGGCGCCCATTGCACTCGTGTTGGGCCTCTGACGCGCGGTTGCCAGCGTCGGCACGTGCTTCGGAAAGTTCAGCAAGAACCTCAAGTTCCGGCTGCACGTCACGGCGCTGCCGCACATTGCGCAGGCACCCACCGCGTTGCTGCTGCGTTGACGCGCTCTCATGCGCGACGCAGTACGCCAAGTACAAGGTGTGGGTCAAGCCCAGCAGCGAGATGTCCTTCCTGTACGGCAACCACATCCTCAAGGCCGGTAAGCAAGCACAGTGGTGCAATGCAGCAGCGCGTGACATCGATGTGTGTGTGTGTGTGCCAAGGGTTGGGCCGCATTTCGGACAACACGCCCCAGTATCAAGGTGCGGTTCTTGCTCTTGCTTGTCCCCTGCGCAAACGCCCCCTTTGTTCAAAGGTGTCATTGTGTACACCATGGGCGACATCCCCATTGGCTTCGGAGCCACCGCGCGCTCCACGCAGGACGCCCGCCGCCTGGATCCGTCTGAGATTGTGGTGTTTCACCAGTGCGTTGCCCCCTTTATTTGCGCGCACACCGCTGAGCTGCGTTCCCTTCCACCCGCAGGGCCGACGCTGGTGCTGCCGTTGTTTGTTCTTGAACGCCCGCGCTCAGCCTGTGGCGTCTCAGGAGAGTACCTGCGCAGCGAGAACGAGATGTTTTGAGCAGTCTAGTCGTGCCTTGGTCGCGTCATCGCCGCTCGTGTGC
>CAZYYU010000075.1:8388-10487 GCA_964651735.1 uncultured Gammaproteobacteria bacterium | reverse complement strand
TGTCCATAAAAACTTATGCGGGCCACTGGGGTGGGGCTCGATCACCTGCCGATCATCCTCCCGCCCCCCGCTGGGCGCCGCACGCGCAGCAAAACCCACCATGTCTTTTGCGCGGCTCTTGACCAAGACGGGATCCGCGCAGCGCGTGGGCCAGTCCCAGGCGTTGGTGGAGCAGGGCAAGGTGCTGCATGAGCAGGGGCAGTACGAGAAGGCGTTCGCCTTCTTCTCGCAGGCCATGGATCTGGGCGACGCGGCGGCCCTGACGTGGGTGGGCTTCATGCACAACCACGGCCAGGGCGTGCCGCAGAACTACACCGAGGCCATGAAGATGTACCGTGCTGCGGTGGAGCGCGGCGACGTGGGCGCCATGAACAACCTGGGCTGCCTGTACGAGCACGGCAACGGCGTCACTCAGGACTACACCGAGGCCGCGCGCCTGTACCGTACGGCGGGCCAGCGCGGCAACGTGGCTGCGCTCAACAACCTTGGCTCGCTCTACTACCACGGCAAGGGCTTCCCCAAGGACTACGCCGAGGCCTCCAAGCTGTTCCGCGTTGCTGCGGACAAGGGCGACACCGGGGCCATGAACAACCTCGCACGCCTGTACCGCGACGGCAAGGGCGTGCCCCGCGACTACGCCGAGGCCGTCAAGCTGTTCCGCACCGCTGCGGACAAGGGCGTGGCCACGAGCATGCAGCATCTGGCGTACATGCACATGCACGGGCTGGGCGTGCCGCAGGACATGGCCGAGGCCGCCAAGTGGCAGCAGCGCTTCGAGCAGACGTGCACCGCCGACGAGAGCTTCCACTGGGCCCGCCGCTACAAGGACGCGCACGACGGCTTCATTCCGGACCAGGACCTGGCCATGCGCTGGTTGGCGGTGGCGGCCATGAAGGGCCACCCAGAGGCGCTCAGGACGCTGCGCGCCGCCGCGTTGGAGCGGGGCAACGCGCTGGCCATGACCAACCTGGCGTCCCTGTATCGCGACGGCAAGGGCGTGGCGCAGAACTTTGCTGAGGCGGCCAAGTTCTATCGTGCCGCCGCAGACCTGGGCGACACCGGGGCCATGAACAACCTGGCGTGCCTGTACCGCGACGGCAAGGGCGTGCTCCCCGACTACGCCGAGGCCATCAAGCTGTTCCGCACCGCTGCCAACAAGGGCGTGGCCATGAGCATGCACCATCTGGCGTACATGTGCATCAAGGGCATGGGCATCGCGCCGGACGCGGCCGAGGCCGCCAAGTGGCTGCAGCGCTTCGAGCAAGCGTGCACTGCAGAGGAGAGCTTCGTGTGGGCTGCCCGCTATCGGGAGGCGCTTGACGGATACAGCCCCGACCTGGCACAGGTGAGATGCGTGAGAGGCCGGAACGAGGGCAACACAAAAATCACCTGTTGTTTTTGCCAGGCCATGCGGTGGTTGACGGTGGCCGCTGGCAAGGGCCACGCCGAGGCGCTCAAGATGCTACAGACGTCGGCGCTGGACAAGGGCAGCGCTGCAGCCATCAACGCGCTCGCGTCGCTGCACTACCACGGGCGCGGCGTGCCCGTGGACGTCATGGAGGCTGCGCGCCTGTTCCGCATGGCCGCCGACAAGGGCGACACCGGGGCCATGAACAACCTTGCACGTCTGTACCGCGACGGCAAGGGCGTGCTCAAGGACTACGCCGAGGCCGCCAAGCTGTTCCGCGCGGCGGCCGAGAAGGGCGTGGCCATGAGCATGCACCACCTGGCGTACATGTACGAGCACGGGCTGGGCGTGCCGTGCGACGAGGTGGAGGTGGCGCTGTGGCTGCAGCGCTTCCACGACGCGTGCAGCGCCGAAGAGGCGTTCAAGTGGGGCACGCGCTACTTGGACGGCCACGACGGGTGCCAGTCCAACCACGTCAGCGCTGCTCGCTGGCTGGCGCTGGCTGCAGCCAAGGGCCATGCTGGGGCCACGCAGAAACTGGAGCAGCTGCGCAAAATGCAGCAGCCGCGCGCCTTGGTGCGCCAGGCCACCATGGTCCGGTCGCCGCGCGGCGACTCAGACTGGGCCGGCCAGGCCGACGTGCAGCTGGTGTTGGCCATGCGCCAGGAACAGGAGCGCATCCGCCTCGAGA
>CAZYYU010000075.1:0-8288 GCA_964651735.1 uncultured Gammaproteobacteria bacterium | reverse complement strand
CGCGGCGAGCCGTGGAGGCCAATGCGAAGAAGCTTGACGTGGAGCAACGCGGCACGCCCACGGCGGCCTCGCTGCTGCAGTGGGTGGCGAGTTTGTCCGAGTTCGAGGTGGTGCGGCGGCTTGGCGTGGGTGCCTACGAGATGGCCATGGAGTGCCGGCCGCGCGACGCTGCGCTGGCACGCGAAGTGCCTGCGGTGGCTGTCAAGATCCTGCTCAAGTCCGCTGCCAAGGACTACCGCGCAGAGGGCGCGCTGCTGGCTCGCCTCTCGCATCCCAACGTGGTGCGCATGTTCGGCGTCAAGGGCCCCGTGGAACCCACGCCGGACATGCTCCGGCTGTTGGACGAGCCAGCACGCGCCGCCATGATGGACCCCAGCACCGGCCAGCCCCGGCCTACCCTGGCCGCCGTGATGGAGTTCTGCCCGCACTCGCTGAAGCAGTACCTGCTGCTGCGCAGGAGCTCGCTGACGGCGGCGCAGCTGCTGCGCATGTGCTGGGAGCTGCTGCAGGCGCTGCGCTATCTGTGGGGCCGTCGCCTGGTGCACCTCAACATCAAGACGGACAACCTTCTGGTGGCCGCGGACGGGCGGCTCGTGCTGAGCGACTTTTGCACCGCCAAGGAGGTGGACGCCAACGGGTTCCTGGAGACGAGCGAGCCAATCTACGGCAACCTGGAGCACCTGGCGCCCGAGGTGATTGGCGCCGTGTACTCGCTGCGCAACGTGGCGCCGGGCAAGAAGGTGCGCGTGCCGCTGCGCGCCCAGAGCAGCTGGGAGTGCGGCACCACCATGCACGAAGTCATCGCGGGCGCGTTTCCCTACGCAAAGTACCCTGCGCCCGGCCCCAGCGTGGACAAGTACGCCCCGCTCAACCCCGCCTTGTTGGCCAGCGTGCACCCTGCGCTTGCGGAGGTGACGCTGGCACTCATCCGCTGGCCCGCGGCGGAGCGCATGACGCTGGACGCGGCGCACGCCAAGCTCGAGCCGCTGATGCAATGAGAGCAATGTCGACGATGAGAGAGCTCGACTTGCGCTCGGAGGCGCTGCTGCGCCCGACCTGCATAAACGCGCGATTTCGCCACCGAACCCTTGCCCCTTTATCAAGACGTCCCCCCAGCCCCAAGCAGGGCCTTTGCAGGGACTCCCTCATGTGCTCACCGCAGTGAAGGCTGCGACGAACCACACAGTCAGCCAGAGCGGTCATGCGCGCCGCCAAATGAGCTCACCAAGGGCCGCAGCGGCATTGGCCCCGAATCACGAGGATCAGCTCATGAATGCCGTTCCTGGCACGCCCTGCACAGCGTTCCTGCGGAAGAATCTTGGCGCTGCGCCGTCAGCACACACTGCCAAAGCCGCTGCACGCACTCACTTGGCCTCAAATTCGGGCTGCTCATCGTAGGGAGCGCGGAAGAGCTCATAGAGTTCCTGCGAGCAACAACAAATGAGCCAAGCTGTGCAAGAGGCCACCCCTTTAAAAAACCTTGACGTGCGAGTAGTCGCCAGTGGTTTGCGCGGCCTCGTACGCCGTGACCAGCATCCACTCGCGCGGCACGTACTGGAGAACGTGAGAAGAGAAGGGGTGGGGGGCCAAAAAGGACATGGCGGACCTTGGGCGACGTGCGCCTCATGAGCGACGTTGCCTCGTCCAGGGGCTGGCCCTGAGCCTCCAGCAATGCCTTCCAGTCGCCGCACCACTGAGTCCTGAGCGTGCGCTTGTGTTGGAGGCTGCTGGCAAAAGCAAACAGGGGCGTCCGTACCACTCTTGCAACTGTGCCTCGTTCAGCTTGGCGTAGAACGCCTCCTGCAACGGCTCCAGCAGGCACTTGGCCTCCAGCACCCTGGCCAGCTGGCGCCAGCACAGCGTCCAGTCAGCCTGGGTGCGGTGCATCATGTCCAGCACTGGGGGCACAGCCCGTGAGCGACACGCGACCACAGTCCCTCAACGCCAACCTCTGGAGAGCAGGACCGCGCTGGCCTCGTCCCACACGCGCAGTCCCAGCTTGCGCCGCCACACGTCGTTGACCGCGTCTGCGCGAGAGCGTAAGTGCGTCAATTTCACACAGCAGCAAGCAGCGCACCGGTGGCGACGGCCAGGTGATTGTCCACCAGCGCAGCAATGGCAGCGGTCTGTCACCGCGCTCAGCAGCGCAACGCCATGCGGGCACAGCAACGAACCTTGGCCTCGTCGTCAGCCACGAGCGGCGCCACGGACTGCGCCAGCGTCTCAAAGTTCTTGGCGCCTGCAAAGTAGTGCCGTATCAGCGCGCTTCACGACGTGGCACCTTCCCCCACAACGCACCGGCCGCGGGCTGGTTGAGGAAGCCAAAGTGCTCGCCGCCGCCCACCCACATGTTCCACAGCGGCTCGAACTTCTCAATGAACCCGAACGGGCCGTAGTCCATGGTGCGCCCTGCCCGCGTTGCGCGCACGTGCGCGTGTGTGAGGGGCGTTCAATCCGCCACGATCAACAAGCACGCACCGGAGATGAGGCAGTTGTCCGAGTTGAAATTGCCTGCGAAATAGGCGTGCAAATGAGCACGCGTCCCCATTCTCTATGCGTACCGCTCTTGCCTTGCACGTAACCCACGCGGATCCAGTCAGCAGTGAGGGCAGCAATCTGTGCAAGGACGTTGAGCGCGAGATGCAAGTCAACCACAAAGACTGGCCTTGGCGCTGGCTTGGCGCAGCATGTCCACCTCGTCCACGGCCTCAGGGTACTCGCGCTTCACGGCGTGCTCGTACCTGTGCCTTGCAGCGTGAGAATGAGGGATGGGGGGGGGGAACCACATTCGCGCTCACAGCTTGCGCAGCTGCTTCAGCCCGAGCCTGGCGTTGGTCTCGCGGTCGTTGGCGGCCATTCCGGGCACCTCCTTGTCACGGGGCAAACACGGGTGAGCAAGAAGACCACACGACGCGAAGCGAAACCCCTGCCTTGCGTGCGCGACGCGCGAACAGGTCCAGGTGGCCAACACGCAGGAACGATGGCGCTGCGCGGCACGTGATGGCGGCGCTCTCTTGCTGCATCACGTCAGGGTCACGCATCTCCATGGCGTACTGGCGGAGGGTGCGATTGCGTTGAGCGGACGGAATAATGCCGGACAACGACGCAACAAACCTGTGCCAGGAACATGGCCCGCAGGTCCTGCGGCAGGTGGGCCAGGCGCGGGTCGTCCATGTTGGGGATCTCGCGCCGCTGTGCCTTGTTGTACCAGGGCCGTGCAATGGTGGCCGTCTCTGGTGGGTGCGGGCGTGAAGCGCGCGGTTGGGCGCGTACCGGAGGCGCGCTTGCCTGACACGATGAGAGACAGCGCGCGCGCCGTGGACACGCCCAGGTTGTGCATGGCTTCTGATGCAAGGAACTCTCTGCGCGCGATGAGAATGCGCTGCAAACGCTGCCTAGGCTGTCGCACCTGATGGACGACCGCAGCACGGCCCTGCCATCGCCAGAGCGCGCAAACGGTGTCCTGCCGCACCCCTGCTTGGCACTTGAGCGGCCTCCACCCAGAGACAGCGCGCGCGCCCCCAACCTTGAGCTGCAGCTCCCAACGCTTGCCGTCCACGAGCAGCTCGGCAACTGACAGAGCACGCCCATCGCCTATTGCAGCGCGCGGCGTTCAGTGGCACGCGAGCGAGAGGGGTGGCGGCGCTGCGCACCGTAGCCGTTGCCGTTTCCGAACGGGTCCTGCTGGAACATGGGGCGGCCGTATATGCACAAGGCGTACGGCGTGGCCCTGTGGCAACAGTCAGCGGCCACTCGCATGCGCTCGCGGGCGTCGCACCACTGCTTGAGCTCGGGGATGGCCTCCGAGTCGCCGCTGAAGTAGCGCACAAAATCCTGACCGCGCACTTGCTCCTCCCTCAGGCCCAGCTCCACTGCCATGGCTGGACTGTGCGCCACAAGCTTGGGCGACGGCAGCGGCGTCGGCTTGACCAGCACGTAGTGGCCGCTCTTGACTGCAGGGCGGCTGTTTGAGGCGTGGCGCGCTTGCTCCGCTGGCACAGTGCCCACCTTCGCGCGCCCGCGCTTCCCGCTCCGGAGGCTGCTGCTGCGGGTCGCCGTCCAAGTCAGCGAGAAAGGACAGCGAGGCCGAGGCGGCGAGCGCGCGTGCTGCAGATGAAACGTCCATGCGCTTCGAAGTGGCCAGGAGCGCAGTGCTCCGCCACAGCATGCACACCTCGCAGGGCAAACGTTTTTCACGTGCATTTGCTGCCGCAGCACCAGCCCTCCACGAGGCTCAGCGCAGTGTGCACGGCAAAGGCGCACGTGCCCTGCTTGCCAAAGTCCGAGCAGTGCGACGTGCACTCGACGATCTTGCGGTTGCACTGGGCCTTGCCCGAGCCGCCTTGCGCGCAGCACAGGTCGTGGGCCTTGCAGCAGTTGTCGACGCACGAGTTGTCGGTGGGCGTGCGGCTCCAGTCGCCGTCGCTGACGCACGAGCCTTCAGCTTGGTTGTCGCCGGCGCACCAGTGCTGGCCGCAGTACGAGCCGCAGATCTTGCCCGCAACCATGCCCGTCACGCTGGTGGTCAGCGCGTGGATGGCCTTCTGCTCCGCGGACTGGATGACGGCGGCGGCCTTGTGCTCGGCCGAGGTGAACAGGCTCTTGACGTCGTTCCAGCTGGGCCACGCGGCGGCGGCGGCAATGAGGGCAAGCAACACGATGGCTGCGCGCATGTTGTTGGCAACTCTGCAGGAGGCGGCGCGCGGCGTAAGCGGCGACGGAAAAAAAGAGAGCGCAGCGCCCGGCCCCAGCGGCACCCCGCGGCCCCAGTGCCCCGCCCCATCGGGAACACAAGGAGCTAGGCGGGGAGAAGGGGGGAAGGGAGCTCGAACAAAAGAGCGAAACAGAACGCAACAAAGGCACACACGGACACCACACCACGCCACGCCACCCAACACACCCCTCTCGGTTGTTGTAAAAGTTGGGGGAACGTCACAAATACATTCCCTGAGGCACCGTCTCCTGCTTGCGATACAGCACCGACGTCTGGGCAACGTCAGCCAGCGCCACCAGCCGCCAACCACACAAGAGCCGCACCTTGCCCTTGACGAAATCGTCGTGCTTGACCTGCGCGCGTGCTTGCCGTCATGCGCGACGCCCGTTCATGGCAGCAGCAACCCACCTTCATGCGGCGCTCCCGCAGCGCCAGCAGCCCGGCTTCGGTGCAGATGGCCTTGATGTCTGCACCGGATATCTCGTCCTTGCTCATCACGAACTCCTGGAGCAGGCTGAGCGCAACCAGGCAGCAGCGAGCAACCTGCACCCGACCTCGAGGTTGACGTCCTCTGCCAGCGTCATCTTCTTGGTGTGAATCTGGAAGATCATGCGCTTGGTCTTGGTGTCGGGCAGCGGGAACTCTGCCGACAACGCTCGTCAAACACAAGAACGGCAGCACACCCCCAAGGCAGACGCACCGATCTTGCGATCAATGCGCCCAGGACGGATCAGCGCCGGGTCCAGGGAGTCGATGCGGTTGGTGGCCATGAGAACCTGGGCGCGAGCGTCAGCCCCCACACACACCACACACGCCAAGCCGCAAGGCCCTCTTCACCTTGATGTCACTCTTGTTGTCGAAGCCGTCCAGCTGCGTCAGCAGCTCCAGCATGGTGCGCTGGATCTCGCGCTCTCCGCCCGACCTGGCCTCGTAACGCTTGGTGCCTGCGGGAGGAACAGCTGAGTGAAAAGGCAAGAGACGCACAAAGGCCCCGACCCACTGCGTCAATCTCGTCGATGAACACGATGGAGGGCGCGTTCTCCTCAGCCACGCGGAACAGCTCGCGCACAAGCTTGGGGCCCTCTCCCAAATACCTTGGAGCACGCGGCTGAGTGCACGACAGCAAAGGGCAAACCGACGCACTTCTGGATGAGCTCACTGCCCACAACACGCAGGAACGTGGCACTGGTGGAGTTGGCCACAGCCTGCAACAAGCGCTCAGCAAACACACGCACACACGCGCGCACCCGACACCTTGGCCAGCAGCGTCTTGCCCGTGCCGGGCTCGCCGTACAGAATGACGCCCTTGGGCGGGTAGATGCCCACCTCTGCGTACAGCTCGGGATGCGTCAGGGGCAGCTCCACAGCCTCCTTGATCTCCTGCAAACACGCGGTGACCACAGACGGAGCACGCCAGACCCACAGCCAACCTGGATCTGCTTCTCGAGCCCGCCAATGTCTGCGTACGTCTCGAGCGGCGCCTTCTCCACCTGCGGCGTCTGTGAGTTGGGGCAGCAGCGCTCAGCAACAGGGCGCCGCGACCTTCATCACGCTGACCAAGGGGTCCGCTGGTGGGCGAGACGTGTCAGCAAAAACGGGCGCGCGCGACGCAAAGCGGCCTGCCCACCGTCATCTGCCAGGATGCCCACCACGCTCAGCACCTTGTTGTGCAGCAGCACCTGCGTGCGCGCGCCGTCAAAAGGGGGTGGGCGCGCCTGCTGCGCTGCACTCACTGAGCAGTTGGGCTCCAGCTGGTCCTTGTCCACAAAGGATAGCATGGTCACGTAGTACTCAGAGCCGGCGGACGACGACACAATGGCGTGGTTGTCGTCGATGATTTCCTGATGGTCAACGGTGGGCCGCCACGCAACACACACCGAGGCGCGGCCCTCACCTCCAGCGTTCCCACCACCATGGGCGTCCCGCGCAGATCGTCGACCTGGCCAAAAAGAACCATCAAACCACGCGCGCGTGAAAACCTGCAGCGCCCACAACCTTCTCCCTCTCCTCCTCGTTCTTCTCCTCCTGAGGCTTGAGGCGCTGCTGGTTGAGGATGTACTCCTGCTCCAGCAGCAGGTAGTCCTGCAAAGCGCGCTTGAGCCAAGTGGCAAAGCGCCAAGCGTGCCGACCTTGACGCGGTTCAGCTTCAACAGGCGGAGCTTGCACTGCGGTTGCGCACGCGGAGCCTCTGAGACGGCACCAAGCGCCGCGCCGCGCCGCCTAACCTTGGTGTGCGGGTTCACTTCGGGCAGCTTGGAGGCGGCATCGGGGCCCTTTCGCTTCTTCTTCTTCTTGCCCAGCGTGGTGGGCGGCGGCGGCTCGTACTTCTGGCGCGGGGCGGCGTGAAGCAAAAACGCGAAAAACGGCGAAACACCGCGCCGCCTCATCAGCGCAGCCCAGGCACACCTTCTTCTCGGTGGGCTTCTTGCCCTCGCCGCCCTGCCCGGCACCGCCACTCGAGCCCGCCTGACCCATTGCGGCTTACTCAAAGTTTGGACAGAGGCGCTGCTCCGATGTTCGTGCAGCCCGTGTTGCCTCCAGCATCAGAGGAGGAGCTGCCCAAGACGGCAGCAGCGCTGCGCGAGGCAGGCAACGAGCATGTGCGGGCTGGGCGCCTCGAACCGGGCTACGCTTGCTACACCGAGGCCCTGGCGCTGGACCCGCTGTCGGCCGTGCTGTACTGCAACCGCGCCGCGGCCGCCCTTGCCCTGCGTCGCTTCCGCGAGGTCCGGATGCGTCGTGTAGCACCGCTGCCGCTCACTGACCGCTTGAGCCAGGCCGAGCTGGACTGCTCCATCGCGCTCTCGCTGGATGCCAAGCTGGGCAAGGCTCTGTACAGGCGCGCGCAGGCCCGGCAGGCCCAGGGCAAGTTGCAGGACGCGCTACGCGACGCTGAACAGCTTCTCGCGTTGGCTGCCAACGACGCAGGCACCACCAAGGCCGCGCAGAAGCTCGCAGCCGACATCAGGAGCGCCCTGGACAAGCCACAAGGCCCCCCTGCACCCAGACCCGTTCCTGCGCTTGTGACAGTGGTGCACGAAGAGCCAGCTCCTTCCACGCCGCCGCCGCCGCCCGCGCCTGCTTCGGTGGCGCCAACCACTCCCTTGCCGACCCCTGCGCTGCCCAAGGTGGCTCTACAGGTGCCTCGCACCGCCTTCGAGCTCGAGGCCACGCTGGCGCACCTGGGCACGGACGCCGCCGCGCTGGCTCAATACCTGGCCCTGCTGCCAGATGCTGCGCTGCCCGCGCTGCTAGGAAACGCACTGACAGAGCCTCTGCTGCGGTGCTTCTGGCTGGGGCTGGCACACGCCTCGTTCGAGCCAGCCAAGGGTGCCGCGCTGCTGCAGGCTGTGCTGCGTGTTCCGCGCGCAGAGATGGTTGTCTTGTTTCTTGCCGACGACCTCAAGGCGCAGTTTGGCGAGCTCTTTGCACGCTGGAAGGGGCGGGGGTTTGAGGTGCCGGCTGCTCTGTCGGCATTCTCGTCGTAGCGGGCCAAGAAACAAAGCCACCGCGAAGGAGGGGTCATCTGCAGGCTGGCGCGTTGCTGTGCTGTGACGTGGTGACGTCGGTTGGG
>CAZYYU010000074.1:11396-12550 GCA_964651735.1 uncultured Gammaproteobacteria bacterium | reverse complement strand
TTCCGAAGCTGGCTTGATGGACAGAGTCGAGACGCACTTGTGCGGCAGTTTGAGGGCTGGTTCAACGAGTCGTGGCATCGAGGGTGAAATGGGGGGCGCTGTCCCCGGCCACGGACGACCTGTGCCGAGGGCTAAGCGCACGTTCCTTCGTCCTTGAACAGTGCCAACGCCGTCGTGTGGAAGAGCAGTGCGCCCTTTGGTGAACATAATCATGACAACAAACTTTAACCCGCCATTTTTGGCTGCATCACAAGCACGTCCAGCGTCTTTTGCAGTCCTTGTTGCGTCCTCGCATTCTCAAACAGCTGCACTTGGCTTTGCGGGACTTTGAAGCAATCTCGGTGGGGCACCACGTACACAAAGCGCACATGCGTCAGCCCTGCTTGCTCAGCCTCACTGCAGGCTTCAAGTCATTTTCGAGAGGGGTCGTCATGCGTCGCTCGTTGGGCCGGTGGACTCTCTTCAACGTCTTCAAGGAGGGACAAACGCCCACACGCAGGCAGCTGGAGCTGCACGAGGCACAGCAACGCGGCTGGGTTTGCGTCGCCAGCTCACCCTTGCCGGCAGGATCTGCGCCCTTGGCTGCTGTACGGACATGCAGCTTCACGTCCGCTCGCCCACAGCACTTACCGCTGCCGGCGGCAGGGACTTCAGGGACCTTGGCTCGGGGCGCACCAAGTACTTCCCGGCGCAGACCTTTGTGGGCGCGGACGCACGCCCCTTCCCACTGTGGGAGGTGCAGAAGTGGCTGACGGCAGGCCGAGGCCGCAAGAGCGTGCCACGCACCTTCACGGCGCAGGAGCTTGAGCAGCGGGCGCCGCTCATCTTCATCATGTCGCGGGTGGGTGGACTGCGTGCGTGCCTGAAGGGTCATTGCTCACAGTGCCGGCGCAGGTGGGGTTCTACGCCGGGGTGCCCATCAACCAGTGGAAGAAGCTCATCCTGGAGCGCTGGCCGCACGCGCATGCGCAGCTGTACTCAGTGGAGGTGTGCGAGCCCATCCTGGGCTACAAGATTCTTCGCCGCGTCACAGGGCGCGCCATGCAAACTGCGTGGTGCCAAGACCTCGTGGAAGGTTTGTTTTGCGCGTTCATGCTCTCCTCTCATCTCTCTCATCTCTCTCATCTCTCTCATCTCTCTCATCTCTCTCATCT
>CAZYYU010000074.1:0-11281 GCA_964651735.1 uncultured Gammaproteobacteria bacterium | reverse complement strand
CATCTCTCTCATCTCTCTCATCTCTCTCATCTCTCTCATCTCTCTCATCTCTCTGAACGCGGCGGTGAAACAGGAGAGACTGCGGAGCAGCGCGCACAGCAAGAGCTCTTTGTGCGTGGCACCTACTTCACCAACCGCGCTGAAATTCGCAAACTCAAGTGTGTGCGTGCTTGCTTGAGCGCTGGGCGTT
The DNA here is from genome assembly GCA_964651735.1 of uncultured Gammaproteobacteria bacterium. GTDB lineage: Bacteria > Pseudomonadota > Gammaproteobacteria > CAZYYU01 > CAZYYU01 > CAZYYU01. Next base: position 11,091 of record CAZYYU010000074.1, on the reverse strand, counting down.
CATTGTGTGTGGCAGGTCTCGCCGAGCTTTGTTTGAATGATGTTTGGCGACCCGTTCCCTGAAACGCGTTCCCCACCAAGGCGCGAGTGCTCGCTGATGGAGAACCGCTACGTGTCGTTCGTGTACGCGGTGAACGGCGCGGGCAGGATCGTGTACCGCGCATGCGGCACGCCGCAGGACGCGGAGGTGGACCTGCTGGCCTCCGTCATGGGGCCGCCGGTCACGCAGCGAAGCAGCACAGCGCAGTTGCAGTGAAGCTGGGCTTTGTGTGTGGGGGTGTGTGTGTGTGTGTGTGTGTGTGGCTGCGGTGAACGGCGTCACTGTGCTGGTGTGTGAAAGCCACACAGACAAAAGCGCTGGTCATGTATGTGATGAAGCACCCCCAATAATGCATTGAACCGGGCCCGCAGAGAAGGCGTGCAATCACTTCGTGAAGGTCTGGTCCATAATCTTCTGGCCTGCACAAATCCACAGTTGGAAAACACGAGAAGCACAAATCAGATGAAAATACCGGGCAGCGTCTTCACGCCCACACCGATGATGGCGTTCTCCAGGTTGGCACCGGCCTCGATGATGGCGTTCTCTCCCACCACACAGTTCTTGATCACGGCCCTGTGCAAACAAACAGAGGGGGTCAAAGCACATCAAAAAAAAGGAGCTCCAAAAGTAAAAATAAGAAAATTTTTGAAAGGTTAAAAATCGCCAACAATCAAGTGTCGCTCCCACCGCTCGCCGATGGACACGTGGCCGAGCGTGATGGAGTTCTGGATCTTGGCGCCGGCCGCGATGCGGTTGTGGGCGCCCACCTGCGCGCCAGAAGTCACGCCAGACGTCACGCCAGACGTCACGCCAGCAACGAGCCCACTCTCGGTGGACGCACCGTGGAGCGCTTGATGGAGCAGGGGCCGGCGATGGCGGTGCCGGTGCCCACGATGCAGCCGGGCCCCAGCTGCGCGTCGTCGGCGATGGCCGCGCCGGGCCCCAGGTACAGCAGCGTCTTGCCGCGGTGCTTGGTGGCCTCGCCGCCGGGCGTCAGCGGCACCGCCGCCGCAGCCGTTGGGGTGGCGGCGGTGGTGGCGGTGGTGCCCTCGGCTTGTTGCTGGTGCGCGGTGTGTGTGTGTGTGTGTGTGTGCGATGTGTGTGTGAGCAAACGGGCGATGGTTGATCGCCAAACCCACACCCACATACAACCTGGCCGACGGCGCGGTTGATGCGCATGAAGTCGTCCAGCGTGTCCACGCGGCACATGAAGAGCGCGGGCGCCACCACGCACACGTAGCACCGCAGCTCCGGCGCCAGACGCAGCGGCGACGAGCTCATCGAGTGCGCCTTTTGGGTTGTGTTGCGTGCGACAGACACGTTATGAATTGCCAAATACCAAACCGCCCCGCTCACCAGCGCTTGCGGGTTCATCTGTGCGATGAGCACGTCCACGGGCCGCGCCGCTGCCGGCGCAGCGCCCTCCGCAGACTCGGCGATGCTGTCCCGGCGCACCGCGGCGCTCTGGAACTCGCCCACGCTGAACTGCATCTTCACCAGCTGCGGCACCAGATGCTGCCGAATGGACGTGATGGAGCGCCGCTTCTCGTCCAGCAGCTGCAGCGCGCTCCGCGCCAGCACGTACACCTGCGCGTCGAACAAAGATGTTGACAGCGTGACCTGTGGCGCGGCGCGTCAGCAACCCAAAAACACAGCCGCGCACGCAAGTCCACCTCTGGGAATCGTCGCAGCACGCTCTTCTTGAGCACGATGCGGCCGCCCTCCATGGAGTCGGTGACGGCGTTGCGGTTGCGCATGTACACGAGGCGCTGGTCGCGCGCGTAGCCCACCATGGTCACGCACAGGTTCTCGGTCAGCGACTTGTTGAGCGGCACCGGCTGCGTGTTGGTCTCCGACGCGGGCTGCGCCACCACAGTCAGCACCGCGTCCTGCGTGCGGTGCAGCCGCAGGGCTTGCACCAGCGCCGCCGCGTCGAACAGCGCGTTGCCCACGATGACGCAGAAGTCGCCCTTGACCTTGTCGCGCACCGAGAAGAGCGCCTCCGCCGTGTCGTAGGCCTCCACAAAGGGCGCGAACTCAATCTGGATCTTGCGCTTGCACACGTCGCTCTTCCACGAGCGGATTGCCTCCACAACGCCCATGGGGCAAACCAGCGTCACCTCGGAAAGCCCTGGCGCGGCGCGTGAGGCTGCGGCCGCAGCACACAAAAAACCACAGCCCCCGTCTCTCGGGTACCGCAGGCCTCCAGCGCGCCCAGCTGGATGTCCAGCACCTCGCGGTTGCCCACCGGCAGCAGGCACTCGGGTCCCGCAGCCACAGTCGACAGCCGGGACAGCTCAATCTGCGTGAGCAGGAAGACCTTGCGCGCCCGGCGTGAGCGGTGGGGCGGAGCAGCAACAAGGCGTGGTCTCCAGCCTGCAGTCCAGTGGCGGCCGTGCTCCTCATCCGGCGCGGGTGAAGGAGTGGCGCGGCAGCCACGCCCGATCCCAAGCGCTCCCGCCTCTCCACAGTGGCGCGACGCCCTCTCCTCCCCGCTCAGAACAAGTGCAGTTTCTTGTCATCAGCCCGCTGGCGGCCAACCACGTGACCGTTCGGCGTCCAAACCAGCAGCCCGCTCTCCGTGTCCAAGTGCAGGTCCTCGCCCTCCTCCAATGGCGCCAGCGGCACCAGGGAGTCAGCCTTCATGGGGCGCACATAGTCGTCAATGTGCGGCTTGTCCCCTCGCGGCGCGTCGAACCGCTCCACCAGCTCGTTCATGAAGCCGTGGTTAGGCTCCACAATGGGACGCACCGACTTGACCAGCGTGCAAGCGTCGCGCACCGACAATCCTGCAACCACGGTCATACAGACCACCACCACCACTCAAGCAACTGGTCGCACCATGCGCCTCAATGAGGTGCGCGATGAGCAGCGTCGCTGACCGTGACTTGCCCATCTGGCAATGCACCAGCACCTTGCCACCTGCACACACACACACACACCGTCAACACGAACAAAAACACAACGCGGCGGCCCCCCTCCCTCAACAACCTGACCCCCTCGCGCCCTCGATGAAGCGGTGCACCTCGTCAAAGTAGTCTTCCAAAATGCGCACGTCCGGCGCGTCTGCCATGTCCAGCTTCTTGTATGCAAACTGGTCCTCGAACTGGTTGTCGTACTGGCACGACACGTTCACCACGTGCGTGATGCCCAGCGCGCGCATCATGTCAGCGTTGCTGGCGCTGGTGAAGTCGCCAAGATACAGATAGTCCATGATGCGGTGCGGCACATTGTAGCGCGGGAACTCCTCCAGCAGAAAGCTGTACTGCACAAAGAGCTCATCGCACACGCTCTCAGGGATGAGCCACAGCTTCCACGAGGGCTGGGCACCAATCAGCCACGACGATTTGGAAAAAAACACGGCGCAACCTGCGCCACGGCCTGGCACGCTTGCAGAAACAGCGCCAGCACCGATGAGGATGCCGTCCACTGCTCTGCCACCGACTGGCCCTCGTCCAGCGCGCACAGTATGAACAGCTGCACGAAGAAGTCCTGGTCCAGCCTGGGTGGGCCCCTCAGCGCCGGTGGCGGATCGCCAGGGCCCCCTCGAGAACCTGGCTCGTATGGCCCGCTCCATGTCGTCCGCGCTCCAGCCGGCCTGCACCCGTGTCGCAGCGGGCACCGAAATGCGCGGCTCCGTCCGCAGATCGAACGTCGCAAAGTAGCCGTTGGCGCGCAGCACCAGAATGTCGCGCGGGTTGCTCACTCGTACGGGCGCCAGCCATGGCTTCCGCTGCTGCTGCTCGTCCATAAACGGAGCCCCTCAAAAAAGCTGGCGCGTTGTTTATCGCCTGCCTCCCTTCTTGATCTCCGTGGACAGGATGGAGCGCAGCTGCTCGAGCTCCTTGGTGGCGGTGGCCAGCTCGGCCTTGACGCTGTTGGCCTTGGCGCGCGTGGCGTCGGCCTCGTCGCGCAGCGTGCGCAGCTTGGCGTCGGCCTCCTTGGCGGCGCGCGAGCCGCCCTCCTTGGCCAGCAGGTCGGAGCGCTCCTTCTCCGACATGAGCGTGTCCTCCACGTTCTTCAGCTCCCGCTCGTAGCCGCGGTTGGCGTCCTCGGCCTCAGCCAGGCGGTCGCGCAGGTCCTTGAGCTCCACCACCAGCTTCTTGGTGGCCTCCGTCCACTTGGCCTTGGCCTCGGCCAGCGCCGCAGAGTCGCCCTTGCCGGCCAGCTCCTGGGCCTCGGCGGTCTTCTTGCGGATCTGGTCCTCGACCGACTTGTTGGCGGACTCCAGGTCGGCAATGTCGGCGCGCGCGTCGGCCAGCGCCGCCTCGGCCACCTTCTTGGCCTTCTCGGCCTTGGCGCGCGCGTCGCTCTCCTCCTCCAGCGACGCCTTGGCGTCCTCCAGGTCCTTCTGCGCGTTCTTGAGCTGGCGGTCCAGGTCGGCCTTCTTGGCCTCGGCCTCGTCGAGCTGCGCCTCGGCGTCGGCCAGGTCGGCCTTGAGGCGCTTGTTGTCAGCCAGCAGCGCGGCCTTCTTGGCCTCGGCGTCGGCCAGCGCGTCCTCCGCTGCCTTGATGTCCGCGTCCAGCTTGCTCTTGGTCTTGCTCAGCGACGAGCTCTTGGCCGACTCCGCGTCCAGCTCGGCCTCGGCCTGCTTCAGCTCCGCCTCCAGCTTCTTCTTCTGGCGGTCCAGGTTCTCGCGCTCGGCCTCGGCCTTGTCCAGGTCGCCTTGCGCGCGCGCCAGGTCGCCCTCGGCGCCCTGGATCGACTTTTGCAGCTTGGACACGACGCCGTTGAGCGTGTCAATGTCGCGGTTCAGGTCCTCGACCTGGGCTGCGGTCTCGCGCTTCTGGCCCTCGAGGCGCGCGTTGTCGGCCTCCAGACCGCGCGCGCGGCCCTCCAGGTCCTCCTTCTGCTGGGCCAGCGTCTTGCCCTTCTTCTCGGCGCTGGCGCGCGCGTTCTTCGCGTCCTCCAGCTCCGCGTTGGCCTCAGCCACGTCGCCCTCCAGCTTCTTCACCGTCTTGGTCAGGTCCGCCACCTTGCGCGTGCTGTCGTCCAGGCTGGCCGTCAGCTTGTCCACGTCGCTCTGCAGCGAGGCCTGCTGCGTCTTGGCCGCCTGCAGCGACGCGTTCTCGCTGTCCAGGTCAGCCTGCAGGCCCTTGAGGCGGTTCTCGAGGTCCTTGCGCTCGCCCTCCAGCTTGTTGCGCGTGGACTTGCCCGTGGCCAGCTCCTCCTTGACGTCGTCGAGCTCGCCCTGCACGCGCAGCACCTCCTTCTGCAGCCCAGCGGCGCGGTCCGAGGCCTGGTCGCGGTCCTTGCTGGTGGAGTTGAGCTCGTCCTCCAGCGTGGCCAGCTGCTTCTTGAGCTTCTGCGCGTCGCCCTCCAGGTTCTCCAGGTTCACGTTGGACGCGTTGATCTTGGACTCGTTGTTCTTCTTGTCGTCCTCGAGGCCCTTGCGGCGCGAGCTCACGTCCGACAGGCGCTGCGACGTCTGCTTCAGGTTGTCGTCCGTCTCGCGGTAGTCGGCCTCCAGCGCGGAGCGCTCCTTGGCCAGCACGCTCAGCTTGCTCTCCAGGCTCTCGATCTGGCCCGTGAGCGCCTCGTTGTCGCTGCTCAGCTTGCCGTGCTCCGACGTGAGCGAGCCCAGGCGCCTGTTGGCGTTGTCCAGCTCGGCCTCCAGCGACGCGATGCCGCTCTTGGTCTCCTCCAGGTCCTTCCTGAGCGCGTTGTTGTCCTTGGTCAGCTTGTCGAGCTCGGCGCGCAGCGCAAACTCCTTGGCCTCCAGCTCCTTGATCATGGCGTCGTAGTCCACGCGCACCAGCAGCCCGGACGCCTTGGTGGCCACGTACAGCTGCCACCAGGCCCACTCCTTGAACGCCACGTACGCCTTGAGGTTCTTCTGCAGCGTGCGCGCGGCCGCCGTCTGCAGGCCAATCTTGCGGTACGCGGAGCGCGCGATCCAGCCGCGCGCGCCAGCCTGGATGCTGATGACCATCTGGCCCAGCTTCTTCTCGCGCTGCTCCTCCAGCCAGGCCAGCACACCGTGGCGGAAGAAGATCTTGGTCACACCGAACTGGTACAGGGGACGCTCGCGCGCCTCCTCGCCGTCCTTGGTCTGCGTGGGGAAGTGCGCCTCCATGGTGTCGGCGTTGTGCTTGATGATGGTCATGGTGGCGTCCTTGGTCTCGGCCTCGTTGCGGCGAATGGTCGGGTGCAGCAGGTAGTAGCGCTTCACGAACTCGGGGTACGTGATGCGGTTGGGGAAGCCCTTGCGCGAGATGCGGATGCCCTCCAGCACACCGTTGCACGCCAGCTGCTCCAGCACCAGCTCGGCCTTGATGTTCTTCTGCTCCTTCTTCAGGTTGGGAATGATGCAGCGGATGAAGTTGGGCTCCGTGGAGCGCAGCGTGCCCATCAGGTCGTCCAGCTGCTCGCGGTACGTGGTGGCCACGGTCATGAAGGAGGCGCCGCTGCCCTGCGTCTTGGTGCTGGCCGAGGCCGCGCTGGCCGAGGGGCCCGTGGACGCGCCGGCGTTGCCGCGCGAGCGGCCCTGGCCAGTGACGCCCGCCGCCTTGTTGGCCTTGAGCAGGGCCAAGCGCTCGCGCGCGTCCAGGTCGGGGTCCGTGAACAGGTTCTGGAAGAAGGAGTCCGTGGACAGGCGCACGCACGTGGCAATGTCGTCCTGCAGCGGGTCCTTGTTCTTGGTGATCCAGTCCGTCACGTCGTACACGACGTCGCCGGCGTAGTGCTGGATCTGGAAGTTGAGCTTCTTGAACTGCACCTTGCTGTACTTGGGGTTCTTGGTGGCCAGCGTGTGCAGCTTCTGGATCAGCGTCTCGTCCGTGGCGCGCGGGAAGATGGACTCCTCGTCCAGGAACGACATGATGGAGTTGGGCTTCTTCTCGATCAGGTCGATGGTCTGCTTGGAGTCGATGCCAAAATCAATGTACGTCCACACAATCTGCTCCTTGGCGTACTCCTCCTGCTCCAGCTTGAACATGTGGTGGTTGAAGAACTCCTGCAGCTTCTCGTTGGTGAAGTTGATGCACAGCTGCTCGAACGAGTTGTTCTGGAAGATCTCGAAGCCGGCAATGTCCAGCACACCGATGAAGTTGGCCTCGCGGTCCGCGGCCAGCACCGAGTTGAGCTTCTTCACCAGCCACAGGAAGCAGCGCTCGTAGATGGCCTTGCACATGGCGTTGCGCGAGTACTGCGCCTGCTCCACGTTGAGGTGCTTCTCCACAATCTCCTTGCCGGCGTTGATGCGCGGGCGGATCAGGGCGCGCTCGAACTTGGTGCGGTCCACCTTCCACAGCTCGGCGATCAGGTCCAGCACGTCGCCGCTCTCGCAGTTGGCGCCCTCGCTGCCGTAGCTGGTGCCGTACTTGAGGTTGCCGCAGTGCATGATGCCGGCCATGACGCGGAACACGGCGTCAATCTCCTCCTTGTCCAGGCCCACGACGTTCATGGCGTGGCGCGTGTGCTCCATCTCCTTGATGTCGTCCATGCCGCGCACCTGGTCCGAGCTGGGATCGGAGCGGAAGCCCCAAGTCGCCGTCGACTTGATCTTGTAGCGCGACTGCTCCTCGGCCGTGGCCGCCAGGGGCAACTGCGGACACGACGAGTGAGGCGGGAAAAGAGGGAACAAAAAGTTTTGTCACCTGGTAGAAAATGTGGAACGAGCGCTCGCCGGGACCCTGGTGCACGACGCGCGACTTCTCCAGCAGGTACGTCTGGATGGTGGCACCGCAGATGACACCGCCGGCGTTGAACTGCACGCGGATGAACTTTCCGAAGCGCGACGAGTTGTCGTTCTTGTTGGTCTTGGCGTTACCAAAGGCCTCCAGCATGGGGTTGGCCTGCAAGATCTGCTCCTCCAGCTTGCCGCCCGACGTGGCCTTGCCGGCAATGGTGGCCAGGTACTGGATGACCTTCTTGGTGTTCTCCGTCTTGCCGGCACCGGACTCGCCGGTGATCAGGATCGACTGGTTGGCCTTGTTGCGCAGCATGGCACGGTACGCCTCGTCGGCAATGGCGTAGACGTGGGGGTGCACGTCCGTGCGGCGCTTGCCGCTGTACATCTGAATCATCTCGTCCGTGTAGATGGGCAGCCACTTGTAGGGGTTCACAACCACCAGGAAGAGGCCCTGGCAAGCGCGCGCGTCAGAATCGGTGACGCGACGCGGCAGCAGCAAAAAAACGCGGCGTACCGAATACGTGTGGATGAGATCCTCATCGTAGCGCACGCGCAGGTTGTGCAGCACCGTCGCCTCGTTCAAGTGCGACAGCTCGGCGCAGTCCTTGACACCGTCGAACTTGCCGGGGTTGGCCGGCAGCGTCTCCTTCTCGTTGAGCGTCTTGAGCGCGCCGTCGCCCATCTTGAGCTTCAGGTCGGAGCCGGACTTCTCGGTCACGTCGGCACGCACATAGCCGCGCTCCGCGTCCTTGACCCAGACAGCAGGGAGACCGCCGACCTGGGAGCAGCGCGACGCGTGAGCAAGCGGGCAAGCGCGCGTGGGCGGAGAAGGCGCTCGCCTTGAAGTTCGAGTCCTTGTTGAACCTCAGGTACTTATCGTAGTTGGACAGCTTGGACATCTGCCGCGACCGCGTTAGACGAGGGGGGAAAAAAGAAGGCAGGCCGCAGCGGCGAGGCCCAGGAAGAGACAAACGGCAACTCGCGAAACACCACAGCGCGGGGACGCAGCCACGTGGCCACGTGGGAGGAGGAGAAAACAAAAGGGCACGTTTGAACGCGCGCCCGCGCTTGGACCGCCGCGCACGGCCCAACGAGGCCACGCAGCGCGCGCACCACCTCGCACGGGCCCGCAGCGCGCAGCAAGCGCTCGTCAGGGACGCGGCGGGCAGGACGAGCCCTTCAACGGGGTCGCCAGGGCCTCCCGCCGAACACCCCATGCCTGGTGACCATGACGCGCGCAACCACAGCCCGCGCAACGCCCAGGGAGCGCAGAAAAGGGGGAAAAGAGCCGCACAAAAAAAAGGGAAGAGCGCGCGCGTGGTCTGCGGCGGGTGTGCGTGCAGCAACACCGCGAACCGCGCCATCGCAGCCCGTTTCCCGCGCACGCGCGGCCCGTGACAAGCTTGAACAAACGGGGTTTGCGGGCCCGTTGCGGCGCGCGCAGCACCACCAACCCACCTTGGCAGCAACTTATGGACACCCTCCACGCACCAAGAGTTCCAGTCGGGGCGCTCAAAAAACGCGCAGGCCCGCTTGTCGCAGCGAATCGCCTCCCGGGTCTAAAGGACCTCCCTGGGCGCTTTGGGGCTGTGCTTGGCCCGGCCTGAGGGGCCGCGCTTTTGCTCATGGAGCGGCTCAAGCTGGGCGCCGAGGTAGGCAAGGGCGCGTACGGCACCGTGTACCGCAGCCAGTGGCGTGCCCCCGACGGCGCGCAGGCGCGGCAAGTGGCCGTCAAGTGCATCAAGCAGCCCAAGGGCCAGCACGACGGTGTGCCGCACAACGCGTGCCGCGAGTTTGGGCTGCTCAAGGAGCTGGACCACACCAACGTGGTGCGCCTGCACGAGGTGCTGGTAGACGTGGGCAAGAAGGAGCTCAACGTCGTCATGGAGTGGGCCGAGTTCGACCTCAGCCTCGTCTTCTACACGCACTACCAGATGAACCCCCCACACCCCATGGCGCTCAGCATGATCAAGGCCATCATGTTCCAGGTGCAGGGAGGAGGAGGAGGGCGCTGGTCTTTTGTGAACCACAACACAGCTGCTGCGAGGCGCCCAGTACATGCACTCGCAGTGGATCATGCACCGCGATATCAAGCCCGCCAACGTGCTCATCACCGCTGAAGGCTTCGTCAAGCTGGCTGACTTTGGGTTGGCTCGCATCTTTCAGGTCTTTCTGCTGTGTGTTGGGAGAGCCTGCGTTGCTTGCGGTGCTGACGCTGAGGCGTGCAAGGCCCCGCCGCGCTCCCTCATCGATGACCGCGTGGTGGTCACGCGATGGTGCGCAGCGAGCGGTGTGTGCCGCCCTCCCATGCATCACCACCACAAACCAAGGTATCGCGCGCCGGAGCTGCTGCTTGGCGCTCGCCACTACACGCACGCCATCGACACGTGGGCTCTGGGCACCATGTTCAGCGAGCTCATCAGCGGCCAATTCATGTTTCCCGGGGATGAGAGCAAGTGACGTTTGTGCCCTTGTGTGGCTCATCAGGTTCCTCACTGCCCCTCCTGCACAGCAACCTGCTCAACATGCACATGGTCTGCAAGGTGTTCGAGCGCCTCGGCAAGGTGATTTGCTCGAAGCCGCGCGATGTCTGCGTGTAACGAGAGCAGCCCGACGTGGAGGACTGGCCCACGCTCATGGATATGCCATTCTGGAACGAGGGTGCCTCCAACTTGAATGACTTGTCCTTGTTTTTTGCTCACCGTTCTTTTCCCCGCTCTTCTTGCAGCTCGCAACGCCACGCACACGCTACCCTCTCAGGGTGACAAGCGCGAGCCGCAGCCGCTGCTGTCGTACAAGGCCAAGAAGGCCGACCTGGTCCGCGACTATTGCAGCAAGCTGCAGCGCGACTCGCACACCGGCGGCACGTGTACGCGGCACTGGCTGTGTTCCTTCTGAGCTCACACGTGCCATGCAACACAACAACAACAACAACAACAACAACAACAACAACAACAACAACAACAACAACAACACACATCCGTTTTGCAGCACCTGCGGAGGCCAAGGCTGCGGTCACGCTACTGTTCCGCATGCTAGAGTACGATCCCGTGAAGCGGCTGACGTGCGAGGGCGCGCTGGCCGACACGACAGCGTTCCCGGAGCGGGCGCGCGAGCAGCTGCAGGGCAGCGTGTTCCAGTGGGGCCAGCCGCGCCAGTTCCACGAGGCGTACGCGCGGGGCCGCGTGTCGTTGCGTGAACGCATCGAGGAGCGCGATGCCAAGCAGCAACAACAGCAGCAGCAACAACAGAAGGAGCAGCAGCGGGGGGTGCGTGGGTGGTGGTGATTTTGACGCACTTGCTGCTGTGCTCATTTTGTGGTTGCTTTTGGGCAGCACGAAGATGATCACAACAACAACAAACGCAGACGGACGGAGCGCGAGCCTCCTGAGCCCAACTAAGGATGCCCCGTGCCCCTC
>CAZYYU010000073.1:11176-12603 GCA_964651735.1 uncultured Gammaproteobacteria bacterium | reverse complement strand
GTGTGTGTGTGTGTGTGTGTGTGTGTGTGTGTGTGTGTGTGTGTGTGAACCGCATGCTTGTTGCGTTCAACTGGACAATACCTCCTTCAGACCAATCTGTGGCCGCTGGTTGGCTGGGCGCGCGTCTGTCACCTGCAAGTCACCGCGTCAGGAAACGGCGGTGCCACTTCCACAAAAAACAAACGCCCAACCTGCCAGTCGGCCAGCGAGTCGAACGTCCACTTGGTGTCAATCACGCCCACTGTCTCCACTGCACAGCTCTCCTGAGACGCGAAGAGAGGCGCACTGAGGCTCACCGTCCGCGCTCAGCACTGCACCAGTGCGGCGAGAAACACGCTTGTTGGGCTGTGGTTCAGCGGGAAGCACGAGGGGGGGAAGCAACACGCAACACACCTTGGTGACCCGCATCAGCAGGTCCGACGTGGGGACGGGCTGCCGAGCAGGGGTGAGCGCGCGGTTGTTCTTCGCGGTCGTCGCGGCACCTTGCCGAACAGTGGGTGCGACAAGGGGTCCTTCCTCAAGCGCAGCGACAGCACTGCAGGCACACTTGAGCGCCAACGTGGGCAACCGCTGCAGGCTGGCATCACCGGCGGCCTCGTTCTTGAGCGCCTGCAAAAACGCGCTCAGCTGGCCTGCGGACAAGCACCAGCCAACGCACGTATGCCAGGTTGCCCATGCGAGCGCTGGCGTCATCTGCGTCCTGCACGAAGACTGCGAGCAGAGCGGTAAAGCTTCGACGACGAGCCAGGCCATTGGCGCGCCCCGAGAACGCAGGCCACCCCGCCCCGTCACAGCTACCTGGCACTTCCACAGCCACCAAGCGACCGGGAGGCAGCGCGAGCAGCGGGGCAACAGCCTGCCCGTCCCCGTCTGCATGCGGCTCCGGTTGCTCGCCGTCCGTGCGGCCGCGCTTGCCTAGCTGCTGCTCCTCCACCGCGACCTCGTGCGCTTCCTCCTCTCCCTCAGCCCGGCCACGTTTGGCGCCCACAGCGCGCGCGTCCTCCTGGTCCGCCATTGAGCCGTCAACGAGCCCGCAGCCCTCGTGCCGCAACTGGCTCGCTTGCGCCCACGGAGCGAGCCCCTGGACCTCACCACGACTTTCATTTGCAGCAGCAGCAGCACACGAGGCAGCAACACCGCTTCTTGCGGCCCGCCTTGGGCAACAGCGGCGCCCTGTCATCCAGGCTCGGCTTGGCACCAGCAATGGGGGTGTCCGCAGAAGCAGCAGGGGAAGGAAGCGGCGGCGCTGCGTTCTCCGCAACCGCCAAGACCACAGGAGCAGGCGGAGCAGGTTCCACGGCAACAGCCACTGCCACCTCGTGCACGGGAGCTGCTGCGGCCAGCGCGCGCTCCTGTGCTCTCTCAGCTGCGGCACGAGCTGCATGCTGAGCCTCGAGCATCGCCGCCTGCTCTGCCGCCCTCCGCTG
>CAZYYU010000073.1:0-11076 GCA_964651735.1 uncultured Gammaproteobacteria bacterium | reverse complement strand
GCTCAGCCTCCTCACGGGCACGCTCCTCTCCTTCTTGCTGTTCTTGTTTCCGCTCAATCGCCGATTCAGTTATTGCTGGGCCGCGCGCTGCCTGGACAAGTGCAGCTTGAGCACAAAGTCGCAACCACACATACACCGTACCAGCTCGAGTGCAGCCGCTGTTGGCCTTGAGAATATGCACAGCACACAAAGCTCTTCTCACCGTGGCGAACACGGATGTCTCTCTCCACACATGCGTCAAAGTCGGGCGAGTCCATCGGCCCGTCCTCAATGCACCGGTCAATCAGGTCCGCGTCCACGTCTGCAAACTGCTGCACCAGCAGTGGCTTCAGCGTTTGCTGCTTCCACACGCGGAATGCGGTGCGTTTGCGCTGCTCCACCTCGAGCAGCCGCGCGTTCTCCTCTGCAATGCGACGGTTCTCCTCGAACCTGCGCCAGTTGGATTGGGCGGTCAAGCAGTCCACAACGTACCTCAGTGCAGCCTCGCGCCGCGCTTGCTCTTGCAGTTGCTGCAGCGGTGACGTGAGCTGCGGCGAGCGTTGCAGCCCAAGCTCGGACCTCTGCCCGCTCGCGCTCCCGGCGTTCCTCCTCCTCGCGTTCCGCGCGCAGCCGGTCCGCGGCCTCGCGCTCGGCCCGCAAGCGTGCACGCTCCACGTCGCTGAGTCCCATTGGCACCTGTGCAAGGCGTGACAAGCCGCACGTGACGCGCTGCCGCGCAACCTGCACCGCCGTCGCTGGCGCCTCCGCCTTGCCCTGGTTGAGCTTGCTGATCATGGCGCGTCCCAGCTCGAGCGCTTCGGGCTTGGAGGAGCGGCGCACGCGCGGCGGAGGCTCGGACGCGGCAGGCGGCGTTGACTTGGTGCGTGGTCGCTGTCGCTCCGCAGGCTCCTGCGACGATGCTTGGACGGGCGGGTCCATGCGCGGCTGGCCCTCGAAATCTGGAAAACGATGAGGGTGTTGGTGCTCTTCCTCTTCTTCTCCGCACTTGCCGTGGCGCAACTGGACGTGCACGACGCGCCCGATGCTGGAGCTCAGGTAACGTTTTCCGCGCCACCCACGCGGGTGGAACCATGTCCCCTCGTGGTGGCGGTGTGGTGCACGTGTGGGGGCGATCTCATTGCCAGCGCGCGCCGCTTCTGATGGCAGGACTGCCCCGAATGTGGACGGGGCCGCGTCTCCCGCACGGCCAAGAGTGATGCCGCAGCCGCCGCCGCACCCGCCAGTTGCGTGCCTCGTGCCTTGGCTGGAGTTTCCACCGCGTCACGGTGAAATCTCCAGGGAACGCTGCGGACCTGCGCTGGCCGTTTCCTCGCGTGTACAACCCGTGGTGGGTGCACTGCACACAAGCGCGCCCTTTCTGCTGACGGCATGCTGACCCCAGGCACTTTTGGGACGCGCCTTTCTTCGACGCTGCCTTCGGGCGCCTGCCCAGCTTCCCTGCCATGTTCGACGAGCAGCGTATGTGGGCCGCTGTTGCGGTGGAACAGCCACGAGCTGATGAGCCGCGCCAACCACCAGCTGGCGCGCTGGCTCGCAGGACCAAGAAGCTGGAATGGCCGGCGGTGGACGTGGCCGAATCGAGCGACGGCAAGACCACGCACTATCACCTGGAGGTGTGCTGCTTGGGTGTGGTCGTTGCATGCAGGCCCATGGGCTCTTCAGGTTCCGGGCGTCCCTGAGGACAAGATCCGCATCCGTGTGCGCGATGGGCAGCTGACCATCACGTGCGTGCTGCCTGCGGTGCATTGTTGCTGCAGCTCATTGCTTGCTGCAGCGGGGAGCGCCAGAGCAGGACGGAAACCAAGGTGCGTCGCTTGCCTGGTGTGCCCCTGCTTGCTGATGGCGCTCCGGTGCCAGGACAAGCGTTACCATCGCATCGAAAGCTCCAGCGGATTCTTCACAAGGAGCTTCAGCATTCCTGAGGGGTGAGCGCAGCGGCGATGTGGTCCGCCTTCCTCATGCTGCTTGCAGCGTCACGGCCAACGATGTGCATGCATCGCTCCACGACGGCGTGCTCGATATTGACGTTCCCAACGGCAATCCCGCCAGCCCCGATGCGCACTTTGTCAAGATCGGCAGAAAGCAGTGAAAAAACAGCCGCGAAGAGGGGTTCGCGGGCACAGGGAGCGGGAACCAGAGCAAAGCGGGGGCAAGCCCGCTCAAGTCAACAACCCACCATGGCGATGCGTGAGTGGCCGCTGTTCCCGCTGGTTTCCCCCCGCGTCCTCGTTGCGGCGGGCGGCTGCTGCGACCGTGCTGCGTTGAGGGCCAGCAAGCCACAGGAGCACACCTGCTTTTCGCTGTTCGTGCCACTTTCTTCGGGCGGCGCCCTGCGTGACGGGCTGCTTTGGGGCCACCGCCACACCCACGCCCCCACAGCCACCACGGCCACCGCACTGTGCTGACCGCTCGCTGCCTCACAGGCGCGCAGTTCGAGAACTGCCCCGACATTGGCGTGTTCACGCGTCTCACGAATGGATACTGTCTGATGGCGGAGGGCGGAGCTGAGACGTACAGGTGCGCGGGGCTGCGTTTTCGCGCTTTTGTCGCTCACGGCCGCCACACCCCAGACAAATCGAGGCGGAGCTCTCGGACGACATCCCTGTCGTGCGCACTACCATCGCCGGCACGCGGCTCGTGGGCAGGTGCTGCATGCGCCTTTTTGCGTGGCGGCGGCGGATTGATGGCCGCCTGCAGGCTGACAGTGGGCAACTCGCGAGGGCTGCTGCTCCCCACCAACACCACCGACCAGGTACACACAGGCGCAGCCACGCTGTGGCAATCGTGACGCGAGCTGTTTGCAGGAGATGATGCACATTCGCAATTCTCTGCCTGAGTCCATCAAGGTTCGTTTCTCTGCTGCTTTGGGGCGCGTTGCTCGCTTCATCGGTGCAGAGCAGGTGTTGAGGGTGGAGGAGCGCCTGTCTGCGCTGGGCAACGTGATTCTGTGCAACGACTACGTGGCCCTGTGCCATCCAGAGCTCGACAAGGGTGAGCTGTTGTGGGCGGCTGCTCGTGTGTCTGATCAAGCGTTGCCGCAGAGACGGAGCAGATCATCGCCGACGTTTTGGGCGTGGAAGTGTTTCGTCAGGTCTGTTGTTTGTCCTCTCTTTTCTCGCCCGTCTCCCTCTCACTGTTTTGGGGGGAACACGAAGACTATTGCTGGGAACACGCTTGTGGGATCGTATGCTGCGCTGAGCAACAAGGGCTGTCTGGTGAGCGTTGTCCGTTTGTTTGTTTGTTTTCTTTGGTTTTGACGATGGGCTCCTTCGCTCAGGTGCATCCTCGCACCACCATCGAGGATCAGAACGAGCTTTCGTCGCTGTTGCAGGCAAAGCCAGCCTTGTCGCGACGCCGAACCACTGCCTCGCTCACACCGGGGGGCCCAGGTCCCGCTGGTGGCCGGCACGGTCAACCGCGGTTCGGATGTGATCGGCGCTGGCCTGATTGTCAACGATTGGTGCGTTGGGCTGTTGCCTTGTCATTGCTGCGCTGCTCAATGTTTTTTGCGCGCGCAGGTGTGCATTTGCGGGGATCGACACCACGTCGACGGAGATCAGCGTGGTGGAGTCCATCTTCCGGCTCAACGACGCTGCGGTGCGTAGAGTGTGCTTGTCTCTCTGTTTGCTCATTCGCCAACAGGACGTGACCAAGATCACGAGCGACATGCGCGCGTCCATCATCGACACTCTGTGAATACACGCAGCCGCGCCTCCTCTCTCTGTCGCATGTCTTTAGTGCCCAATCTTGCGCAGGAAGGCCACGCAAAGGGCCTTTGTGTGCGGCGTCAGAAGCCCTGCAACACAGTGGCCAGGCCGCACCTCCAACTCGGCGTCGGTCAGCTTGCAGCGATCCTGCTCCGCGAGCTGGAACTCAGCTGCCGAACACACGCGTGTGAGCGCGCTCTTCGCAAAAACTCGGCTCTGCTCGCACCAACAGGGGCCGACGCCTTGCGGCCCAGTGAAGGGCTGCTGGCAAACTGCTTTCGCGCCAAAGCAGGGCTGGCAACGCCACCTTGCGCACACGCGGTAATAAACCGTGTCAAGAGTGGGGGAGAGAGCGCGCACCTCCTTTGCGACTCTGCACCGGGCTCTGCGGCGCCGCTGCCGTCGCCTGCTGCTGCTGATGCAGCAGGAACACACGCTCCTGCCAAGACGCCTGTGACAAACAAGCCTTGTGCAAGCCACCGTGCAACCTTGACGCTTGTGCTCGTCTGCTTGGCGGCGGCAGTCACGCTTGCTGGTCATCCGCAAGGGCACTCACCCGCTCGGCTGGCGACGTGCTGGCGGGGCTGGAGCCAGCACTCTCCGTCGGCTGAGCGCCCGGCAGTGGCTGTGACGTGTTCAGCTTGCCCGTTGTGCGGGCGAGCGGCAGCGGCTGCGACCGTGCCGCCGCCGCTGCGCCACCGCCACCAGCCAGCACGCCCGGCACGTGCTGCCTCAACCGCGCCAGCTCCCGCGCAGCCACTGGGTCATCCATCGACCAAAAGGCTTGCACGCCCCCCTGCCAGCCCACACGCGCCCCTCCCTCCGTCGCTCCGGCTTTCATTCAGTGTTCTTCTTGCCGCCGTAGTCAACCTGCTGGCGCTCCATAATCTCCCTGCACGGGCCCATGTAGAGCTGGAACGACTCGCGGTCCATGGAGGCGACCTAGCGCAGCAGGGGCACGGTGAGCGCCCAACCAAACTGCCCAAGACATGCGCAAACCTTGGTCTTGCCGATGCACGTGATGGTGGCCTTGCGCGGCTCATTGCTGCGCCACCACTGTGAGATAACCCACGCAAGGAGATGCACGCAAACCTGATGAGGGCCAGCTCGCCAAAGTACTGCCTGGTGCGCAGCGGCGAGTTGGGCGTCTCCACGCCGCCCTTGGTCACGCGCACCATGCCCTCGAGAATGATGTAGAAGCGCTCGCCCTGCTCGCCCTCCTTCACGCAACAACAAAAAATGATGAAATTGAGCGCGCCACGTGGGGCACGAGCGAAACCTTGATGATGACGGCCTCGTCGTCGTACACCTCCGTCACCAGCGCGTCCGCCAGCTTGAGGCGCTCGTAGCGGTCCAGATTGTGCAGCAGCGGGATCTCCGCCAGGCACTCCTGCCAGTACTCGCGGCGCTCCAGCGTGGCGCGCTGGCGTGGAGCAGCACTCAGCAAAGACGGCGACCTCCCAGTGAACACAAGACCTGCAGGATGTCGCGGAACGCGCGGCGGGAGCACGACCACAGCTGGAGGGGAAGAGCGAGCGTCAAGCAAGCAACGCGCGCAACCTCCTCCCCAACCAACCTTGCACTCGGTGACGGTGCGCACGGTGGCAGCGCGAGGCATGTCGTACAGCAGCGCCAACTCGCCAAACAGGCCGCCTGCAACAACAAGGTTTGAGAGAGAGAGAGAGAGAAGCAGAAACCACAAGGGTCGCACCCTCTGAGTAGCTGAAGACCTTCTGCGGCCCGGTGCCATCGCCGCTGTCCTTGAGCGCCACCAGCGAGCCCGACTCCACAATGTACATCTTGTGCGCCTCCAGGTCGCCCTGCTGGATCACGTTCATGTCGGGCCCAAACGTCTCCAGCTCCTGCGCATCTGGGGATGAGAGAGGCGACAGAGCCCCGGCCGCGCAACAGGCGCCTGCAAACACACGAGGGCAACGAACGCACCATGCTGCAGTAGAGCAGGGCGCGCGCCTTCTCGTCCAAGTGGCGCAGCATGACGTGGTTGCCCAGCCGCGAGTCAATGTAGCGCAGCTGCTCCAGCGTCATGGCCTGCTGCGAGCGCACCGTGGGCCGCGCCGAGATGCTGAACAGGTCGTCGGGGTCGCCGGTCTCGCTGGACACGGCGCCGCGACGTGCCCCGCGCGCGGCGTTGCTGCCGTTCTGACCTGCGCTCCGCAAGCAAGCATGAGCGTGAGAGCGGCAAGCAACATCGCAGCACAACCGCACCTGCGCTGTACGGGGTGCGGTTCATGATGGCCTTGCAGGGCCCCAGCAGACGCTGGAAGGCGTCGCGATCCAGCGAGCCCAGACGCACGTCGCCCACAGCCGTGCACGTGGCTGCGCGCGGCTCGTTGTTGAGCAGCGCCAGCTCGCCAAAGTATTGCATGGGCTCCAGCGGCGAGTTGGGCGTCTCCACGCCGTTCTTGGTCACGCGCACCTGGCCCTCGAGGATGATGTAGAAGTGGAACGCTTTCTCGCCCTCGCGCAAAATCACGGTGCCGTCCGTGAAGTTGCACGTGTCCAGCGCGTCGGCGATCTTGAGGCGCTCCAGCTTGTCCAGGTTCTGCAGAATGGGCACGTGCGAGAGCACGTCCGAGAACTGCTCGCGCCGCTTCTTGGTCTCGTTGAGCACGGTGGCGCGAAACGTCATGCGCGAAATGGTCCACAGCTTGACGGGCGTCAGGGCGCGCACCGTGGCCGCGCGCGGAATGCCGTACATGAGCGCCAGCTCGCCAAACACGCCGCCCGGCCCGTACTCCAGCATCAGCTGGTCGCCGTTGCCGTCGTTGTGGTTCTTGAACACCTGGCAGCGACCCTCGGCCACCACGTACATCAGGTCCGCGTCGTCGTCGCCCTGCTGGATGATGGCCGTGCCCGCGTCCACCTTGACCGTCTGCATGGCGTCGTACAGCGTGTGGCGGTCCTCCTTGGGCAGCGACGAGAAGAGAATGTTGTTGGACAGCAGCGCCTCGCAGCGCCGGTAAAAGTCCAGCGACTTCTTGCTGCTCTCCGCGCCCACACGTGCCAGCGGCGGGAACGCGCTCGACGCCTCTGCAGACACGGCACCGCGCCGGCCCAGCGTGCCCTGGCGAGCAAGCGCAGGTGGCGCCGTCGCCGCGGCAGCAGCAGCAGAAGCAACAGCAGAAGAAGCCTCGGCCTCGTCCTTGGCAGTGTACTCGTCCTGGTTGCGGCGCAAGATGTCGCTGCACGGGCCCAGAAGGGCGGTGAAGGACTCGCGGTCCAGCGACGCAACCTTGAGGAGAGCAAAGGGCGGGTCAACAAATACCAAAGAGCGCGCGGCTGCTCTTTGCCTTGAGGTGCTTGCGAGCAACGCACGTGGCAGCGCGCGGCTCATTGGACAGCAGCGCCAGCTCGCCAAAGTACTGGCCCGCCTCCAGCGGCGAGTTGTACGTCTCCACGTCGTCCCTGAGCACCGTGACCTTGCCCTCGATGATGATGTAGAAGCGTTCGCCGGGCTCGCCCTGCGTGATGACCTTGGCGCCCGCCTCGTAGTAGTCCACGGACATGGCGTCGGCGATCTTGAGCAGCTCGTACTGGTCCAAGTTGGCCAGCAACGGCACGCGCGACAGAAAGTCCTTGTACAGATTGCGCTTGCGCACCGTGGAGTCTGTGCGCAGCGTTCAACAAGGCCCTCACACAACCACCCGGCCCCGCCTGACCCTTGACAAGCGTGCGGAACGTGACGCGGTCCAGCGACCACAGCTTGCACGGCGTCACGGTGCGCACGGTGGCGGCGCGGGGCACGTTGTACATGAGCGCCAGCTCGCCAAAGAGGCCGCCCGCGCCGTAGTGCGCCACCTTCTTGGGGCCCTGGCCGTCGCCGTAGTCCTTGAACACGTCGAGCTCGCCCTCGTCCACGATGAACAGATGCTCGGCCTGCGGGTCGCCCTGCACGATCACATCGTGGTTGGCTTCCAGGTGCAGGGGCTGCATGCACTGGAACAGCTCCAGCCGATCGTCCTTGTCCAGATGCGCAAAGAGCAGCGCGCCCTTGGTCACGTTCTTTTGGGCCCGGCCCCCCGGCGGTGGTCAGCAGGTTGTACAGTGGCAAGCAGCACAGCAACCTCCAGCTTGGTGGCGGTGTCAGGGTCCAGCGTGTGGCGCGTCAAGTGCACCTCCGCGGCAGCCAGCTCGCGCTCCGGCTCAGCGCTGATCGCCCCACGCCTGCGGGCAGGGGGCGGCGGGTGATGGTCCATGGTATGGGGGTTGGGTTGTTGTGCTGCTGCGGGCAGGTGAGCAAGAAAGCGCGGCGATCGGGCGCCAGCGCGGTGGCGTGGGCGATGCGAGGTTGCACTTGCGCACACCAGCCATGCAAGTCACAGGGCGCGCGCGCGCGAGGGGGACAACAGAAGCGCGCAAAATGGGCCATCACCACAAAGGGCACCCCCTGCAGGCGCGTGTGCACCGACACCAGCGCGCAGGCACCCGCGCCATTGCATATGTCCCGCGCGCAGCACGCAGCGCGGGGTGAACACAAGGCGAAAAAAAGGCCCGCCGCTCCGGCGCCGTCGTCACGGGGCTCGGTGCGGCCCGACGCTCCACGCGCGAGCGGTAAGGGAAAACGCGGAACCACCAAGAAAGGCGCGCCGCGCAAGCGGGACAAAAGCGCACCAGACTGGAACGCGTCCGCTTCACTGTGCCATAGATGGAGTCGCGCTCCCGCTGTCAAAAGGATGGCCGGGCCGCCCCTGCAGGCCGCAAAAACACTGGCAGTGCGAGGGGCCGGAGATGACGTCCGCGCCTTTGACACCTTCGTCGTCATCGTCGTCATCCTACAAGGTTTCCAAGGCTGACGTGGAGCTGGTTGCGTTGCTGCGGTCTCGGGGCGTGCCGCGCGATGTGTGGCTGGGCGTTGCGGCGCATCTGCAGGTGGGGTTGGGGGGCCACCACGCGGCAGCGCAGTGCTGAGCATGCACGCAGGAGGCGTTTGTGCGCAAGCGCGAGCGGGACCGGGCGACGGCTGCGGCACGCCAGCGCGAAGACCAGCTGCGGGCCGCGTGCGTGGCAGAGGAGGAGCATCGCGTGGCGTTGCTGGGGCAGGTGGCGCAGCTGGAGCACGAGAAGGCGCAGCTGGACCGGCGCCTCGTCAAGGCCAAGCTGCTGGTGCACGAGGCCAAGGAGCAGAAGCGCGCCATCAACGAGGAGATTGAGCGCCTCAACAAGGACCTGTACGAGGAGGCGGGCAAGCTGGTGGCCGAGGAGGTGACGGAGCAGCGCGAGGCCGAAGCAGATAAGCAGCAGACAGTGGAGGAGTTTGAGCGGCTGCGCTCGCATTTGCTGCTGGAGAAGGACCGCTGTGCGCTGGCCGCGCTGCAGATTAAGCAGCTGCGGCAGGGCGGCGTGTCCTTTGAGCTGGAATTGGGCGACTACACCATAAGCGTCAACGACGAGCTCAGCGCCAGCATGGAGGCCGTGCCCGTCGATTTTGTGGTACATTGCTTGCTTTGCCGCACAGCGCTGTTGCTGCTCACAGCGCGGGCCACGCAGACGGCACGCAAGAAGTCTGTGTGAGGGGCGCGTCCGTGGGATGCGTGCAGTGAAGCGGGCCCTTGCGATTATGCGTGTGTGGCGCGCAGCGAGCTCATGAGGATGCCTGCTGCCACCGACACGTTGAGCGAGTCCAAGTTGTGCCCTTGGCGGTCTTTTGGTGAGCGAGAAGCGCAATGAACATGGCGGGGCCAACCGTCAGGGGATGGCGGCCCACACAGCGGCGCAATGGACGTGACCAAGTTGCAGCACGCATCCACAGTGTGCGGCAGCCCGTCGTGCTCGTTGCCCAGCACCTGCGCGGCCGGTCAAACGGGGAGGCGGCGAGAAGATGGCGTCGCACCAGCACTGCGCCGCGACCTGCCAGCGCACGCCCCACGCGGTGATGCGGCACGTGACGCGCGTCCTCGGCGCGCAGCGACGTGCCCACCACGGCCCAGCCGCCGGCGCCGGCCTCGCGAAGCAGCTGCTCAAAGGCCACGGCCTTGCGCACCTCCACAAACTCTGCGGCGCCTGCAGAGGCGCTGCTCACGGCGGGCGTGATGCGTGTCAGCGTGCCGCCCTGCCCCACGTGTGAAGACGGCGCCGCGAACAAAAAGCGCCCACCCACCTGAGGCTCTGACAGCACCACCATGGAGGCCCCGAAGTAGAAGGCTGATCGCAGCACGGCGCCCAGGTTCTGTGGGTCGTGCACGCGATGCAGCGCCACCACCAAGGGCGACAGTGTCGCAGCGGCTGGCGTCGCGGCCACTGGCTGCTCCTCCTCATCCTTGTCGTCGGCTAGCCATGCTGCGGGCGGTGCACGCGTCAACCGACAGCACATCAGCGAGCCTGCACCATCCAACCCTCGAGTGCGCTGCGCACGTCATGGGCATCCAGTGACGCCAGCCTCTCCTGCGTGAGCTCAGTGCCCTTGCTGAGCTGCTGCTGCGTGGAGGGAGCCGCAACAAGCGTCTCTACACGCGACGTGAAGGACAGCAACAAGGCAGCAAGGCCGCACAAGCACCAACCAACGTCGGGCACCGGCTTGGCCAGGCACTTGAGCACCGCGCCTTGATGCTTGGCCTGCTTGCTCAGCTGCTCCAGGCGCGCCCCGTCACACCGCTGCACCGGCACCGCTGCCTTGTGCGCCAACGACACGAGCGATGCCGTTGCCCGTCGCCCGCCATCCACGTACAGCGTCAGCAAGGACCGCTGCCGCGCCTGCAACGCTGCCTGCACAGGACGCAGCCCAAAGAGGAACTCGGTCATCGCCCCTCGGGCCACTGCGTGCTTTGGGGGAAAACTGGTGCGAGTTGAGGGTTCGCAGTGCATCTTGTCGTGAGCTGGTCGTTGGTCGTTGGACGCACTACACCGAAGAGCCGTGCGAGGCAATCCATCCATCTTCTTTGCGGGGGGCGGACTGGGGCCGGTGTGTGGTGGGCCGGTGTGTGGGGGCCCGCCGATGTTGCCAGAAGGGTGTTGGAGGCGCGCGCTGTTGCTGTTGCTGCTGTTCACTTGCGCAGCAGGACCATGCACTCTCTGTCCGGGGCTGTGGCCGCGTTTGGGGACGCTGCCCAGTCTGCTCTGGCCGCAGACTTCGGCGGCATCGCGAGCCCAGCCGCGCTCGATGCGCTGGTGCGTTGTCGCGGCGCTTGTTTGGTGCGCTAACTGGTCGTCAGGTGATGCGCTGCGGCGCGCCGTCGGTACAAGCTGCCCGTGAAGCATGCGCAACGCCCCAGCACCCACGCGCGCCTTGCAGGTGAAGGCCACGCCCAGCGAGCTTGCCGCGGTGTCGTCCGTTTCCGGGTTCAGCCTCGACGGAGCCCGTCGCGTGTTGCAGCTGCGCGAGCGGCTGCTCATGCTACGCCGGGTACGCTTT
>CAZYYU010000072.1:0-12676 GCA_964651735.1 uncultured Gammaproteobacteria bacterium | reverse complement strand
TTGTGCTCCAGCGCCGCCGCCAGGGACCGCACGAGGGCCGGCGACAGGTTGGCGTCACGCAGGTCCAGCACGCGCAGCGACGGGTCGTGGGCCTGCAGGTCCGTGAGCCACTCGGGCTGCTGCTCCATGGGTGTGGGGGTGCGTCGCGTGCAGCCCCTCCCGCCGCCCTGCGCTTTTTGCGGCGTGGGGCCGATGCGGGCCCGCCCCCAACATCATGGCCTCCCAACAATCATTGTATTCCGTGTGCGTCACCAGTTGTAGTACTCGTCGCTCATGTACGTGGCCAGCGAGGGGAGCACAATGTTGGCGCTGACGGTGCGGCCCACGCTGCTGCTGGCCTGCTTGACCAGGGCCGGCGGCGCAGCGGCTGCTGCTGGCGAGCCCCGAATGAGGAAAACAGAGGCCACCCCGCCACACAAACGCCATCCACACCGAGCACGGCGGCGGGCACAGCGGTGGGCGCGGCCTTGGCTGACTCGCGCACTGCGAGCCAAGTGGATGAGAGGCCGGCGCCCATCACGCAGGCGGAGGGCCACATACACTGGGGCTCGGGCTCTTGATTGGAGGCGCATTGTGTGGTGAGACGTGCAATACAATGGCCAAAAAGGAAAAGATGCCAAAAATTCGAAACCCAAAAGGCAAAAAAAAGGCAAAATCTTCGCCGAGCAGCTGCGGGATCGCACCCGGGACGGAGGGGCGCGGGGGCGGGGCCGACGAGGGCAGGACCGCGACGCCCCCGTGATGCGGCTTGCGCCCGCCCTTGTCTGCTTCCGCGCACAGTGCGTGTGCTCGCTCAGCGTGCGAATGATGGCATGCAATCAACGAGCAAGTGATACCGCTTCTGCCTGAGTCGCGCACTGCGGTGCACTGAGCAGCAACGCGACAGCACAAAGGCACGTACAGTGCGGGTCAGGCTCTGCGGCGCGTCAGTGTCTGTTTGGTTTGCTGCTGCCACACGACCTGCAGAGGGGCGTGGCGGCGGCGGCATGACCGCGACCGCTCCCGGCATCGGCATGACCGCGACTGCTCCCGGCGGCGGCTTGAACCCGCTCTTCTCTGCGCTCCAAAACAAACCAACGTGGTGAGAGCACTGCCACGCCCAGAAGCGCAAGGCGGTTACGCGGTGACAGAGGCGGCATGACCGCCACCGATCCCGGCGGCGGCTTGGAACCGCCCTTCTCTGCAAAGAAGCTCGCGTGAGCGCACCGCACGCCGTCATGATGGCGGTGGTGCGCGCTGAACGAGCAGGGAAACCATAAACACCAAACCTGGCTGCGCGGCCTTGTGCGGCGGGGCGTGGTTGGTGCCCGGTGTGACGGCCGGCGGCGCGTCTGGCCGCAGCTGCAATGGCCATCGTCAGGCATGCACGA
The DNA here is from genome assembly GCA_964651735.1 of uncultured Gammaproteobacteria bacterium. Classification (GTDB taxonomy): domain Bacteria; phylum Pseudomonadota; class Gammaproteobacteria; order CAZYYU01; family CAZYYU01; genus CAZYYU01. The sequence goes on along the minus strand of CAZYYU010000072.1, from coordinate 11,306 downwards.
GCAACCCTTCTGCCGACCTTGACTCCAGGGAACGGATTCTCGGGCGACGTGTGCTGTGTCAGGTGTGCCACAAACTCCTCCTGCAAAGCCGTCGGTGTGTGAGAGCCGACACACAGCAAACAACACGCCCACCTTGGCAGCAAACGTTTCCGAGCACTGCGGGCAGATGTGCTGCGCCAGCTTGGACGAGCCCTTGCCATCAGCAGCTGACAGCGACGTGCCCGCGACAGAGGCAGGCGCGGCCATGGCGGCGTGGTCCAGCTTCTCCAGTGCCAGCTGCCAACAGAAAGCGGTGAGACTCACACCACGGTCCACCATTGACTGACCCGCATCGCGTCCATGTTGGGGAAGTGCTCCTGCACCACCGTCTCCACTGCGGTCGCTGGTGGTGAGCGCTGCGCGAGCCAGTACACCAGGCAAAAGACCTTTGGGCGGCAGGATGCGTGGAAAGTCAGCGCACAGCGCGGTGATCATCTCTGCCTTGGTGGGCGGGTTGCGACCGGACTTGACGGAGCCACGCCTCTTGCCCTTGACCAGCACCTGGCGCTCCTCTGAGGCGAGCGAGCGGGCGACCGCCATCATGATCACACCTTCTTGCGGCCCTTCTTGGCGTCCTGCTGCTGCTGCTGCTGCTTGGGGACCGCTGGCTGAGAGCACTGTGCGTGGGCCACAGCAACGAGGCTTGCCCTCAGCTGCGGGTCCACTTGGGGCGCTGTGGCCTGTGGCGGCGCCGCTGCAGCTACAACTGCGGTTGCAGCGGGCGCGGCCACCACGACCTTGGCACGCGTCAGTGAGCGACACAAGTGTCAGGCAAGGCACCTTGTTCTCCTGCCACGCTTGAGGGCGGCCGCATGCGCTCGCAACAGCCACGCACCTCCGACCCCGAGTGCTCTCCCGACGAGCGCGGGCGCTGCGCCAGGTCCCGCTCCAGCGAGCCCTCATCCTCCGACTCGCTCAGCACCACAGGCTTCTCCGAGGAGTCAGACTGTCCGTCAGGCTCCTCAGACATGCCGGCGGCGGTTTTGTGCGGCGCTCTCCCGCCGCGCCGTGCACCCGTGCACGCTAGACTGCGCCCTGCGCACCCAACGCCCTTGTCCCCCGGCCTCTCGCTCGAGGCTGCTTCGCCAGCGGCCCAAAAGAAAAACGCGCGGGAGCGCTGCGACGCACTGGCGACGGGCCCTGTCTGTGCACGGCCCTCCGTCAAGACGCGCACTTTGAACCGCCAAGGGATTCAAAAAAAAAGGCGTCCCGGAGGAGGTGCGCGGTTGGTGCTGTGCTCGTCTCGGTTGTCGCAGCGTGTTTGGAGGCTATTCTGGGCCATGGTTGCCTTCTCAGCGCTCCTTCACACGCAGATGTCGCCTCTCCGCCTGTTTGTTGCCGCGATCCTCCTGGCCTGCGTGGTGGTGTCGGCCTCTGCCTACTGCTCCAGCAAGCCCATCGATGGTCCCACGCTCCAGCGTCTGCTGGGAGCCGGCGGCGCTGGTCCAGCCTACCTGAACAGGGGATCTGTGATCAACATGATGGTGAGTGCTGCGGTAGGAGGCGCGAGCTGTTTGCTCACGCCGGCGGCGGGAAAAGATTCGCAGCTGCAACGCCGTCACCGGATGCGGCCCCTGGATGGCCAACAAGTGGAGCCTCGTGCTGGTGCGTGGCTCGCTTGCTTTTTGCGCCTCACTCACACGCGCGCGCGTTCAGGACCCGAGTTACAACATCGCCAACACCACGCTTCTCGTTGGCATCACATCCAACAATGTGGTGCAGATCTGGGCGCAGGAGTCGCTGCAGAGCAGCTGCGAGTCTGGCAGGACTCAGCTCTCGCTGCAGAACGGCCAGTTCACGCTGTCCCCGTTCCGGACGTGGCACGCTGGCGGCTCTGATTGCCACGAGTGCGTTTGCTGATTGCAGTGCGCTCACGCTCATTTCGCCCTTCCCAGCGCTGTGTGGCTTGATGGCACCCCTGTCGCGCCCGTTGTGAGTGGATCCGCTTGCTGGGCCGCTCTTGGTTTCTCACGCCGCCCCGCTCAGTCGGGCTTCGTGTCCACCAACTGCGTGTCCTTTGCCCAGAACTACACTATCAAGGGCGCGTCCGGCGGCGGCACCTATCAGGTTCAGATGTCGCTTCAGGCGTCCATCGTGTTCCCGCGCCAGTAATGAACCGGCGTGCAAGCGTAGGGGCTCGTTTCACGATGATGCGTGTGGCTTTGGTGGTCCTGGTGTGCGCCGTGGCGCTTGGTTGCGCCCAGAACAGCAACTGCAGCTCAATCGCCGACCGCGACAAGGTCGATTGCCTTCCCAACGGCACCAAGGGCCCCTGCCTGCTGCAGGGTTGCTGCTGGAACCCCAGCTCGAGCCCGGGAGGTCAGCGAGCGCGCGTGGTGTTTCTTTTCTCGCTCTTTACTTCTCGCGCAGTGCCGTGGTGCTTCTACCCCGCGGGCACGGCCTGCAGTGGCAGCCCCATTGATGGCTCGACGCTGCAGCGCCTGCTGGGCCCTGGAGGAGCTGGCCCCGTCAACCTGAACCCTGGGTCCTTCTTCACCATGCAGGTTCGGCAGCTCCCGCGCTCTCGCTCTCGCTCACTACGCGGCCGCCAGGTGCGCGCGTGCAACAGCGTGACCGGATGCGGGCCCTGGATGGCCAACAAGGTCTGTTTTCTCTGTTGTTACGCTGCCCTTGTCAACCCCGTCGTGCGTCAGTGGAGCCTCGTGCTGGTTAGTATGGTGTCCCCGTTGCCGGTGCGCACCCTCATCTCTCTTTGCCAGGACAGCTCCATGAACATCGCCAACACGTCCTTCCTGATCGCTGTGACCAGCAACAGCGTGGTGCAGATCTGGGCCCAGGAGTCGCTCAAGTCCAACTGCGAGTCTAACAGAGCCCAGCTGTCGCTGCAGAACGGCCAGTTCGCCTTGTCCAGCTTCTCCATGTGGCACGCTGGCGGCAACGATTGCCACACGTGCGCGCTGCTCGTCCCCCCACCACCACCGCGAACACTCACGCTTTCCCCTTGTCAGCGCCGCCTGGCTTGACGGCAGCTACGTCGCGCCCCTTGTGCGTGACTCTGTGATTGATTTGTGCCAATGGCTCACGCGACCCCGCCAGTCCGGCTTCGTGTCCACCAACTGCATCTCCATGTCGCAGAACTACACCGTCAAGGGCGCTCCAGGAGGCGGCACCTATCAGGTGCAGATGTCGCTGCAGGCTCCCATCGTGTTTCCCAACAACAACAAGTGATGTTTTTCCGTGCTGCGTGGAGGGGGTGCGGGCACTCCAAAGGCACTCGCACGCAGCACAAGTCGTTGCGTGGTGGCGTTCTCGCGCGCAGCAGTGAGCCCCATGAGGTCTGTGTGCGAGCAGTCGCTGGCGGAGACGCGCGGCCTGTACACGCGCACGTCCGGTGCGGGGCCTTCACTGCGCGGCGTCGTCGCGTTTGCGAAAAAGCTCACACACACACCCCACGCAGCGCTGCCGGCCGCCAACCTGGGCGCTGACGAGGCCCACGCGCTCACTCTCTTTGGGCTGGAGTACAAGGGCCTGCACGTGTCGCGGGCCGTGCTCAACGCCAAGGCTGCGCAGCCCAGCAAGCGCGAAGTGCGGTGTGTGTGCGTGCTCGTCGCTCAGCCTCATCTCTTCCCCCACACTTCTACCAGGCTGTGCTCAAGCGCGCTCAGTCGGCGGCAGAGGCAGCGCAGTTGCTTCGCGTTCAGTCACGCGGCGGCGGCGGTGTTGACGCTGCTGCTGCTGCTGCTGATGAGGCTCCCGTTGTGTCCGAGGCCATGGATCTGGACGAGGGCGAGGGCTATGACAGCGCGTCGCGCGTGGTGGCCTCGCTCCCCAGTAGCGCTGGGTCCGCGGATGCCGCCAGCAAGCTTGACTCTGCGCACCGCCGCGTGGCGCCCCTGGACCCGTCCACGGCGCTGGTGCTGCACCACAAGCGGCGCGCCGACTCCGTGCCCAAGCCCACATGGCATGCGCCCTGGAAGCTGGCCCGCGTGGTGTCGGGTCACCACGGCTGGGTGCGCAGCATTGCCATTGACCACACCAACGAGTGGTTCGCCACCGGCTCCTCGGACCGCACCATCAAGATCTGGGACCTGGCCAGCGGCGAGCTCAAGCTCACGCTCACGGGCCACATCAGCGCCGTGCGCGGTCTGGTGGTCAGCGCCCGCCACCCCTATCTGTTCAGCGTGAGCGAAGACAAGATGGTCAAGGTTGGTTGGGGCGGCGCTGTGCTTTGCTTCCCCTTTGCAAATGTTCGCCTCGCAGTGTTGGGATCTTGAGGTGAACAAGGTGATCCGCCACTACCACGGGCACCTGAGCGGCATCTACGCGTGCGCCATGCACCCCAACCTGGATGTGCTCTTCACGGGCGGCCGCGACGCGTGCATCCGCGTGTGGGACATGCGCACGCGCCAGCAGATCATGCTGCTCGAGGGCCACTCCTCGGCCGTGTGGGACATCAAGACCGCCACAGGTCACGATATCTGTTTGTTTGTGTGCTCTTATCATTCACTGCCTGCCCCTCCCCACAGTGGACCCCCAAGTGATCACCGCCGCGGGAGACGCGCACGTGCGCACGTGGGACCTGGCCGCGGGCAAGTGCATGACCATCCTCACGCACCACAAGAAGGCCGTGCGTGCGCTGGCCCTCAGCGCCACCGACTTCTCCTTTGCCAGCGGCTCCACCGACAACATCAAGAAGTGGAAGCTGCCCGAGTCGCGTTTTGTGCAAAACTTTGCGGGCCACGACGCCATCATCAACAGGTTGCGCGGCTGGCTGTTGTGGTGGTGGCGCGCTCATCGCTGCTGCTGCAGCCTCGCGCTCAACGACGACGGCGTGCTGGTGAGCGCTGCCGACAACGGCACCATCAAGGTGGACGGCGTGCATCGCGCTTGCTTGTCACTCTGAACGCCTCGCTCCAGTTTTGGGACTACAAGACGGGCTACAACTTCCAGTCGGTGCAGACCATTGTGCAGCCCGGCTCGTTGGAGGCCGAGGCCGGCATCTTTGCGTCCGCCTTTGATCACAGGTTCATCTGCGGCCTCCACCTCCCTCTTCTCAACTTGCTGGGCGCAGTGGCTCGCGCTGGCTCACGTGTGAGGCTGACAAGACCATCAAGTTTTGGAAGGAGGACGACAAGGCCACGCCGGAGACTCATCCCATCAAAATGTAATTTTTTGATGACGCGAGCTTCAGTGGCGCTTCATCGAGTCGCGGAACATGCGCGTCAAGTCACCAATGGGCACCAGCCGGCGCAGCGCAGTGTGCGCGTCCTCCACGCCGGACTTGCGCATCTCCAGCAGCCAGCTGCGAAGGGGCGACCGCTGCACGGACAGCGAAAAGGCCTGCTGCAATCGTCAGCACACGCGCCCAAAGCAAGCTGAGGCGCACCTTGTTGTTGCTGTGGTTGGCCTGATCGCCGTGCGGGTGAGCCGCGAGTCACGGGTCACCAACAGCAGCAGCAGACCTTGTTGAACTGCGCCTGCAATGCACCAATGGTCTGCGCCAGCCACGTGCTGACTGCGTGCCACCGCTTCTCCAGCACAGGATATGCAGCGCTCAGCCACGCCTTGTCGAGAGTCAGAGGAAGGGCTGCACACAAAAAGTCACACCGAGTTGGGCTCGTCGACCCACAGCGCCAGCAGCATCAGCTTGCCGTAAACAAGAGCGTCATGCTTGACCGAGGCCAACGCAGCGCGCAGGGCCGCGTACGAGGGCGTTTCCATCGTGACACATTCCGCGCCACTGCAAGTCGCACGCTCAGAGGGTTCGCTCCCCAGCAAGCACCAGCCACCTCAACGAGCGCACGGTGTAGCCCTTGAACAACAGCGGGCTGGCATGCAGGAAGCGCGCGCTCTGCATGAGGGCCACGGCCTGGCCCGCTTTGAGCGCTGCCTGAAGCACACACAGGTGAAGGCAGGGCGGGCGCACCTCTCCCAACCACACACCTCGAGATCAGGGTGCTGCGTCGGCCGCCGCCACGTCGCGCACTCTGCTGGCAACGCGGGCTGCACGCCGAGCCGCTTTGTGGACCACGCACTCAGGAACAGCAGCTCATCTGCCAAGCTGCATTGTCACACCAGCACAGCCACAAATCACGCCGCTCACACACCTTTCTCGGCGATGCAAATGGTGGAAGGTTGCAAGCGCTCGGCCAGGCACAGACAAAAGCAGTAGCACACCGCGTCAGACTCGGCAGGCAGCGAGTACTTGGCAGCCTTCCACAGCGCCCAAAAAGCAGAGGCCACCGTTTCCGCGCGGCGAGGCTGCACCGCGCACACATTGAGCGCCTGGCATTGCAGCACAGTCAGGAGGCACCGGAGCAGCGGCAAAACGGCGCACCTGGCTCACAAAATGCGGCGGCCCCGCCACGCTCTCGGCGCCGTCGCCAGTGCACAGCGTGGCTACGGCCCAGCCCGTCGTCGCGCCGGCAAAATACAGCGTGCACAGCGTGCCTTCGGGCGCGTCGTGCACGCACACTGCGCTCTTGCCCACCATCCGCGCCAGCCCGCCCTCCACGTCCAGCGGCAGCCCCACGCAGCACTGCACCCGCCCCGACCCTGGCTCCAGCACCAGCGCCCCAAAGCCCGCAAAGAACTGGCGCGCCACAGCAGGCACCGAGGCCGCGCTCACGTGCAGCATCGGCGCCGCCGTGTGGCGATGCAACCGCAGGCCCAGCGGCCGTGACAGCTCCGCCGCCGCCGCGTGCTCCAGTGTGGCGAGCGCGCTGGGCCCCGCCGCCGCCAGTGAGGACACGGCCACGCCGCTCAGCCGCTGCACAGCGTGCTCCAGTTGGGCCAGCGCCCCGCCCAGCCGTGGCTGGAACGCCGCTTCCCTGCTGCGTGTCAGCTGCGCTTCGGCGCCTTTGCAAGCACCTCACCAGCTGTCGCTGTCCAGCGCCGTCCAGTCGATGCCCAGAATCTCCTCGTCGCTCACAATCTGCCGCGCCAACTGCTGGGGCGGAATCACGTCGCTCGCCGCGTGTTGCACCTGCCAAGCACGCTGCGTGAGGGCAGCCTCATCACTCAGCACGGGGCCCACCAGCAGCAGCGCAGCGTGCAGTTCAAAGAAGAGCAGCCGCATCTTCAACACGCACTGGTCCGTCACGCGGTTGTTGATGAAGCGCTTGATCTCGCGCACAAAGTAGTCGCACTGATCCTTGGTGGTGGCCAGCAGCTCCCAGAAGCTGTGCACGCTCGCGCGTCACAACAAGAGGGATGTTTGCGACGGGCGAATCTCACCTGAGCGACGCACGCCCCAGACGCCGCAGCTCGTCGTTGGGCTTCCACCACTCGGTCCAGCAGCACACCAGCGCGGAGGCAGTGCACTTGTTGCACAGTTGCAGGAAGTGGGCGCGGTTGTACACGAGCGCGGTGATGTTGCCTCGCGCAAAGTACACCTGCTTCTCGTCACGCCGAAGGTCTCCAAAGAGAGCACTGCCACCACCACACCTGGGCTTGGTACGAGTCGCGCGTGACGAGCAAGAAGTTGGAGAGGTTGTCCACATCGCGCTGCGGGATGAAGCGCGCCTCCACCACAGCCTCCACCGTGTCCTGCTCAAACTCCAGCGCCTCGCACACCGCGTCCACGCTCAGCGCATCGGCGTCCTGCCACTCGTTAAAGTCGCGGATGAGCGCGTCCTGCAGCGGCTCGTAGTCGGGCGCAATCTGCTGTGGCTGCTGCAGCGTGTGGCCGGCCGCCAGCAGCTTCAGCACGATGCCCAGAATGGTCTCGCAGTCGTCCATGCCACAGTGGTGCGAGCCCACGATGGGCGCGCCCACAAAGCGCGCCATGTGCCGCAGCGACGGCGCGGGGTGGTACGCCGCCTCGGGGAACCGCTCAACTGGAAAGGCGCGCGCAAACTCCACCTTGAGGTCGTAGTACTGTCTCCACAGCGCAGGCTGCAAGGGGGGAGGAACCACGTCATGCGGGCGGAGCGCGTGGGTGCAATGGCGCTGCTCACCGTGTCCAGCTGCACGCCCTTGGCCCGCAGCTCCTTCTGCAGCATGAAATGCACGTCCCACCTGCCGTCGCACAGCAACGTGACGCTGCGTTGGCGAGGCAGAGTCTTGCAAACGTGCTCCAGGCGTGTCGCCACCGCTTGCAGCGTCTCGCCTCGCTCCACGAGCGTCGCGCGCTGGATGCCCGTGAGCTTGGTGCAGAACTCCGTCACGTCGTCCAGCGTGGTGGGGTGCACGTAGTGCTGCTCCGCAAGCACCACGCGCCCGCTCTGCACGCAGTAGACGAGGAAGGGGAACTCGATGATCTCATGCGTCGCGCGCGTCACGCGCCGCTGCGGCCCAAAGTCGCACGTGGCCTCCAGGTCCACAATCACCACATAGTCCCACGCGTCCGCCATCGTGAAGACCACTGAAGACCCTCTCTTTGTTTTGCGCAGAACAGAGAAAGTGGTCGCGCTTTCGCTTCCGACTTTGCTGCAACCCCATCATTTGGCTGCGTAAACGTCGCGCCAGATTGCCTTCCAGGCCGCAGAGCAGTTCTGGGGCCGGCTGCGGAGCAAGCCCGCTGAGCAAGAAACCTCGCACCACAAGGGAGGGGGCGGCCACTGACGCGTTGGGGTCCAGCTCCAGCCACTGCGCAATGCCGAGGCCCAGCGGCGTGCCAATGTCCTTGGCGCGCTTGTGAGCGTGCCCCGAGATCACCGCCTGCGTTGCTTGGGGCGTGAGCGGGAACCCCTTCCCCCCGCCCGCCGAGTTGGCAGCGCGCCTGGTGACTGGGCCCGTCCTGCGCCGAGAGACACGACTTGCCCGTGATGAGAAAGTACACAATCAGCCCCACTTGGTAGATGTCGCTGCGCAACGACGTGCTGCCCTGCCATCGCTTGCACGTCACGCTTCGGCATGCTTGCACGCCCCGCGCACCTGTGTGACGAGCTCGGGTGCATAGTCATAGTCCCGCCCGATGGATGTCAACGCCTTGTCTTGGCCCTGCAGCGAAGCGGCTCAGCACCTACTAATGCAACAGGGTCACGCTGCCTTGTGCATCAGTGCCGAGATGCCAAAGTCGCTGATCTTCACGCTGAACCGCGCCTTGCCACTGTCGTGGTTCCGCTCTCTGCGATACAGCACGTTGTCCATCTGCCCCGCGTCACTTGAGCACCACCAACGCCACCACCGCCGCCACCTGCAGGTCGCGGTGCACAATGTTGTGCGAGTGAATGTGCTGCAGCCCCGACAGCAGCTGGCCCGTGATGTCCATCACTTGGTTCTCGGTAATGTCCGGGAACGCGTTGCGCAGGTCCCGCAGCGACCCTTCACACCGCTCCAAAATCAGGTTGTAGAAGCCCTTGTACACGAAGCTGTCGTAGCAGCACACAATGTTGGGGTGGCGTAGCCGCTCCAGAAACGCCACCTCTTTGCGCCAATCCGCCTCCACCTCACTGCGTCCGCGGTTCGTCTTCAGCACCTGGCCCAGCGTCAGACCGTGCAACGCACAAGGGGGCGAATGAGCCCGCGCCTTGAGCACAAACTGCTGTCCAAAGAAGTCGGTGCACTGGTACACGTCGCCAAAGTTGCCGCTGCCCAGCACCTTGCCCGGAATGTACAGCAGCCCCTGGCCAGCGCATCATCGCCCCGTCTACACAACCAAAGCGGCAACCCCCCGCCCACCCCTCCTCATACCTTGCCGTTGTCAATGGTGGACGAGGTGCCGCCCCTTTTTGCGCCGCGGCCTTTTGAGGGCAGGCAACAAGCACAAGCGATGCGCACCCCGCGCTGCCGCTGCTGACGTTGCTTGCGCTCTTGCTGAGTGATGGGGAGCTGGATCCAGCGGCGCTCACTGCAGCAGGGCTGGCAGCAGGTTGTGCCGCCGCCACCGCCGCCGCGCTCAGGCCCAGCAGAGCCACCAGCGCGTCGCGCGACTCTGCAAACACCACGCCATCCTTGCGCAGCCTGGCCTCGTCCTTGGGCGCCACCTTGGGCTCTCCTTGGAACGCGCTCACGCACAGCTTGCACTCCTTGGACACCTTGCGCACCGCCGCGAACACCTTGCTGGGATCGGCCTTGGGCGAGCACACGCACCATGCGTAGGGCAGCGATGGCTTGCTGTTGGCCTTGACGTGGTCCTGCAGCGCCTTGAGGCTGCGCATCGGCACCACAGAGGCCCCCGGCCCCAGCGACACGTCCAGCATGTCAGTGGCCCACAGCACGTTCAGCATCGAGACCGGGGCGAGGGCACCCCCCTCTGCGTGCCGTGCGCAGTTCATGAGTGTTTCCTGGCCGCCACCAGGAGGGGCTGGCGGGGCGGCGCATTGCCAGGGCCAGCATGGAGCAGTGCCAGGTGTGCGAGTGCTACCAGGCGGTGTCGGAGGAGGCCTGTGTGTGCACGCTGCTCGGACAGGACCGCCCGTACCTGTGGGTGCCAGGAACGGCGCCGTTGAGCCCGCAGCAGGAGGCCCAAGAGGTGGCGGCGGCCTGGAGGCGCGACAAGAAGGCGCTGGGGCGGCCGTACTACGTGGTTGCGTCGGAATGGTTCGCGCTGTGGGCCTCGTACAGCGGCTACGACACCACTGCGATGGACGTGCAGCCCGCTCCCGCGGCCGGGCAGAGGCCGGGACCCATTGACAGCGCTGCGTTGCTGGCGGACTGGGACGAGGAGCTGCGGTCGCCGACCATACCCTCGCCGCTGCGACGCGACCTGCAGCAGCACGAGTATGTGGTGTTGCCGCCGCTGGTGTGGCTGCGGCTGTGGGCCTGGTACGGCGGCGGCCCGTGCATCAAGCGCTGCGCCGTGCCCCTTGGCCTTGTTCGGCAAATCGTGGACTTGTGGCCCGTCCATGTTGCGTTCAAGAGGGCCCTCCAACCACACCAGCTGATCTCTCAGGACCTCAGCCAAATAAGCGTCATGCAGTTCAGCTCCGAGTGCACATTCCAGCACGTTCGTCACTGGATTTGCACGTTTTTTAACCATGCACCGCATCTGTGCAGCATCCTCATGTATGAGCGGCGCTGGAACGGCGTGCAGCAGCAACAACAGCAGGATCATGACGTACCTGAGACAACGCCGCTCCGCAACTGCCAGTTCAGAGTGAGTTGTGATGGGCAGTGAGTTGCGCTGTGTCATCTGTGGCTTGCCTTCCAGACTCCTCTGAAGAAGCTGGGAATTCACTCCTTCTGCTCCATCTTGTTGGACACGCGCAACCGCTGGCAGGCGTCTCTGTTTTCGGTGACGCATTGATGATGATGATGCTGATGATGCTGCTGACTGTGCAGCAGCGGTGGCAGCGCTGCCATGATGCGGCAGTGGTGATGATCGGCATCCGCAAGTTCCGCCGGACCATCTTGGGCATCAA
>CAZYYU010000071.1:0-12743 GCA_964651735.1 uncultured Gammaproteobacteria bacterium | reverse complement strand
CCACAACCACACACACCTCGGTGGCGCGCGCCTCGAATACTGGGTGCGGATCCGACGCGATCTCGCGCACCTCCAGCGACACCGGCATCAGGCTGCCGTTGTGGTGGCGCATCTCCAGGTTGCGCACGCGGCCCACGATCTTGGAGCGCCCCACGCCCTTGTAGTGCCGCATGTAGATGTCGTGCCGCTTCTCCACCGAGGGCGGGCACAGCATGCTCACGTTCTGGCCCACCAGCTCCTCGGGCGTGTAGCCCAGCGTCACGCGCAGGCTGCCCTGCACGGACAGAATTTTGCCGGTGTGGTCCGCTTGCAGCGTCACTGAGTGGTCCTGCAAGCGCGGCGCCTGAGCGACGGCGGCGCGGCACAACACCCCAACGCACCACAAGCTCCTCCAGCATGGCAGAGAAGAGCGGCATCACGGGGTCAGGCATGTGGGCCAGCGCAATGCGCAGTTTGACCGCGCGACCGCCCTTCTTGGCGCCCAACGCCTCACTTCGCTGGCCAATCACAACGCGCGTGGTGCCGATGGCCTTGCTCTGGTTCGTGCGCAGAAAACGCTCCAGATACGAGTCGTGCTGCACCGCGTACGCTGACGGCATCAACACCTTGATCGCAGCGGGTGGTCAGCTCGGCACAAGTCATCACCGTGCCGCCCACCTTGCAGTTCTGGCCCATGAGCTCTTCCCGCGAGTAGCCGAACATGCGCAGCGCATCGTCGTTGATGGAGCGGATCACTCCGCGCGTGTCCGTGACCACCACACCGGGCAGACGATCGGGCGTGCGGACGCTGGGGCTCGAGTTGCGGTTCTCTGCCATGATTTTGCCTGCGCGCGCCGCCGCCGCCGCCCAGCGTGAGAAAAGAACCAGGCCACTGCGAAAGAGCATGACGCCAAGAGACACACGCCAGCAGCCGCAGCGCAGCCGGAGCGAGTGAAAGCGCTGCTTGTGAATTTGGCCCGGCCACACGACTAGACCCCGTGCAGCCCTCGCAGCACTGCCGCGGCATGGGCCAGATCACGCACAGAGCGCGTGGGACTGGCTTGGGCGACACATCCACAGGTCATGGGGAAACTCGTCCCGAACCTTGCCCCAGAACCCGTGCACCACTGCAACCCCTGGAACCAAGGGTGCAGCGAAGCAGCCCCCCACACGCCAACAGTTTTCTCCTCTTCCGACCATTCAAAAGCCTTCGCCCGCCCGGAGCCAGCACACGTCATTGGACTGGAGCACCAAACGCGCTATCAGTATGCTGACATCCCGAGACATGATCAGCCGACCCATACGCCGCGGCAACGCCAGCACAATGGTGGCAGCCTGACGACACAGCCTGAGCCAAGCGCAACCAACACGTTCAAGGCCCCCACCTGGTGGCGCAGCAAGCTAGCCCTTTCCAGCGCTGCAAAGTGGTGCGATATCTCAGCCAGCTTGCGCTGCACTTCGTCCTTCGAGTTGCCGCTAAGGTTCACCGCCAGAGCCGGGGGCAAGTCCTTGTTGCCATACAGAAGCAGGGCTGGCACTGGCGTGAGTGCAACACACAGTCAAAACGCACATTCGCCGCACACTGCAGCGCGGTCAGCGCGGTCAGCGTTGAAGGCAGGCGGGCGAGGCAGTTGTCGTAGCAGCTCAGCGTCCGCAGCTGCTCCCAAGTGTCAGCATTCAGCAAACCACGATGTAAGGGGGAGAGAAACGTGCCGCTGTCAGCTGCGATATTTCCGGCGGCAACAGCCGTAACTGCAACAGCATCAGCTGGCTCCAGCGGCTTGCCAGGCGTGCGTACCCGGTTGGAGCCCAGCGACAGCACCCTCAGATGCGGGAAGCTCAGCACTTCGGGCGGCAACGACTCGAGCCTGTTGCGGAAGAACTGCAGCTCCACGATCCGGTCCCGTTCCTGAGTCGACAAGGACGCGAGCACGCTGGACGCCACGGTGGCGTCCCAGTAGTTGCTGACCTGCCGTGCATCGTTCGCAACAGCAGCATGGGGTGACACGCAACGCCACGCACTGCGTTGAACTTCAGCCCATCCGCGACGTTCTGCATGTGCCTGGCAAGCCATCAGTGCTGCTGGAGCGCTCCCCTGCTGGCCAGTACCAATCGCTCTCGCGCACGATGCCCCTGGCGGGCTTCTTCTCTCGTTCAGCAAGGCCCAGCGACCCCTGGTCCTCGCGCGCACCTGCGATTCTTCCACCTCCATCCAACGACGACGACAGAGGGCCGCGCCCCTCTCGCTTCGGAAAAAAACCAAACCCCACCACAGCACGTCACTTCTTCTTCTTCCAAAACGGCCAGTTGGCCTCGCGGCTGCGGCGATCACGGACGCTGGCAACCACACGAGCACCAACGTCGTCCACGTGCCCTGCGAACACGCGTTCAGCAGCTGCTGCGCCCACAGACGGCAAACTGGCCTCACCAGTCGATCGCACACCCTCTTGCACTGGCGCGGGCTCAGGCGATGGTGCTGGCACCTCTTCCATAGCAATGTCGGCGTCTTCAAGCGGGGTAGCCTCCTCAGCGGCGCCAGGAGCAGCGCGCGTGGCCTCCACCGCTGCTGGTGCTGCTGCTTCTGTTGCTGGTGCTGCTTCTGTTGCTGCCGGTGCCGCCGGCTGCGGGGCAACGACGGGCGCTGCAGCCACCTCCAAAGGCACGCCATCGCTGCCACTGCCGCCGCTGATGGGCGCGACCGCCACCGCCCCGTCGTCTTCCTGCGCCTCCTCCGGCGACGGCGCTGCGTTCACGGGCCGGTACGCTCCCAGCACGCGCTCGCGGAATCGCCACACGCCCAGCACCAGCAGCAAAATCAACAGCAGCAGCAGCCATCCCGTGAGAGCCTGCCCCCAAGTCAGTCAGCAAAGGCGGATGCTGGCACTCAGCCCCCTCCAACGCGCGGACCCAGACAAGCTCCTGCACGTAGTTCTGGTACTCCACCAGGCCCAGGTACAGCTCGACCACAACCAGCAGCACCATCAGGCGCCCGGTCCAAATGTGAATCTTGTTGGGGAACCAGTGCGTCTTGGGCGGCGGCCCGTGCTCGCCTGCCTGCTTCCACTCCCACAGCACACCCAGGTAGCCTGCCGCGCCCAGCACGGCCTGAAGCGCCGCCAACAGCACAAGAATCCAGCCGATGATGGTGTGCGCGCCCTGCCGCGCGCTGTGGAGTGAGCGGCTAGCAAGGGGGCAAGGAGGCCGACACGCACCAGCGTGGCGTTGCTCATGTTCCAGTGCGGTGTGCCCACTCGATTCAGAGCGATGATGATGGTCACCATGCCTGCCACGCGCAGCAACTTTGAGGCGGGCGCAAAGGGCGCGAAAGATACGCACCCGCAACGACAAGCATCATCCCCAGCAGCTCCAGCAGGTAGTGCATCTTGATCCACCTGTGCGTGCGCATGTGAGTGCCAACGGCCCATCGCGAAGAGGCACTGCGCACCACTTGTACTTGCCCCGTGACTGGCCCCGAATGGCCCAGGCCGGGAGCAGGCCCAGCAATGCAAACACACCCCAGCCAAGAAACATGAGGATGCCTGGCGGTGGGCGGCGGCGGCGTGAGTGCTTTGCCCACCCACCAGACACACAAGCACACCGTGAACGCCACGCAAGTCGCCCGTGGGGTCCAGTGAGGAGTTGCCCGTGTTGAGGTTCACGGTGAACATGGCCAGCTGCTGCGCAGTGTGCGGCACGGTGGGGTCGTTGGAGCTGCTCCACGCCACCGCAAATTGCGTGGATGTGAGGTTGATGGGGTTGTCATACACGTCGCCCGTGACCAGCTTGCGCGAGTACACGAGCGTGGTGAAGCCGTCACCGCTGCGAATGATTTGCGTGTTGGAGAGGTCGTAGAAGCCGCCCAGAAGCGGGTCGTCCGAGGGCACCACGTAGCCATCCACCCACTGGTCCTTGACCACGGCGACGGTGCCGAGCTGCAGCGGCCAGAGCAGTGAGACAAAGGATGAAGGGAGCATAGGGCAACCGCACCTGGAAGCCCGTCACCACGTCGCACTCTCGCATGCCACTGCCGGTGCCCTGCGTGACGCCCAGCGCGACCCATCCGCCGGTCTGCACGCGCAGCGCCATGGAGATTTGCGAGCCGTACACGGTCCAGTAGAAGAACACCGAGCCCGGCACCACGGTGAAGTTGTGCTGGTACGCGCTGGGATAGAAGATGGTCCCGCTGCTGGCGTTGACGGAGAAGGCCACCATCTGGCTGTCAGTGGCAGTGTGCACCACATGCGCGTCCGACGGGCCCAGAGCCACGCCCACCAGCAGCGGCGCGCCGGGCGTGATGGCCACGTCCATGGCGTCGCCCGTCTTGAGCAGGCGCGAGAAGCGAAACTTGCGCGCGCTGCCCACCTGCACCGGGCCCACCTTGTTCACCAGGTTGTCCACCACGTCCTGGTCAGGCCACCCGACGCCGGTGCTCCACGAGTCCAGGATCATGGGCGTGCCGCTTTGCACGGACGCGATCCACATGTCAGAGCCGGCCGCCAAGTGGGCCCTGTTCAACGAGAGGCCGACCCATCCCTCGGTCTGCGCCTGCACGCCAAAGTTGATGACCGTGCCTGCCACGGTGTAGTAGACCACCACTTGGCCGCCCAGAAAGCTCAACTTGTTGGCAAACTCGCTGGGTGAGAAGACCACCGAGTCGGGGTCCAGCAGCGTGATGGTGCGCTGCTGCGAGGCAACGTGGATCTTGGTGCGGTCGTCGTTGCGATACGCCATGCCTGGCGGCGCGCGAGAGTGAGGCACTGCAGCGTGCAGAGAGCGGCGGCGTCTGCTGCTGCTGCTGCTGCTTACCAACGCTCATGGGACCCGCCACGATCTTGGATGGGCGGCGACAGGTGAGCCAGCGGTGGAGGGCGCGCACCACACAACGCTCACCGTGGCGTCCGTTGCGTCTCCCGTGTCGAGCAGGCGCGAGAACGTGAACTGGCGCGTCACCGGCGTGATTTGCAAGGGACCTGTGCGCGTGAGCAGGCTGCTGATGGGGTCGAGCGAGGGCCAGCCCTGCGCCAAAGTCGCGAGTGAGTGACCGTCCATCAGAACCGCGCGTCCCTCCTCGCACCACGCTTGTGGAGGAGTAGTCGGCAACGGAGTTCTCAGTGCCGTTCTTGTAGGCCACCACCATGTCCGACTGGGAGTGGGCGGTGCCGAACGACACGCCCAGCCAGCCAGTGCACTGCGCCTCCACGCCGAAGGAGATGGTGTTCCCTGCGATGTTCCAATAGATTGTGGCGTTGCCGCCGCTGTACCGTTGTGCTGCACGTGAGCAGCACGACAGCAACACGCACGCGCGCGCTCACATGAAGGCAGCTCGGTGCTGAAACTGCGAAGGCAGAAAAAGCAGAGAGTTGGTGGTCCAAAAGTCTGCAAACATGCCGGCCGAGTAGTGGCCAGGCAGATTGCACAGCAGCACCTGCGACAGAGGCCTGAGACGGAACGAGCAAAAGGAGGCAAACAAAACGCACATAGTGGCCAGCGGTGAGGTTCTGCACGACAATGGTCTGCGATGCTCCCGGCGCAATGCTGTCAATCTGCGCCACTTTCTGGATGCCGGGCTGCGCAGCGGTCAGCGCTCAAAACACACTCGAGACGCCCGGCCTCACCGCGGCCACGTTGACGGTGTGCGTGCTGGCTGAGACCGGGAGCGAGCCCGCATCGGTTGTCGTGCGCAATACAATGAACTGGTGGGCAGCCGTGTCCGCGTTGCTCACGGCAAACTGCGAGATGATCGGTCGCTCAGGGGACGTGCAGCCCGACGTGCGGTGGACGTACCGTGACAGCGCCCGCGGCCGCCCATGCAGGCGTCGGGGTGAGGTACAGCGCGGTTGCAGACGTGCGGCCCAGTTGCACGCCCACCGAGTTGATGAGCGTCACTGCGAGCGCGCTTTGCGCGACCAACAAGAGCACTGCCAGACAAGGCCGCATTGCCCTCAGCGCCAGGGTTTTTTTTGAAAGCCGCGCAAGGCGCGGGAACTTTGTCCGCATGGCCCGACACGAGAGTGCGCCAACGCCACCACGCTGCTCACAGGTACAACCTCGAGAAGATGACAAGCGCAATGACAACAATGAGCCCCGCTGGACCCCTGGCGGTGAGCGCCCACATGACACCCAGCGCATCGACAGCCGCACCGAGCACCCAGACTGCGCCGCGGTTGACCGAGCGACTGGCCTTGTCCTGGCCCCAGAGTCAGATCACCTGCCCCGCGAAAAGGCCAGGCGCCAGAACCTGGATCACAGCGCTCTTCTCCTTGCCCGCAGCGGTTTTCCTCTCCTGCACGCGCTGGAACTGGCCCTGTTGCGCGCGGGGCAACCACGCCTATGAACGCAGCGCAGCGCAGCATGCAGCCCGCCGACCTGCTTCTTGATCTCCTGGCGGCGGAAGTTCTGCGCGCCCTTGTCAGCCCTGCCGCCGCCTCCTCCCTTGCCCACACGAGAAGCCATGTCCAAGAGAGCCCTCTTCACTCAACGAGTCGTTGGCAAACGGCAGCGGCAGCCCAAAGGCCGCTGTCCATGGCCCCTACGACGGAGGGTTGGTCTCGCAAGCACCCACAGCAAAAGCACGTCGTACCGTGCACTGTCTGCGGATTGGAGTGGAACGCGCAGGCTTCGCCAGCAAACAGGCAGCGGCCGTCCATTTCAGGGGCTGCGAGATCTTGCCGCGCCGTGGCTGGCGCCCCTGCATGCACGCTGGCTGCGCAGCGGATGCAAGTCAGGCTCAATGGGGGGAGGAGGCAGGGGGGCTGCACCGTAACCGCCCCGGACAAGCGGATCCGCAGCCCAGCTCACGCGCATCATGCTGATCACGTGCCTTTGTAGCAGGGCCAGCTCAACGCCCAGCACGCGCGCAATCTGTGCCAGCCCCGCTGCCAAAGCCTCGTCCTCCGGCATGGCGTCCACTGCAGCCTGAGAGCCGCAGGGTCGGTCACAAACGCAGAGCGCCCACACGTGCGTACCCCGCGACTGGCAGTGACGTAGCACGTGATGGTGGGCACGGCGTCATCCATGCCAACCCAAAAACGCGGGAACAGCCCAGGCGCGGCCAAGCTGCAAGCGAAATACCAGTCAGCCACGCAAAGCGCGCGCATGCAGCCTCACTAGGTCGTGTCTGCTTCCTCGCGTCCGTCAGCGCTCCACGTGCGAGTGGCGAGCAGGTCGCACCAGAGTCCCAGAACGTGCGGTCCAGACGGTATGACAGCTTGGTCGCGGCGTGCATGGCAAAGTGCTGCAGCGTTCGCTGCTTGTGCATCAGCGGCGGGTCGAACTCGATGGCTCCGGCCTGGAGCACGCCCACGCTGCGGCGCAACACTGGTGACGCACCACCACCGCCACCAGTGAGCGCCCGAACCTCACGGTGACCACGGCACAACGGGCATGCAGCGACTGCCCGGCTCCCAGCACGACGATCTCCACACCCTGTTCGCGCTGGGCCACGCGCGCCTTGCCGTGCACATGTCACGCTTTCGCCTCCGCAATAAACGGGCTCACCACGGGGCTGCGCAGCCTGACATCCAGCCCTTGCGCCATCCAAGCCATGAGCGCGGAGTAGCCTGTTGTTTGTAGGTGAGAAGCACAAGAGCGTGCTTGCAATGGCACGAACCGTGCTCCAGCCGCGCCTCCTCATCATGATCACCGCTGTGGTCGGCGCGCATCTCCAGCTGCAGATCCAGGCACGACAGCGAGGCCATGTCGCAGCAACAGGTTTGGGCCAGCAGAATGTCAGCCATCTCCTCTGTTATGCCGCAGTGAGCTACTCGCAAACAAGTGCTGCGCGCGCAACACACCAGTTTGTGCGTCCACCACGATCCCAGTGCGCTTCGCGTAATCCAGCAGCGACAGCTGCGGCTCCACCAGCAGCGGCTCCGCCGCCAGCTTGTCCAGCACCTCGTACACTGCCTGCACGCTTGCGTCGCGCGGCTGCGCAGGGGTGCCCCATTTGAGCAGCGCAAAGCGCCGCACGCCCCGGAGCCCCAGTCCCGCGTCCCGGGTCAGCTCACGAGTACACACTGTGGCGCCATGCACGAACTCCGCGCCCAGCTCGCGGCCGTCTTCGCGCGTCCAACACCGGCCTCCAATGCGATCGGCGGCCTCCAGCACAGCGACCGTCTTGCCAGCCGCTACCAACGCTCGTGCACACGCCAGACCCGCTGCGCCGGCACCCACCACCACGCAGTCCAACAGCAACCCCTCCATTGCCTTCACATGGCCAGAAGTGCCTTGAGCACAGCGCCGGGTGCGCTCCGCAGACCGTTCTGGATCTGCTGCGTCATGGAGATGAGGGCCTTGTCTGGAGAGCGGATCAGCACATTGAGCGCGAGCGAAGGGCGGGTGACGCGCAAACCTGAGTCGCGGCCGCCGCCGGACGATGCTTTCACGGAAGTGAGGATCTTGAGCTGCACGCTCCAGTTCTGCAGCTGGTTGCTGCACAACAACCAGGTGATGCAAAGGAGGGACAGAGAGAACAACAATGCTGCAACCTCAGCGTGATGAGCTCGTGGGCCGTCTTGGCATCCTTGCACGAAGCAGCCTTGTGTTGCGGTCATTAGAGAGGAAAGAAGCGATGCACGGAGAGCGCGAGCGCAACCTTCCTCTTGAGCAGCGCGCTGTACGCCTTCATCTGCTCGTGGATGCTGCGGCCTGCGCTCAGCAGCTGCTCGTTGTTGCCGGTGGTGGCCGCGTGCGCCAACAGCGCCAGCTGCTCGCCCAGTCCGCGCACACCTGGGACAGTGCGCAACGTTCTTTGCTTGAGGACGGTGCAAACGTAAGAGCGGGCACCATCCAACCCTGGATGACGGGATCGGACTCGGGCAGCAGGTCAGCACCCTTCTGGGCCTTGGGGATGGCGATGGTCTTGAGCTCCTCGGCGCCTGTACGCAGTTGGTGCTGGCGCTCAAGAAGCAGAGAAAAAGGGGAAGAACAAGACCTGCGCCCAGAGCCGTGAACCCAGCTCCCACCGAGCCACGGTCGGGAGACACCAACTGCCTCTGCGCAGGCGTCTTGTACTCCACTGCGGGTGCAGCAGCCTGCAAAGAGCGAGATAGATTGAGATAGAGTGAGATGGATAGAGATGGATAGAGAACCGCTGCTGACCTTGGCCGCCACCTTCTTCTCCGCGCCGGGTTTGGGCAGCGGTTTGGGCACGGAGTCTTCGGGCTTGGTGCCGGTGCCGGCAATGTCCATGGCCGACAGCAGCGCGCCCTTTGCATCCGCTGTGCAGCGGTGGTGGTGGTTGATGTTTGAGAGAGGCGTGCAAGCCACAAAAAACAAAGCCACAAAAAGAGCAGCTCACCGGTGGTGGCGTCTGCGGCGCCCTGCGTGAGGCCCAGCAGTGCGTTCATCTCGCCCAACAGGTCCGTCAGGTTCTTGGCGGCGGTGAACACGTCCTGCGTGAGCGCGGGTGAGGGCCGCGCCCACATGGCGCGCGAAACGCTCGCCTGCTTGTTCTGCTTCTTGGAGCCCACCATGGCGCCGAGCTTGATGCACACCGTGTTGGTCTTCTGCGCGGCCTTGACCTGGGCCGACTGGGCTGCCGTGAGATCCATGTCCTTGGTCACGGCGTCGAGCTGCTGCCGAGCCTGCTCCAGCGCGGCCAGAGGGGCTGCAACCGACGCGAGGGAGTGGAGGCGTGTGTGAGCAAGACAACTGCAAGACCGCAAAACAAGAGCATGTGGCAAACCTTGGATGGCCTGGCTGCGCGCTGCGCCCTCCTCCATCGAGCGTGCCTTGCGTGCCAGCGGCAGCAGGTCGTTGGTGATGATGGCGTTGAGCCGCTCGGCGTCGGACAGGGCGTTGTCTGGCCGCGACCGCTTTGAGTGCGCGCGCCAGTGACGGCAACGACGAGCGAGCAGCACCTCGAGCTCCGTCCGGGTCGGGAGTCAGCTTCTTGAAGTAGCCCAACACCTGCTGCGCGTGGGGCTCGGTCGCGTCCTGCCACTCGCGCGCCTCAGCGAGCACACACAGCAAGCTCGGTTGCGCCGTGCGCACACAGCACCACGACCAAACAACGTCGGCGTCGCAAAAGCAGAGGCAACCAGCGAGAACGTCTCGCGTGCGCACGCAACAACACGACCGAGCACCACATCGCACCAGCGGGTCCACGCTGCCCAGCGGCGCCACGCCGGGGTTCTTCAGCAGGCTCTCAATCTGCAACAGCGAGGTGCTCAGAACACGCACTTGCACGATGCGTGTTGTGTGGCGTGGTACGTCACCTGATCGAGGTCCTTGCTGAGGTCGACGATGCCGTTCATGAGCGCCGTGGCGGGCCCCAGACCCTGCGTGGCGGGCTGTGAGCGGCGGCGGCGGCGGGGAAGGCAACACGTTTGCGCGCAACACCAACCTCGAGGCGGTTGGCGCGCGTCACGGCGTCCAGCGTGCTCAGCAGTCGCTGTGGGAGAGAGAGCGCGCCGGTCAACGAGGTCAAACAGCGCGCGAGGGGGCAACCGCCACCTGCGCCTGCTTCTGGCCCTCTGCCGAGGTGGGCTCGATCAGGTCCTGGACGGCGGCGGCGGTGAGCGGCGGCCGCGCAGCCAGCGGCCTTCCCTACCATCTTGTTCACGCAGTCGTTGATCTCCACGACCGCGTTGGCAAACGCCGGCGTCTTGGGCTTGGGCGCAGACACCTGCCAAAAGTGTCACCGAAACGGGCGAGAGAAAAAGAGCGTGCGCTTTGCCTTGTCGGCCGCATTGATCAGGTCCGCAAGTTCCTGCTGCACGGCCTGCTTGGCCTGCGCATCCTGCGCACTCGTGAGCGCACGCGCGCGCTAGCACGCACCAGCGCGCGGGCAAACCTTGGGCTGCTGCAGCAGCTCGTTGGCGGTGGCCACGAACGGCTCCACCCTGGCTTCCAGCGCTAGGCCCCCGCCCCGCAACCCCGTCATTGGCGCGAAGGAGCGGGCCTGCCCTCTCTCACCGGTGGCGGCTTCGCTCAGCTCCTTGCGCGCGAACGCGTCGTCCTGCTCCTCCTCAGCCTTCTGACGCAGCCCCTGCGCCAGCTTCTGCACGTCCTCCATGGCGGCCTGGACCTTGTTGACAAACAGCTGCGGGTTGCACTCCTGGAGAAGGGGAGATTCGCGTGAGGCGCAGCGCGCAACAATCCACACAGGCGCACCGCCATGTCACACAGCAGCGCCGACTGCAGGTCCTTCAGCTTGCCGTCCGCGTAGTTGCTCAGCGCAAAGATCTTCTTGATCTCGGCCCCGTACACAATGTGCAGCAGAATCGAGGTTTCTGAACGACGTTGAAAAGCGCGCAAAACCCCACGCACGAGAGCACCCCACCCTGCGCCATGACACGCACCGCCTCGCCCAGGCTGTCCCAGGCGCCGGCGCGGTCGCCCGCCGCGCCTGCAAGTGGAGCAGGGTGAGATGGCGCGCGCCAACAACGGCCACATCACCCACCTTGCACGAGCGAGATGGTGGCCTCGTTGAGCTGCCTGGCAGCGTTCTCCACGTCCGTGGCGCTCACCACAATCTCATCCTGCCGCGCGTGTTGGCTGCCACACCCTCCCTTGGCTGGCGTGGCGCCTCACCTGAATCTGCGGAAAGTCCTCGTACTCGTCCTGCGCCAGCTGCTTGGCCACCTGCACCAGCGTTCCTGCGCGCTGTGGGTGAGGCTCGCCTGCCCAAGCACCCACTCCAAAGAACCTGCGGCCTTCTGCACGCCTGCCACGCACAGCGGCAGATTCTGGGGTGGAGCCTTGTTGTGCGCCTTGTTGGCGATGATGATCTGCGCCAGCTGCGCCACGAACTCCGAGAGCGACTCGATGAGCGGCTGCACTGCACGAGCCGCAACGTCAGCGCAACGCCCGAACCCCCGCAGCCACACGGCGCTCGCGCGCGAGCACGGCATAGCCTCCAGCGAGCCCAGTGGAGGAGTGCGCCTGCGGGGAGGAGGCGGCTGAAGCGCGCGTTACCGATGACTTTGCTGCACGAGGCCTGAGTGCATGGTGCGGACACTGCGCGCAACACCAAGCTACCTCATGGTTGCGCAACCCCTTCCAGGCAATGAGCGCTCTTGTGTGCAGTGGCGCGCCTCAATCTAGGCCTGGCGAAGTTATGCTAGCATAAGATCGGCATAAATTGATAGGCCAGGGCGGCTGGACCTTGTCGATCAAAAGTGCGCTCAGCACAGAGGACTTTTTGTTTTGTTCGAACAAGTCGTGCAAACAAACTTGCATCGATGAGGGCTGCTGCGGGCACGAACCCAGCGCACGCAAAGGCCAGTAGCATCGTGGCCACGCCGGAGCTCGAGGGCGAGAACTTTATCGCCAAGGACGGCCAAGCTTGGTGCCGCGACTGCAAGAAGCCCGCCGCCTCGGAGCCCAAGGTCCTGCTCGTGCGTTAGCATGCACCAGGGGAACAGGCGGTGGCAGCTGTTGCTGCGTGGCTCCAGCAGCCCGAGGACGTCAAGCTCAAGTTGGAGCACTGCAAGAAGCGGGTCGAGCGGGAGCGCAGCAAGCAGAACATGCACCAGTACCAGGCCCGCCAGAAGAAGCGCATTGAAGATGATGTGGAGCTCTTCAAGTTGCCCTGGGCAGCCCGACGCGACGCTGGCGCGCTGCACTGTGGCCTTGGTGGACGCTCTGCACTGATCCACCTGTCTTCTTCTTTGTGGCACAGCGGGCAGTCCTGATCCAGCCATCTACAGCTGCTGGAGCGCTTGTTCTCAGTCTTAAAGCAGGGCACATCAACTACGCAGTCGTTGGAGAAGGCGGCCACAATGGAGCGCCGCGCTCTTCTTCGCTTCAACAACTACAAG
>CAZYYU010000070.1:0-12985 GCA_964651735.1 uncultured Gammaproteobacteria bacterium | reverse complement strand
GAGAGAGAGAGAGAGAGAGAGAGAGAGAGAGAGAGAGAGAGAGAGAGAGAGTCAATCACTGGGGCATTCCACAGACGGCAGCCTCAAACCTGGATGTTTCCTGTCACTAAAGAAACGAGGGAGACATCCACCATCGCCGTGCAACGGCAAACCTGTGTGGAAAGGCGGCCACTTGAGCAAAGAGAGACGTCCATCGAGCCACACACTGACCCATACCTGGTGCAGCAGCGCCACCCAAACGGGCACGAAGGGCCGCACCAGCAGCGCTGCAGCCATGTCTTCCAACGCGCCGCCAACACCAGCGCTGTCGCCGAGCAGCTGCGTCCACGACAGGTACGCGGCCAACACCGTGGCCAGGTCCGTCACCAGCCTGATGGGGAACACGTACAGCAGGTAGAAGAAGTCCTTCTCCTTCAGCTCGTCAGTGTCCAGCGGCCCTGAGCAGGGCGTCATTGCGATGGAAAATTCTGGGACGTGCAACAAAGGAGACGCACCGCCGTTGACGAAGTAGCTCATGACGCCGCCCTGCAAGTGGCGCTCAATGAACTTGACTGTCTGCGGGTGCTGGAAGTGCGCCAGAAAGTCCTGCGCCGTTGTCGCGCCCAGGTCAGGGGACGGTGGAGATGGACGTGGAGAGCCGCACCTTGTTCAGCACAATGTGGACGGCCACCTGTGTTGTGGCGGGACTTGAAACAAAGCAACGGGGGCAATCGTCGCAGCAAACGCTGCAACGCTCTCAAGCACCAAACAAGCGACCTTGAGCAGCGCGTCCCTGGTGCGCACCACCAGACGCGCCGTCTCCGTCGACACTTCCTCGGTGCTGCTCTCCAGAAAGTTCTGTGTGCCGGCCGTCAAAGCACAGTTGCGGGCTCTAAATGTGAGACCTGCAACAGATGGAAGTACACGGAGCAGAGCGAGGCGCGAAGCATGCGGGACATGAAGCTGTGCAGCACCATGTTGGGGTGCGACAGACACAACGCGTTGTGTCCGTCATACAGGCGCTCTGTGTGTGTTTGGTGTTGGAGGTGCGTGCGAAGCAAAGCGGCATCGTCACAACAAGACGCTCAAACGAGAGCGCGCGACCAACCCGCGTCGAATGTGAAGGCGCACAGCTGGGCCAGCGTGCAGTCCAGGTAGCCGCTGGTGTCGGGCGTGGCAGCCAGCTTGTCCAGCTCGTCCAGCGCCTGAGCCGCACCCACTTCGCGGATCCACTCTGCCACGGCCTGCACCAAAGAGTGGGCACGTTGCTTTTTGCAAGAGCCTTGAGTGAACGCGAGACCTGCGCGTGCTCGTCTTGCAGCGAGACAAAGTAGAAGAACGTCTCGACCAGCGTCTTCATGCACAGCAACGCGGGCCCGCACTCGCCCACGTTGGCCCCTGCATCGGCCCCGTCAGCGCCCACGCGTTGAGCAACACAACGCATCGGCAACGGAACAAACCGGGCGCGGAGATGGCGTGGCGCATGCTGCAGATGGCTTCCAGCACGGCCTTGATGGTGTGCACCACTTCGCCGGGCTCGAAGCCGTTGGCAGGCTCCTGGCTCTCGAACAGCAGCATCAGCGCCGCCGCGGCCTGGTACACCGTGAACGGGTCGCGCGACTCCGTGAGCACCCGGGTGAACACTGTGAGCGGCACCGGCACGTCGGGGTTGGCGGTCATCACGGACGGGCAGCTGGCGATGCAGCGCAGCACGAACAGCTGGCGATGGGGTGTGTTTCAACAGCCACGCACACTCTGGTGCAAAGTACAGCAACAGACCTTGGTGGTGGAGTCCACAGCCTCCGAGTCGAGCGCGCGCACCAGCATGGACCTGATGGCCACCTGCGAGAGCTCCAGCGTGTCCTCTGACGCGTCCGCGTACTCCAGGAACATGATGTCGCGGTCAATGATGTGCTGGAACGCCTCCATGTACAGCAGCGCCACTCGCTGCTTGTCCGGCGACCCCAGATCCACGATGAAGCCTGCGGCAAATTTTGAGGCAGACAAAAACACCAACAAAGCAAACACACCCTCCGGGTCCATCAGCGTGGGCCCCATGCCGGGACAGCGAAGCGGAAACCCCAGGAAGATGTGGTACTGGTCCAGGCGCGACAGCTGGCCCTGGCAAGCGGCTGAAAACGAGGCAACAAACACAAGCACAGCGCAGATACCTTGAAGCTCAGTATCCAATCCAGCATGAGGCGGATCCACACGTCGCGCAGTCGGTCGAAGCACATGACTTGCTGCACCACGTAGTGGCCCACCTGGCCCGGCACCAGCTCCGCCAGCTTGGCAAGCAGCGCCCCGTGCACGCGCTCGCCCTGCTGGTCCAGCAGCTGCCACAGCGCCTCGAACGCCACCGGTGCAGCCTCTTCGTTCTCCCTGTTGGCCTCCTGCAGACGGGAACGCGGTCAAACGGGGGACGCAAGCACACATTCCCCGTGCACACCAGACGCTCCATGCGCCGCTCTCCTGCGGACGGGATGGCGTCCATGAACTGAAGCAGTTGCGCCAGCGCCTCGTCGCTGTCCTTGCTCTGCAGCAGCATCATCATCGTGTCCAGCACGCGCTGCGCAAAGGTCTGCGCGCTCTCGCCGCTGGCCAGGGCCGCCAGGAACACGTCGTTGTTGGGCTCTGGGTGGCAATGGGGCGTGAGCGAGGGGGCGAGGCCAGGTACGCACCGTGCCACTTCGCACCGAGCCCTGCGGCGCTGCGGCGTGAGCTGCAAGGTGCAACGCAAGGTGGACATCCATTACCGCGCGCCTTGTCGTTGGACAGCAGCAGACTCCACTGGTACAGCTCGCGGCACACGTCACGCAGCGCCTGGTCGGGCGCCGCAACGGCGGTGGCGGGCAGGCGGCGCAAAAGCTGCGCCAACGCGCTCCAGTCAGCACCGGGCGCCTGGCTGGCTTCGAACGAGACGTGCGAGCTGGACTCGTCGTCCTGATCGTCGAGCAAGTCATCTGCGTCGTCGTGGTGGTGGTGGTGGTGGTGGTGGCCGTGGTGCTCATCCTCGGAGCCCTCCTCAGAGTCGTCCTCATCCATGTCCTGTTGCGGATGGTTGGGCGGTGATGAGGAAGGCGGCGGCGAGCGAGCCAAAAAAGCCGCGCAACCTCCTCATCGTCTTCCTCGTCGTCGTTCTCCTCCCAGTGACGACCGTGTGCGGGTCGACGCCAAGCCATGATGCGGCTGAGACCCTCGACTCCAAACAAGGCCGTTCATAGTTTCGCCGCCGGCTGCTTGGGAAGAGCCCAATGGTCCGACTGGCAAGACAACGTCAGGATTCTGCATGCAATAGGCAGGGAATGATCACCCGAGTCGACAGCGATTGGCCACCGTCTACACCAGTTGGTACAAGCAGCTAAGACCCCGCTCCGCTTACCCACATACCACGTTTGGCCGGTGGTGAAGCCTGACAAGTCCTTGGACGCCAGGAACAAAGCCACGTTGGACACCTCCTCCACCGTGCCCAGGCGGTGGATGGGCTGGTTGCGTGACGCCGCCTCCAGCGCCTCCTTGGGGTAGTGCGTCTGCGTGCCGCTGGACCAGATGGCGCCCGGGGCAACGGCGTTCACGCTGTGGCAAGCGTGAGCTTCCGCCCTCGCTCCAAAACCATGCCGCAGCTCACCGTATGTTGTGCTCAGCCCATTCCACGGCGCAAGTCTTGGTCAGGTTGTCCACCCCAGCGCGCGCAGCACCTTTGCCACGCGCAATCATGAGCCAGCAGCACGCGCAAGTGCTGGCGAACCTGTGTGCACCATGCCAGGAAAGCCGTTCCTAATCTGCGCGATGATGTTGACGATGCTGCCTTGTTGCCTGCAGGCTGCACTGAGAAGCACGGGCGCGGGCCCCCTCCCCCAACGAAAGAGGCGCGGACCTCGGCAACATGGCCTTGTTCACCACATGATACGTCACCATCCACGTGCCCAGCAGGTTGTTGCGCACCACCGCCTCAAAGCCCTGCCGTGAGTGTCAGTAGCAGCTCGGCGCCGCCGCCTGGCAGCACAACACAACACAAACCACAAACCTTGGGCTTGCAGTGCTCAGCTGCCGTCATGTACTGGCCCCCGGCGTTGTTGACCAGCACGTCTATTCGGCCGCCAAACGCGCTCAGCACGCCTTGCACCATGGCCTCCACCGTCTCCTCGCGCCGGATGTCGCACACAAAGTAGCGCGCCTCGACGTGCCGCACGTGAGGCCCTGCCTGGCTGTGACCAAGACCACGCACGCACCCTGTCCGGCCCGGCTCCCAGCTCGTCCAAGGCGCGCTGCAGCACGTTCTCGCGCCTGCCAGCGATGCACACCCGTGCGCCCAGCGCCAACGCGTCCCGTGCAATGGCCAGCCCAATACCCGTGCCGCCCCCGGTCACCAGCCACACCTGGTCCGCGAACAGGCCCGGCGCGAAACGGGACATTTGCCCCTCCTGCGTGCTGCACACTTTGGCGGCCAATCAAGGGGGTGCCGCGCTAGGCACACTGCTTGACGGTGCGGCAAGCGCAAAGCTGCGGCGCGCGCCATGCAGCAGGAGACGGAGCAGCCGCGCGACGAGACTGCTGAGTTTGCGGAAGGCGACGAGGACCAGGAGTTCGTGCCGCCGTGGCTGGACGCGTGCCAGAACAACGCGCGCGGCGTGTACTTCTGGCTCCGCAACGACACCAACGAGCGCCTGTGGGTGCAACGCGCCGCACTGCAGTCGGGCGAGTGGTGCGCCCCGGTCCCAGGTGCTCCCGTGGCGGCTCTTCGTTGCTGCCCCGCTGACACGCGCCAGGTGCTCCCGCGGTTTTCGCTGCTCGCCGCGGACTGACATGCAGCCCAGACTCGATACCCCCGGGACACACGCTGCATGTGGGATGCGTGTCGCAAGGCTGGATGGCTGGCACGCAGGTTGGCTTGGCTGCTCCGTCGCCGCCTCCTGGCTCACCGACCGGGCCAGGGCGAGATGCTGCTGCACGGCGGCCTGGTCAAGCTGTGCTGGGACAACCCCTACGGGTTCTGGTCATCGGCTTCGTTCCAGGCGCTGATGACCAACGACGGCCTCAAGACGTTCATTCTGAGGTTGCAATGGTTGGTGCTCGTGTGCGTCTGAGCACCGTGCTGCACAGGCACGCGCACGAGGTGGAGTCGTTTGACGGCGGCTACACGATGTACGCCCAAGTCGCCATCTCCATGATCACGCCAGAGCGGCTGGATGCGTTGCGGCGCTTCGAGGAGTCCCAAAAAGGAGTGTTGGGTGAGACAGACGCGAGTGTTGCGCAGCTGCATTCACGCGGCACCGCGACAGACAAACTGTCGGCATCGTACGAGTCGCTGGTGGAGGCGTTCATCCGGCCCCCGCGCCACCACTACACCCTGGCTGACTTGGGCGAGGACAAGTTCCTGCTGCCCGCGGCGAGCGGCACCGAGGAGCACTTGTGCTTCCGCACGGATCTGGAGCTGCCCAACCGATGGGGCGACGCGCTGCAGTGCTCGTGGTACCAGCGTGAAGACCTTCGCGAGCAGCAGCATCCGTGCGTGGTGTACCTGCACGCCAACTCGGGCTCGCGTGTGAACGCCAAGCAGGCCGTGCGCGCGCTGCTGCCGCTGGGCATCAGCGTGTTCTGCTTCGATTTCGGCGGCTCTGGCCTGAGCGGCGGCCAGTACGTGACGCTGGGGCTGCGCGAGCACCGCGACGTGGACAGCGTGCTGCGCTATCTGCGCGGCACGGGGCGCGTGTCCCGGGTGGGCCTGTGGGGCCGCTCCATGGGCGCCGTGGCCGGGTTGATGCACGCGCGGCAGGATCCGCGTGTGGCGGCTCTGGTGAGAGCTTTGTTGGGGGACAAGGAGGAGGAGAGCTGCTCCGTCACTTGCATTGCGCAGGTTTGCGATTCGCCGTTCGCCGACCTGCCGCAACTGTGCGAGGAGATTGTGACGCAGAGTCGCCGCGGTGCTGGCCACCGGCCCAGCCGCATGCCGTCGTTCTTGGTGCGTGGTGCGCTGATGATCGTGGCGCAGTCCATCGAGTCGCGCTGTGACCTCAACATCTACGAGGTGACGCCCGTCAAGGATGTGGCTGTGATGACCACGCCCGTCATGTTTGTGCATGGCGTGCTCGATGACATGGTGAGCATCCACCACAGTCAAGGTGCGTTTGCGTTGCGCTACCGTGCGCGTCCACGCCTGTCATGCATACGCGCACGTGCGTGTCCTCCCAGATCTGTACGAGGCGTACGGCACGAAAGACAAGGTGTTCGTGAAGATCGCGGACCAGAATCACAACAACAGCAGGCCAGCCACTGTGTCGTGGCAGATTGCTGGCTTCCTGAGCCAGAAGCTGCTCGGCAAGGTCGGTGGTGATGGCGCTGCTGCTGCTGCTGCTGCTGACTGTTGTTCAAGGCGTCTCGAGCTGCGCCTCCTCCCGCCTCGCCGCCGACGCCGCAGACGCCCACGCACAACCGCCGAGCCAGGTGTGCTGGTTGGTGCACTGGTTTGGGGGCTGTGCTGACGCTTTGCGCCAAGCCTCAACACGTCGTTTGTCGACTATGGCTGGGCTCCCACACCCGACAGCCCTGCACAGCAGGAGTCCAGTCCAAACACGGCGAGCAGCGCGCGCGACGGGTACGCTTGCAGCGCGTTCCCTTCCCGTGTGGCCTTGACCGCTGCTCGCCCAGGGTTGGCTTGGACAAGTACTTGTGATGAGTTGGAACAAACCGGGGAGGGTTTCCCGCTGCCTCAAATCTCGGCAATGAGGACGGTGCGGATGGCCATTGCTTGGCCGAGAGGAGCACCTGACGGAAATGGAGACGACGTATCGCAGCATGGGGCTCGAATGAAAATCTCCTGAAGCGTGTGGGAGGGTTTCCCGCTGCCTCTGCAGCCACACACATACCCTGCAGGACGCGTGCCGCCGCTGGAGCCAACCGCAAACTCATGAGCGGCAGCCCGCCTCCGCTGTCCGTCAACGAGCCCGAGCGCGCCCCGCTCATCGAGACCATCAAGGGGCCACCGCGAACCATCGGCCTGGTGCAGTTGGTGGTGCTGTCCTACTTCATCACATGCGGTGACGCTGGGCGCTCGGCTTTGGTTTCGTGGCAAGGCTCAACTCGTTTTCGAAGGCGGCCCGTTCGGCATTGAGCCCGCTGTGGGCGCCGGTGGAGCGCTGTACACATGCATTGGCCTCATCGTCATCATCGTCTTTTGGTGCGTCCAGCCGCAACTGATGCGGAGAAGCTCACAGCGCTTCAGGTGCCTGCCGCAGGCCGTTATGTCAGCCGAGCTGGCGCTGCTGTGCAGCTCCAAGAACGGCGGCAGCATCCTGTGGGTGGAGAGGGCCATGGTGACCACGTGGCGAATGTTTTGCGCGTGAAGCTGAACCAGGGCAGGGCGACGCTGCCAACTTCATCAACATGTTCACGCTGCTGTTTGCAAGGTATCGAGCACCGTTCAGGCGCGCAGATCCACTCAAGGGCCCTTGCAGCACGTGCAGTGCGGCGCTGTCGCTGGCGCTGTTCGGCAACTACCTGAGTAGCGCTCCGTCCATGGGGCCCGTGTGGATCTCGTGGGTGACCAAGGTGGGCGTGGTCATCATCAGCCTCATCATCAACATTGCGGGCCCGCAAATGATTGCGTACATCAGCGCCGGCCTGATGGTGGTGATGTTTGTGCCGTTTGTGGCCATGTGCGTGCAGCTGGGCATCGAGGGCAAGTACGGGGGAGCGCTGTGGACAGAGGTGATGTGGATGTGGGCTGTGGGATGCGGGGATGCTGACGGGGGGGGAGGTTTAGTCCATGGTGTTTACGCCGGCCTTCGACACGATCCAATGGGGCGTGCTCATCTCCACGCTGGTGTGGGCCCTGGTCAGTGGGAGGCGGTGGATGGTGGCGATGTTTCACGTGGAACAGGGCGGCTTTGATTACGTCGGTGCGCTGTGCGGCGAGGTCAAGGGTGGCCACGTCAACTACTTCAAGGGTGATGAGGAGGAGCGCACTGCTTTTCGTTTTTGCTCACCGCTCCTTAAGTGTGTTTGGCTCTTGTGGCTTGCATGCACGCGTGAACGCGCGCTGCGCTGCAGGGGATCCTGATCAGCGTGCCCCTGTCGCTGTGCACGTACGCGTTCCCCATCTTGCTGTGCATCGTGGCCGAGCCCGTGGACGGCAACAACTTTGGCGGCCACGGCACCATGCGCAACGACTGGGGCGCGGGCGGATACACCAAGATAGGTGGGTTTGTTCTGTTTTGCTCTGTTTGGCTGGCTGGCTGACACACGCCCGTTGCTGCGTGCAGCCCAGGAGGTGCAACCGTGGCTGGGGTACCTGATGATCGCGGCTGCTTGCTTTGCCATGGTGGGCCAGACGGTGTCAGGCACGGCGGTGTTGGCGAGGCAGCTGCAGGCACGCATGTGTTGTCGTTGGATTGATTGGTGACACCGCTTTGCAGTGCACTTCGGCCACCATCACGCCGCGCTTCCTGGGCTATGCACATCCACGCAACGGCGCCCCCATCGTGGCCATTGTGGTGGCCTCAGTCAGCATCTTTGGCATGAGCGCCATCCCCTTCAACACGGTGCCTTGTTCTCAGCGTGTTTCGCCCCATCGCTTACTCATTGCCCGGCGATGCAGCTGGCCCAGGTGTTCATGCTGCAGCGCGTGATCACGCTCTTCTTCTGCTACATCGCGCTGACGTGGTTGCGTGTGACGGAGCCCAAGGCAAGGAACGCGTGTCTGTCTGAGTCCATCCGCGCTTGTTTGGCCCCATCGCGAAGGCAGGCGCTCTCCCTCACACCGCTCTTCGCTGTGCAGACGGAGCGCCCCTTCAGGACGCCGTTTGGCATCGCCGGCTGCGTCGGCCTGCTTGTTCCGACGGCCGTGCTGTCCTTCTTCGTGGTGTACTTCATGCGCGACTCACTGGTGTGGCTCATCAGCGGCTCCGTGGAGATCGCGGTGAGAAGCTTCTTTGTTTTGTTTGCGCAACCCTCCTCACTTTGGCGCGCAAAGATCGTGCTCGCATACGTGGCGCGCCTCATCTACCTCAAGTGCACGGGCTCCAAGGTTGTGGTGTGCCGCACCAAGAGGGTCAAATCTGCGGACTTGTCGTTGTCATGTGAAGAAGAAGCCACAGATGCGGCAAAGGCCGAGTAAACTGCGTTATGCATTGAAGGGGTTTGTGCCCGCCCCGAGTGGTGCGCAGTGTCGTGGCGGCGGCGGCGGCGGCGGCGGCGGCGGCGGCGGCGGCGGCGGCGGCGGAGAAACAATACCACCCGGACCGCGCCATGTCCTGCACTTGCGTCAACTTTGGCGTGTGCCAGGGCAACGGGACGTGCTCGTGCTTCTGGGCCTTGTACGGGCCGCAGTGCCAAAACACTTACTACTCGGTCAGCCCGGCTGCGTTCATCGCGTGGCAGTGGACCAGCGTCGGCCTGACCGGGCTGTGCATGCTCGTGCATTGCCTGCTCGCGGGGCAGCTGTGGTGGAGACTGGGCCTGCACCTGAGCAAACATGTCGCATGTCAGCTGCTGCTGCTTGCAAGCGCCGCAATGGCTCTGGTGGGGCTGGCGTGGGATCCGTTCTGCGTGAATGCGGTGCTGGGCGGCTACTTCACCGCACGCTACGTTGCAGCAGTGTCCGCGCCGCCGTATCTCGGCACTGCGCTTCTGTGCTGCGCCTATGCCATTCTGGCTGCACAGTGGATCTCCATTCGCTCCAAGCAGCGACTTCACTCTGCAGACGCTTGGTCACGGCCAGCGAAGATTGTGTTCTGGATCTGCTTTGCTGCTGCCCTTGGCATTGCGACCCTTGGCTGCGTCCTGTGGCTTTTCGTGGGCAAGAACGCTGAGGTCGTCACCTTCAGCCTGATGGGCGCGCTGATCGCCTTCATGATCTTGACAACTGTTGCGTGCATCGCCCTCACGCTGCGGGACCTGCAACGCTTTCAGCGCTCAACTTTGATGGATGTGGAGCGCGGCGTGGCCGTGCATGCTCTGGTGGTGGTGCTCTTCAGCGGGGCCTGCATTGGGCTTGCTGCCATCCTTCAGCTGCCCAATGCGTCCTATGCACTGTTCATGGCTCGTGCCTGGATCGGCTCCATTGTGGCAGTGACGGTGCGCATCGTGCTGGGCCATCATTTCCGCTTCAAGCCGCAGTTGGACCACGCAAAGCAAGTGCCCCTGATAGAAAATAAGGGATGATGGGGACACAGCCAAAACAAAAGGCGCAGGAAGGGTCTGGGATGGTGTGTCCTCGCCTCTGGCTGCTGTTGCGCCCTTGACTGGTTGCTGGTGCAGCGCGGCCCGCTGTTGGCGCTGCTGGCACTGCTGGCGCTGGCATCGGCGCTGGGGGATGTGACCCAGCTGGGCGACGAGCTGGGAGACCGTGTGGCTGCGTCGCTGTTGCCGGGCGTGTCGGGGCCGGTGGCCAAGGAGCAACATGAGGCCAAGCAGGACGCGGTGAAGACAGCCGCCGTGAGCAACGCCGCCGCCGAGCGCACACAGGAGGAGGCTGAGGTGCAGCACCCAGCCAAGGTTGTGGACGGCTCGCCGCTCCTGCATCGCGCAGGTGCGTGGCGTGCGCTTTGCTTGGGCTTCTTTGAATGCGGCGCGCACACAGCTTGGGCTTCTGCTCGAATCCGTAGACCGCGCGTCGTCGTCGCTGCAGCCGCCGTCCCCGATGAGGAGTTGCCCCTTCCGCCCGCCCCGCGCCTGGACCTGCTCGCGCAGAGTTTGCTCCGTCACCAACGACTGCAGGCCGAGAACGCTGCAGTGCAGCACGCGTCACCGGCCTCGCAGACGGAGCAGCAGCTGCCAGCGGATCTGGGGGCCGCGTGCTATGCTGCAGACGGCCTGGTTGGGCGTTGTGAGCCTCTCGCGCTGTGTATGGGCCGCGTTGCCGCCACGGCAGCGCAAGGTTCGTGCTCGGGCCACACCGTGTGCTGCGTGCCCAGCGTGCCCTTTGCCGCTGCGCCGGCCGCCGCCCATGAAGAGCGACACGATTCGGCGGAGCAGCCAGAGGATCAACGTCTCGCCATGCGGCAGCGTGTGCTGCAGGAGGAGCAGCGGCAGCGGCAGCGGCAGCGTGTGCAAGAGCAGCGGCAGCGGCAGCGGCAGCATGCTGTGCGAGTGCAGCATCGACCGTGGTACAGCTGGTTTGCCAGGCACCATGCAGCTGCACGCGAAAGTGTGCCCGATTTGCATCGTCAAGCTTTCAGCGGCGAACCCTCCCAAGCTGGTGCGCTTTGTTCGCTGTTCTGTGGGAAACTGATTGCCTGCAGCCTCCTTTGCTGCGCCGCGCGTGGTGGAGCAGTCAGACGAGCCCCAGCATCATCCAGAGGACGCTGCTGTGAGGCTGCCGCGAGACGGAGGCGGCGTTGCAGAGACTGAGCTTGTGGGTGATGCCGTGAAGAGACGGGCGCAGGCTGGCCCCCGAGTGCTTCCTGACGATGCAGAGGAGCACGCCACTCCGTCGGCCTTGGAGGTGGTGCGCCGGATGGCCGCAGGTCTTGCGGTTCCTTCTGACACAAACCATTGCAGCCCAAGCCAGACGCCAGCAGCCCGCCCAGTGATACGGCCGCGCCTGCTGCTGCTGCCGATGCCACTTTGCGTGCACAACAGCAGCGGCAGCAGCGCCATCGCCCGCTGGTCAAGTGCGGTCACGCGCTGCAGGGCCAGTGCATGCGGCGCTCTGACTGCGATGACTTGGGTGCGCTGCGCACCATCTCTTTGCCCCTAGCTTGCTCAGAATGCGCTGCAGGCGGGCAAGGCGTTGACGGCTGCACGGAGCTGGACTCCACGTGCTGCATGATGCCCTGAGCAGGGCTGCGGCCTCTAACCGGTTAAACAAAAGTTTTGCGTTCAATATGTACAGAATGATGATGATGATGAGGGAGTGAGTCAAGCACGAGCTTGGCTGGGGCTGCTGATGAATCCAATGGCCTCCAAGTACCACAGACGAGGAGCAGAACCCGTGTAGTCCTTGTGAAATGATGGGCCGGTGAGACGGCAACTTGGAGAGGCACAAACGCCACCTGGATGGCAAAGTCGTCCACGGCAGTGGGGGAGCCGAAAGCAGTCAGGGGCACGATGAATTTGGTCCACTGGCCGCTGCATCAGAGGGGGGTTGAGCGCGGCCGATGCACACCCACATTGCACGCACACTGCAAGAGCACTCGTCGCATATGAATCAACCTGCGTTGCAGTGTGAGGGCCGCCCGTCACTGTGAAGAGCGGCGCAACGGACCACAATGGATGGCGAGGCAGAGCCGCCGTGACTGCGAGCGCAATCAGCAGAGGAACGTGGGCGCAACACACAGCGTTGCCACCTGAGGTAGACGGCCAGCGACTGAGGCACTTGCGTCGGCCGAAGCGCGAAGCAGAAGTAGCTGCAACAACACGTGAGGTTTGCGCGTTGACCACGGTTGAATGGTGTCACCTGAGGCCGCTGAGCGAGACTGCAGGGTTGGGGTTGGTGGCAGGCTGGATGGCTCCTGCAAGCGAATCAGACACTGCAGCACACGGCAAGGTCCGCACCGTACGTGCCCGTCACGCTCACTGCAATGTCAAAAGCACCATCAAGCGGCCTGTGGCGGCAACGTTGAGAGCAAGTGCAGTGCAAAGGAGTGCCCAGCAGACCCGCCATTGGTGTCCGTGACGTTGATGGTGGCACTCCAAGGGTAATCAGCAGCCCAGGCGGCCGTGAAGGCGCCACCGGAATAGACCCACGATGCAGCGCCACCTGAAGAGGCCTGTAGAGGCTGAGTCAATGGCACAACAGGAAAAGATGAAGCGGACCGTGGTGGGCTTTGCAGTAGTTGTTGTCTTGGTTGTTGTTGGAGCAGCCGTAGTTGTCTTGGTGGTCGTGGGAGCGGCCGTAGTTGCCTTGGTCGTTGTGGGAGCAGCCGTAGTGGTTGTGGGAGCAGCCGTAGTTGTCTTGGTTGTTGTGGGAGCGACCGTTGTGGTCTTGGTTGTTGTTGGAGCAACCGTAGTGGTCGTGGGAGCAGCCGTTGTGGTCTTGGTTGTTGTAGGAGCAACCGTAGTGGTC
>CAZYYU010000069.1:3052-13023 GCA_964651735.1 uncultured Gammaproteobacteria bacterium | reverse complement strand
CAAGCACAAGCACAAGCACAGGCAACACACACCCAGAAGCTCGTCCACGTAGGAGACCACAAAGTCGTAGTGCTGGTTGGTGGCGGGCTGCGGCTTGGCGGCCCGCTGACCCAGCAGACTGCGGCGCGCGCGCGGTCACACGACCATGGCCGCGCGCAAGAGGGGGCGGCACCTGGCGATCATGCCTGAGCTGCCCAGGGGCTTGGCTGCCGCGCGCTGGTCAGGGCTGCGGCGGCGGCGGCGGCGGCGTCAGTGCGCGGTGGTGCCCAGCGCGACATGCAACCTGGCGGCCACGGACGGCATCTTGTCGCTGCGCGGTGGTGCCCATCAGGGCCTTCAACGATGGCAGCAGCGCGTGCCAACAACCTGGAGCGGCTCAGCTTCTCCTTGATCAAGTTGGACACCTTGTTCCTGCGGCGCGCCTTGAGCAAACCACGCGTCCAAGGCTCCCTCCAGGGCGTTACCCGCGCGGCGAAACCTCCCGGCCACTGCGCGATCGATGAGCCACCAGCACGCAGGCGGCGCAAGCTGCTTGCACCTGTCCGTTCCCGCGGCCGCCGCGTTCGAAGGGGGCGTGCGCGTGCGCCGAAAGAAGGGGGCCGCATTGGCCATGCTGCTGCCCAAGTCCTGCGCCTCGCGGTCTCGCCCCTTTGCCGCTGCTGCGCAATTTTCGGCGGCAGGCAAAGGGGGCGGCAGCGGCGGCAGCGGCGGCAGCAGCAGCAGCAGCAACAGGGTACGCGCTCGCAAAGGAGCGAGTGGCTGCGCGCACTCTGGCACCCACGGGGCGCTTGCCGGGCGCGCCCCGCCCCCCGCCGCGGGCGCTGCAGGCTGCGGCGTTGTGTGTTGGCGTTGCTGGCTGTGCTGGTGCTTGCGGCGCGCCCAGGCGGAGCGAGTGAGGGTGTTCGAATGCCCTCGGCTCACCGGATCGCGGCAGGGCAGGTCCCGGCGGCACAAACAGGAGGGCGCTGCACGTCTGCGACTCGAGGCGGCCGCAGCATAGCCCAGCGCCGCTCGAGAGGTCCGGGTTTGTTTGGTTTTTTTCCCTTGTTCTCCCGGCCCGTTGTTTGCGCGTCTTGCTCCTGCGCGAGCACGTGTGCGCCACGGCGAATGCGCCGAGGACTCTGCGCGCGCGCTGGCTCGCGGCTTCTATTTTGGTTTTTTTTGCCCCTTTGTTTTCGTCGTGAGGCCTCATCCGCAGACTGCAGGGTGCACAACGCGGGAACCGTGCGAGAGCAGGTGCGGCAGCGGGCAAGCTCGGGCGGGGCCCCGCGCGGTTTTCTGACTTTCCGGTCAAGCGTCCGCTCGCCAGCAGCAGCGGCGGCCATGTCGATTGTCAAGGAGGGTTGGGTGATCAAGTGCGGCGGCTCCATCAAGACGTGGAAGAAGCGATGGTGTGCCGCTGCGCGTGCCCAAGTCGTTGGCTCACCGCTCGGCGTCCCTCAGGCTCGTGCTGCGGGGGAACACGCTGTACTACTTTAAGAAGAAGGAGGACACGCAAGAGCAAGGGTCCATTCGGTTGGAGCCGGGTGACGCCTCTCTTTTGTCCGGGTTTTTGTTTGGGCTCAAGCTCTGTTGGGGGCAGGCATGCGCGTGCGCGAGGAGAAGAACTGCAAGAAGTCGCCCTTTGCCTTCTCCGTGGAGACCCCTGGGCGTTCTTATCTGATGTGAGCGCGCCGCTCTTGTGTGTGTGTGTTTTGCTCAAGCGTCCGCCCCCAAGGTATCCTGCGAACAAGTCGTCGCAGGAGAACGCAGCGTGGGAGCGCGCCATCAACAACGTTCTCAACCCCGGCTCGGCGCCCAAGGCAGGCGGCCCCGACAAGGGTCCGTCCGGCGGCGGCGGCGGCGGCGCCAGCACTGGCGGTGGCGCCATGTCCCCGCGCACGCCCGGTGGCGGCTCCAGGTTGGGGGCCTTGTCATGGTCCTTGTGTGCGGCGCTCACGCTGCGCGGCTGCAGCAACGGGATGAACCAGGACCGCGGCAATCGCGACGACAGCCTTGTGGGCCGCCTGATGTTCTCCAAGAGCATCAGCCAGTTCCTGCAGGTGCGCTGCGCTGCGCGTGCCCCGCCCCCAACCCCGCCCCTTTTGACGGTGCAAACCCAGGCCCCGGAGACGCAAATGTGCGAGTTCTGGAACTTGTGGTACAACACCGTGTCGCAGCAGCTGCAGGAGGACGCAACGTGCGACATCATGTTCGACTTCTCCTACAGCGAGGACTTCAACAAACTCTACTGGAACAGCGCGGGCCCGCAGTACTTGATGATTCAGCAATTGGTTGACTTCTTCTACATTGTGGGCGCGCCCGAGGAGGAGATTGAGAAGCTCAACGTGGTTGGCGAGCAGATCAACCCCGATCGCATTGGGTCGTGGATCAATGTGTCGGAGAAGGGCGGCATCGATGGTGGCTGGTGAGCTGGTGGCGGCGGCGGCGGTGGCGGTGGTTGCGTCTCGCTGCTGACGCGGTCACCACCAGGTGCTTCACGTTCCCCATCAATCTGGAGACCGCCATCGATTCGGTGGAGAAGGGCCCCATCTGCGACGAGATCAAGGCCTGGGGCCGGAAGAACGGCGTCTTGGAGTGTTTCTACCTGGCGCGCGACATGGGGGCTGAGCCGCCGCGCCAGACCGAGATCCGCTGCAAGCTCGAGCCGGGCAACGCCTGGGAGCAGGCGATGCTCGTGTACGACCTTGCAGGCTTCCCCTACCCTCCCAACGACGCCATCGCGGCCATTCAGGCCGCCGAGGACGTGTACGTGGCGATCAACATCACGGAGGAGGAGTTTGTGGTGCGCGGTGCTCGTGGCGTGCCGCTGTGCGCGTGCTTGCTGACCCGGGGCCGCGCGCGCTGCAGCGTGTGGCGGTCGGCGTGGAGAACCCGGACGCGGCAGTGGTGAAGAAGTTCGG
This sequence comes from uncultured Gammaproteobacteria bacterium, assembly GCA_964651735.1. Taxonomy (GTDB): domain Bacteria; phylum Pseudomonadota; class Gammaproteobacteria; order CAZYYU01; family CAZYYU01; genus CAZYYU01. Next base: position 10,120 of record CAZYYU010000069.1, on the reverse strand, counting down.
CAACTCGCGCACCTCCGAGGTGGAGGCCGGCCTGGGCCCCGTCACTGTCAGTTGCGTGGAGCCCGTTTTGCTGTTGCGCTTGCAAAAAGGGGGCGCGTTTGGCTGAGCGCGCCTCTCGCAGTCGAGTTCCAGTACCTCAAGCAGGACTTTGGCTACTCGGTGTACAAGGAGGGCTTCGATGTGCATATCTGCTATCACATCGAGGCATGATGGTGGTGCGGGCGCGTGAGTCCCGTGCGGGACGCAGCAATGAAAAACGACTGTGCAAAAAAAAACAACAACAACAATGGAGGGGTCGGCTTCTTGCGCTGCTGTGGCGTCTGTGGACTGGGCCGCGCTCAAGGATGCACTGGAGAAGAGTATGGGCGGGGCCTGCTCGGGCGGCGCTTCGCTGAGGGCGCTGCGTTGCGTTGTGCAGACGACCTTGCTGCGTTCAAGCGCTGCCTGCCCACTGCTCAGAGCGCACTGGAACGGAACCCCAAGGACTACGGGAACGCTGCCCTGCACGCGGCCTGCAAGTACGGCCCGGACAACCCAGCGTTTGTGGAGTGGATCGTGTCCACGTACGGCGGTAGGCCGCCTCCGCCTGCTTGGGGGCGGCACGCTGCTCAACCACTCGCTGCCAGGCCTGGAGTTGCAGAACAACGTCAAGTCCACGGCCATGCACGTGGCGCCCTTTTACAGCAAGCCCAACTGCACGCGGCTGCTGATCCAGCTGGGAGCCAAGATCAACGCGCCCAACAAGCACGCAATGAGGCCGTTGGTTGGGTCTCCCTTTTGCTCGTACGCGCGCGTTCACTGCGCAACCCCATCTCAAGGGCTGCGGCTTTTGGAGAGACGAGAGCAGCGCCCGCATGCTGCTAGATGCAGGCACCAGCGCGTTGCTGGCGTGGCGTGCACACGCTCACTGCGCTCCATCAGGGGCTGTGGTGGACGACTGCGGCTTCGGCGCGCCCGCGTGGGTGAAAACGTTCATGCAGGGGCGCGAGCGGGCGCGGCGGGCCTGCGTGGCTGTGGTTGGCATGCGCAGATACCGCCGGTGCGCGGCGATGGAGTCCAACGCACTGGGTACCAGCAGCCCGCCACCAACCAGCGCTCCCGCTCACACTCAGCCGCCCAGACGTGATCAAGTTCCTCGCCAAGCACATCTGGCTGACGCGCACATTCCCCGACTGGACCGTCGGACCCTCTGCGGAGCCGAACTGAGCAACGGTCACGACGACTTGATGCGCGCAACAACTGCAGGCCGCGTCGTGACAAGGCGAGCGCGAATGAATCGGGCCGGCTTTCACTCAAAGTTGAGCACCACTGCCTCCCTGATGCGCGGCGAACTGCGCGGGCTCTTGTGCTGCTTCTGCTGCGACTTCTTGGCGGTCGACCCCTGCACCCGATGCAGCGGCGCGTCCTGCGCAAACCTGGCCCCGACCAGCTGTCAGCAGCAGCCCCGCGACCGCGGCGGGCAACAAGGATCACTTGAGGCACGCAGAGCCGGCCTCGGGTTCGGTGCGCAGCTCGGCAAAGAATTCGTGTGACAGCAGCGACGCTGGCGTCACTGCCGGCGTCCCCATCTGCCGCTTCAGCGCCTATTTGCAGCGGTCAAACCCCCAACCAAACCAACCAACCAAACCAGCCAGACCTTGAGTAGCTTGAGCGCAGGCGCGTTGGCGTGCTGCATGCGATCCGTAATGTCGAGCTTGTTGAGGTAGCCCACAAAGTTGCAAATGTCGTGATTCGGGTCGAAGGCGCCCCGCATGGCGTTCTTCTTGTTGTACACGTGGTAGTTCTCGTCCTCCAGGCACGACAGCCCAAAGTCAGCGAGCAGCACCAGGCACCGCGTCAGGTAGTGCGTGTGCCCGTCCGCGGTCGTGATCTGGCAGTGCTGGTTGCTGGGCAGGTCCTCCACGAGCACGTTGCCCCAGTGCAAGTCGTAGTGCACGAAGCGGAACTCCCGCTGCGCCACCGCCAGCCCGTACAGCAGCTGGAACAGAATCTCCCGCAGCTGTGCCAGCTGCGTTGGATGCGCGTCTGAGCGCGCAGAGAGCAGTCAAGCGGCGCGGGTCACCGTCAACGAGGAGTGCGACTCGAGTGCCGTCCCTCCCTTCTCCATCACGAGCTCCAGGTGCTCGTCAGCAGTCATGCCGCTCATGACCACCGTCACAAAGTTGAAGCAGATCTGGGCGTCTGCCAGCTGCGGCACCCCTTTGTCAGGTTGCAGCCTCGCCAGGGGGAGTGCTTGCCTTGCGCAGCGAATGCAGGATCTTCTCCTCCCGAAGCGCAGGGTCTGTTCCGTTCTCTGGACTCATCACTTGCACCTGCACACGCTGCGCAACGCTGCCAGTGACGCGGCGCCACCGGGAAGAAAACGCTCGCTACCTTTGCGAAGAGCTCGTCGTCGTTGTCGTTGTCCGAGTTGCTGCGCGAGAGCAGGAATGCGTGGCTGGTCCGGCCCTGATGCGGTGACTCGGTAATGTTCCAGTTCTCTTCGCGCAGCTTGGAAAGCGGCGACGATTCCCGCATCACGCCGGGCACGCCGCTGGGCGCGAGAGATGTCCGCGGCGTGCGCGGGCCACCCTTCTTGGGCGTCGCAGGTTGTGTGGAAGCGTCGGATGGTTGACGATCCAGCAGCAAGTCAATCGTTGACGAGTCCTGGCTCTTGCGCCTCGCAGAGCTTCGTGAGGGCGTGGAGCCCTTCCTGGGCGTCGTGGGGGCCGCCTTGCTCATCGGCAACCGGCGCTCCGTTTGAATGCGGCTCTCGTCGGCAGCCCGGAGCGAATCTAGCCGTGACACCGCGTGAGCTTGCTGGACGCTTGCTCTGCAGCGACAGCTGCAACGTCCTCTCCGCCCCTCTCCTCGCGCAATTCGAAGTGGATCGCGTTTTTTTTTGGCGCGAGCCTTGGTATGTACAAAACGGGGCCAGCCACACGCATCAGAACTCATCGCTCTCGTACTCAGCGTTGGAGTGCCAGTCAAGTCTGCGGGGGATGATGCGGGTTGGGGCGACGGCAGCAACAGCAGCAGCAACACAACGCACTCCTTGAACTCGATGGGGGGCTCGCGCCACTCCATCTCCTTGGGCGCTGTGTGGGGGGTCGTGCGCAGTGAGAGATCGCCCACCACCGTCATCACCACAGAACGCTTCCGCTCACCGCCAGCGCGAACTTGCCGTTCCTCCAGCAACCACTCCAGATACGCACGCTCCTCCTCGCTCGACTCCACCTGCGGGGGTCCCTCAGCTGCAGAACGCGACCAACATGGAACACGGTTCCTCTCACCTCCTCAGCCATGGAACGCCGCTCTGCCAGCGCCTTGGCAAGCTGCGACTCGGCATCTGCGTTGCGGCCCATGACCACACACGTCTCGCGCGACGAGGGACCAGAACAGCACTCACCCCGCTTGCCCTTGAGCGCGTGCTCCGCTTCCAATCAAGTCGTCAGGGCAGACAACTCGTCATGCAGTGCACTGACCAGCTTCCTCCCAACGTGTCTGGTTGACTTTGGCCGTCTCCTCTCGTCGCTCTGCCCACAACACAGTGAGACCCACCCAATACAGCAGAGGAAGAGTCTCTCTCTCACCGGCTTCTGCGGCGCGCAACTCCTGCTGGAATACGTGCAGCTGCAGCTCCGTTGTCTGCTGCACTGCGTCCCTCAGGTCACGGCTCGTCTCTGGCATCGGCGCATGAGCGACGCGTGTTGTGGAGGGGCGTGCACTCACTCTCCAAGGCACTCTGTGCGCGTTGCAGCTCGCGCCGCAGAACCTCGTTGCTGACCCGCTCCAAGTCCAGCTGGTCCTTGACTTGCGTCGCCTCAAATTTGTTGGCCTCCTGCGTGCTTCGCGCTCAGCATTCTGGCGCGTCGTCTGTGGCACGGCGCAGTACCAGGGTCCAGATCTCGGCCTGGTAATACACTTCCAGCTCCTGCACTTTGAGCAACGCCTGGCGATCGGATGAATGAGCGCCCGCCTTGGCACACAGCGCAGCCGCCAAACCTTTTGCTTGTCCCGCCGCTCTGCTTCGAGCTGCTGCTCCAACTCCTGAAGCTCGAGCTTCAGAGAAGCGCAGAACCGCGCACGCACGCACCTTGCACTTGTGGATGGCGCGCATGTTGATCTCCTTCAGCTTGGCCTCTTTGGGAGGCTCTTCCAGTCAGACCCAAGAGCCGCTGCCTCACAGCGACGCTCACCGGAATCTGCGTTGGCCGTCTGCAGCGCTGCAGTGTGCTCCCGCTGCGCCTTCTCGAACCAGGCACGCTCCTGTTGCGCGGACTCGTCAGATGCACACACGCACACACACGCCGATGCAAACGCAGCGCAACCTCGGCCAGACGCGACTCGAGCAGCTTGTTCTTGGCCTGCATCTTCTTGCGGATGGAGTCCCGGCTGCGGTCAGCGGCAACGCGACGCTCATCCGCGATGCTGCGGGGGCCCCGTTGAGTGCACACAGCAGCCGCGCCAGACAAGACAGGGGGGGAGGCCTCCTCACGCTCGCTCACGCCGCAGCCGGTCCAGCTCGGCCTGGAACTGCTGCATCATGTCCTCCCAAAACTGCCGCGACTCGGACGCCATGCGGGCCAGATTGGCCTCCAGTTGCGTTTGCACGTGGCTCAGCTTCTCCTGCTCGCGCTCTGCCTCCTCTCGCTTCGTCCGCACCTGGAGCGCACGCACGCGCGTCGTGAGCGCTCGCTCGTTCGGGTGCAATCACAAACCTTTTCCAGCTCGCTCTTCAGCTGCTGCCATGAACCCTGCAGGTCCTCGTTCTGCTTCTTGAACACGCGAGCGTCAAAGGAAGCCACGCGCACGCCAGCCTCCTCCCTCTACCTGCAGCTCCTGGTTCTTCCGCTCCAGCTCGGCCCGCATCGCCACCTCGGCGCTGATCACTTGCAGCAACCACTCGTCAATGGGTTTGGCCGCTGCAGCCACGATCCACTCCAGGTCCTGCGGCAACCAAGGCACTGAGCCGTGCGCTGCAACAAAAACGCAACGCAACCTCCGCGTCTCCCAGCGCAGGTGCGGCCTCGGTCGGCATTTGCATGCGCGCTCCGCCAAACGGGCCCAGCATGCCGCTGCTGCTCGGGTGCCGCGCAGGCATCAACATGTCCTCCGGTGACGGCAGCATCGGCCCAGCGTCGCCTCTCCGGCAAAAGGGCAGTGTGGCGCGCGCGTCGACGGTGTCCCGGGCCTATGCCTGACCACGCGGACAGCGCTTGGTGCAGTGAAAAAAGGCCGCGGTGGCGAGCGAGCTGTGTGCGCCGGCTGGGCCCAAGTGCTGGAGCAGTGCCAGGACTGACAAGCAAGGCTGCTGGTGCGGCGGGTCGCGCACAAACAACGCCAGCAAGCAAGAGCACGCCGAGAGTCTCCTGAATCAGTGCGTCCTCCTCAGCGCGGTTGCAGCATCCCCCGACCCTCCCAGGTGCGGTGTTTTTTTTGCAGTCGCGCGTTTGCCACAGGGCGTCGTCCGGGGGCCCTGCCATGTCGGCGCGCAACCGGGCAGGATGTGGGGGACGGCCCGACTGCTCGGGTTGGTTGGCGGCCGCATCCTTGCGCCCCGACGTCTCATTTGCCTCGTGGTCGGGCGAGCAGGGCAGATCACAGCCGTGTGCACGACGTTGCTGTTCATCGCGGCCAGCTTCTTCATGTTCTACCTCATGAGCGGGCCGCCCACGTTCCTGGAGGAGATACGCATGGTCGGTACGTGGGGCAGCGCCAGCCTTGGGGGGTGGAGGCCGGGTTTGCACTGGCTGCGGCGGCGGGCAGCTGCGCAGCGTGGGCACTGGCTTGTGATGGCTGAGCGAAGCTGCAGGCGGCGACACCTTTTTTTACACGCCGACCTGGTCCACCACGTGGTGCGAGTGCCTGCAGTTCGACTCGCACAACAACCGCAGTGCAGGTGCCTTGGGTGCTCTGTGCTCGCCTCCACTCAAGGGCCCCCGCCCCTCGCCATTCAGACGACATCGCGCTGCACGCTCTGCCTCTGGGCGCCACGCCGCCCCTGACGCACCACTTGAACTACACGTTCACACAGGTCCGCGAAGGGTCCCGCCACGACCGCCTTTGCTCACGCCCCTCGTCCTTGCGCGGCAGGCCATTGGCAACCCCGACGACCTGTTCGAGTACTGGGAGGCCATCATGCACCCTGGTGCGTGCATGCCGTGTGCGCTGTGTTTGTGCCTCACCGCGTCGCGATGCAGGTGCCAAGGCCAAGGCCGAGTTTGCCTTCAACTACTCGGTCAACGTGTACTTTGCGCCGCGCTTCTACGTGGATGGCCAGGTTGGGCCTCTGGCTTTCGCGTCACGACGTTGCTTCTCGCTCAGCGCTGCACGCAGGACCACGACCCTGACTACGATGACCACCATGTGCTGGCCATGCTCAACGTGTCCAAGGCATTGCTCAGTGCTTGGACACCCTCAGCGCCCTCCTCATCCACCCGCCCGCGCGCAGGGCGTCATGGTCGCGCCGCCCATCAACACCAGCGACACGTGGGCGTTTGTGTTCGAGAAGAATTTCAAGCTGCAGAGCAGCACCGTGGGCTCAGGTGCCAGGGGAGAGTGGAAGGTTGCTGCTCTGCTCACGCACGTGGCAGTGAAGTACACCTACGAGATGGTGGAGTACGAAGTTCCCGCCACGGATGATAACCACACTGCTGTCGGCGAGGTTTGCGCCCCTTGACCTCGTCGCAACGTCTCCCGTCACCTCCCCGTCCTTGCTCAAGGGTCGCTTCTGCTGGGACAGCGGGAGCATGAACAACTCGTGGCTTTTGAGCGCCAAGTGGCACGGTGGCGCTGTGGATGTGACCAACCTGCTGGCTGCTGGTGCGGCGTCCCCTTGTTCTTCGCGTCCACCTGCTCACCACCGCTGCCAGGCTTGCGGTGTGTTCCGCGGTACAAGCTCACGATTCCCATCATGTGCATTCCAGTTGCGTGGCGCGCTTTGTGCTTGCTGCGTTGCGGCTGACTTGCCTGCAACACCAGGTGGTGATCTTCATCATCATCGAGATTCTGATCCTCGTGTACTGCGTTTGCAAGAGGCCCAAGGCCAAGTACGTGCAGCTCAACTGAAGAACCCATGTTGTTCGG
>CAZYYU010000069.1:0-2952 GCA_964651735.1 uncultured Gammaproteobacteria bacterium | reverse complement strand
GCTTGGACGAGAGGGGTCCTCGTGCGGTCAGGCCACGCTGGTTGGTCCCCAACCATGGTGTGTGGCACTGTGGCTGTGCCGTTGCCCCTCACGGGGGGCGCAGGGCTTGCTCGCGGCCTTGTTCGCGTTGGTGCTTGGGCTGGTGCGGCCGTCTCCAGCCGCCGACGACGACAATGGGCTGGAACGCGTGCGTGAGGTCGGTGCAGGGTGAATGTGGCGCGCTGGGGACTCCTTCTCAAGCGCTGCGTCGACGACAGCGCTTCGGTGCGGGAGCCAGCAAGCGCAGCAAGCGGAGCTGTTGGGCTCTGGGCGAGTGGCTTCGGAGGACCATTGCCAGCGCTGTGGTACGGACCTGTCGGGAGATGGGGGGGCTTGGCCTCACCGTGGACACGCAAGCGCTCCTTGCAGTGGGCTCCGAGGCACGTTGCCATCATCTTGGACGGCAACCGGCGCTACGCAGCCAAGTTGAACCTGGAGAGGACGCAAGGCCATCAGGTGCCATTCACTGCTGTGCCGGCGCTCCCTTGCTGACCGTGGTGGTGGGGCCAGCTCGGGTTCGACACGCTGCACGAGACGCTGGAGTGGTGCTTCGACGTGGGGGTGAAGACGCTGACGGGTGAGTAACGGGTGTGCCTCGGCGAACTGCGGGGTTGCTCACGTTTTGCACAAAGTGTACGCCTTCTCCATCGAGAACTTCAAGCGGCCGCAGAAGGAGGTTGACACGCTGATGGCGCTGGCCAAGTTGCGGGGCCCCCCTCTCTCCTGTTGGGAAGCCCTCCTGCCACTCACCGAGTCCACTGCGTTGTTGCAGGGACAAGCTGGCGCAGATGCTGCACCACACGGATCTGGTCACGCGGTACCAGGTGCGCGTGTGCGTCATGGGCGATCTGAGTCTGCTGCCCCCGGATGTGCGGTGAGGCGGAGTGTGTGCCCGGCGACATGGCTGTGTGGGCTCAGCAGCTTGTTGTTGTGGCGGACCAGGGATGTGGTGGAGCGGGTGACCTCCAGGACGGCCCAAAACAGCGGTGAGTGTGCTGTTGCTTCGCGCGCCAGCCTTGACGGCGCGCGTCTGCCAGGACCACGGTTGAATCTGTGCTTCCCCTACACGTCGTCGCATGAAATGGTGCGCAGTGGCTGCTTCCACCGCCACCTCCTCCTCACAGCCCCCTCGCCCATCAGTTGTGCGCCGTCCGCTCGGCCATCTCGTCCGCAGCCGGCAACCCCGACCGCGTCACGGGTTGGCAGGCTGTGTGCTTTGGTGGTTGGCGTTGGCGTGGTGACGTCGCTGCGCTGCAGTGGCCTCGTTTGAGCGCTCCCTGTTCACGGGCACGGACTTTCCCGACCTGCTGATTCGGACGGTGTGTGTTGTGCTTTGGTTGTTCGCGCAGCCTCGCTCACGTCGCTGTTGCCAGGCCAGTCAGACCAGGCTGTCGGACTTCTTGCTGTACCAGACGGGGCACGCGCAGTTCGCGGTGTACTCGTGTCTGTGGCCCGAGTTCACGTGGCGCCACCTGTACGGCGCGCTGCTCAGCTGGCAGCTGTTCCGCCTCAGGCGCAATACATAACACACACACCTGCGTCTCTGTCCTTGCAAGTCGAGCTGCGGCGCGGAGAGCACAGCAAAGAACACAGTGATTCGCTTCATTCTTTGAGGTTAGCCCCGCATTTGGCGCACTGCTTGGCGTCGGTGGGGTTGTACCAGCTGCACAGCAGGCACGGATCGTGCGCGCCCAGCACTGACTGAAAAGCCTCCCCCTCGTCAGCTGCGCACTCGTTTGGGGGAGAGGGAGGTCGCAAACCTGCATGGTGACCGCGGATCGTTTGGGGTCGCGACGGCGCCGCGCCATGGAGCCCGTTGGCTGACGCTCTGTGGACGCAGCAACGCTTCAATTGGACAGCAAACATCCGCCGAACAACAAATGCAACAAACAAAACAGCCAGCCAAACACAAAGCGCACCCATGGGCGGCGTGACTGCGGGCTGCGCTGCGTCGCCCGCGGAACTCGCTGCTGCTGTTGCCGGCGCCGCGGATGCAGTGGACGAGCCGTGCGAGCTGTGCGTGTGCAACAGTCAACAAACAAGCAGGCTGGTGAGCGTGTGAAGAGCCGAGGAGGGGCGCAGAACGTGCCTGCGCGATGACAGCGGCGGCGATGACAGAGGCTCGGCCACGAGCATGCTCTGCACGCGCCAGTGAGCGCAAACAAACAAAACAAAACAACAAAAGCAAACAAACCTGACGGCGGCCCACCACTTTCTTGCGCGACGTGGAGGGCGACTCGGCCCCGTTGCTGCTTCAGCGTCGTCAGCAACGAATCGCCAAACCAACCAAACACTCACCTGGCGACGGGCGCAGTGGACGGGGCCGGCGTCTGCTCGGGCGGCGGCAGCTCTGTGCGGCATTTGGGGCAGAACTTGGCGTTGGGCTGCAAAAACCAACGGTGACCCCAGCAGCATCACCACAGCCCGTCTCCCCGCACCTTCTTGATGGTGTTGGCGCACGCGTGACACACTCTGGCGGGGCCGTCCGCGGCAGCATCGGCAGCGACATCGGAAGTGGCAGCGGTGACAGCGGTTGCGGCGGCGGCGGCGGGAGCGCGGGCCACCTCATCGGCGCGCCTCTGCTGCAACGCGCGCACCGCGGCCACGCTGCGCAGCCGCTCACGCAGCGCCGCCAGCTCCGCCTCGTACCTTCCGCTGTCGTGAGTGCGAGCAAGGCAGCACCAAACCAACCGACAACGGACCCGGCGGTCAACTCGTGCAACTCGCGGCGGCTGCTTTCCGCCTCCGACTCGCGCGCAGCCTGCAGCTTGGGCGCCATTGCGCGCGTGGCCTCCAGCTGCTGCTGCGTGTCGCCCAGCTCCAGACGCAGCCGCTTGATCTCGCTCTCCTGGTGGCGGTGGTGGCGGCGGCGGCGAATGGGGTGAGACAAGAAGTGGCATCGGAGGAGGAGGG
>CAZYYU010000068.1:0-13069 GCA_964651735.1 uncultured Gammaproteobacteria bacterium | reverse complement strand
GGACGTCACCGTCGGCCTGTCGCAGTGGGATGCGGCCCGACGCATGACGCTGCAGCACGCCGTGAGGCTGCTCAAACAATGAAAACGTATTTCGCTGAGGGGGTTGCCTTCTTGATGGACGCGCCACACTCGTTTGAGCTGGAGGACCCCGCGTGGCGGCAGCACCTGGCGCAGCACGGCTACGCGGTGGTGCGGGGCGTGGCGTCTGCGCAGGAGGTGGCGGTCATCCACGACGAGTTCTGGGACTGCTTCGAGGCCATCCACCCTGGGCTGAAGCGGGACAGCCTGCCCACATGGGAGGACCACTGGCGCGGTGCGGGCGAGCCTGAAACGTTGCGCGTTGCTGATGCCGCTCTCAGTGGACCGCCGCGGGATCAACTTGGAGGGCGATGTGTTGCAGTCCAAGGTTGCTGTGACGCCTGTGCGCTGCCTCTTCTTCTGAAGGAGCGCCTCCAGGCTGCGTGGCACGTGCGGGGCCTGCCCAAGGTCAAGGCCGCCTTCGCCGCGATTTGGTAACGTCCGTGTGCGCTCCTGGCTTCGCCCCAACTCAAGCGCCAGCAAGGAACACAGATGACCTGGTGAGACGAGCTGTTGACCGTGCTGCTGCTGCTGATGCGGATGCCCACGCTTGAGATCGTCTCCATGGACTCCACGCTGCTCTGGCGCCCTTGGGTGCGTGAGTGAGAGGGATGGAGTGCTGTCCATGTCCTCAGCACTGCTAGCAGTGGGAGAACGAATGCTGGCTGCCGCGCACAGAGGGCCTGCACCTGGACCAGAACCCCTTTGACAAGCCCGAGCTGTGCTGCGTGCAGGGTGAGCCGTTGTTGCCACTTAGTTTTTACTGGCCAAAGCTCATGAAACCCACAGGCATGGTGAGCGCGATGGCTGCTGCTGCTGCTTGTGGCGCCTCTCAGCGTCGTAGGTGCCGCTGCTGGACGTGACGGCGCAGTCGGGCGGGCTGCAGGTTGTGCCTGGCAGCAACGGCGACAGCGTCCGTGCTGCACAGCGGGCCCGTCATCCTCGTTGGGCTGGCCGCGGAGACTTTTGCATGCTCGCCAATGATGATCCGCTTCAGGTGCGACGTTGCTGCGTTTCAATCGGTCTCAAAACGCCCCTTCAGGACAAAGGGCAGCTTGTGCTGGCCCGAGCTGGTGCGGCGCTGCTGTAGGTGCTTCTCTTTCCTCTGATGTCGTTTTGCAGGCGACCTGATCCTGTGGGACTCGCGCACTGTCCACGGTGAGGCACCGTTTCTCATCCTTCTGGCTCTCATTCGTCGTCAGGCGGCCTTGTGGGCACTGGACAGCCCGCTCGTGGCGTGCCCCAGCTTGCCCGCTTGACTCAGGTTCGGTCCCCGCTTCCCTCCTCTCGTCACTGCTTGACGTGCTGCTGCTGCTGCAGACGGTGTGCATGGTGCCCCGCAGCACTGCTTCCGCCAAGGCAAGTTGCTTGCTGTTGCTGCGTGCTGTCTCGTGACACAGCACAGGTGCTTGAGTGGCGCCGCACTGCTCACCGCAGCGGGTACGGCACCACCCACTGGCCCAACGAGGCGCAGCGCTCGTGTGTGTCCAAGAAGGTGCTCCTGCATTTCCCCCCCCCCGACCTCGTGGCTTGACGTCCACGTTGCTAGGGCTACACGCCGGTGCCGCTCACGCCGGAGCAGGAGAAGCTCCTTTGAAATGACAACAAAGGGATGTGTATTGCAAGCAGAACCCCCGTCACCCTTTTTGGGGGAACACAGAGTTGGCGTTCAAGAAGTCCCAAATCTGCGCATGTCCGTGTGTGAGAGAACCCCCCAACCGGAGGACGCTCGTCAGTGAGCACCTCAAGTAGCTTCTCGCTCTCAAAGGGAGCCAGCGTCACAGCGTCGTTCCGAGCCAGCCTGCCTGCACGGCAAGCCTCGCGCACCATCGCCTCCTTGATCAGCCTGCAGGAGTCTCTTGGGTATGCAGCAGCACGCCGCCGCCGCCTCCGCCTCACAGGTATTGATGGGGGCTGAGCTCCAGCTCCGCTGCAAGCATGCGCTCCGCCGCTGACAGCAGCTCCAGCCCAACGAGCTGCGGTGCAAGCCCAGAGTGAGCTGTGCGGTGGCCAGTTCGCAGCCCTCTGACCTGCTGCTGCGAGACGGCGGCAGAGCCAAGACCGAAGCTGCCCACCATGGTGCGCTGCCGGGGCTGCGCCAGAGCCACACTGGCCAGCCCCTCGTACACTGGGCAGCAGCGTCAGGCCAAGCTAGTCAACCCAGCAGCCAAACCTGGAGGTGGTCCTGCCGGCGCGTCCCGACGCGTCAAGTACTTGCCCCGCCTGCACCCCATCCGCCCGTCTGAGTGGACGATGCGGCGGTGGCAGCACTCACTTCCGGGCCCGCTGCTGATAGTCCTCCGCATCCTGCCACAAGTGAGACTCATGCAGCGGTCAATGGAGCGGCGCGCGCCACGCACCCTCTCTGTGCGGACGCCCTCCTTGCGCAGCTCACAGTAGTAATCAATGGCGCGCCGCAGGGACGACTCTCGGATCATGCCGTCCACAAAGTTCTGCGCGCGCTGAGAAAGATGCGCGACGCAGAGACGCTCATCAAACCTGCCACTTGTCTCGAGACGACACTTGCAAGAAAGGCCGCAGCTTCTGCAGCATCTTGCGGTCCGCCTCGTCCGGAACGCTGCACCGCGCCCAGTCAGCAGCAGCCAGAACGCGCGCGCCGACACACGCGCCTGCGGTGCAGCTTCTGCTGCGACTTCCACTTCAACAAGTTGTTGTTCACGGCGAACTCTGAGCGTATCCTCAGCAAACAGCGAGAGGCAATGCGGCACCGCACCAGATCGTTGCTCGCGCTCCTCCAGCATGTGCTGGTACACCTGCAGCGCGTCCATCTTCAGCTGCCGCTCACTGGCCGTGTCCTCGGGGCTGCCGCAACGTTGGAAGGCATGCACCACCACCACCACCACCGCCGCTGCAAAGGAGAAGGGGCGGCGGTCACCTGAACTTGACGGCTGCCACGTGGACCTCTGCCTGATCGTTGTAGGGAAACTCAAACTCCCCTGTGTGTGTGTTGATGACCGCCCCCCAAATCAGGTGCAAATGGAACGCAGCAGCGCCGCCCGTACCTCGGTTCGGCATGTAGCCGCCCAGATCAGGCTTGATGGGGTTCGAGGGCTGAGCCTGCAACGCACAGGTCGGCGGCCACAAGAGCAAGGAGCAGCGGCATGCACGCACCTTCTTCTGCTGCTTTTTGTGCCGGCCCACGAACTCGTTCACGCGTATGACGCCCTGATTGCGTTGCTGCAGCTGCTTTGCTGAGCTGCGCAACTGCGTCCAGGACCGGAGAGCCCAACCTGCAGCGCTGACTGCGTGTTGCTGTCCAGACCAAGTGGAAGCGGCAGCCCGTCGTTGCACTGAGCGTACCTGGTGGTGAGGGCCGTCGTCAGAGAGGCGGCCGCCAAGCACGAGGCGCTGCTCGCTCACGTGGATAGGTAGTGGTCGAAGCACTCGTCCTCGTTCTTGGTGCCCACGTGATCCCCGACGTCGGCCCTGCGCGTGGTGGCGGTCACATCATCCGGCACACTGCGGCGCGGAACTTCGCACCAGTTTCCGAAACCGTACAGCGTCACAGCCTCAAGCAGAAGCATCTCCTGTGATCCCACCAACACCACCGCCAGCAGCGTTGAGAGCGCAGCACGGTGTTGCAGTGGCACGAACCTCCTCCGCGCTCCACTTGGTCGTGAAGAGCGCAAAGTGCAGGTTGCTGAACACCTGGCCATGGCGTCAGCCTGTGTCTCGCGCGTGCCTCTGCCACATGACCTGATACTTGTGGTGCTTGGAGTGCGACTGCGGCTCCTTCCCGGCGCAGAAGCAGCTGAGGCACAAATCCACGTGCGCGTCAGTGGCGCTCTGTCGGCCGTCCTCACGAGGTGAGGTGGGCCGTGCGGGGCGGCCCCTTCCGTCCCCGTGTACCGGCAGGCATTCCGCGCAGCGTATGCGCGTCTCCATGGTGAGGTTGCGGCTGCAGCTCAGGCAATGGAAGCGCGCCGCTGGGGCCCCCCGCCACGCAACAGGGTGAGCGAGCAGCAGTGCGGGGGGCGGGGCGGGGGTGCGCTGCTTACGCTTCAGCTTGCCCAGCGTGCCCGTGACCTCGGCCGCAGGGATGCAAACGCCCTCTGCGTACTCGGCCCGCATAGCAGCATGCGCGTCCATTGCTCGCGACGCGCGCGCGCCGCAAAAGCAAGCGACAAAACCCTTTCCCGCCGCGCGCTTTTTTTTTGGTTTCGTGCATGACGGCTTCACTTGCCAAGAAGGGCACACTTGGTCTTCTTGGCGCAGTAGCAGCAAGCCCACGTGGGAACGTGCGCTTTGAGATACAGCTTGACCTCGTGCCCTTGGGGGGATTCGTCGGCAAAAAAAACCACTCCCCGGCCCCTGCTTGCTCACCGGCATGGCAATGCTTGGCGCAGTTGGTGCAGACCCAGCTGATGCCGCACTGCACAGCGTGAGCGCGCACGGCACGGCGCCAACAGGCCCGCAACCTGCTTGCACGAGTAGTAGTCGACTGCTTCCTTGCCGTCCTTCTTGTACGTCACGCTGAAGCACAGGGCTGGAACCTGGTGGCGGCCTCCTGAGTCAGCCAACCACGCGCAGTGCCTGCAGCCGCCAGCTCACATCTGATTTGAGCTTGACGTCGCCGCACCAAACGAGCCGCGAAGCAGGCTCGATCTTGAGCATGCCCAAGGGCGTCCCCTCGTCCAGGATCTGCGACCAAGCGTCAGCAGCGGCGTGGCACTGCCATCTCCCGCTCAACCCCTCCTTCTCACCTGCAGCTGGCCGGGTGCGTCGCACGCACGCTGCAGCATGAACAAGCACCGCTCGTTGAACGATACAACAGGGTTGCCCTGCGCAGCCAGTCGCTCCACCACCGCAGCCCGCACTTCCTTGAGCGTGTCTGCAGGGCCGTGAGCGGGGCAAGCCTGGCATCTTCCGTGTTGCACACGCACCCGTGGGTTGGATGGTGATGCCCGCCACGAGCGTTTGCGATGCCTCCACCACGGCCGACACGAGCACAGGCAGGGCCGCCATCGAAGGAGCTGCAGCCGTCAACCAAAGTGCAGGAAAGCGGTAGCAAAGGCGCAAGTACCAGCGCGCGTCATGTGCGCATCAAACGACTGCAGCAGCGAGCTCACGGACTTGTCAAAGGACTCGCGAACCACTGCAATCTCTGCGCTCATGTCCCTCTCTGCACGCGTCGTCAGCATCAACCGCCGCAACAGCGCCTTACCCAGCGGGCCCAGCACCGCCTCCAGTGCACTGCGCGGCGCCGCCCCTGCCACGCACTTGTCAAGGCAAAGCAGCCACAATGCAAGCAAGCGCACCATTGTGCTGCGCATCAGCCGTGCTCTTCGCTCTGGCCATCTTGTCCACGTACCTGGCGGCAGCGGCAACGATGAGCGCACAACCAGCAGCAACGCACACACGCACACGTCTCTGATGTGCTGGACGGCCCTGTCGCGCCGCTCCTGCAGCGTGGCGTTGTACTGCGTGAACTCAGCCAGCGTGCGGCGCATGTGCTGCACGCCCAGGGCCCGTTCAGTGGGCCGGCCACGGCAAAGGGGGAAAGAAAGAACCTTTTGGAAGAGCGACTCAATGGGCGAGAAGTGCTTCTTCGACTCTGGCTCCACGGCGCTGCGCGTTGCAGTGAAACACAAAAACCCCACCAAGCGCGCACCCCCGCACCTTGCAGGCACTGCTGCAGCAGTGGGCGCCGCCGCGTACTCGCCGCTCTTCTTGAACAAGTCCTCAAAGTACTTCTTGGAGGCCTTCTCCTTCTCCGCCACCACGCTCTGCAACGCACAACAAGTGAGCCAGCGAGCCCCGCCTGCAACGCGCACACCGTGAGGAGGTTGTCGAGCTGAAGGTTGGCGTAGCACTGCTTGACGGTGCACTCCTTGTTGCACAGCGGGCACGCGTGCTTGCGGTTCAGGCACTCGGCGATGCAGGCCTGGCAGAAGTTGTGGCCACAAGGCGTCATCACGCAGCTCTTGAGCTGCCTGCAGTCGGCTCGGGTTCAGAGCTTCCGCGAAACTGGGCGAAACGCGGCGACAAAACGCTCGCTGCAGTCTCCAAGCAAAGGCAAGGCAGCCCCCCGAGAGCAACGCACTCATAGCAGATGGGGCAGTCGAACTGGCTCAGCAGCGCCGCAAGCGGGATCTGCAGCCCAAGGTCGTCGTGCTCGTCGCCACTCTTCTCCATTGCGGCTCCAGCCCACCGCGCGCCACAGTTGCCTCCCCTCCCAAGAACCGCTGGTCAGGCGCGCCCCTCTTGCAGCGCCGCGCGTTTTTGCCTCCCTCAGTCCGGCTCAGCCGCGCGCCTTGCTGCATTGCATTCCGTGCCAGATGGGACGGTGCCGCGATCGGCTGATCTTGTCACCCGCCCGGCTCACAGAAATTCCGCCGTCCTGAGGTGCTGCTGCCACCCCCATGGACAGCTCTCGCAACGCCAGTGGCTCCGTCGCGCCGCGGGATCCGTGGAAGGGCCGCGGGCTGGTAGCGGCTTTGCTCCCGTTGTGTGCTCTTGACGGCCTCCCTCGCCCTGCAGGATGTGGCCGCGCTTCACGACAGCACTGGCGGTGACCGCGCCTTTGAGTTGGAGCTGCTGGACATGTTCAAGGAGGCCTCGGGCGAGCACGTAACTGCGCTGCGCAGCGCCTTGCTGGCTGGCAACAAGAAGGTGCGGTGCCCACTGCGGCTCCAACCCCCAGCGTGGCGCTCAACGCAGCCTCGCGCAGGACTCGTACTTCCGCGCCCACAGCATCAAGGTTCCGTTTTGTCCTCTTGCCGTTGCGGTCTCACGCTGGCACAAGGGCTCCTCGCTGCAGCTCGGGGCGTCCAAGCTGCCCACGCTCTGCGTGGAGATGGAGAAGCAGATTGACCAGTGTTCAGAGGTCTGCCACTTTGGCCCCCCTCGTTCCCAGCCCAGCCCACGTGTTTGGGTGGCAGGGCGACGTGGCTGCGCTCGCTGCTCTGGCAGAGAAGCCGTATGCGGATCTGCAGGCCTCCTACGCGGGTGACCAGCGCGCGTGGCTTGTCTGTTTTTCTCACCCACTGCTGCTGCTTGCTGCTCCAGAGTACGTGGCCACCTTCATGGACTACTTGAAGTCGCCGCAGTGACCGCGCACCCTTTCCCGTCCCCCCAGCGTGCGAGCCTGGACGGCCCGCAGAGGCCGCCGCCGTGGCGCGATGAAACTGGCCCTTTACTGCAAGAAGTTTTGCTCTGCCCACCCAGCAGCGTGAGGTGGGTGACCAGGCACAAGGCGGGTCGCTCACCGAGAAAGTCCTTGATGCACTGGCGGCACTGGTCCACCGCGGCGCTCTGCACCACGAAGCGATGTGCCCAGCGAGCGGCCATCTCCTGGCCCACACGCTCCTCGACCATCTGGCGCACCACGGTGGCAATGGCGGGCTGGAACTGCTGCTGGTAGTGCTTGTTCAGGTCGCAGATGAGCGACGCCGTGACGCTGCCACAGCGTGAGCGCACCACGCACATGCAAGCACACCGCCTTGCCTGATGATGGACGAGTTGCTGTCTGTGTCGTCGACCTCGCCGCGCAGCACTTTGAGCACGATCCAGAACAGCGGCGGCAGCAGATGCGTCAGCCGTTCCCCGAACATGGCGGCCACCATGGGCACGCAGTTGGGGCGCGTCTTTGTAGCCAATGGCCGTGAGCGGCACCCACCACCGCCACCGCCACCGCCGCCTCACCTCGTTGGCCAGCTTGGCGAACACGGACAGCGACGCCTTGATCAGCGCCTTCTTGTCGGCCGACAGCAGCACAATGGACAGCACCATGTAGCAGCGCTCCAGCAGCGGCTGCGTCTGCAATGTGCCACTCGTCAGACGCGAGCACGCGAGCGAGCAGCACAGCTCCCCTCACCTTTGCGTTCTGCTGCGACTGAGGGGCCGACGAATAGAATATCTGCGGCGCCAACGTGATAATGTGCAGCAGGTACCTGCGCGTCGGCACAGTGAGCAATGCAAACGAGCTGGCCCTCAGCTCACTCAAAGTAGAAGCGCAGCCGCGCAATGGCCACGCTGCCCATGGGCACGTTCTGTCGCGTCCTCGTCAGCAACGCGCACCGCTCAGTCAACGGGGCGGCTCACCTTGACGTTGGGCTTCACTTTGGGCAGGGCCTGCGCGCACAGCTCGCCGATGAGGCACATGGACGACGCGATCTGGTACACAAAGGCAAAGCGCTCCGGCATGTCGGGGGCCTGCACCACCACTCATCAGCGATGCCCAGAGCCGCAGCCGCCTCCCATCAACGCACCGCGTGCACGGCAGCCAGCTGTTGCGGGGGCCCGTGCTTGGGCAGCGTGAAGCCCAGCAGCGACGTGGAGATCTGCAAAAAGCCATGGTGAGCCGCCGCCGCCGCCGCTGCTGCTCTCACCTTGCGCAGCAGCAGGTAGGCCGTCTCTTGGCCCGCGTTGGTGTTGGCGTACAGGTAGGACGTCATCTCCACCACCTCGGCCAGGAACTTCTTGCCCATGGGCGGAATCTTCTCCGCGTCCTTCAGGCAGAAGTGCGCGACCTGCGCCGAGCAAGTCAGCCCATCAATTACACACGCGTGCATCGCGCAGCGCCCTGACCCGCTGGAACAGCGTCAGCAGGTGCCGCACAATGTTCTGCGACGTCATGTGCTTCTTGTAGATGGCGCGCGCCATGCTGATGATGACCTGCACAGCTGGCCCGTGAAGAGGCGCGACACAGCGCAAACCCGCGCACCATGCACAGCTCGGGGATGAGCGGCTTGTCCTCGTTGGGCACGCCCGGGAACTGCGACAGCCCAATGGGCGGCCCCTGCAAGGCGGCGTGAGAGCGAGGAGAGGGGAGGAGCGCTGGCTCCACCTGGCACTCGCCCGGCGTGCTCATGAGCGAGCAGCACTGCTGCAGCGGGAGCAGGGCCTGCGGCGTGCCATGAGGCCCGAGCACACGAAACGCCCGCCGCCACTCAACCATGTGAAGCACGTAGAGCTGGTTGGGGGGAGGTGAGTTGCGGTGAGCTGCCGCCGCTGCAGGGCCGTACCTCGCCAGAAATGCCGCACAGAAACGCGCGGTTGCTGCTGGTGATCCAGCGATCCAGCTGCGCCAGCATGGGGTACACCTGCAACACAGAAGCGGGGGGGTGTGACGCCGGAGCAGCTGAGCACAGGGCACCGTACCACCCAGCGCACAAGGTTGTGGCCGCCCTGCACCAGGCCGCCGGCGCCGCGCGACGACGACGCCTTCTCCACCGCCAGCTGCACCATGCCCTGCCGCGCCCCCTCCTCGGTCAGGGGGAAGGAGCGCCACACACACACACACACACACCACAACAACGCGAATGCACACCTGCGCGATGCGGCCCCGCAGCCGCAGCTCAAACGTGGCGTACTCAGACTCGGCGTCCGTGTCCTGCTTGGTTCCGTAGTGCTCCTGATCCACCTGCACCGGGCACAGGTCAGCGCCAACCACCAACCCCGGCCAGCCGCCTCCTTTGCCTTGGTCTCGTCCTGCACCATCTTGGGCGGCTTGATGCGCTGATCCACGTTCTGCGCCAAAGGCAAGATGCCCTGCACAACAACAACAACAGCAGTGGTGAGCGGGCCCAAAGCCCTACGAAACAACGGCGGTTCTGCTGACCTGCTGCCGCACCACCTCCAGCACCTTCTGCGACTTGCACTGCAGCAGCTGAGTGTGAGCCTCCTCCTCCTCCAATTCCTCAAAAGCCCACCATGGCCACATCGCGCAGCACCGTCGTCAGCACCAGACGAAAGTCCTTGTTGGCCACGGTCAGGTCGCGTTCACCGCCGCCGATGCACTGCGTGATGACGAACTCCACCACCGCCTTCACGTCCTGCACCGTGGCCGCGTCCAGCACGTCCACGTAGCACGACATGAAGATGGCGCTCGTGGTCGTGAGGATGGCGTTGTACTGAAAGTGCGTCATGCAACGAGAAACAACAACCCTCTTCTCTCTCACCTGCAGCTGGCACAGAAGCCTCATGGTGGCCAGCACTTGCATGGTGCACTTCTGGCTGATGAGCGAGCCCTCGTGCAGCTGCGCAAACGCCCACACACAGGCCTCCAACTTGCGGTACGCAAAGTTCTTCTCCTGTGCTCGTCTCATCGTCACCAGACGTCCCAACCCCCTCAAACCCAACCCAACTCACCTGTTGCACGTTGCTCTGCAGGATCTTGGCGGCCCGCTCAATCTCCGCGCACAGAAACGACACGCTCCACAGCAGCGGGCGCTTGTGTCCCACATCGGCCTGCCACGAAGGATCGCGCGTCAAACCCGCCGCCGCGCAACCACCGCTTCGCGCACCTGCGAGTGCAGCTCGTGCGCCACCGTGAGCAGGTCGCCGCTCTTGCTCTTGTGGCGATAGTCCTGAATGTCCTCGCGATACGTGCTGCGGCGCGACGAGCTCAACAACGCCCGGCCTCTCGATGACAGCCTCTCACCTGGCACACGCCTTGTCCGAGTGGAAAAACGTCAGGTCGTGCGTGGGGAAGCGGAACGTGTTGTTGTGCAGCACGTGCCGAAAGACGGACTGCAGCGCGCCCAGAAACCACTGGCCGTCCTTCACGCGCCACACCTTGCTCGCGCCCGTGAGCGCGCGTGCAGCCCCCTCCGGCCCTCGCTCGCTCACCCAGCTGCTGCCCGACGTGTTCATCTGCTGCTGCACGCGCACGCAGATGGAGAACAGACAGTCCACCGCCGTCTTGCTAATGGGCAGCCGCGTGTCCGCCAGCACCGTGACCAGCGTGTTGATGTTGTTGATGAACGCCATCTGCAGCACCGAGTCGTCCTGCTGCTTGACCAGATTCGTGCCCAGCGCCATCTCCTCCACAAACTCCTGCAGGCACGGCACGTACACGCCCAGCACGCGCTTGAGCAGCGACGCCTTGCCCTTCTCGGCGCCGCCCGCGTAGTTGTCGCGCTCCGTGTGCACCTCGGGCGGGATGCCCGTGCACAGGCCCACGATCCACGAGCTGGCGCGCGTGCCCAGCCACTCGAACATGGCCACCACGATTTGCGGGAAGTCCTTCATCTGCGGCATCAGCAGGCACAGCGTCACCACCTCGCACACCACGGGCACCACCGCGGGCGCGTTCAGCTGCTGCGCCTGCTGCGAGAAGTCCACCACGTAGTTCATGATGGGGCGCAGCAGGTGCTGCTGGATCAGCGGCACCGGGATCAGGTGGTTCAGGATCCAGTTCTTGGCCACCTCCAGCGCCTCCATGCGCAGGTCCATGCCGCCGTCGGGGTTGTTCAGGAACGCGGCCACCACCGTGCACAACAGCTCCGACTGCATCATCAGCGCCGGCCCCAGCTTGCTCAGCGACTCCCTGTCCACCGCGCGCCCGTTGAACGCCTCCGTGGGCAGCTCCTTCAGCACGCGCAGCATGGGCAGCAGGTTGGTCTGCTTGGCCTTGCCCCACTCCAGCAGGTCGCCCAGCAGCTGCGGCGACTCTTGCACGCCCTGAATGAGCAGCAGCACCAGGCAGATGGCCAGGTTGGTCATGATGATCTTGTTGGCGTTCCAGTTGGCCGCCAGCACGTTGGCCATGACCCCTTGGGGGGCCACAGGTTGAGGCCTTCTCCCGCCACCACTGCTGCGTCACTCACCTTGGTATTGCTTGCGGTCCGCCGGCGTCATTTGGCGCCTGCCTTGGGGGTTCAGTGGCAAGGGCAGCCCGCGCGCGAAACTCACCCGCTCTTGGTCAAGCAGTGCTTCAGCGTCTGCGACGCAAACACGCGGACCTCCTCCATCTGCGCGGGCAAGTGAGCAAAGCCCCACACCCCGGCCCCCCGCGCAAAGCCCACAAACCGGGTGCTCCAACAATCGCAGCGAGATGCCAAACGCCGCCGAGTCGTTCTGAAACCTCGTCAACCACCTGCCAGAGCGCTCAGCGCTTTTCACGCCCGCGCCCTTTTTTTTGTTCCCCCTTGCGCGCCTCTACCTGTCCGCCTGGCTGTACTTGGTGTAGTCCGAGTGCAGCACTTGCAGCATGCGAATCACGTTCTCCGGCGTGGCTGGAACATCGTCCAGCCCGCCTCCGCCGCCTCCCTGGGGCGCGTGCGGCGGCTGCTGATGCTGGTGGGGCGGCCCGTGCTGTGGCTGCATGACTTCAACCCCCCACGCGCAGGCAGCGCCCCTCCTCCTCCTTGCGGGCTTTCACTTTTCTCGCTCGTCAGCACTGCATGCGTGCGCGCCCCAAGCATCCCTCCACGATTGAGCCGGTGCCCATCACTTGGCCGCAGCTTTGAGCTGTGAGGCCACAGCCTCAATCTGCGACTGCATGGCCTGCAGATAGCGCAGCTGCTCGTCAACCCCCATGCCCTGCAGCTTGGAAATGTCGAATGCTGATCATGGAAGCGGCCGTTCGCGTGAGAAAACAACCTTTTGCAGCCATGCACGCACCTGCAACGCCCTCCTTCGCTGGCGCTGTGCGTTGCAACGCTGCAGCGGCATCAGAACAACGAACCACCTCCACCACAACCACAGCAACCACTCCCAGTCATCGCGACTCACGCTTTGCTGCCACGGCTGCGCCGCTGCGGAGCACATTGACTGACGGGGCCGCGGCGCCCACAATGGCCTGGTTCTTGGACTTGATGACCTCTGCGCTGACGACTGCATTCACGTCCGCGTGATACACCTCCAAGAACTCGCTGACAGGCATCCTGCGGATGCTGGACGGCAGCTTCATCAGCTGGATGCGGAACTGGTCGCGCATGTTCTGCTGCAGCCGCACTGCACAGCTCTCCATCTCCTGGCACCGCGTCTCCACTGCGCGGCCGCGCGTCAGCGTGTGTGTGCGGGTGTTCGCGCGCGTTTTCAAATTCCCGCTGCGACCCAGGCGCCCCGTGTGCCGTGCCGGACACGCACCTTCAAGGTCGAACTCCTCCAGCACGGCCTTGACCCGGGACGCGTTGGTGGGAGCCGCCATGGTGGCCAAACGCACGGTCGTGCACCAAGCAGCGGATGCTTGCTGCTGCTGCCGCTGCTGTTGACAGAGGGCGACTCCTACACTTGTTGCTGC
>CAZYYU010000067.1:10291-13089 GCA_964651735.1 uncultured Gammaproteobacteria bacterium | reverse complement strand
GTTGGCCCTTGTGTGGCAACCCCAAGCCGCGGGCTTGCTGGTGTTGTTTGGCGTGTGGTGGAGAACTAGTTGCTGACCCTGCTTCCCACTGCACAGCTGGATTGTTGCCCTGCGAGTCTTCGTCAAGAATGTGAAATGCGTTCAAGCCAAAACAAGCAAAAAGGGTCAACCCGAGGCTTGTTGGTTGCATCTCCGCGGGACCTGTGCCTCGCTGGGCTTCATCTCACTTCGCGGGGCTGAGCGTGTGTGCCCTGGGGGAGTTCTGTGACGCCGCTGTGAACGTGCATCATCCGTCGGCAGCGAGCGTGAAGCCATGAGCGCCCCTCCGCCGCCGGCCAGCACGCCTGGCGTGCGCAAGAAGATCGACGGCCGCGTCAAGACGCTGCTCGAGAACGGCGTGCGCTCCGGGCACCGCTCATTCTTCGTGCTTGTGGGCGACCGCGCGCGCGAGCAAGTGGTCAACATCCACTACCTGCTGTCCAAGGCAGCCGTCAAGGCGCGCCCCAGCGTGCTGTGGTGCTACAAGCAGGAGCTGGATTTCTCGGTCAACAAGCAAAAGCGCTTGAAGAAGATGAAGGTCCGCCCAGCCCCCCAACCACCCTGCCCACACCCTGTCTGACACCCCCTCCGCTGTGTGTGCAGAAGCAGGCGCAGCGCGGACTGCTGGATCCCAACCGCAAGAGCGACACGTTTGACCTGTTCATCAGCTCCACCAACATCCGCTACTGCTTCTACAAGGACACGCACAAGATTCTGGGCACCACATTCGGCATGCTGGTGCTGCAGGACTTTGAGTCCATCACGCCCAACGTGCTGGCGCGCACCATTGAGACGGTGGAGGGCGGCGGCTGCGTGCTGCTGCTGCTCAAGTCGATGTCGTCGCTGCGCCAGCTGTACACCATGACCATGGACGTGCACGCGCGCCTGCGCACGGCCACGCACCAGCACGTGACGGGGCGCTTCGTGGAGCGCTTCATTCTGTCGCTGGGCTCGTGCCCCACCTGTCTGGTGGCTGACGAGGAGCTGAACATCCTGCCCATCTCGAGCCACATCCGCGGCATCACGCCGCTGCCCGCCTCGGTGGCCCTGGCCCAGTCGCCCAAGCAGGCGGAGCTGGAGCAGCTCAAGCTGTCGCTGCAGGACACGGACATGGTGGGCGCGCTGGTCAAGCGCACGCGCACGCTGGACCAGGCCAAGGTGAGCATTGCTGCTGCTGCTGCTGCGCATGGAAAGGGATGACGTTGATGATGATGCGCAGGCCCTGCTGGTGTTCATCGAGGCCATCACGGAGAAGACGCTGCGCAGCACGGTGGTGTGCACGGCGGCACGTGGGCGAGGCAAGTCGGCGTCGCTGGGGCTGGCGGTGGCCTGCGCGGTGGCCATGGGATACTCCAACATCTTCGTCACGTCCCCGCATCCCGACAACCTGCGCACCTTCTTCGACTTTGTGCTGCAGGGCTTTGACGCGTTGGCGTACAAGGAGCACCAGGACTACGAGCTGCTGACGAGCACGGACGAGGCGTACGCTGGGTGCGTGGTGCGCGTGAACGTGCACCACACGCATCGGCAGACGATCCAGTACGTGCACCCCGCCGAGGGCGCCAAGGTGGGCCACGCGGAGCTGGTGGTGGTGGACGAGGCGGCGGCCATCCCGCTGCCCATGGTGCGCGCCTTGTTCGGCCCGCATCTGCTGTTCCTGTCCAGCACCGTCAACGGCTACGAGGGCACGGGGCGCGCGCTGTCGCTCAAGCTCATCAAGGTTTCTTGTTGCTCGCTGTTGCTTGGAGAGCAGCCCTTGAAGTGCACACGCCGCGCAGGGTCTGAGGGACTCTGCGGCCGCCGGTGGCGGGCGGGTGCTGCGCGAGCTGGTGCTGGAGGAGCCCATCCGCTACAGCGAGGGCGACGAAGTGGAGCACTGGCTCAACCGCCTGCTGTGCCTGGACAGCACGCTGGCCCCGCCCGTGGCCCAGGTTGTTCCGTGGCTGTTTGCGACAAACGCGCTCTGCTGACCACGAAGACTCAGGCCTCCTGCCCGCATCCCTCCACCACGAGCCTGTACTACGTGAACAAGGACGCGCTCTTCTCGTTCCACAAGGCCAGCGAGACGTTTCTGCAGCGCATGGTGGCGCTCTTCGTGTCCTCGCACTACAAGGCAAGGCCGCGCCGCGAGTTTGACCCTCTCTCAGCGTCTTGCAGAATTCGCCCAACGACTTGTTGCTGATGAGCGACGCGCCGGCGCACCATTTGTTCGTGCTGCTGGGGCCGGTGCGCGCTGACACGGGCGAGCTGCCGGACATCTTGTGCGCGGTGCAGGTGTGCCTGGAGGGCGGCATCGCTCGGCAGGTTGTTGCGTGTTGTCATGGCAGTAATGGTGAGGCTGAGCTCTCCGGTGCAGGCCGTGAGTGAGGCGCTGTCGTCGAGCGACAAGGTTGGTTGTGTTGGGTCTGTCTTTGGCGACTTACTGGCGCGCTCAGACAGACAGCGGCGACTTGATTCCCTGGATCATCTCGCAGCAGTACCAGGACCCCAACTTTGGCCAGCTCAAGGTGGCGTTGCAAGTGTTGGGTTGTTGTGTCACAACAAGCCACGTTGTGCAGGGCGTTCGTGTGGTGAGAATCGCAACGCATCCCAACTACCAGGGTGACGATTGCCTGGTGCCCGTTTTGCGCACAGCGCCTTCTCACCACTGCGGCGCAGGCATGGGCTACGGCTCGAGGGCGCTGGAGCTGCTGCTAGATTACTACGCGGGCAAGCTCAACGACCCCACCGCCGACGCTGTCGACCCGGACGACGAGGAG
>CAZYYU010000067.1:0-10191 GCA_964651735.1 uncultured Gammaproteobacteria bacterium | reverse complement strand
CGCGCGTCCAGGACGACGACGAGCAAGGCGCTGCGTCCCAGCTGCTGCTGGAGCAGATCCGGCCACGCAAGCTGAAGCGAGCGCTGCTGTGCACGCTCGGCGAGCGCAGGGCCGAGGCGCTGGACTATGTGGGCGTGTCCTTTGGCGTCACCGACCAGCTGTACCGCTTCTGGCAGCGCGCGGCCTTTGAGCCGCTGTACGTGCGGCTCACCGCCAACGAGACCACGGGCGAGCGCACATGCATCATGGTGCGCGCGGTGCACGAGCACGCTGCGGCGTGGTTGCCACAGCTGCAGGCCGACTTCCAGCGCCGGCTGGCCCAGCTGCTGGGCTTTGACCTGCGGGCCTTCTCGTCGGACCTGGCGTTGCGCATGCTGCACTGGGACCCCAACGGCGCCGCGCGCACGCCCGTGGCCGCGGACGGCGAGCCGCTGCCGCCCTTTGAGCAGCTGGTGGCCAAGCAGTTCTCCCCCTACGACCGGGCCCGGCTGGACGCGTACGCGCGCTCGCTGCTGGACTACCACGTGGTGCTGGACCTGGTGCCGCCCATTGCACAAATGCTGGTGTCGGGCGCATTTGGGACGCGGCTGACGCTGAGCTGGACCCAGGCCCGAGTGCTGGTGGGCATGGGGCTGCAGCGCAAGTCGCTGGACGATCTGATGGCGGAGCTGGAGCTGCCTGCCAACCAGCTGCTGGCCTTTTTCAACAAGAGCGTGCGGCGCGTCACCAAGGCGTTTCGCGGCGTGGACGAGGCCCGAGCCCTGAGCCAGGTGCGTGGGGTCGGTCTCGCGGTTTGCGCTCCTCACAATGGCCCGCCAGATTGCCGCCGCAGATGAGGCTGCCGGGGAGCCACAGAGCAAGAAGCGCGCGGTCGTGGACACGCTGGAGCTGGGCGACGAGTTCCTCATCCCGCAAGGCGACCAGGACGAGGACCAGGCCTGGGGCGAGGCTCTGCGCAACACGGGTGAGAGCGCAGCCGGCCTGGTTGCGTGACGCTGATGCGCGGCTGCAGGCGGCGTCGCGCCCACGTCCATCAGCGTGCGGCGCAAGAAGACCAAGAAGGGCTCGTCCAAGAAGCAGCTTCACTGAAGATGTTATTGGGCGCTCGACGAGCCGAGCTTGACGCGGTGTTCCACCACCTCGTTGATCTTGGCCTTGAACGTGCAGTGGTCGTAGCTCCAGTCGTCGCAGAAGAACCCGTTCACTGCCCGGTTCTTTGAATGCACCACCTGCCACGGGCAAGACGCCTCACCGAACCCATGATCGACAATCTGCGCAGCGCCCGTCAGAACACCGACACCACAGCCTCGCGCTCACCTCGTGGCCCGCGTGGCACACCTTGGCGCACGAGCCACACAGACCCTCGCGGCCATCGATGCCGCACGTGCGGCAGCCGTACATGTTGGGGTGCGCGTAAAAGTGCGGCCCCGTCAGGCAGAAGGTGCACAGGCCCTGTGCCAGAGCCGTGTCCACCGGCGACGCCCCGGCAAGGCGCGTCTTGCAGCGCACGTCGAAGCGGTTGTGCAGCGTGTTGTCGGCGCGCAGCGAATGCTCAATGGGCGCCACGTCCAGCGTCTCGTCCGCGGCGACCTCCTGCCAGCTGAGGATGCCGTGCAGGTTGTCGTGGATGTTGCAGCGCGCCACACAGCCTGGCTGCAGCGCGTCCGCCTCCACGCCGTTGAGGCGATGCCCAAAGATGGCGCAGTTGTTGACCCGCAAGTCGCACTTGCCGTTGGCGCCCACTCCGTTGAGCGTGTTGTTGTGCAGCTGTGTCACGCCGCAGCGTCAGCGCAACCAGCACGGAGTCGGGAGGAGGCCAGTCTCACCACGCAGTCTTGCAGCACGAGCTTGGCGTCGCGGACCTTGCAACTGTGTCAGCAAAGGGGCGGGGCCCATCCCAACGTGGCGCAAACCTCAGCGCCGGTCGCGGCGTTGTAGTCGATGAGGCTGCTGTCCAGCGCGCACTCGGCACCCTGACTGACGGTGATGCCCGTGCCCTTGGCGCCCGTGATGCGCACGCCACGCCCGCGCAGCGACACCGAGCCTGTCAAGCACACGGCGGCGTGCTGCGTGGACTGCACGCCCACATTCTCCAGATACAGCTGTGGCGAGGCGTGAATGGCTGAAGCCCAGCACAAACGACGTACTGAGGCGCCGGCCTTCTCCATCTTGAGGGCGAAGAAGTAGCGCTTCGTGTCGGCGCACAAGAAGCGGATGTCCATGTTTCGGATGGAACCGCCTGTGTATGGCGGCGCTGGTCAGCGTGCCACGGTCACGCGTGCAGCTTTCCCCCCTTGCCTGGTGCCTCCCAGTGCATGGGCGTGGACGAGTCGCTGTACAGCAGCACGTTGCCCACATCCGTGGTCACGTGTTGCTCCACGTCAAGCTTGTGGCCCCACGCAGGGCTGGCGTAGTAGCGCTTGTTGAAGCCGCAGCCCACCAAGTGGATGGGCACCGAAACCTTGAAGGGGCTGGCAAAGAAGAAGGTGCGTTCCGTGACAAGGTGCACACCTTGCGCAGCAAAAAGCGTCAAACGACGCATGCGTCAACCAGTGGCCCGTACCGGGCAGCACAACGAGCTCCTCGTCGGGAGACGCAATTGCCAGCGCCGTCGTCAAGGACGGCAAGTGCTGCGCCACGCGGAAGCGATCCTTCCACCGTTTGATGCCAGGCTGCACCAGGCAGCACGGCGCAGGCGTTTCAACCTGCGCGCACGCGGTCAGAACGCTCCCTCGGCAGCACGATAGCCCGCACCGCCATTCGCGCCTCCCACAGGGCCTCGGCGTTGCACGCACTGTAGAAGAACAAGCACACCGACGCCATGGCGCGCAACGCGGCACTGTCCAGCCTGACCAAGATGCTGTTGTTCCACAACGTGCGCAGCAGTGGCACTTGGCCGCTTCGAAAGGCCTCGGCTGGCTCCATAGAGCGCAGCACCGGGCTGGGAGGCAACGCGACTGCAGGGCTCCTGGAAACGGCCTGCTGCTTGCGCTTGGCTTGCGAGAAGGCCATGAGCCGCTCCAGCAGCGCCCGCTCGGCCATGGCCGCAACAGCGCCGTCGTCGTCGTCGTTGTTGTCGTTGTTGTCATCTCTGGCGCGCCGTCCCAGTTCGTCGTCGGACTGCGGGGAAGGGGGGCTGCCAACGTCGTCGTCAGACATGGCTGCGAAGCGACCCTGGGCGGATCAGTTTTTTGTTTGCTGAGCTCCAGCGCTCAGAGCTCGAGGTCCTCCAAGTCTGCACCACCATCGCCATGCTCAGCCGCTTGGGGCCGATCAAAAGCCAGGGGTGCGCTGAGTGCGTCGGCAGGCGCCGCGGTGGCAAGCAGGCGCTCTTCATCGTAGGGCTTGAGGCATGGAACGCCTGCAGCGAGTGCGAGGCCGTTAGAGCGCGCAAGGCTCGTAGCGTGTCCCAACCGGCGCCCTTGCAGCAACACTGCCCGTGCAGCTCCGAAGGGATCATGTGCTCGTCGATGCGCCGGGACATGGGCTCTACGTAGCCGCTGTGGTACACTACCACCTTGTCCAGGGGCTGCGCTGAGCCGTGAGACGGCGCTCTGGAAGAACCGCTCGTCTTCCCAACCTCGGAGCTGACAAATGGCTTGATCACGAGACGCAACAGGCTGTACAGCCACGGAGCTGTGCGCGCGTGCCTCTGAGTGCAACACGCCACAGCACGACACCAGCCAGCGCTTACTTTCCACCACGAAATACGAGTGCAGAGCGCACACGAAGTATCTTGCAGCACACGCGCGCGTGAACGCACACGCAGCGGCCACGACTTGTCACACCTCTCGTCCAGCTTCACGATGGCGTCCAGCACCTCCTGCCCCCCAGGCACAGTGAGGCGACACGCCCCCCATAAGCAACGCACCCAGCGCACCAAAAGCGGATGGTGCGAGTGGCGCAAACCAATGTTGGAAGCGCACAGCACGTACGTGTACCTGAGTGCGAACGCGTTGAGGCACGGCCCTTTTGCGAGCATGCCACTGGCAGCAACCTGGAGGATTTGCCGGCGCTGGCCCTGTACACCTGCGCGTTGCAGTCAGGCCAGCCCGCACCGCCGCCCAAGCCGCCACCACCACCTGCTGCGCAATCCACTCGCGCGTGTAGATGGCAAACCTGACCACCGTCTGCGGCGAGTAGCGCCCCTTGGGTGCACCGCCCGCTTGAGCCGCATGCAAAGCGTGGGAAGGCGCTCACCAAGAAGTGCTTGGGATACACCAGAGCAGGGCGCTCAACCAGCACGGGGATGCCACGCCTGTCCACGCCGTGCACCTCAATCGGCCACTGCAGCACACACTCCGGCCGTCAGCGCACGGCGGTCTCAAGCGCTGCAACAACCTCCTGGCGTTCCCTTGAACAAGCGGCGCAAGCCACTGAACACGCACCCGGAGGAGCTGCTCGTTCTGCGGGTCCTGCACAAAGTCCTCCAGGATGCTGTTGACGCCCTAGCGGCAGGCTCAGAGCGCTGACGCACGCACGGCGCTCCACCATGCCTGGCTGTCTCGCCAGTCGAGGCACATGCGCACAAAGTGCTCCTCGCACAGTGGTGCCACTGGCTCCCCTCGCTCGTCGCGCCAGGGGCCGTCCACCTCCAGCACCTTGACGCGCTCCATCTGGCGCATCAGCCACGCGTCGGTGCCTATCCACGGGCAGCTCGCAGGCCACTGCACGTCGCACAGTGCTGCGCGCAAGGCGTTGAACCGGGCTCCTTCTGCCTCGTCCAGCTGCGCAGGGTCCTCCACAGGCTCGTGCTCCGGTCCAAGCAGCGCCTGCTCGAACACACCGCGGAAGTTCATCATGGTCAACGCGACGGGACCTCCTTGGACCCTCTGACAAGCTTCGCGAGTGGCGCATTGAGTTGCCTGGTATGTGTGACGCGTCCCACGCAAAAAAGACAGGCAGAGGGGGACCATGTTGCTCGTCAGTGCGTTGCTGGTGTTGCTGGTGGTGGCCGTGCAGGGACGCCACGTCACCGACTTCTCGCTCAAGCGCGATGCTGTGCCGACGGAGCGCGTGAGGTAGCGTGCGTGCGGAGAGAGCGGACTGCACACGCGACACCCCTGACTGCAGCGCAAAGGTTCACGCTGGCGCTCAAGCAGAAGAACCTGGAGAGCTTCCGCCAGATTGTGGAGGAGCTGAGCACGCCCGGGTCGCCCACGTACGGCAAGGTGCGTCGTCGTCGTCGTCGTTGTTTTTTTTGCGCTTTTTTCCCCCTCCTTGACCCGACGCGCAGTGGTGGGGCAGGGACGAGATCCAAGAGTACGTGGCGCCTTCCAAGGCCGTGCGCGCTGGCATCAAGCGCTTCCTCGGGGAGCGCGGCATTCGCGTGGTGACGGACCGCGGAGACAACCTGGTGGTGCGTGCGTGCGTGCGTGCTGCATCGGGCCCCCCTAACGGTGCTTCTTTGGCAGGTTGAGGGCTCGGCCCAGGCCGTGGAGGCTGTGTTCAGCACCAACGTGACCGTGTACCACCACGCCAAGACGGGGCGCGAGATCTTCAAGTGCGGCCTGTACACGGTGCCCGCGCAGATCGCCGGCGCCGTGGACTTCCTGGTGGGCCTGCACGAGCTGCCGCTCATCCCGCCTCGCCCCAAGACCAAGCCCGTCGCTGCCGCCCGTGCCGCGGACCCCACCACCGCCTTCATCATCCCTGGGTTCCTGCGCGACATTTACAACGTGCCCAGCAACAAGTTCAGCGCCGAGGCCAGCCTGGGACTCATCGAGTTCCTGGACTACGCTTCGTACGACAAGACGGCGCTGGGCCAGTTCCTGGTGGGCACCAACAACCCCACCTGGAGCATCCCCGCCAACCAGACCATTGGCCCCTTTGGCGGCGACGGCCTCGAGTCGGTGCTGGACGTGCAGGTGAGCGAAGAGCCGCGGGCTTCGTTGCGACTGACAGAGGCACCAGTTTGGTGGCACGATGGCGCGCGGCGCGTCCATCTGGTTCATCACGGGCCAGCGCTGGCTGCTGGACTTTACGCAGGAGTTCATGGGCATGGCCAAGGTGTGTGCGAGCGCGTGGTTTGTGTGAGCGCGTGTGATGCAAAGGCTTGCGTCGGGCAGGTGCCTCAAGTGATCAGCATGAGCTGGGGCTGGCCGTCGGCGCAGATGTGCGCGGCTGAGAACGGGCCCGCGCAGTGCCAGACGATGACGTCGCAGCAGTACTCGACGCGCGTGGACACTGAGTTCATGAAGATTGCAGCGCGCGGCGTGACCAGCGTGGGCGCCAGCGGCGACCAGGGTGCGCCCGGTGACACGTACTACACGTGCCAGCCCGGCCTGTCCGACATCATGCCCGGCGCCTCCACCTGGGTCACGGGCGTGGGCGCCACGCAGCTGGGCAACCCCTCCGCGTCTGCTGCCGCCGCCGCCGTTTCCAAGCGCGCCAACCCGTGGGGCGCTCCGGTGAGCTGAGTGGTTGCCTTGTTTGGTGGGGTGTGTAGCTGACCGTCCACAGGTCTGCTCGTCGGTCGAGTGTGCCGATGGCAGCCTCAAGTACGAGATCGTGTCCAGCACGGCCACGGGCTCGTTGATCACCAGCGGCGGCGGCTTCCAGAGCTACTTCCCGCAGCCCAAGTGGCAGTCGCAGGCCGTGAACCACTACCTCAAGACGGCGCCCAACCTGCCCGTGTCCTACTTCAACGCGTCCAACCGCGCGTTCCCCGACGTGAGCGCGCTGGGCCACATGTACCTCATCTGGTCGGCTCCCGGCCAGTATGAGCAAGGTAAGGAGGTGTTGCCCCAGGCGCTGATGATGCTGATGACGGTTGGCGCAAGTGGACGGCACGAGCGCCTCGTGCCCCGTGTTCGCTTCCATGGTCACTTTGTGGAACGCGCTGCGCCTGCAGAGCGGCAAGCCCACGCTGGGCCACGTGGCGCCCGCCGTGTACGCTGCCTTCCAGAAGGATCCCACGTACTTTCAGGATGTGACGGATGGCAACAACGACTGCACCGAGTACTGCTGCAGCCAGCAGGCAAGCGCCCTCGCTTGCGCTCTAGTGCGCGCTCACACACGCACACAACAGGGCTTCCCTGCCTCGCCTGGCTGGGACGCCGCCACGGGCGTGGGCACTCCCAACTGGGGCAAGCTGCAGTCCTACTTCAGCAGCCTTTGAATGAACGCACGTGCCCTAGAGGGTCTCGCACCACCATGGTGCACTGGGCTGCTGCATGGATGCTGGCGCTGGCCGTGGTTGCAGCGACCGCCGGAGAGGCGCGAGCCGCTCGGGAATTGGAAGGCCCGCCCATGTGCGCCGTTTGCAGCATCGTGGTGTGCTTCGTGGAGCTTGCGCAGAACGCCAGCATTCCCCCGGCCAACATCACCCAGGCGCGCGCACGCCTCTCGCTTTTGCGACCTCTCGTCACAGCTCAACCCCGTGTGTGCAGGACCTCAACGCCACACTGTGCGCCAACCTCATGCCCCCTCAGATGCAACCCGCTTGCCTGCGGTGCGTACGAGTGGGCGGGGCGTCGCGCTGCTGGGCTCATGGTGTGGCGCGGTGCAGGTTCTTGGGCGTGTACGGCGCGTTTCTGCGTCGCGACGTGATGAACCAGGAGCCACTACACGTGCACTGGTGTTGGTGCGCTTGCATGCGCTCCGTGGTTTTTTTGTCTCAACGCGCCCTGCCGCAAAGGGTGAGCAACCTTCCTGGCGGTCCCATTTCCCCACCCCCCTTTCAACCTTTGCTGCAGGTTGCGCCCCACGATCCTTGCAACTGTTCTCGCACCCGCCAGCAGTGCTGGTGTGAGGCGATGAGGTTTGGTTTCGCGCACGTCGTCGTCTCCTCCTCAACCTCGCGGTCCCTGCCGACCACGCGCAGCACGCCGGCCCTGCACAGGTCGCTTGGGAGGTGGTGATTGCGCGTGCGTTTTTTGTTGCTGCCGATTCTGAGCACCGCTTGCAGGGGCGATCCGGACGACCGGTGCAGAGGCCCGTCCATCGGCAGCCGTCTCGGCTACGTGTGCGAATAACAGACCAAGTGTAAAGGCGGCGCGATGTTGGAGCACTACACGTGGCGAGACTGCGCGTACCTGGTCAACGCGGCGTACCTGCTGATGCTGGTAACGGGGGGCGCAGCGACTTTTCTTTTGTGCAACCCCCCAACCTCGCGCTGGCGCTAGGTTCAGAGCTCGTACTGGCCCCTCAACGTCAAGTCCGTGCCCTGGTTGCGGCGCCTCTTCTGGTACCCGGATCAGTGGGCGCGGAAGCTGCGGTCGCCGATCAGCTTCAGCATCGTGCTCGTGGGCTCGCAGGTCAGTGGCGCCCTTGCACGCACAACCGCTCTGAAGGCAGCTGCGCAGATGTTCTCGGGCGTGTTTGGCACGTCGCTGGGCCTGCACCTGGTTGCGGCGCACGCAATGGCCGTGAAGCTGGCCGGCCTCAGCTGGGACCTGCAGCCGGTGCTTGTGGCGTACTACGCGTCAGTGGTCGCGTGCGCGCTGCTCCTTCTCAACTGGCTGCTTCAGGTTTGCCCTTTTTGGTTTGCTGCTTCGCCGCGCACTCAACGAGGGGCAGCTTGTCAACTTTGCGCAGCTGCACAGCGCGCTGAGTGCGAGGGTTGACCGCTGCCAGCGGCCCATGCCGTCGCTGGCCGGCTCACTGGCCATGTCAGTGTTGGTGCCGTTCATGCCGCAGGTGTGGTTGCGGGCGCCGCGCCTCAACCGCTGGCTGTATCCCGGCGTGCGCTTCAAGTTCGACATTTGCTACAACGGGTTCCAGCACCTGGACCTCATCTGCCCCGCCAACGCGCCCCCAGCGGGCAAGCTGCTGCCGGTGCTGGTGTACGTGCACGGAGGTGGGGGCCCTCTTCTTGCGTTGCAGGGGGAGGCGCTGACTCTGCCGCTGCGGCACCTTCTTCAAGGTGGCTGGGCCGTGGGCACGAGGCACCACTACCCGTCGCTGCTGCCGTACCTGGCCTCGGCCGGCGCCGTGGTCATCACCACGTCGTACCGGCTGGCGCCCAAGCACGCGTTCCCGTCGCACATACAGGTTGCGATGCTTGAAGGGAGGGGGGCGCGGGACGCTCAGCGACGGTCGCTCTTCCCAGGACGTGAACGCGGCTCTGTCGTGGGCGCGCGAGAACGTGCGCCAGTACGGCGGCGACCCGGACTTTATCGTGGTGTCCGGCGGTGCGCCCGTGCACCGCTGCACGCGCGCGTTTGCGCTGACGTTGTGCAGGCTCCGCCGGAGGCCATCTGGCGTCGCTGAGCTCGTCCTCCAACCTGGACCTGCACCATCACCAGGTCCTTGCTTGCCTGCGGGCGTGTGTTGCGGCTGCCCTTCACCGTCTCACCAGGTGGCGCCTCGAGCGTGCATCTCCTTCTACGGCGTGTACTCGTTCGACGACGAGGACTTCAAGCGCTTCTGGAAGAAGGTGATTGAGCGCAAGCCCGACGCACAGGAGGACCCCACCATGTACGACCACGCCAGCCCCACGTATTGGATCACCAAGCGGTAGCGGCCCCCCCCGCCGCCGCCGCGCTGACTGGCTGACGTGTGACGTGTGACAGCGCCGTGTACCTGAAGCGGGTTCCGTTCTTGCTCATTCACGGCGCGCTGGACAACATGGTGGACAACGAGGGCGCGGACAACTTTAGCCGAGGTTGGAGGGTTTTTCTGTTGTGTTTTTTTGTTGCTTCCCCGACTCTTTGTTGCAGCGTTGGCGGAGCGTGGCTGCGACGTGTCGCACGTGAACCTGTTCCTCAGCCACCACGCCTTTGATCTGGTCAACTCGCTGCGCACCGTTGCCGTCAACTACTACGGTGAGCGGTTTTTTTTTTTGGCGTGGCGTGGCGTTGTTGTGATGCGGGAGGCAGTGAGCAAGTGGGTCTGGGCGCTCTACGAGCAGTATCTGCGCGAACGTTGAAGCGCCAAACACGTTTGCATGTACATAAAATTGGGGGGCAAAACAGAAGAGTTCCAAAAGCAAAAGCACACATTTTAAAAAAACGGAGCCTCATTCGGGCAGCGCCACGGGCGGCCACTCGGTCACGTTCTGCATGGCGTCGTCGATGTACATGATGATCTGCGGGAACGAGGGTCGGTCCGCGGCAGTCTTGTTCCAGCACTGCGCAAACAAATGTGAGGGGCCAATGACAAGGAACGAAGCCACAAAGAACAAGGTACAAACGAATGAATGAACGAGTGAATGAATGAATGAATGAATGAACGAATGAACGAATGGAA
>CAZYYU010000066.1:7247-13189 GCA_964651735.1 uncultured Gammaproteobacteria bacterium | reverse complement strand
TGGACGCGCCAGTGGTGCAGTATCTGCTGGCCGGCGGCGTGGCGCTCGATGGTGATCTGCTGTACCTGCTGTCGCTCAAGGTGCAGAGCCGCAGCGACAAGAAATCCCTTCGCAAGTAGGGAAAATGTAAGATTTCACTTGCCCACCAAGCGGCCTCCCCCCGCGTCGCCACGCCCTCGCAGCCAGCTGTGGCTCCTCTTTCCCCCCGGGCTTGCTCGCCTCAAACGTGCTGCACGCGACGCCGAGACGACCACACGAGGTAGCCAAAGCGAACGCCGCACAGCACGGAGAGCGCCGCGTACACTCCAGCGGCCCCGTACGCACCCGACGCGGCCTTGAGCGCATCGTACTGCGTCAGCTCCCCCTGGCGCGCGCGAGTGAGCCGCAGGAGCAGGCTCGAAACGCAAAACCGCCAGCACCATGTGAACGGGCGCGTAGTTGGTCTGCAGCAGGTAACCCAGCACGGCCAGCTGGCGCAACCAACCGGTCAGCCAAGCGGCCAGAGGCCGCACACGCAACCGCGCCCACCATGATCGTGCCCCAGAGCGAGAAGATGGCGCAGCACGCGCTGTACTTGAGGCCGCAGCAGTTGCCGCACGCCGTCAGCACTGCCATGAGAAGTCAGCAAAGCAAAAGGGGCGTGGCCAGCAGTGCACGCACCCCGCGACGGCAACGAGGCAGTGGGCTGTGCCACTCTGCGCTGCATGGTGCTGGGACCCTGAAGCAACGCGTTTTTTTTGTGCAAGCGGCCATGGCGTCCGCGCGAACGGGACATCATCGTGTGCAGCGCGTCTACTTCTACTACGTGAACCACCTGGGCAATCTGTACCCATTGGAGAGCGCCGCGTCGCTTGGTGGGCCGCTGCCATTCGGTCCGGCGTGCGTGCGGGGCGCCCCGTTGGACTTTGTGCTGTCGCGCATCGTACCCCGACCTCCTGACATGGAAACGCCGCCGAATCTGGACCCGCGCTTCCGCTGGGTGTCGCCGTGTGGCCGGGAGCTCAACTATGTCGCCGCTGCCGCCACGCCCATCGTGTTCCACACGCTGGAGGGCACGACGTTGGTGAGTGTGCCTCGTGGCTGCCTTGTTGGTGGTGACGCCGGCCGGCCAGCTGTACGGACACGCGCTGTCCACGCCGTTTGAGGTTGCTTGCGGGGTTTTGAGCACTGGTTGCTTGCTGAAGGGCCGCACAGGCCTCCCGCCTTGCCATGAATGTGCGTGGCGAACTGTACCATCCACAT
This sequence comes from uncultured Gammaproteobacteria bacterium, assembly GCA_964651735.1. Lineage (GTDB taxonomy): Bacteria > Pseudomonadota > Gammaproteobacteria > CAZYYU01 > CAZYYU01 > CAZYYU01. Next base: position 11,947 of record CAZYYU010000066.1, on the reverse strand, counting down.
CCGGCCATCGGTAGCTGCCCCGCGTTCTTTCGTCGGTCCCACTTTGCTGATGCTGCGTGGCTCAGGCTATGCGCTCATCAAGACGCACCTGGCCGGTCAGCTGGGCGCCCAAATCACCAGCGACTCCAGCGGCAACCTTGTGTTCGACCATGTGCATCCAATCCGGCGCATTGACTGACCTGGCTGGCGGCCTTATGCGTGTGCAACCATCCTCACGCGATGGCTGACTTGGTTGATCACCCCCACGCACGCACGGCCTCAGTCGCTTGACGGGCGCGAATTTCTTGGAAATGCACGGATTGTCACTGCGAGGGTCTTGTGTGTTGTCTCATCGGAGGATGCAAGGACACGGGCAGACGCCGCTGGCTCAGGCCGACCCCGAGATCTTCAAGCTGCTGGAGGAGGAGAAGCGGCGCCAAGTGGGCGGTCTGGAGCTGATTGCCAGCGAGGTGAGCGTGCCTGCCTTGGCTGCGCTGCGTTCGTTGCGTTGTCGCGTGTCGTTTTTTGCGCCACGCCCTCAGTCCCGTCCTCGCGCCCTTGCTGTGTGCTCACCGTTGCTCGCGACTGGGGTGCAGAACTTCACGTCGCTCGCCGTGATGGAGGCCATGGGCTCGTGCGCCACCAACAAGTACGCTGAGGGCCTGCCTGGCAAGCGCTACTACGGAGGCTGCGAGGTGGTGGACAAGATTGAGGCCCTGTGCCAGGAGCGCGCGCTCAAGGTGACGTGTCCGTGGTCTGTGGTCACCATCCGCTCACGGCAATGGCGCCAGGCGTTCCACCTGGACCCCGAGAAGTGGGGCGTCAACGTGCAGCCTTACTCTGGCTCCACCGCCAACTGGGCGGCCTTTGTGGGCCTGCTCAAGCCCCACGACCGCATCATGGGCCTGGACCTGCCCAGCGGTAGCGTTGCTTGCGCGTTGCACGGGCGTCGCCTCACACAACAGACCCTTGTCAGGCGGCCACCTCACGCATGGCTACCAGACGGACACCAAGAAGATCAGCGCCACGTCCATCTTCTTCGAGTCCATGCCGTACCAGGTGTCGCCCACCACGGGCCTCATCGACTACGACAAGCTCCGAGACACCGCGGCCCTGTTCCGACCGCAGCTCATCATCGTGGGCGCCTCCGCGTACCCGCGTGACTATGACTACGCAAAGTTCCGCGAGGTGGCCGACAACCACGGCGCCTACATGCTGTGTGACATGGCGCACTTTAGCGGCCTGGTGGCGGCACGGCTGCTGAACAACCCCTTTGACTACTGCGACGTGGTCACCACCACCACGCACAAGACGCTGCGCGGCCCGCGTGCCGGCCTCATCTTCTACCGCAAGGGAACGCGCGTGGTGAGTGCGGTTTGCGTGAGTGTGAGTGCAAGCGCTCACCAGCACTGCGTGCTTCCCCTCAGCAACCGACCAAGACGGGTCCGCCGAAGGAGACGCCCTACAAGCTGGACGAGACCATCAACCAGGCCGTGTTCCCCAGCGTGCAGGGTGGCCCGCACGAGCACCAGATTGCCGCCATTGCTGTGGCCCTCAAGGTTTGGCGTGCATGCGTTGGAGTACTTGGTTTGCGTCACGCTCTTGGCTCGCGCAGGAGGCTGCCGAGCCGTCGTTTGTGGAGTACGCCACCAACGTCAAGAGCAACTGCAAGGCTCTGGCGGACGCGCTCATCGGCCACGGCTACTCCATCGTCACCGGCGGCACCGACAACCATCTGCTCATGTGGGACGTGCGCCCGCAAGGCCTCAACGGCGGCAAGATGGAGTGGCTGTACGAGCAGGTGCACATCTCCGTCAACAAGAACACCGTGTACGGCGACTCGTCGGCGCTCACTCCGGGCGGCGTCCGGCTGGGCGCTGCTGCCCTCACATCGCGCGGTATCCTGCTGGGGGCCTGGGTGCGTGTGCACTCACCAGCTGGCCAAGGCTTCACCGCCAAGGACTTTAACGACGTGGCCCAGTTCCTGCACCGCGGCATCCAGATCGCAGTGGACGGCGTGACCGCGGCAGGAAAGAACCTGAAGGCAACAACCTCTTTGTGCTGTGAGCGGCGCTGCCTGACGCGTTGCTGCTCCAAGGAGTGGAAGGTGGCCGTGAGCGCCAACCCGGCCCTCGCGGCGCTGGCCGCGGACGTCCAGGCCTACAGCGAGAAGTTCAGCATGCCTGGCCGTGCGCAGTACTGACAAGCCGGAGCCGCAATGCAAAAAGTGGTTTCCTCGTGGAGGGGCCCCTGATGGCCCGCGCTGCTTCGCTCGTGGTGGCGGTGCTGCTGCTGGTACTGCTGCGAGACGAGTGGTCCGCGACGCGGGACGGGCCAGCTCCTGCAGACACGCGGGCGCGGGCTGAGGGCTTGGATGATGATGACGCGGGGGTGGTGGACGGTGCTGATGCGGACAGCGACGAGGATGACGCGGCGTTTGCGCGGCGCATGCGCGAGTGCGACCTGCTGTGCAAGCGCTTCGACGCCACGCACGACGAGACGCTTTGCACGCGGCTGCGCGACGAGTGCCAGCTGCCCTGCGCCATGGACCAGCGCTTTCTGGACGTGGTGTACCTGTGGGCCAACGGCTCCGACGTGCTGTACCAGCAGGAGCAGGAGCGCATTCGCAAGACGCTCGTCGGGTGTGTGTGGCTTTGCACTTTTTGGCCCGCCACCCACCTCAACCCCGCCCCCCCTGCAGCAAGCCAGAGTGGCGCACGTGCTTCAAGCAGGCCACCTCTGCTCGGCGGTCTCGCGAGATGGGCATCTTTCGGTTGTGTGCACGCGCCCGCTCTCGCGTCTCTTGCTCATTCTCTCACCCAAAGGTTCTCTGTGCGCTCCATCTTCAGCCGCTTCAAGCACCTGCGGCGCGTGTTCATCATCACGCCGCTGGGCCAGGTGCCCACGTTCCTGCGGCGCAGGCACCCACGAGTGCGCATCGTGGACACGCACGAGCTGGTGCCCATCGAGGAGCCCTCCTTCAACTCCAACGCCATCCAGTTCCAGATGCACCGCATTCCCACCGTCAGCGACCCGTTCGTGACCATGAACGACGACTTCCTGATGCTCAAGAACCAGACGCTGGACACGTTCGTGCACCCCGTGGACGGGCGCATGCACTACCCAATCGACTACTATCCCACCGGGGCCATGGGCGGCTGCTGGGGCATCATGGTCAAGCGCACCGTCAAGATGTACGAGGTTCGCGATCTTGCGTGTCGTTGCTGCTGCTGCTGTGTGCTGCGCCAAACCACGCGCAATCCCTGCAGCAGGTGAGGCAGGACCCTACGTTTGCTGCTTGTTCTCAACGTCCATGTCTGCAGTTCCAGCCGGCCAAGCAGCAGCTCTTCATCGCGGCGCATCAGCCGCTGGCCATCACGCAGATTGTGGCGCGCTCCATCGCGCGCATGTACGCCAAGGAGCTGGCGCTGGTGACGCAGCACGTGTTCCGCAACTCGCAGGACCCCACCTTTGACTCGCTGCGTGCGTGGCGTGCTGGCGCGGTGCCGAGGCTTGCTCGCGCTCACCGCGACAGGCGCGCAGACATCTGGGTCGGCAATGAGATGAAGTTCGGCGTCACGGAGACCATTGCCTTTGAGTGCAAGGGCACGTTCGGCATGATGGACAAGACGAAGATGGACGACGTGCGTGTTTCATTTTGCCCAGTGCATTTGTTGTGCGCCGCCTCATCAGAGCGGCCCGTTCACTGCAGGTGTTGACGGCGCTGCAGTCGCCGCCGGTGTGCCTCTCGCTGGCTCTCAACGACGACTTTGACGTGGACACTCCCGCCAAACTCATCGACAACGTCAACGTGAGCAGGCGCTGCTGCTGCTCTGGCTCGCTCCGTCCTCACTCGTGCGCCACGAACGCAAGGTGCTGCTGGAGGGCACGTTCCCGCACCCGTCGCCCGTGGAGGCGCCCTGGCAGGCGGCAGCGCAGCGCCGCTTCCTGGAATACGAGTGCGCGTTTTCCGGCGCTTCCGTCCGCATCCCCGTGGACGCGTTCTTCATCCCCGAGCACTTGTATGCGTGGCACAACAAGGCCAGGCACGTTCTCCCTTTGCAAAGCGCTCCTCTCTCACCCAGTGCCCCGCCGCTCAACACAGGTACCGGGGCCGTGTTGGGCAGAACAAGCGCGGCCTGCCGGCCAAGCAGCTGTACTCCATGTTCAGGTGTGCTGCTATGTCATCGCGCTCCTTCTCCTCCCCCTCAACAACACCAAACAACAGCCGCAAACTGGACGCCATCGACGCGAGCAACGGCATCGCGGCGCCCAGCCAGGCACCGCAGCAGCACGTGCTAGCCGCGCAGTGGCACGCGCACCGCGGCCGTACGTGGTGCGAGGCGGCGCTGTGTGCACGCAGCCATCCGGCGCTGGGCCGCAGCGACTTCTGGCTCGTGTCCGGGCAGGATCTGGGCATGGCGCGCTCCAAGAACGTGTACACGGCGCGGCGTCTGGCCTACGGCCTGGGCTACAACTACGTGTGGGCTCCCGAGTTCTACGAGACCAACCAGGGCTCGCACGCGGAGCGCGTGGCCACGCTGTACCAGACCAACACGTGGGGCCTGCACGGCAACGCCATCCTGTCGCGCTGGCAGCTGCAGCGGCCGTCGCTGGTCAAGCTGCCCGACTCGTTCGCGCTCTTCGACAGCCACGTGGAGGAGGCCGGCGAGCGGCGGCTGGGCGAGCGGCACGCGCTGCTGGCCGAGGCGGCGGTCAAC
>CAZYYU010000066.1:0-7147 GCA_964651735.1 uncultured Gammaproteobacteria bacterium | reverse complement strand
GCAGCGGTGGGACGGCCCGCATCACGGTGGCGGTGCTGGAGACGTTGCCGCATGCGGGCTTGGACACGGCGCACGGGACGCGCGTGGTGCAGCTGCTGCGTGCGGCCATCCAGTCGTACGGCAACCGCCTCGTCATCGTGGGAGGTGCGGTGCGATGCGGGTCTCTTGCGCGCGCCGTGCTGACGGTCTTGCTTCTCGTGCAAGGCACCTTGTGGCCCGGCCTGTGCGAGGCATTGGGGCTGACACCGTCGATGCGCGGTCCAGTGGAAGTCAACCAAGTGAGCGCCACGGAGGGGCTGGCGCTGGGTCCCAAAGTGCTGCGCGACCAAGTGTGCTACAGCAGCGCGTTCAGCGGCGGGAACGCGTTTGTGTTTCCGGGAGGCTTCACTGATGCCAGGAGCCAGGCTCCGCAAGTGCTGAGCCAGCATCCGTTTCTGCTGGCAAGGCTCAAGCTCCGAGACCAGTGAAGCGCGGGAAAACTCCGCCGGAAAACTCGCGTGCCCGCAGAGGGCTTGCGTGAGATGAGGCTGTCGACGAGGCTGTGCAGCACGCGCGTGAGCATTGGCGGCCTCCAGTACAGCACTAGCTGGTTGCGCGATCATTGCGGGTGCTCGCAGTGCGTGGACCCCGTGTCGCAGCAGAAGCTGCACGCGTCGGGCACCATGTGGCCGTCTCCAGAGGCTGCCAGCTGTCACGAGGAGGGCGGGCAGTTCGCGGAGGTGCAGTGGAGCGGACCTGGGGCTGCGTCTCATCCGCGCACGCGTGTGGCGCTGCGCTCGCTGGAGACGGGATCCGGCCCGGTGTGGGACGGGGCTCTGGCTCTGCGCCGTCGTCAGGCTGCAGTGCCTCTTGTGGCGCGGCCCAGCGTGGCTTGGGCGCACGTGGCAGCTGACGATGTGGCGCGCGCGTGGCTGCTCAACACGCTGCACGGCACGGGTCTGTGTCTGGTCACAGACGTGCCCGCCAAGGTGGGCTCCGCGGTGGGCGTCACGGCTTTGGCGGACCGCGTGGCGCGCGTCATGCACACCTTCTACGGCCACCATTGGGAGCTGCGTTACGAGGAGGGCGCGCAGAACCTGGCCTACAGCGCGCTGGCCCTGGATTGGCACCAGGACTTGCTGTACTTTGAGGCGCCGCCCGGTGTGCAGCTGCTGCACTGCCTGGAGCAGGCCGAGTCTGGGGGTGCGACGCTGTTTCTGGACGGTGTCAAGGCAGCGGAGGACTTTCAGGCGCAACACGCCGAAGAGTACGACCTGCTGTCACGTGTGCGCATCCCCTACCACTACCGCGCCATGGGCGTGGTGCTGGACCAACAGCGGTCCGTGTTTGCGCCCGCCACGTCGGAGGACGGTCACCGCTCCGTGTTCTGGTCCCCGCACTGGCAGGCTACGCTGCCGGTGCAGTCGGCCGCGGACCACGAGCGCCTGTACCGCGCGCTGCACGCGTTCCACACGTTCCTGGAGCGGCAACCGCAGCTGGCGCTGCGTCTGCAACCCGGCGAGGCCGTGGTGTTCGACAACCGGCGCATGTTGCACGCGCGCTCCGCCTTCTCGGGCCGGCGGCGGCACCTGCAGGGCTGCTACGTGTCGCACGACGACTTCCGCGTTGCCTTGGCCAGCTCGCCGGTGCGCGACGCTCCCTTTGCGCCCTCAGAGCGCTTTGTGGGCACGCACGCCTGAATACACACAGCAACCCTTTTGTGCGTTCACTTGGAGCGCAGCGCGGCGCGCGAGCTCTGGCGGGACAGGCTGGGCGAGGCTGGGGCTGGCTCCTCGCCCTCAGCCGCGTCGCGGCGCAGCTTCTTCAGCGGCGACGCGTTCGCGGGCGCGGGCGTGCTGAGCTCCATGGGGTCGTAGGCCCCGCCCTCGTCGTTCTCGTCGCCCAGCGCGGCCTCGCGCGAGCGCACCTTGGGGTTGGTGGGCGTGGTGGTGGCATTGTCGAACACCGCCTGCGTGACGGTCTTGCGCAGACGCAGGCGCTCGCTGATGGTGGAGCTCTTGCGCAGCAGCTTCTTGGGCTGCTCGGCCGCCGGCGCGGGCGGCAGCGTGATCCGCTGCATGTCGGCGGGTACCGAGTCCATCAGCAGCGGCGCCCCGATGACGGGCTCGGCGTCGCGCCGCGTCGGCTTGACCGCGGCCGTGCTGGAGGAGCGCTTGTACGCGCTCTCCACGGACTCCTTCACGCTGGTCACGGAGCGGTGCAGCGCGCTCTTGTCCAGGCCCAGCTCGTGCACCCACGCGGGCGGCATGTCGGGCTGCGTCAGGGGCTTGAAGTTGTTGGTGGCGCGCCGCAGCTGGGCCAGCAACTGCTTGGCGTTGCTCTGAGCATCACGGCCGATGAAGAGCTGCGCCGCGTCTCGCTCCATGGTCCGGCGCCGCAGGCACAGGAAGTTGTGCAGCCACCGCAGAGCCAGGTCCTTGCTGGCATCGCTGGCTGCGCTCTCTGGCGCCACACTGCTGCTGCCACCCTTTGCTGCTGCGGGCGCTTTGGTCACGTCATTGACGCAGTCAAAGATGAAGCGCTGAAAAGCTGCGGCAGAGCGCTGCAGCCACGCGTTGGCAAACGTCAGGTAGTCCTCCTTGTCGCCGAACGTGACCAGGTTGGCAAGGTTCTGCACCAGCTTGGTGATGAGAATCATCGAGCGCCTGCACACGAGGGGGAGGGGAGGGTACGGTGGTGAGGGGGCAAGTGACGGTGGCCCACGCAGTGGCGTGCCTCAGTTGGGGCGTGGAGTCGCGGAAGCCCAGAAAGTGGTCCGGCGACACCATGGCCGGACAGATGAGGCGCAGGAACAGCAGTGCCCCGACGCTGCGCACTCCCATGTCGGAGAACTTGCGCTCCACGATGGACTGGATGGAGCGTAGCACGCTGCTGACGTGCTCGGGGATGAGCGCTGTGTTCTGCAGAATCGTGGACAGAATCAACTCCGCGCCCTCCAGCACCAGTGCCTGATTGCGCTGCAGCGCGTCCGCAGACGGCTCCTTGGCAGGGTCCACCTCCAACGCCAGGTTGCGCTCACGCAGCCAGCGCAGCAACGGCGTCACCGCAGCCCGCACAAAGTCGCTGCACTCCTTGTGCACGTACGCGGAGATGACCTTGGTCTCCAGGCACGTGCCGCGGAACAGCGTCTCGGGCTGGCTGCACTCGGCCACGTGCTTGCGCGTGGCCCACGCGATGAGCGTTTCGGAGCCGCCTGGCCACGTGCTGTACGTGGTGAGCAGCGCCTGGCTCAGCTCGCTCAGCTCCGCAGGGTTGCATGCCGCGATCAGCTGCGCCAGCTGCAGCTTGCAATCGCCCTGGATGAAGCGCGCCAGCTCCTCGGTTTCCGAGGCCTCGTGTTGCGTGGCGACGCGAGCAGTCTGTGGTGTGGCGAACACCAGCTCATCCCGTCGCTTGGCCCCGACCCGGCCCAGCGACACGGACCTTGGAATTCAAATTCAAACGAGCGGGGGCCAGCAACCCCATCCGTCCACCCCACATGTGGTGCCGCAACACCCGCCGTCAAGCCACTTCCATCCCCACACATCAACGTACAAGGACCGTGTGAGCGTTTTGGCCGCCTGCATCGATGGGCGTCCAACGAGCGCCGCCACTGGAGCCAAGTGGGTGCACTGCCTCAATGACTGCCTGCAACCACGGAGCCCCCCTCGATGTGCCTGAATCTGAGGCTGAGGCGCGACGGGTTCGGACAAACTTGCCAAGAAGAGAAGGGGCGTGGGGGGCCGTGGTGCCATCCGCAAGACGTAGCCTCGAGGAGTAGCGCAAGAGGCTGAGATTCAGCGTTCACGCCATGGCCAGCAAGGTTGGTTCGGTATTTCAAAAGGGCGTGCAGTATTGGCGTCGCGACGCGGTGCAAACGCAGTACCCCTGCATGGCAGCTGCAGCGCAGCCAGCGCCGGGGCCCGTGGACCCTGGGTTTATGTGTTTGTCCGCAATCCCGCCGCGCGATGGGCGAGTGCCTTGTCGGTGGCCGCTCACTCGCTGTGGCAGATCCCCGTGGACCTCGTTGCCTTTGCAGCGGAGAAGAAGGCGTACTTTGACTCGGTGGACGCGTTCCAGCTCGACGTCGAGTTTGCGGATGACACGGCGCACTGGAACCCTCAGCTGCCAGAGGAGGCCCAGCATCTTGACGCACCGTCAGCTGCTGCTGCTGCTGCTGAGGCTGCAGTGGGGCAAAGGCGCAAGGTGGTGGGGCGCAAGGCCAGATCTGCGGCAACAAGAATCATCGTGCCGCGTCAGGACGAGAGCATGCTGAATCGCTCGGACATGGAGCGCATCCAAGTTGCTGTGGAGGAAACGGCGGCCCTCAATCAGAGTACGCTGGCAGGCGGGGAGCTGGACCAGCTGATGGACGTGATGGACGCGTCCATGATGGTCCCTGCCACGCCCGCCTCAGCGCAGCAGCCCATGATGCAGCGGGCCGACTTTGAGGCGCTGATGGGCGCACTTGACATGTCTGTCGCGGTGCCGTCCACGCCAGTGCAGAACCCGTCAACGCACGCTGCAACGCCCGCCAGCGCATCGCAGCATGTCCAGGCGATACTGGACGCCCTGAACTCGTCCCAAGCAGTCACGCCAGGCTCAACGCAGCAGCCCATGATGCAGCGCGCCGAGTTCGAGGAGCTGATGGGCGTGCTGAACGCGTCCCACGCAGTGCCGTCCACGCCCAGTGCTGCACCAGCGGAGGCCTCCTCAACGCCCATCGCTGCTGCATCAACGCAGCAGCCCATGATGCAGCGGGCTGAGTTTGAGGCGCTGATGGGTGCGCTGAACGCATCGTACGCGGTGGTCGCTGCTGCTGCAACGCCAGCCCAGCAGCAACACATCCAGGCGATACTGGATGCCCTGAATGCGTCCCAGGCAGCCACGCCGGGCTCAGCGCAGCAGCCCATGATGCAACGTGCCGAGTTCGAGGCGTTGATGGGAGCGCTGAACACGTCCCACGCAGCACCGCCAGCAACCCCTGAGGGCCACAGCCTGCTGAACGCCTCTGGTGAGCGGCTGCGTTTGCTGCTGGTGTGGAGTCGTGGCTCACGTCCGCCACCTCCAAGAGTTCGACATGCTCGTGCTGGATCGGTCGGTGCAGCTGCGCCAGAGCCTGCTCAACGCCACGGACATGGATGCGCTGCTGCTGCTGGACAGGTCTACGGTGCCGAGCCAGCAGGGCGAGGAGAACACGAGCGACAGCGCCGCAGACGCAGCGCAGCCGGCAGTTTATGCGGGCAAGTCGAGCCGCGCGCCCAGGCAGCAAAGGGGCTCGCGAGCCAAGCTGAAGGAGGTGGCCAACGTCAAATGAAAGGGCCGCCTTGCGTGTGCACGACGCACCCTTGTCAATCGCCGTCTTCGTTGTTCTTCCGCTTCTTCTTGGCCGATTTCTTGTCCTTCTTCTTCTTGTCCTTCTTCTTCTTGGCCTTTTTCTTGGCCTTGGCCTGCTCGTCGCTGCGCTGCTGGGCAGGCTGGTCATCCTCGCCATTATCCTCGCCATCATCATCCTGCTGTTGCTGCTGCGCGGGTACCGGTTGGGGCCGTGGCTCGGCGATGCTGCTGATCAGGTGGCCCCCTTGATCGGGCGTGAGGTGGCTGCTCGCCCTCACAAACATGCCGCAGGCCACTGCGTCGGGCACTGGCTTCGGCGGCGCCGCTGGCGCCTGGAATGGAGCGGCTACGTGAACGCAACATGCAACAAGGCAGCCGACAACCTGAGCTGCAACGCTTGACGTGTTGACGCCGCCCAAGATGGCCGTGAGGTCGTTGCTGGAGTACGAGCGCATGTCCTTGTGCTTGAGCCGCTTCTTGTACATGACGCCCATCTGCGAAAACTCAGATCCCTTGGCACCAGCAGCATCGGCATCATCGTCAGCAGCATTGTCTGCATCGTTGTCCCCGACGGGAGCCTCAGAAGCGGGGGCCGTCTCAACAGGCGCAGAGTATTGCGCGTTGAGTTTGTGCAGCACCGACGCGAACCCCGTCACGTTGGCCACCCATCGATCGCTGGTGCGCTCGCGATCGCCGCCCAAGCCCTTGCCTTCCGCCAGCCGCTTCACCTTGACGTGCTCTGTGATGCCTTGCTCACGTGAGCCCAGTCCCTTGCCCTCCTGCCAGCCCAGCTTCTTCAGCGACTGCAGACCGAACTGGTTGTCGTCGCGCTCCCACTTGGCACCCGCGTCCGTGCGCACGCCCCAGCCGCGCTTGCGATTGCGCCGGTACCCACTGTCCTTCACAAACGTCACCGTGGGGTCCGCCATGGGTGCGCGTGGCCCCCCGCTCCGTGCCGTGACCCGCCACAACACAGCCCCTCTGAGTGGGCCTTCAATCGTAGTCTTGGTCAACGCCAGTCCACCTTTTGCTGACCTTCCACGACTTGACGGCGCTGATAGACTGCAGCTCGAGGCGAAACGCGCCCTCCTTGCGCTGCGCCATGAGGACACCGAAGCCTTCCACCCAGCGCGGGTCCAGCTTGAGCTGCCCTTCCACAAACCCGCGATGGGTCAGGATGAAGTTGCTACTCAACAACATGGATCGGTCAGCGGAGGGAACACCGTGCAAACAGAGCAACGCACTCAAACGGGAGCAAAATGTCCTGCCACTCGCCAGCCTTGCCGAGCGTGTAGGACTGGAACATGTCGCCCTCCACGACAGAAGGCGCCTTGATGTTTGTCACGTACATCCGGTGGTCGGGCTTGCATCGCAGCATCACCGCATCGTAGTTCTGCGCAACAAGGGCCGTCATTTGCAAGGCACCACGCGTGCGTGGCGCGGACCTCGAGGTTCCAGGGGCCCAGCGTCGGCAAGGACACCAGCGCCGCAAAGCCAGAGTTGTCCGCGCCTTCAGGCGGGGTCAAGTCCAGGTTGCCCTCGAACACGGCGCACTTGGCCTGCTCGTCGTAGGAAAACGAGGCCGTGGACAGACCTGCGCGCGTGCGTGAGTGAGTGGCGCATGGTGCCGCACAGTGCCCCTCACCGCCAATGTTGCGATCCGTCAGCAGCTGGAACGCCTTGAGGCTGTCTGCGCTGTCGAAGCGAAACAGAGGCAGCTGCTCGGGCGACGACTCTGTGATGTGCTCCATCGTGGCCACCTTGACTGTGGCATGCCATCCCTGGGCAAACCAGCGTCCCAGGCGCTTCATCGCGGCATTCACAAGCCCTC
>CAZYYU010000065.1:6935-13346 GCA_964651735.1 uncultured Gammaproteobacteria bacterium | reverse complement strand
CAGCAAACGCTCCCGTTGCGTGCCCTGCGTACCGTGCGACCTTGTCGCGGAACGCACTCTCGGAGAAGCTCATCACGGAGACCCCTTAGTTCACAACTTCGCCAGATTTTCTACTTTTTCGCGGAAGAACTTTGCCAGGGCCTCGTTGACCTCGTCAGGGAACTTGCGGTGCAGTCAGCGAATGCACAAGGACAGCAGCGCAACCGGACCTCTTCCATCATCCAGTGCGAGCTTTCCGGCAGCGTCAAGCGCGACAGGTCCGCAACCATGCGCTCCATGCCCTCGGAGTACTCAGGGCGCTGCGATTGGCTTGAGGAAGCAGCGCCGAACAGCGCAGACTCACCAGGATTGCGTCCCTGCCGGCGCAAATCATCAGGCAGGGAATCTTCAGCACCACGTCCTTGGTCTCGCGGCGGAAGGCAGCATTGTCGGGGTAGTTGTTGTACAGCTGCAGCGAGCACCAAAAGCCATGCCGAAACGCTCGCACGTACTCAGCCAGCACCTGCGTTGAAAAACATGAGAAGGAACGCGAGCGTGTGTTGTTGTGGACCTCAGCTGGCTGCAGCAGTCTGCCTGGTGCCACTTGCTGCGGCAGCCCCACGAGCAGACCCCCACGAGCGCGCACGTTGGACGAGTTGGCAACCTTGCTGAACACCTCCTCCTTGGCCGTGCGAATGACGGCGCTCAGCGTTCTCTGGCAGAGCAGACTGAGAGACGCGGTCCTTGCCACGCATACGTGCATGCAGCACCTCCTTGTCGCGGTCGAGCTCTGATGCGGCCACCCTGTCAAAGGAAGGTGAGCCGCGGCCCGCCAGCCCTTGCGCAATGGTACCGGCCGCCTTGCTCCATAAAGTAGAGCTGGTAGTCAAAGTTGCCTGGGCGGCAGGCTGAGCGAAACCAGAAGGGCGAGCAAGAGCCTGACCTGGGGCGCGCTGCATCCTCTTGACGGGGTCACCCTCCACAGCGGGCAGCAGCGGCGTGCACAGCGAGGCCACTGCCACGATGCGAGCGTCCTGCGCCAAGGCCACGCTCCACACGACGACGCCTCCCCAGTCTGTGCGGGCATGAGCGCCCCGCCGCCAACCGCAACGCCTCCCGTCCCGCACCGTGGCCGACGAGGAACACCCGCTGCAGGCCCAGCGCTCCCACCAGCTCGAGCACCGTCGCCACCAGCCTGCGCTGCGACCAGGTGGCTGGGTCGTCGCTGCGGTCGCTCTCCCCGAACCCGGGCAGGTCCAGCGCCACGGCCAGCGTGGGGCACACCCTCAGTTGCGCGCGCCAAGACCAGGCAAGCGAGGGCCAGCCGTGCACAAACAGTGTGGCCGTGCCGCGCGCGCTGAGGGGCCTCTCATTGCTGAGGCAACGCACGCGCAGCCCGCACGGCAGCGCCACGTGCTGCGACTGCAGACCCTCCATCAGCGTCACAGAGGGTTGTTCATTCGGTTGCGCAGCGGGTAACGCGGGGGCGGGCGCGCCTTGGCTGCGGCGGCGGCCTTGACCTTGGCAACCTGCGTCTTCTTGGCCTTGCGAGCAGCAGGAGCCTTGGGGGCAGCCTCCACAGCTGCCTCCCGCGTCTTCTTCTTCTTGGCCGGTTTCTCCACGCTGGCCGGCGGGTCGGGCACGCCGTCGTTGGCGTCAGCCTCCATGTCCTCCTCGTCATACAGGCTGCCGGGCAACGTGTCGCCGAGCTCGCGCTTCTTGCTGCTGTCCAGGTCCTCCTTGGTCTCGTCGAAGTCTTCCAGCATCTGCGAACAAGCGATAAAGAGTCGATTGCGTGCGTGCATGGGGCCTCCGCTCACCTGAAGCAGCTCCGCTGCCGAAGGACGCTTCTTGTGGTCCCTCATCAGCGCCGCCGTGATGATCTGGTTGAGCAGCCTGTGGTGCGGCCACACCACGGAGGGGCACTTGAAGCCCATCACCTCCTTCCAAGAATGTGACCAGCTGCCGCTGTGGTACTCGGCCACTGGCTTGCCCATGCACAGATAGTAGAAGGACGCGCCCAGAGCCCACACATCGTCGGCCTGCGCGAGTGGTGGGCTTGGGCAGCAGACGCCAAGAAGAGATCACACGGGCTACCTTGGCGTCCAGCCACTTTTCGCCGGCATTGTCGGCATCAATCATCTGCGCAAGAGAGTCAAAAAAAGCGGAAGCAACCACACCGCCAGACCCAGCACCTGTGGCGAGTTGTAGTTGGGCGTTCCTACCACCTCCTCTGCGTCGTGGGCATACAAGAAGCCCCCGCGCTTGAGGAACGAGCCCAGGCCAAAGTCAATGGTCACCAAGCGCTGAACCACGCGCCCGTCAACGTCCACGCGATACGGGGCGACAATGTAGTTCTCGGGCTTGATGTCCCGGTGAGAGATGCGCATCTCGTGCATGTGGGCCAGCGCCTCGAGCGCGCTCTTGAGGAACCAGTAGATGACAGAGTTGTTGACGGGCTTCTGCTTCTTCACGTAGTCGAGCAGGTTGACGCCGCGCACGTAGTCCATCATGATGCAGTGCTTCTTGGCACCGTTCTCGTCGGTGCGCACGAAGCGATCAAAGTACGACACCACGTGCTGAGGAGGAGGAGGAGGATGAGAAGGTGGCGGGGAAAGCAAGGGCGCAGCGGCGATTACCGGGTGCGTGCGAGTGAGCGTGACCAGCAGCTCCACCTCGCGATGGATGTCCGGCCCAGACTCGCTGAGCTCCTTCATGGCGAACTGCACGTTGCGCTTGCGGTTGCGGACCAGCAGCACGCGCCCGAAGCCTCCTTCGCCCAGCGTTTGCACAATCTCGTAGTCAATGTCGAACTCATCGTACTCCCTGCAGCAAGAGTGCGGCGCCGCCGTTTCAGCCGAAAGCGGGAACGTGTCGCGCCGGCAAAAGAAAGACGCGACGGGGCTCGCAACCAGGGCCAACGGCACGGGCAAGGGGGCAAGCGGCAGCCCGACAGGCAGCAGCAGCGCAGAAAGCGAGGCAATTTCAAATTGCCACGACGCAGCCCAGCGCAAGCGACCAGGAAGCCACTGGTGCCCGTGCAGCGGGACGAGGCCCTCGCTGGAGCTCGCGCCTGGGGCACAGCGCGGGCCAAGACGCGCGCGGGGCGCGCTTTTGTTCGAAACGCCGCAACAAACTCGTGCTAGCGGCCTCAGGCGGCCCGGCCCCCTTCCCGCTCGCCCGCTGCAGCCTCCCAGCCGCCCCAGCCGCCCGCCGACAGAGGCAAGAAACGCAAGAAAGGCGCACCTCCAGATGGACGCGTTGCGCGTGCTGGTCACCACGTAGGGAGAGCGAATCGATCGCATGGCTCACGGACGATGCGGCCGGCCGGTTCAGCAGACCCTCAGATGCATGTTTTCACGAGCGAGAAATCGTTTGGAAGCGCAGCGGAAGCGCCGCAAAACATGTCACTTTGCTGGGCTAAACTCGCGCAAACAGCGCACGCGACCCCTCACGCCAGTCGCTCTGCAATGGCTCCGATGACCTCAGGCCCCACCTGGCAGCAGCCGCCAATGACCTGAAAGGCGCATGTGGGCGCGCGAGGCAAGGCGCTGCACGCGCCACTCACTGCTATGCCGGCCTGCCTCCATGCTGCAGCCAAATCCACAATGGTCTGCAGCTCCGCCGTGCCCGGCGCGTGCCAAACCTTCTGCGCGCACCCACATCAGGCAAGACGAGCGGCGGCGGTGGCGAGCCAATCTCACATGCTCTGCATCCCAACGGCCCCCGCCGTTCTTGCAGCCAAGCAAATGTGAGCGATGAAAGCCAACTCAATCAAACAAAATGGGACGCGTACTGGATACGCAAAGAAGGGCCGCGATTGCAGCGCGTCACGGACACCCTGGTACAAGGGCAGCACCAGCGATGGCGCCACGCAGTTCACGCCCACACCTATCACTTGCTGCGACGCGACCACGGCTTGCACAGCCTCGCGGAAGCTGCTCGCAGCTCAGTGTTGCCCCAACAGTACACCCACCTCTCAACCTTTCGCCACTTGCTTTTGTGCGCTGCCCTCTGAGCCACACAAGAGTCAACACAGCCAACGCACCCAGGCATGCAGCGTCGCGGCACTGGAACGAGAACACGGCAACCATGGAAGGCTCCTCGGCGAGCAGGTCAAGCAGCGCCCGAGCCTGATGCGCCAGCAGCTTCAACAAAGCCTCCGCTGAAGCAACGCAACCATGCCACCTCGAGCAGGTTCGGCAGCGTCTCAAAGAGCAAAAAATCCGGCTGCGCAGCCCAGAGCGTGCGCACGCGCTCGCGGTGGAAGTCCTTGAGCTCGCTGTGGTGGTTGATGTTGTACAGGCCACGATACCTGCCTCAGCGGCGCTGTTGACAAAAGAGTGCAGCAACCCAGCAACCAGCCCGTGCGCACTCAGAGCCGTCCGCGAGGTATGCCCCATAGGGTCCGATGGACGCGGCCACTAGCACGTCGTGCCCTGCGCATGCGCTGCGAGCCAGGGCAACACTGCTTCGCAGCAGGTCGCTGACAGCCTCGTGGTCCAGCCCCAGATGCGCAGCGAACCCTTGGTACGTGGCCTGATACGACGCCGTGCTGAGCACGTGGCACCCGGCCTTGACGAAGGAGCGGTGCACACGCGCAACCGCGTCCGGTGCCTGCGGCCGCGATGACGATGGGGGGAACCGTGCCCAGAGCGCTGTCGCACCTGAGCCAGGGCTGCCGCACTCCACAGCCCGCTGCGCAGCTCCAGGCCGGCGCGCTCCAGCTCCGTGGCCAGCCCGCCGTCCAGCACAAGGTGGCTGCGGGTCTGGAGCGCTCGCCGCAGTGGGTCAGCCATCTCAGGAGGAACCCATCGCTTCACTCCTTGCACTTCACCAGACAGAAGTGAAGAAACGCCTTGGCAGCGTCGGCCTTCTCCGCGTCCAGCAGCGCGAGGTACTCCCGCTTCCTGTGTGCGCCCAAAAACGGGGTCAGCGCGTGCTCTGCCCTGCGCCTCCAACTTGCCAGGTCCGCAGCTCGGCCATGGTCACATGCCGGGGAAGCAGCGGGGGCGAGCCGTCCTTCTGCGCTGCAATCCCACCAGCAATGAGTCGGGGGTCTCGGCGCGGCCGCAACCACAGACCCTGCAGCACGTTGGCGATGACGGCGCTGAGTGCAGCGTCCGTGTTGTGCACGAGCGAGCGCGCCTCGGCCACGGTGCCCATGTTGGGCGGCGCCACGACCGCATCCGTGATGGCCTGATCCAGGCGCTCCCAATCCAGCTCCATCTTGCCGTCCTGCCAAGGCGAGCCTTGAGAGAGCGAGCGGGCACGTGGCAGCGCCTTGCCTTGCGCCGCGCGATGATGAGCGGCCTGTCCCAGCGATTCTTCTCGTCCGGTGCCTCAAACCTGGAACCCAGCTCCGACGCAGGGTCGCCGCCGCCCTGGCACCACACCACGCACATGGGCGTGGAAAGCGCCTTGGCAGAGCAGTGGCACTGGTAGCGGAAGCCCTTGATGTAGTTGCAGGCGTCCACGACTACCACCACGTCCTTGGCCAGCTCGCGCTCCATGGCTGAGAAGATCTCGGCTCGCGTGATCTTCTCCCGTTCCGCGCTCTCGTACGAGCCGTCCTGCCGTGGTGGTGGTGGGTGTCCCCATCATCGCGTCCACGCGTGCGCGCATCACCTGAACCACGACGACCTTCTTCCAAGCCGCGCCGCCGAGCCGCGCCACGATGGCCTCGCAAACCTCAGTCTTGCCGCTGCGGGGAATGCCGCATAGCAGCACCAGCGGCATCCCCGCAGGAGAAGCAACAGAGGATGGGGGGGAAGGGAGGAACAGCCCCTGTTGGTTGCGGTTTTCACTACGCAGGCCTTCAGTAGTACTCCATGGGGACCTGCAAAGGTCACGGGGGATGAGGAAGCAAGGCTGTTGCGTGCGCCCCCTCTTGCCTGCGAAGAGCTGTCGTCGAAGTACGGGAAGATGCGGAAGGCCAGCCACAGGCACCAGGCGCACAGCGACGCCACCAACACCAGCGTCAGCAGGCCTGCTCAAGGGAGGAATGAACAAAAGAGGGCAAGCAACGAGCGGAGCCGCACCAGCAGTGTCCAACACTTCAGCAGGGCTCCAGAACGACGCCAGCCTGAGGGTGGTGAGTGGTGGTGGTGGGATGTGCGATATGCGCTGTGGAGAGGGAGGCGCACTCACTCCAAGCCCCAGACGATGAAGCACAGGCCGGAAATGGCGAGCGCGAGGTACGAGTGCTGACGCAGCCCTGCCAGCAAAGAGCGCCAAGTGAGAGAGCGTTGCTTTGTATGCTGATTTGTTGTGCAGGGGTTGTGCGTGCTGGTTTGCTCGTTCGCGGCATCACCGTTGCCCTTGTTGTTCTTGCGCTCCAGGTAGAACTCGAGTGCCATGCCAGCGCACAGAAACAGGAAGGCCAGCGAAAACACCCACAGCGATCTGGGCGGTGGCGGCGGCGGTTATTGT
>CAZYYU010000065.1:3629-6835 GCA_964651735.1 uncultured Gammaproteobacteria bacterium | reverse complement strand
GCCACGTCGAGGGCCTGCAGCGCCCCGTCGTTGGTGAGCACGCGCCACGTGCTGTTGGGGTCCGTCATCCAGTCGGCCATCATCACCACGCCCAGACTCTGGCGGTGTGTTTGGGAGAGTCACGGGAACGCGCACACACATTGCTCACAACGAACACCCAAACAGGCCTCAACGAACGCGCAAAAAGTAACAGCTCAAATGCGAACACAGCCTCGTTTGGAGCGCGGATCACCTGCAGGAACTCGAACACGGGCAGCAGCCCGGCCAACACGAAGGAGTAGTACATGGCTCTGTGCGCCACGCCCTGGACGGCGGCAGCAGACGTCAGGGTCGCTCGCGCAATGAGCGGGAGGGCGCTGCCACCTCGTGGGATCGGTAGATCTTGCGCAGCTGGTTGGCGGTGAAGATGAGCAGCAGGAAGCCCGCAGTGGCCGTCAGATCTGCGCCGCGTGAGAGAGACACATTAAAAAAAAGGCGCACGGTTACCAGACAGCAGGGTGTAGGAGAAGGTGGAGCGCTGAAACTGCCACTTGGCGGCCTGCGCGTGGAGACGGTCACACATGGCCGAGGCGAAACCACGCACACACGGACCAGATACGCGGGGTCGTTGGTGGAGTTGTAGTTCTGCAAGAGCAGGAGAGGTTCAGAGCACGCACAGAGCCACACAAGCGACCTTGAGCAGCGGGTAGGGGTCGCCGACCACGCCGAAACGGACCAGCGAACTGGAAATGGCTGCAGGCTGCGGCGTCAACAGCGAGCACCCGCAGCGCTCCCGCCTGTGGCTCACCAAACAGCCCCAGCAGCACTGCAACGGCGCCGCGTTCAGCAGCCGCGCACCGCGCAAAACCCAGCGAGCAACCTGCGCGTGCGGCGCGGGCACAGTCACGTGAGCGCTGAGACCCGGCCCTTGCGGGGTCACATGCACCTGCACACAGCACGGCGAGCGTGGGCCCGGGCCGCAGAAAGTCGTGAACGGAGACCATTGCTGCGCTTCCCACTGTGCTGCCACAACCACGACCCCGGCCGTCTGTGCAGTGACCACGCGCGCAACAACCACGGGACCCTCTCCCAGGCTTCAATCAATAAGGGGCGTAGAAGGACCTGCGACCCCGGCCGCGACGCCTGATTGCCGTGTCAGCGGGTGCGCGGCGGGCCTGAAACGACACAACCTGGGCGCAAACCCCCCGTACGGTGCACCGCCTCCGCGAAAGGGCGCAGCCCCACGGCCGCGACCAGCCGCTGGTGCCGAGTCAGCGCAGCGGGGCAGGCGTGGAACCCCCCCCCTCACCTGGAAGGTTGGTGCGCTTTGCAGTGATCTTCAACTCCCTGTCAAACAACAAGGTTTGGCGACGCAACGAGACGCGGCGACGCGGCACCTTCCACGAAACGTGGTTCCATTCAGCAGCAACGCTGCACGCCACGCACGATGATGAGGAGCAGCAAGCAAGCACGGGGCGAGGGCCGCACCATTGGCGACCGACTCAGGCTTCAGGAACATGACATAGGCGTAGCCCTTGGGCTTGCCGGTCCACTGCACGTGGCCGGTGAAGAGGGCGGCGAGAGCGCAAGCACCAAAGAGAGACAACCGCCAGACCTTGTCGCACAGAATCGTGATGCGGTCAATGGTGCCGCAGCTGGCGAAGTGGGCCTGCAATTCCTCTGCAACAGCGGGCTGTGAGACTAGTCGCACATGGCGCACCGCAACCCCGTCAGCACCTGGCGCGGTGCCGTAGTCCACGTTGCCAACGTAAACGGATCGCGCATCCTTGGGCCCACTCAGTCCCAGAATGGATCAGCCAAAAGAGCGCGCAAAAAACCTTATCAGTCTTTGCCACAATGGAGTCCGCCACGCCAGGCTTGCGAATCGCGCCGGGGATGGATTGTTCCACCTGGTGCTGGATCTTCTCCAGCGCTGCGGCAGCGAGGAGTCAGCAAACAAGAGCGGTCCTTGAACAACGACACCTTCGGCCTCCTCTTGCATCTGCTTCACCTTGCGCTTCAGCGCATCGAGCTCAGGGTCCTCATCCTACACGCGCGTGTGGCGCAAGGGTGAGGCCGCAATGCGAACAAGCGTGACGCGCCGTTAACCTCGTCCTCCTCCTCTTCCCCCTGTTGGTGCTGCTCCTCCTCCTGCTGCTGCTGCTGCTCTTGCTGCTGCTGCTCCTGCTCCTGCAGCTGCTCGTCCGCCTTGTCCGCGCCGCCCACATCCATGTTCGCAGCCCCAAGGTCCCGTCTCCTGCAACAGACGCGCTGAGCGACTCGTCACTGCACGCGCGTGTGGTGTGGTGTGTGGCGGTGGTTGAGCGAACGCGTGGCCGTGCTGGCTCCGTCGTGGCGGCCGCTCCTGACTTGACTGGCGGACGCAAAAACGCCGCTCACGCCGCTGGCAGGCCTGCATGCGCCTCCAGTGCCTGGCGCCCTCCAGGTCGGCTGGTGAAGCGCGCCGACGACAGGCCGTTTTGCGTCATCGGGTCGCGCCGGCATCGCCCGTGGTTGCAGGTGTTGCCTTCCCCACCGCGGGAACCCCCTACCTTGCGCGTGCGACGTTCATTCGTGCTTTTTGAAGTCGATGGTCGTGCCCTGTGCAGCAGCTGGCCAGTCAGCCAGGCAGGGGCAAAGGGGACACAACGCACAGTGGGATGCACCGCAAGTCGCTGCGCCACGAGAGGCGAGCCGGGATTGGACAAGGTGGCCGGAGATCCCCCGTGGCTGCGCGACTGCACGCACGCTTGAGCCAGCACGAAGGGGGTGGCAGGCGCGCCAACCAAGACCTTGAACACGTGCGTGCGCATCAGCTCGTCGAGCGCCACCGAGCAAACGAGAAACACAGTGGCAATGAAGGTGACAAACAGCAGCGTCGTCATGCCGGACGACACGTCCCTTTGAAAGAGGGCGCGTCAAGCAACGCCACACACTCTCTTGTGCTCACCTCGTCGCTTGCTCATGCCACGAGCACACCAGCTGGGGGAGGCAGTCTGAGCAAAAAACCACTCACACAGCAAAGCGCGCGCCTTGAGCATCACGCGGTCCAGCTGAGCCAACGCAGTGGTGTACACCAGCTTGTGTGTCATGCGCACAATCTGCGAACCTGTGTCTGGCGATGAGCCCCGGCCGGCCAACACAAACAAGGCCTCACCGGCGTACTCGAACGTGATGTGCAGCTCTGTGGCCAACTGCTTCGATTGTGGATGGTACAGCACCAGCAG
>CAZYYU010000065.1:1924-3529 GCA_964651735.1 uncultured Gammaproteobacteria bacterium | reverse complement strand
GTCTGAGCGCGAGGAAGCCACCCGGCCAGGCAGCCCACCTGGAACGTCCACTCGGCGTTGCGCGACGTGCGGAAAGCCATGGGCACAGCGTCCCCGTGCCTGGCGCGCGTGAGGCATTGCAGTGGGCCACCCAAGGCGCCCAACCTGAACTTGTGCCGCTTCACCGCGGCGGCATCGGCGCACAGCAGCGTCACCAACACGAGCAGCCACACGCGATCCATTTGCGTCAGCCACTGTCAGGCGCACCAGAGTCCATCGCAGCACGGCCCCCCCTCCGCGTTGTGGTTGTTTGGGCCGCGCGCAAAAAAACCTTCACCCACCGTTACCAGAAGAGGGGTAGCTTGGACCTGCTCGCTTCGCCGACGTCGTCCTGCGTGTTTGCCTGTGGTGTTGTGGTTGTGGTTGTTGTTGTGTGGTTGGCGGGGCCCTCTGGAGAGCGGGCACGGCCCACCGCACAGCAGGGGAGGACCAGCGAGCGCACGGGGCACGGGTGCAGCAGCGGTGTCGCCGTGTGGGGCTTCACGCGCTCTGTTGCAGCGCGCTCACTCGGGCCCCCACCCTCACAACCCGTGAGTGTGTGGGGGTGTGCGCACAGCCGACGCCCCGGCTCGCCGCTCGCTCACGCGGGCCTCCCCTTTTTTTTGCGCTTTGTTTTCCCCTCCTGGTCGCTCGCTTCCGCTGCGGCTGGCTGGCTTGCACTCGTGTTGGTGCGCAGCAGCGTGAACGCGCATGCCCGACGCTTGTTTTTCCTCCTCCTCCTTTGCGTGGCTCACACGGCACCGCAGGCACCCGACAGACCCGATGGGGATTGATCTCAAGCACCGCCACCGGCGCAAGGGAGCGCGCGATGCGCAGAAGAGCGAGGTGAGCTGCTTGCTTTGGGCGGCGTCTCGTTCGTTCACAGGCCCGCCGCAAAAGGACCCGTACCTGGCGCTCCTGGTGAAGCTGTACCGCTTCCTGGCTCGGCGCACCGGCTCGCCCTTCAACGAGACTGTGCTGAAGCGTCTGTTCATGTCGCGCACTTCCCGCGCCCCCGGTGCGCGGTTTGGGATGTTGCGCGCGCGCTGCTGACGACGACGACGACTGGTTTGCAGTGTCGACCTCGCGTCTGACGGCGGAGTTGACTGGCAAGTCGGAGAAGCTGATCGCGGTTGTTGTGGGCACTGTGACGTTCGACCCGCGCTCGCCCGAGGTCCCCAAGATGAGCGTGTGCGCTCTGCGCTTCACTCGCCAAGCGCGTAAGTCTGGTCTGCTTGCTTGCGCGCGCGCGGCTCAAAAAGTTGTTCTTTTGCAGGCGAGGCCATCTTGAAGGCCGGCGGACAGACCTTGACTTTCGACCAGTTGGCTGGTACCGTGTGCTGCTGGTGGTGGTGATGGTGATGGGCTGACGCCGTTGCAGTGCTGCGTCCTCGTGGCCAGAACACTGTGCTGCTGCGCGGACCCCGCAAGGCTCGTGACGCGTACAAGCACTTTGGCGCCCCCGGTAATGCTGCTGCTGATGATGCTGCGTTTGCGCGTCTGACCCCCCCCTCAAAAAGGTGTGCCTGGATCCCATGCTCGCCCGTACATTCGCGACAAGGGCCTGCACAAGAAGGAGCAGGCTCG
>CAZYYU010000065.1:0-1824 GCA_964651735.1 uncultured Gammaproteobacteria bacterium | reverse complement strand
GGGTCTGGTCCCTTCTCATCGCCGGGGCGAGCGCGGCTCGTGATGAGCCAGCCCAACCCGATGTACAACCAGCCATATGGCGGTATGTCCCTGCACGCGCACGGTGCAACGGCTCACGCCGCCGCCCCAGCTCCTCGCTACCCGCCGCCGCAGCAGTACATGCCGCCTGCGCAGCCCGGGCGAGGCTACATGGTGGCCAACGCGCGCACCATGGGCCAGATGTCCCAGGCAGCGCCCGTGCTTGTTTTCGCCTCGAGCGCGCTCAACAACGGGCTGCTCTCCCCACCAGGGCCAGCAGATGATGCAGACCGCCATGCCCATGATGCCTCCGCGCGGCGTGCAGGCCATGGTAGAGGCGCGCCAGCCTCGCGCCCCGCAGCATTTTCACGCTGGCTCCCCCAAGGCTCGCGCCCCCATGCCGGCCAACGGACAACCCATGCCGATGCCGAACCAGGCATATGCCAACGCTGGTGAGCGGCGAGGACGACGAGCGCCTTTCGTGCGCCCAACACCCTGCAGGCGACCAGTTGATGATGGTGCTCAATGGCGGCACACCCGCCCCGCCGCCGCCGCAGTACCAGATGCGGGAATACGCTGCCATGGTGAGAATCCAAAGCGCTTGGCTTGCAATGGTTCACCTGGCAAGCAGCAGCAGCAGCAACAGCAGCAGGGTGGCCGGACCTCGCCCAACCGCGAGTTCTCCATGGTGTGTGGGTTGTTGTTCTGTGGCGCACGCCCGTCACTCGGCGACGCAGGACCACTCCGAGTTTCCAGCGCTGTCAGGCCAGCCGCCCCAGAACAGCCTTCCGCCTGCCCCGTCCAGCATGGTTGGTTCCTTTGCCCAAAGCAGTGCGCGGCGCTCATTGCGTGCTTGCCACAAAAGGGGGGGCCACGCAAGGACGGTGCGCGCGGTGTGCGGTGGTGTGTGCGCCGCGCTGAGCCAGTGGCAGCGCCCATGATGGTGCAGTATGGGGCGCAGCCGATGCAGCAGCAGCAGCAGGGACAAGGGCCTGCCCCGGCCCCGGCCCCTCAGCAGCCGGCGCAGGTCTCCATGCAGCGCGCTCGTCGCTGCTTTTGCCGCTCACTGCCCCTGGGCTCAGGCGCCGCAGCAGCAGCAGTACGTCCGGCCCTACGCTGCCTCGGGCAACGCGCGCGCCCCTCGCGACGACTCCCACTACGGCCTGCTGGGTGGGGCCCATCGCTCGTCGGGCTCGCCGCTCACCCTTCCTTCTGGCAGGGCTGCTGGGCGTGATCCGCATGACGGACCGGGACCTGAGCACGCTGGCTCTGGGCACGGACCTAACCACGTTGGGTGTGTGTGTGCTGTCATTCGTGGCTCTGCCGATGACGCTCGTTCACGCGCACGAACAGGCCTCAACCTCAACTCCGCGGAGCCGCTGTACGCCACGTTCGCGTCGCCCTGGTCCGAGAACCCGCTCAACAAGGACCCACACCATTTGCCGGAGAGCTACACCGTCCCCAACCTGGCGCCTCCCGCACAGATGCTGCCGCTGCTGCAGGATCAGACGGTGGGGGGTGGTTGTTGTGGGTGGTGGTTGTTGTTGTGGAGGTGGCCTGCCGTGTTACGGTTGTTCGTGTGGGATGCGCTTGCGCCCCTTGTGCCGGTGGATTTGCTGACCACCTGCACCAGGTGCTGTACGCGTTCTACACCACGCCGCACGACGTGCTGCAGCTGCACTGCGCGCGCGAGCTGTTCAAGCGCGGCTGGCGGTACCACAAGGAGCTGCAGCGGTGGATCTTCAAGATCGTGGGGCCCGAGCCCCGCGTCACCACGCAGGCCTACGACAGGGGTGAGTGTTGGCC
>CAZYYU010000064.1:0-13509 GCA_964651735.1 uncultured Gammaproteobacteria bacterium | reverse complement strand
CAGCAGCCTCAGGTGGACGAGACATGCAACCACTTCAACTTGTTCAACTGCCTTCCGGTCACGGCACTCCCTCCTGGCGTGTCCGTCACGCTCCGCGACGCACATCCGAAAGAACCGGTCAAGGTTTGAACGCTTTGCCGGCGCCCACGTCTGTCGTCTGCTGACCACGCATCCTCCAAAGTTGTTTGTGAAGCCCAGCTGGTACCGGCGCCACGCAGGCACGCAACGGGCTGTCATCTACGGGCTGGGCGTGGCTCGGGACATTTCGTTTGAAGCGGGCATGGCCAAGTACGGTTCCGTGTTCGCGTTTGATTGCACGTCACCACGGGGCATGGGAGACATGGCCAAGGCGCACAATGTCACGTTCCGGCGCTGGTGCATTGGCCGCGAGGGACCGCTGCCCCAGGGCTACATCGAGCTGGCCAAGCTGAACGGCGCCAACTTCACGTTCAAGTCGCTGATGGCGGTGAAGAAGGAGCTGGGCCACGACGTCATCGATGTGCTCAAGTTCGACATTGAGGGCTACGAGTGGATGCTGCTGGAGACGGAGATTCTGAGCGCTGCTGGGCGGGATGCGCTGCCCATGCAGCTCATGTTTGAGCTGCACGTGCAGGGCGCCAATCCGGGCGTGGTGCCAGCGAGTCTGGTGAAGGGGCGGGGTCGCGCCGCAGTGCTGGACCTGTTCCGCAGGCTGTTTGCGCTGGGGTACCGGCTGGTGGGCAAGTCAGACAACAAGTGGGACAACCCACCTGTCGCTTGCGAGGTCACGTTGCTGATGCTGGGCCGGGGTTCCGGCATGAGTACAAAAGTCGCGATGCGGTGAGGGGTCCGCCCGTCATGCAGTTTGGCCACGCGCGGGACCTGGTGATCTTCATCGCTGGCGGCCTTGTTGTCTGGACAGTGCTGAGCCTGCAAGGCGCCGGGAGCGCTGCTGCTTGCGGGGTCGCTGCGGAGACCCCGATCGCACAGAGGACGCTGCGAAGCGTTGACGTGGGCCCACCGGAGCCCACAACATCAGCCAGGACGACACGCCCCGCCGCTGAGGCAGAGCCGGACGCGTCTTCGTACGACGCCTTCTCCCGGGCCTTTGCGGAACCACCGCCGATGGACGGGCCTTGCGAGGCAGCCACCGTTTGGCCGTGCCTCCCGGTCCAGGCGCTCCCTGCCGGCGCGTCCGTCACGCTGCGCACTGCGAGTACCCGGGAGCCGGTGAAGGTGTTTGTCAAGCCCAGCTGGTACCGGCGCCATGCAAGTGCGCAGCAGCCTGTCATCTACGGGCTGGGCGTGGCCGACGACATTTCGTTTGAGGCTGGCATGGCCCAGTACGGCTCCGTGTTCGCGTTTGATTGCACGTCACCGCGGTTCGTGGAGAGCAAGGCCAAGGCGCACAACGTCACGTTCCGGCGCTGGTGCATTGGCCGCGAGGGACCGCTGTCGGCGCACTACGTTGCAGCCGCGCGGTTGAGCAGCACCAACTTCACGTTCAAGTCGCTGATGGCGGTGAAGAAGGAGCTGGGCCACGACGTCATCGATGTGCTCAAGTTCGACATTGAGGGCTACGAGTGGATGCTGCTGGAGACGGAGATTCTGAGCGCTGCTGGGCGGGATGCGCTGCCCATGCAGCTCATGTTTGAGCTGCACATTGCGGGCTCCAGCCCCAAGCACGTTCCTGAGCGCCTGGTCGGCAGCAAGGGTCGCGCCGCAGTGCTGGATCTGTTCCGCAGGCTGTTTGCGCTGGGGTACCGGCTGGTGGGCAAGTCAGTCAACCACCATGAGAGGCCGCCGCACGCGTGTGAGATGACGTTGCTGTTGATCGGGCGGCAGGCCTGAAGTTGTTGTGCACAAAGAGAAAAGCGTGGCGCGTCAGGAGGGGTTGCTGGGGTTGCGCGCTGTCATGGATGGAGACACGGACAGCATCGCGCTCACGTCAATAGCAGCGACAACCGATGCAGAGCAGGCGCCGCTTGACGACGCGGACACGGGTCCAGCAGTGCCGCTGCAGCCGGCGGAGAAGCGCAAGGCTGTGCTGGGCTACGCGTTCGTGCTGGCCAACAGTACCATCGGGGCGGGCGTCCTGGTGCTGCCGTTCGTGATGCGCGAGTGCGGCGTGCTGTTGACGCTGGTGCTGCTGGTGGCCGCTGCACTGCTCACGGACTACTCGTGCGTGGCGTTGGCGCGGTGCTTCTACGCGGTCAGGGCGTGTGTGGTGGAGTGCCGCTTTTCTCAGCCCGCCGCCGCCGCAGACCAAGGGGGAGACCAAGACCTACGAGGCGCTGGCGCAGCTTTGCTACGGCCGCTTTGGGGTGCTGTGCGTGGCGTTTGGCTCGTTCATCACCAACTTTGGGGCCATGGTGTCGTACGAGGTGGGGGTGTGCTCGGTTGGTTTGTTTGGGGGTCTGACCAGGCCCAGCCAGATTATCAGCGTGGACCTGATTGCACCGCTGCTGCCCCACTACTTTCCCGGGCTGCCGTCGGCGCTCGTGCACCGGGCGCTGCTGTGCGCGGTGCTCACGTTCGGCGTCATGCTGCCCCTGTCCCTGCACAAGAAGATGGTGAGGCGGGCCTGCTGCGCGTGCTCGCGGTCTTGACATGCGCTGCCTTGTTGTGCAGGGCGATTTGTCGTGGACCAGCGCCTTTAGTCTGGGGCTGGTTGTGGCGTTCCTGCTGATTGTGGTGGGCAAGGCGTTTCAGGTGCCGCAAACAACACCGGCCTCTGTTGTACGCTCACGTTTGGAGCCTGTTCCGCGCAGATGGGCTTCACGCAGTGGCCTGTGCTGTTCCGCCTTGACACGAACTTCTTCTTCGTGTTCGGCATCATTCTGTTCGCCTTTGCGTGCCAGACCAACGTGATGCCGCTGACCAGCGAAGACACGGTTTGTGCGCGCAGTTGCGCATTTTGGGAAGTGCGCGCAGGCTCATGTGTTGGCGTCAGGAGCTGAGGCGGGAGGCGCTGGTGCCCGTTGGCGTGCACGTGTCGGTGTCCATCTGTTTGCTGGCCTACTCCACCATCAGCTTCTTCGGCTACATGACGTTCTACGACCAGACGGCGCCCAACTTCTTGGCCAGCTTTGCACCGGGTACACAGCCAAAAGCCGCGCGCCTCAACCTCAACCTGGTGCGAACAGGGCTGTGGCTGACGGACGTGTTCAGGGTGCTGTTGTGCGTGAGGTTGCGCTCTTCTTGCGACGACACAGCGCGCCAACCGTGTGTTTGACGCTGCCCGAGAGCGCAGTGTGCTGTGCACGGCGCCGCTGGCAGCGTTCCCGGCCCGGCAGGCCGTGGACTATGTGGCGTGTGGCAGCGGCAATGAGCGCTGGCCGCAGCTGCGCTTCTACGGCATGAACGCGGCGCTGTACGTGGTGTCCTACGTGCTCGCTGTGCTGCTGCCGCGTGAGTTGTCTTTGTGGTTTGCTTGCTTCTCAGTGCAGTGGGTGCCGCCAGAGATCACTGTGGTGTTCAACTTCACTGGAGCCGTGGGCTCGGCCACCACTGCGTTCATTTTCCCTGCGCTCTGCCTGTTGAAAGTGACGGGGCCTTCCCCCATCACGCGGCGCAACGTGCTCACGCTCCAGGCATCGGTTGTTCGGTTGCCTGTGCTCGCTGACAAGGCGTGCAGGTGTTGGTGCCGCTGCTGGTGGCCGCGCTGGGGTGCGTGTCCATGGTGCTGGGCATTGTGGTGCACATTTTGGAGGTTTTGTGCGCTGCGTGGTTTCTGTGTGCCCCCTCAACCACCGGGCCCCCCAGTTGGTGCTACACATTGAGTGGCGGTGACGATGAAAGTGGACGCGGTGTTTTCAATGGTGCGCCTCGCCGTGCGCGTGGTGCGCTTCGCGCTGCCTCTTCCAGTAGGGGCCCAGCGAGCCCTCCTCGCGCGCCGCCTTGGCTTGCTCGAGGGCCGGGCTGTGGAAACCGGGCTGCGCGACGGCGTTGGGGTTCCTTCGTGCGGAGTGTCAGCACAAGAGTGGGATCCTCGGTCCATCCCCCTTGCGCGCACCTGAAGTCGTACTTCCAGAAGGTCGTGCTCGCAAGCCACGTCAGGCCGCCGAAGGACAACACAAAGGGGAGCATGGCTGGCAACGCGGCCCGTGAGCGTGGACGAACAATCACGTGCATGGCGCTTCCTCTTACAGGGCCGGGTGAAGTCGTCCCACTGGCGGGTGCGCGCAAGGGGTGAGCGGCACAAAAAGCGAGGGATCGGCGGCGGCGGTACCCAGAAGCGCCAGCTCCTCGCCGAGTGGTGGAAGAACTGCGCGCGAGGTGAGCGTGGGGTTTTCGCGAGCGTTTTGCTGGATGCGGGGGAAGGAGCGAGGGGGGAAGGAGCGCCCTACGTAAGGCCAGGTGCCCCAGGACTGGTACTTGGGCACGCGGCGCGACATGTCGCCTTTTTTGCTGCTGCTGCGCTCTCGAAGCAGAAACGGCCCCGCGCTTGGTGCGGCTTTGGGCTCTTCTTGTGGTTCGCGCGCCCCTCCTCAAGCGCGGCGGTTTTGGGCCAAACTCACAAGTCTTTTTTGCTGCGGGACGCACTGGCAGCAGCCGCCGCGGTCTCCTTGGGCCTCTGGACCGCAGCCGCTGCGCGCTGGTTGATGGCGTTGGCGGCCACCGCGGCTGCCTGATCGTACAGCAGGTTGCCCAGCGACAGCAGCGACGGCGTCATGCCCATCTTGTCCACCAGGTAGTACAGCGAGCCCAGCGTGACCAGCAGCAGCAGCAGCAGCGGGTTGCTCAGCACATACATGAGCTCATTCCAGCCCAGCAGCACAATGAGCACCACCAGCGCCAACGGCATGCTGCCGCCGCGCGCGCTCTGCTCCAGCATCGACTGCGCCTCCTTGTACGCGCCGCTGCTGTACGTGGCCAGATGCTCCTCGAACGCAGCCAGCCGCGAGCGCCCCAGCAGCACCTGGTTGGGGGTGAGCGGGGCCTTCTCAGAGCCAAATCTCGACGAGCCTTCTCCGGGCCCAGCTTCTTGAGCGTCTCGTCGTCGTCGCCCAGCACCGACACCTCGTCCTCCACGTCGCTCTCCAGCCGCAGCACCGCGTAGCGGTCCAGCACCTTGCGCGCGGCCGTGCGGCCCTCGGCCAGCAGCCTGGCGAGGTCCATGCCGGGCTTCCAGATGCGCGGGACGCCGCTCTCGTCCACTGCAGCAGCGTCAGCAAAGAGCGGTTTGGCGCGGCGCCACGGGAAGCAGCGCGCACCCTTGAACACAGAGTCAAACGCCTTCTCCATGCGGAACTCGAGGCGGCCGTGCTGCAGCTCCAGCAGCCGCTTGGCCACGTCCGTGAGGCGCGCGCCGAACGCGTCCACGCGCTTCTCGAGGTCGCCCTGCAGCGGCTTGAGTGAGCAAAGAGCACGCACCGCAGCCGCGCGGCAATACTCGGGGCACTGCCAACATCTCCAGCTTGCCGCGCATCTCGGCCAGGGTGCTACCACAACAATGGGTGAGCAGCGGCGGCGGCGGCGGCGCGCACACCCCGCATGGCGCTCACCCGTCCTGCACGCGGCGCAGCTCCTTGCGCGCCTCCTTCCACATGTTGGGGCGCCCCAGCTCCAGCACCTCGGTGAGCGCGGCGCGGAACGATTCCAGACTCTTCTCGGCGTGCTCGGCCACCAGCTTGAGCTGGCGCTCGCGCTCGCGCTGCACGGCCGCCGTCATCTTGGCCTCCAGCTGCTCCACGCTCAGAGCGTGGTCCCAGCCCACGGCGCGGCCGTCGGGCAGCGTGGGCACCGTGCGGCTCACAGCCTTGTCGAAGGCCTCCAGCGCGCTGCGCTTCAGGTCGCGCGCAATCACGCCAAAGTTGAGCGTCACGTTGCCGTCGGCCTCCCTTGTGGTGGGCTGCGCTTGAGCGAGACAGAGAGCACAGGGAAACGACTCTCCCTTGCCTGAAGCGCTCAGTGAGCTGCGTCTCAAAGGCTTGCTGGGCGCGCTCCGCGATGAGGGCCAGGTTGGTGTTCCACGCGTCCTTGAGCTGCGCCAGCAGCTGCTCCGTGAGCGCCTCGCGCTTGCGCTCCACCACCGCCGGGTGGTAGTGCTCCGCTCCGGCGCGATACGAGGCCAGCGCGGTGCCCAGCAGCGCCGTGAACTGCGCGCCCAGCTCTTCCACAATGGTCTTGGCGGCCAGCGCGGGCGCCACGGTGGCCGTGAACGCGGCCGTGAACGCGGCGTACGCCTCGGCGCTGATCTCGTCGCACCGGTACATGGCCAGCATCTCGCGCTGCGACGGCAGGTCCAGGTCCTTGTTGGTCATGATGGCTTCCCAAATGGTGCGCGCGTAGTGCGCCAGCCCGTCGGCCGGCACGTTGCCCTTGTAGTGCTGCGACCACAGGTACTGCGGGTTGGCGGGGTTGTTGAAGCGGTCGCTCAGCGCCGCGGCCTCCTGCACAAAGCGCTCGCCCTCCAGCAGCTTGTGCGGCAGCGACGTGTACGACAGCTCGAAAAAGTCCTGCAGCTTGGAGTTGGCGAAGCGCTCCGGCTTGGGGATGGCGTGCCAGATCTCGGCCAAGTCCTGGGCAGCAGCGACCAAGACCAGGGGCGCGTTAGTCGCACAGCTTTGGGGCAAGCGAGAGCGGAACCTTCTCGATGATGGCCACCAGCTTGTCCAGCGGCGTCTGCTGACGCACGTGGTCGCGGATCACAAACAGCAGCAGCGTCTTGTGGCGCTTCTCCGTCTGGAACAGCTGCAGGTTGATGTCGAACACGGTCCTGAGCAGCGGCAGGTTGGCGGCGTTGTTGCGGCCCACGTCTTGCATCCACATGTTGACCACGAGGATCTCAGCCAGCGCCAGCGAGAAGAGCGACGTCTTCTTCTCGAACGCCACCTCTGCCTCGCCGCGCTC
Organism: uncultured Gammaproteobacteria bacterium; assembly: GCA_964651735.1. GTDB lineage: Bacteria > Pseudomonadota > Gammaproteobacteria > CAZYYU01 > CAZYYU01 > CAZYYU01. The sequence goes on along the minus strand of CAZYYU010000064.1, from coordinate 6,675 downwards.
GCGGCCGTCCGTGCCCTCCACGTCCATGACGAGCGTGGCGGACTTGGCGGAGCGCCCCAGCCAGATGCCCTTGGTGCACTGGTAGCGGCCCGCCTCGGACTGCATGGTGGGGAAGGTGGTGCCGAAGAGCGCGTTGAGCAGCGTGCTTTTGCCGCTGGACTGCGGGCCCAGGATGGCGCACATGTTGTAGTTCTGGCCCGCCGAGTAGATGGGCCAGCGCTTCATCACCACCTCGAGGTCCTCGCTGGGGGGTTGTTGCAAGGGTGAGCGTGGTGCGCAAAAACCGCAAGCGCCTTCACGACGCACCGGAACAGTCCGTCCTCGTAGATGCAGTGGATGAGGTCGAGGTCCTTCTCGAGAGCCGCATCTTGTTGCTGCTGCTGTTGCTGCGTCGGCGGTGGCGGCGAAGCTTGCATGGCTGGACTGGTGGGGAAGGTGGCGGCTACGGCACTGCAAAACGCTGTGTTCCCAAGGGGGAGTGCAGGCTTCAACGAGCCCTCTAAGCGCGTCTTGTTTTTGAACCGCAGGGCTGCGAACGAGGGGCCGGACCGCGCTTCCCGGGCAATGGCGACTCCTCCGCGCCTCTCGCCGGCTGAGCGACGGGCGGCATTCCAAAAGGGCCGGAGCGGCGGCCGCGACGGCATGCAGGGCATGTCCAGCCGGCTTCTGAGCTCGCTGAGCACGGTTGGCACGCTGAGCTCGCGCTTCGAGCTCTCGGAACGGCGCGTGGACACGCTGTCGAGCAGCCAGCTATGGGCGCTGGCGGCGCAAGGAGCAGCCTCGGCCGTGTCAGCGGTGGCGGCGCGGGCGCGGGACATGGGCTGGTACCTGCGCGACTTTGATGCCAGGTGAAGAGGCAGATGCGTCGTCGTCGCTCAAAGGTGCACGTAGCTTCTTCCAGGCGTGCTTTCCGGGCGAAGAGCTGGTGGCGTTTGCACGCGTGGCCGACATTGACTCGTCAGTGGGAATTGCGTGCTCAATGTCGGCGTCGGCGGAGGACGGGCCAGACAGCCCGCCGCTGGCGGGCTTCTTCACGTTTGCAGTGCAGCTGGCGTCGCGCGCGCAGCCCGTGACGGTGGTGTGCAAGGTCAAGCCGTGGGAAGACGCCTCGGCCAGGGCTTGCGTGCGAGGGTCAGCTCCTTTGTGTCTGGGTGCGCGGCTGTGTTCACTCCAGCGCAGATTCTTTGACGCAGCGGTGCCGGCGGAGCTGGCGCAACGCGTGCCCGAACGCCTCAAGGTTGCGAGCGCGCGTTGGCCAAGGTTGTTGTGACGTGCGTTGACCGCCCAAAACAGGACCACTTCATGGAGGGCAACGGGCCACGCGACTGCGCCATCTTTCTGCACGTGCACGACCCGCGCTTCCTGCGCTACTGCTGCACCATGTACCACTGCGTGCTGGACCCTGCGCGCGGCCGCTACGTGCAAGTCATGGAGAACCTGTACGAGGCCGACGTGCGGCTGCTGAACAGCGTGCGCTCGGGCGAGCAGTGGAGCAAGGCCGACGTGCACACGGCGGTGCAGGGGCTGGCGCAGCTGCATGCCGTGCACATGGGCCGCTGCGACGCGCTGCCGGCTCCGGTGCGCGCAGTGCTGTCGGACCGCAGCTCTGGCTTCTGGCTGGGCCGGGACGGCGAGCTGCTGCCGCTGTGGGTGGACCTGACGCGGTGCGGTGCTGTGCTGTGCTGTGTGGGCTCCACTCTCACTCGCCGCCGCCCCAGGTTTGCGTTGGAGAAGCAGCAGCACCTGGTCACGCCGGACACGCGTGCCACGCTGCTGGACCTGGTGACGCACAAGCTGGTGGCCGCAGTGCGCGAACTCGACGACCCCCGCCACGTGACGCTCATCCACGGCGACATCAGCGACCGCAACTCGTGCCTGCGCAACCACGCGCAGGGCCCGTGCACGCTGCTCACCTTTGACTGGGAGCTGGCGCACGTGGGCTGCCCCGTGCTGGACGTGCTGGACCTGTACACGTCCGTGGCGTGCGCCGACTGGACGCACGACGACCTGCGCGCGGCGCTGGAGCTGCACCGCAGCACGCTGGCTGCGCTGGTGCCCGGTGTGCCGTCGGCCGCGGCCTGGCCACGGCTGGTCGCGCAGTGCACGCTGCGCTTCTGGCTGGCGCGCGCCGGATTCGCGCTCACCGGCTCCATGGACATGTTCCCGTTCCTGGACCGGCTGCTCACCAACATCTTCCGCGTCATGGTGTGGTGCGCGCCGGACTTGTGACAATGAAAATCCAGGCACGACGCGACTTTATTTTGGCTGCTGCTGCTGCGTCAACAAGAGAGCCTCCTGTTCCTTCACTGGTGGGGCGGCAACGGTCAGCGCGGCCAAGCGCTACAACAGCAACAAACACTCTCACTGGCTTTCCAGGCCGCGTCCTCGCCAGGGTACGGCCGCAGCTTGCAGAAGCCCACGTGCTGCATCTTCTCGGACAGGCCGGAGCGCCGGAAAGCCTCCTGCAGTGTCTGGTGACGCAGTGCAGCGCACAGGAAGAACGCGCGTGCGAACCAGATTGGAGCACTCGCTCTTGTACGTGTCAACCCACAGCTGGTACTGCTTGGTCGCACAGTCCATGAAGCCCTGGCCCTTGCCTGAGGCGCTTGCGTTGAGCACCGCGTGCACAACAGAGAGCGATCCTTGCCGTAGCCAAAGAGCGCCATGATGTCCACGTTGAGGAAGCCGGCGCCGTGCACGAGCCTGTGCTCGTCCAGGTTCCTGGCAATGATTGGTGGCGGTGACGAAGACGACGGAGGGGTGGCCACGCAAACAGCACCGCTCACCTCTTGCACGCGCACTGCACCACCATGGTGGCCGTCTTCTCGGGCAGCAGCGTGGTGGTGAAGGCAAACGTGTCCTCAATCAGGTCCTGGTCCGACTTCCACGAGGGCCGATCTGCAGCCCTCCTCCTCAGTCGCGGAGAAGGCACAAGCCGCAAGCCAACCTGGAGCGTTCTCGTAATTCTTCATGAGGCGCTCGAACTTGTCCTGCGCAGGCTCGAACACCACCACGCCCGTGTTGAGGCGGTGGTTCTCCACGCAGTCGTGCAGGTCCAGCATGCCGTACAGCTCCACCTGGCAGGCCGCCGTGACGAGACGAGGAAGCACGACGAGCCACAAAACCTCCTTGGTAAAGGGAAGCTCCATCAGGTCGTCGACGTTGGCTTGCACCAGCACGTCCTGCAGGTCCAGGGATGATGAGCGATGCACAAACTCGAGGGGGGGCGGAAACCCCCTGCAACGCACCGCGTCCATGAACACCAGTCGCTTGAACCGAGTCATCTGCACGGGTCAGCCAAGGACACCGAGGGAGATGGTGCACACCTGGAACATGCGCAACTTCACCACGGCCTCAGACCACTTGCCCCGCGCAGACTGAGGCGCGCCAATGAAGTTGTACTGCGGTCAACGTGAGCGCGAGGCAGCACGACGAACAAAGCAGCGTGCGCAACCGGCAGCTTCTCGGCGCGGATGATCTCGGCCCCTGCGCCCACCAGGACCTGCTGCGCCCAGGCGGGCACATCATCTGTCACCATGACAAGCACAGGATACGCCGTGCCAAACTGCGTGGCGGGTGTCAAAGCAGCGCCCCACCAGAGGCACATCTCGGCACCTTGCGCAGCAGCGACACTTGTACGAGCGCGCCTGCAGGCGATCAGCACACGGCGCCGTGCCAAGAAGGCTTTCTCACCGGGCAGCGCCTTGAGGTTGGTGGCCAGCGTGAGGAAGGCCATCTCCGGGTTCTTCTGCATGGCTGGTTCAGCCAGCGCCTGCCGCTCGGCCGTCGCCGCACGCGCACCTTGGTCGGGCGTGAGGCTGCCGTGGGTGCTGCCACGCCTTCCACGCCACGGAACTCCTGCGTGGTCAGCGCCAAGGTGGGCTCCGCCCTAGCGTGCTTGTCAGGCGTTGCGCGGGCCGCCGCCGCCCCACACGCACGCACACGACCGCCGTTGCCCGCCACCAGCTCCAGAGCAGTCCGTTGACCAGCAGCGCCGCCAGCAGCAAGACCAGGGTGCGCCTGCGCATGGTGGTTCACCAGCAACCCATCGTCCCAGGGAGTGTATTGACACAAAGCCCAGCCCGGAGGGCACGCAAAGGGCGCCGCAAAAGAAGGGGGCCCGACGATGGAGCCCAGCCATCACCGACCCGAGCGATGCGGCGCGCACATGGCGCGTAGCCAGACTCGTGGTCGCGTGGGAGCAGCAAGCAAGCAAGCAAGCAAGCAAGCAAGCTCAATGCACGATGGGCGGCAGCGCTTTGGCTCCCTTGATGAGCGAGAAGTCCACCTTGGCCTCAGCGTTCACGTCCACCTAGGCGCTTGGCGTCAGACACATGGCGTGTCGCCCAGAGCCTTCGGTCACCTCGCCCACGACAGCCACGTTGTCGCCGCGGATGATGAACAGCCCGAGCGGCACCTGGGCGCGCGCGTCGTCAGGAGAGGCGCACTGGCAGCAGCAGGCGGGAAGCGGCAACAGGGTGCATCAGAAGGTTGGGTAGTATTGACGGTCGTCACAGCTTTGGTGAAAGCGTACGCCACAAAAACTAAAGCATCACATGCAACGACGGCAGCGGCGGCGGCGGCGGTGGCGGGGAACAGGGAACCTGCCTGCTCAATGCCGTCGTCGCCATAGATGCGCTCGTGGCAATCCTCCAACACCACGTTGATCACTTGGTCGACGCCCTGAACACCGCGCATGAGGGGAAGCCGCTTGCTGGGGCGGTGGCGAGGCGTCACACCTTGAGCGTGCCCTGGCGGCGCGGAAGGGTTAGCAGCGCGCAAAAAAGGCGGGCAAAAACAGGCCGCGGGGGCCTCGCGCGGACCGCCACAATGCATGTGATTCTAGAACGCGAGGCCTGGGGAGCGACGACGACGGCGACGAGAGCGAGAGAAACAAAAAAGGACGGGCGAGCACGGGCGAGGATGCGTGAGGCACGGGATTGGGGCCTGTGACGGCGCACGGCAGGGCGGTGGAGCGGGGGTGGACCTCACAACTCACCACGATGTGGCGGCCGTCGTTGGTGATGACAGACACCATGTTGTCCACGAACGCTGTCAACATCGCGACCAGCCTCCCCCACGCCCCTCCTCACTCGGCGCAAAAAATCACACATCCACTTGTTGACCGACCTCGCCAAACACGACGTAACTGTCCACGGGGGCCCGGCAGATGGGACACTGCGCGCGCTGTGTGTGAGCCAGCAAGCTGCAGCCGCCACCAAACCACCTTGTCCATCCGATCCAGGCACGTGGAGCAGCAGCACAGATGCCGGCAAGGCAGCAGCACGGTGTTCTTGGGCGCCGCACAACACACAACACAGTCCATGTCATCGCCTGCAGCGCTTGAGTGCGACCAGGACACGCATCCGAGGACACACCCTCGTGGAACGTGTCGCGCACGGAGATGGCGGAGCCAAAGCCCGGATGCAGGCAAAGGCACTCCAGCAGCCGCAAATCAGAGGCGCATGACACAGCCACCACCGTCAGCTGGTGCCGCAGCAGGATCACCACTGCCACGTCGTTGCTGCGCGGCTCGTGCTTGCCTGCAAGGCCCGTCAATCTCCGCCCAAAGCGCTGGGCAAAGCGCACCAGCAAAGGAGTAGGGCTGGCTCTGGACGTGCAGCGTGTGGTTGTGTGCGCCGGCTGTGCTAAAGGGCGTCCACGTGAAGCCATGGGCACCCACTGCGGCAAAGGTCAGCGGGGCGTGCGGGGGCGGCCGCGCACTCACCCACGAACGCAGCTGCAGCCGCCAGGTCCACGCCGTTGAGCGTGTTGCGCTGCTTGATCTGCATCCTGGCCCATGCAGCGTCAACGGGGCACCACGAGCGCAACAGCGCACCAGCAGTCGCGGTCCAGGCCCAGCAACAGCATGTAGGCGCCCTCTGTGACACCATCGGCGCACAGCACCTTCACGCTCAGCGTCCGCTGCTCCACTGCACAAGGAGGTTGACGACGGCACGGAAAAACGCAACGCAAACAAAGCAGACCTGAGCCCTCGACGGGCGGCAGCACACACAACGGTAGTGGCACGCCCTGCACGGGCACGCGTGGGGCTTCGGGGCGCCGGTTGGTCAGCCTCCCCACACCCCGCTTGTCCAGCCACGCGGCCGCCATCTGCGCACGTGAGGCAAACGCAACGCCGCCAACAGCGCGCGGCTACCACGTCGTCGTCCGGAGCCACCAGCACCACTTGACGCTGCAGCGCAGTCAGTGGCGACGCGCCTGCTCTCAAGGCCGCACCCGCTGCACCGCTGCCGCCTGCCGCCGGTACGACAGAGCCCGCAGCACCATGGTGTAGCTGCCGAGAGGCGCGGGACGCTGAGTTGCCACGTCGCACGGCCGCAACTGCCGCACCACCACACGCCCAGCAGCGCCGCCAGCCCGGCCACCAACGCGTTGTGCGCCCAGTATGGCATCTCGTTGAGCCCAAACTCCTCGCCCGCCAACGGCAGCTGGTAGTACGACATGACGCCCGGTCCGCGACCCACACAAGCAAAAAGCTTTGTTCCGTGCACGGAGCGATGACAGTGTTGCTGACAGCGGCGCACTCACACATGCTGTTGCAGCGCCTGATCCAGCTGTTCGCGACTCAGCCGATGCCGTGCGATCTCTGGCAGCATCGACCGTCAGAAGAATATCGAATCCAAGCAAACAACAACAAACAAACAACAAACA
>CAZYYU010000063.1:0-13557 GCA_964651735.1 uncultured Gammaproteobacteria bacterium | reverse complement strand
ATAACACCACATAACACCACCACAACGATGCGTGCGCCTCAGCGTCCACACCAAACACCCGCTGCACGGTGGACGCTCGCTCATCCGCGCGTGTGTGCAAACAGGGGGGCAAGAAGAGGCGGACCGCGGGGCCGGGTGACAGGGTGCGGGCTCGTCGCGTTTGGTGCATTGCCTTTTCACCGACGCCGACAGCAGGAACACGATGGCGCGGCGGCCCATCAGTTGAGCCGTTGTGAATGTGGCGCCACTTGGTCTCTGCTGACGATGCCTTGGCCAGGGACGCTTTCGCTGATGCTGGCGCGGTGCAGCCCGCCGTCGTTGCCGAGGCACCGCAGCCGGACGAGGCGGAGCGCGACCAGCTGAGCGACGCGCTGATCGAGCAGCATCTGGAGGAGGAGCTGCGCCGGCAGGACGCGCTGCGCTCCGCGTCCGGTGCGGCGATGCAGGCTGCCGCTGTGGACGAGGGCCCGGCGCTCGTGGCAGCCACCGCAGCGATGCAGGCTGCCGGAGAGGCTCCCGTGGCAAGCAGCGTTGCCAACAGTGAGCAGCTGCCCACGGCGGTGTCGCCTCTGGAGCTGGGGCCCAGCACGGCCATGCAGCCGGTGCCGTCGCTGCAAGACATGCTGGTGATCGACCTGGACGCGCTGTCCAGCGACGGCGACGGCGATGATGATGACGACGACGACGACGACGGCGACGGCGACGTTGACTTTGTTGCCCGCAAGGAAGGCGTTGTGCACCATCGCGCCGACTTGGAGTCTCGCGTGCACCGCAGCGTCAGCGCGCCCTTGTACGTGGGCGGCGACCCCCGCACGCTAGGCCCAAGCCACGCGCTGAATGCGCTGCAGCGGCTGCAGGCGCTCATCGACGAGAAGGAGAAGGTTGGCTTGGCTTGGATTGCCCGCGTTGTGGGGCGTCTGTGACGCGATCAAACAAGGCAAAGCGCGAGGCGCGCCGTGACCCCAAGAAGGTGGCGGAGCTGGAGGAGACGGAGCAGGCCAAGGAGCTGCTGCAGCGCAAGGTGTCGGCCAAGGAGGGGCTGCTGCGCCAGCTGCTGGACCAGTGCAGGACGCTCAACCAGGACTGCGAGGGCACCATCCACTTTGTGGAGCGGGAGGTGCCGTCGCGCATCAGCGCCGAGCGCGCGCGAGCCGCGGACCTGACCCGGCAGCTGGAAGCGTGCAACGCGGCCATCGCTGAGCTGGCCAAGGACGGGCAGGAGGCCTCGACGCGGCTGCAGGCGATGCAAGAGGAGCTGGCCGCGAAGAAGCTGCACGTCAAGGGCATGTACGCCAAGGTGAAGGAGGACGTGGAACGTGTCAACGTGCTTGAGGAGAAGGCGGCCAAGCTGCGCGAGGAGCTGACGATGAAGTCAAGCAACAGCAGCAGCAGCGGCGGTGGCGGTGGCGGCGGCGCTGCAGCCGTCCCCAGGACTGCCCTGGCCCTGGCGGACCCGCTCGCTGACCTTCTGAGGTTCTTTGTTTGCGCGTGACTGCGCTGCTTTCCCCTCATGCAGTTTCGGCAGCTCCGCCAAGCAGCGTGCCGCGATGAAGCAGGAGCAACGCGTGCCTTGGCCGCCCATCTCCGCCGCGCAGGTTGTTCTGGCATAGTCTGTTGGTCAAGAGGGCCTCAACCACCACCAGGTCACGGCGCTCCAGCAAGCGGTGCTGTGCACTTCGGACACCGTGAGGCGCTCCGGATTCGGCAGGTGTGAGGGGAGCCTGTTCGCGATCTCCGTTTGGCCTCACCTGCCGCTTGGAAGGCTGTGGCTCGTCTGCGCACGCGAGGCCTGCGTCGTGTTCCGCCAACTGGCCGTTCGCATGGCCAACTACGGTGACCAGACGCCAGAGCAACAACAGCAACCGCAACAGCCGCAGCCGACGCAGCAGCGACCCAGCAGCTCGAGCGACATTAGCGCGCCCTACACTTCGCCGCTGCTGGCGCTGCGCTCGTATCGCGTTTCACCCAACTTTGCCTCGGCTGCCGGCGATCGCGTGTGGCACGCCTCGTACTCCAACAACGTGGCACCCAGCACGCCGCTGTGTCGCTTCGAGCTGGGCGGTCTGTGCAACGACCCTGACTGCCAGTTCCTTCACCGGCGCGACTACGAGATCACCACAGTGGAGGCGGTGCTGCAGGACTTGGCTCGGTACGCCAACCAGGAGCGCCTGGCGGAGGTGCGCGCTGCGCTGGCCAACGTCGACATGGAGGGTCCCGCCTCCGCAGTGAGCCCGCAGGTGTGGCAGCTCATCATCCAGATTCTGGCGCGCGGCACCGTCTCGCCGTCCACCAGCGGTCCTGCGCGCAACGACGTGCTGCCCAGAACATGCCACTTCGAGGTGGTGCGTCCGCACCAGCAGCACAGCAGCAGCGCGGACGGCGGCGCGCAAGATGGCAGCGAGCCAGGCCGCAAGAAGCGTCGCACGGATGCCGCCGCCGACGCGCCGTCGCTTGGGTACATTCCGTTTGTCGAGGAGCGGGACGTGCCGTCGACGGCGGCTGCCACTGAGCATGAGGACGGGCTGTTTCGGCCCCAGCAAGAGGCCGCCATGGACGGCGAAGGGACGCGGTTCCACGACGCGGGCTTGGCTGTGGACGCGCAGGATCCGGTGGTGACGCTGCTTGCCAGCGAGCACGCCCACAACGTGGAGCTGTGGCTGAAGCTGACGCGCTCGCACCTGCTGCCCGGCGGCTCAGCGCTGCAGGCGGCGGCCATCCTCGCGCAAGCTCTGGAGCTCAACGAGCGCTCGGCCGCGCTGTGGATTGTGTATTTGACCATTTACCTGAACACGCGCGACAAGAGCGACACGGCGTCCAGGTTGGTCACTTGGGCTCTTCCTTGTCGTTGTCGCGTGACCGCTTTGCTGCAGCAGCGAGGCCGAGGCTCAGACTGCGCACATCTTCGAGAACGCTCTGCAGCGGCTTCCCGGCTCGCCCGTGGTGTGGCAGATGTTTGTGCAAACGAAGCGCACGGTGGCAGAGAAGGAGGCCGTGTGCAAGCGCGCCGTGTCCACGCTGGCCACGCTGCAGCAGGGCAGGCGGCCGCATGCCAAGTCGGCGGAGCTGTCGCTGGCCTTGCTGCAGATGCTGCTGCTGCACGCGCAGCTGCTGTGTGACACGGGGCGCAAGCCGCTGGCGCTGACGCTGCTGCGTGACTGGTGCGAGGGCCGCACCGAGCCGGCGGGGCCGCATCAGCTCGCGCCGCGCGACCACGTCAACCTGGCCCTGGTGCTGGTGTGTCTGGAGCTGGAGCAAGAGCCTGAGCACGAGCCGAGTGCGGTGCTGGAGTTCAGCCCGCTGGGCGTGCGGGACGGCGAATACGTGTTGCTGTCGCTCAAGCAGTTCCACGCGCGCTCCACCACGCCCGCAGCGCAGCGCGAGAAGCTCCAGGTGCTGCTTCCTCGTGCGCGTGGTGTGCGCGCTGACTGCCCCGGGCTTTCCTCCCCACCCCACCCTCGCGCAGGGCAAGTTGCACGCTTTGAGCTCGCTGCTGCAGGCCCAGGAGGCCATCGCCATTGCACGCGGCTACTCCATGAACGACCTGTTCCCGCTGCGCATCAACCGCGTGCGCGTCGCCATGGCCGCAGGTTGCTGACCCATACACCCAGCCCCCCCCTGTCTCTCTTGTCCTCACGCACAGCGCTGCCAATTGTCAGGGGAGTTTCTGTTTGCGCGCAAACTGTTCCTGGAGCTTGCGAGCTTCTGTCCCGACGACCCGGACGTGCACTGGCTGGCAGTGGCGGTGCACAAGCGTGCCGAGGGCCTGCTGCCCAGCACCGCAGTCAGCGCCGGCGGCGGCGGCGGCGGCGGCGGAGCCTCCCCGTTTCCGTCGCGCTTCGTGACGGCATTCGCGTCCATGAGCGCGCTGCTGGTGGAGGGCGCGCCCGCCAAGGCCGTGGCTTCTGCCGCGGACTGCGCGGCGCTCAGCATGGTGGCCGCAACGCGCCAGAACGACCCCGCCGTGAGCACGGTGCGAATGGTGGACCGCCTGTTGTGGGCTCAAGTCGGTCGGTGCAGGGCTCGCTCAAGGGCGATTGGAAGCAGTTGCTGGGCGTGGAGCTCAACAGCGTTGACTTGCTGCTGCGGCCAGTGACACCCACTCTGACGGGCGCGGAGCTGGTGTGCTCGTTTCTGTGCCTGCTGACGGTGGAGGTGCTGGACGGCAACGCGCGCATGGTCCCGCTGTTCGAGGAGGCCCTGTATCACACGCGCAGGTGAGCGTGTGGGGGCAGCGGTGTGTTCCACCCCAACAAGACCGCAGCCTGGGTCCGAGCCATCTGTCGCCGGTGTGGATGGGCTATCTGGCATTCGTGACGGGGCAGAGCAGCTCCTCAGCCTTTGACCAGCTGCTGGCGCGTGCACGCAACGACCTCGCGCTGCCGGTAGCACGTGTTTAGCCGGGGGGAAGCTGGCTGCTCACGGAAGCGGCAGCGCGGCCCGACGCAGCTGCTCGGCAAGATGCGCTGTCCTCTGCCTGATGGGTGCGGCCCTTTGCGTTGCCCGCCTTGTGTGTGGGGCTTGGCTGAATGGAGAGGGCTGCAAAGGAGCGTGGTCGAGCCCGCGGACGGCTTCGTGTTCCTCAACGCGCGCACCTGTTACGTGCTGCAGAACCAGGTGGCGGTGGTGGTGGCGGCGGCGATGCACGCGTTGGGTCGCGCATTCACTCCACTCGGCCAGATGATGTACTCGGTGTTCCAGTGGCTGCCGCCGCTGGCCCGACGCCGGGCTGTGGCGGAGGCCATGCAAGCTACGCCCGACAACGCAGGTCTGGCGCCCGCGCTCATGCGCGCGTCCTGCGGCTCACTCGTGCTTGTGGCGCTGTGCGCTGCAGCGCTGGTTGCGTGGTGCATCGACATGGACTGCCGCGGACCCGGCGCCGGTGCGGCCACTCAGCGCGACCCCGCGTTGCCGCCCAGTGACTTTCGTGTGTGTGTATTGTGTGTGTATCGTGTGCAGCCGAAGATGGCGACGACGATCAGCCCCAAGAAGTCAGCACGCAACACGTGCTGTCGTGGCTGCCACTCGGTCAGCGGCGCGCTTTGTTGCTTGCCTTGTTTGGCGCTGTGCTCTTGCCGTGTCTGCCACCCATACACACACCCATACACGCACCCATACGCACACACACGCACACAGCACCAGCTCATGCGGCCCATTGCCGGCAGTGTCGCGCGTGTGCAAGCGCTTCCCAGGTTGCAGCGAAGAAGACGCGTCCCTCTTTTGCGCGCTGTTTTGCTCGCGCTTCTGAAAACTTCCGCAGAGGACGTGCGTGTGCGCTACCTTTGGTGCGTGCTGCAGGACATGCTTGGACGGGGCTCTCTCGTGGTGCGTTTGGCGTTGGTGCGCAGGAACAGGTTGGCGCTGAGCGCCCCGCACCAATTCAGGTGGAGTATCTGGAGCGCGCGAAGCCGGCGCCGGTGCTGGCGGCCATGTGGAAGCTGGGCACCGCCATCAGCGCGCGGTGGGGGGCGCGCTTGTTTGTTTGTTTGTTCGTGGAAGCGTTTGTTGGCGGTGGAGGTCTGAACGCGGTCATTTGGTGGCAGTGCCGGGGACGCGGACCGCACCCATCGACTGCAGCAGCTGTGTGCAGACCACGGTTACGCGCGCCAGTGACGGGTGTGGCACTGTGGCTTCCTCGGGCTTGCGTGCTGGCCATGACGCTGTGCATCTCGGCAGGCAGTGTGTTAGGCAGCTCGTCGTTGGCTGTGTTGCACCGCTTCGCGCCTTGCACACCCCCTCTTCACACACCATCAACACACACCACACACAAACCTCTTTTTGCGACGTGGTCCCAAAAGAGCGTAACCTTGAAGCTGGCACAACAACGTGGAAGCGCTTCAATGAATTCCGACGCGGCGCGTTTGACGAGAGCGTGTCACTTCATCGGCCGCAGCACTGCCTCGACGGCGGCCGCACAGCGCAGCAGATGATGGTCCTTGTTGTGGCGCGCATTGAGGCAGGGGAAGCATTGCACAGTTGCACACCGCACCTGGCCAGCCATTGAGCCCAGCATCAGCCCCTGCAGTTGTCGTGGTTGTGGTGGTTTGCAGCGTGAAAAGACGTCGCGGCAACATGGACAGCGGCATTGCCATGGGGGGCTCGTCCTCAACGTGCATCGGGAGCCTGCATCGACATCAAACAAACGAACAGCGACAAACAACACTCACGTGATGGCGCAGCCGTCGAGCAGGTTGAAGATGGAAGGATTGCGCAACACCAGCATGTTAACGCGCGTGTACACCTGGTCGTCGTCCAGCACCTCCTCGATGCTGCCACAACATCAACAAACACGTGCTTTGGCGACGGCGCACAGCCGATACGCACCGCGGCGCCACGATGGGCACGGTCGGCAGCACCAGCGCGTCGTAGTCGAGCAACCGCGTGTGCATGTCACGCGTCAGCCTGTCACGATCGCGCAGCAACGTCACGTAGTCGGCTGCACTCTGCTCGTGGCCGCGCTTGATTCTGGAAATGGGCCCCCAACAACAACAACGCCGACGTGTCACCGGCTTCTGCTGCACAACAAACTCGACCTACCTGACAAGCACACGAGGGTCGTACTGGTGCGCAGCGCGCTCAATGAGCTCCTGTTGGGGCTGAAGCTTAGCTGTTTGCCAAGAAGAAGCACACACACACACACCCTGTGCCAAGCCAGCGCCTCCGGAGGCGCGAACCCGCCTGCATCGCGCAACAGACCGTGACCCAACGAAAGGCAAGGCAAAGAGCCGTTCGTTGCCTTTGCTGTTGATGCGCGGTATCTGGTCAAGTTCGGGAACAGGCGCAGCGGTCACGCGCGCGCCTGCAGCGGCAGCCGGTCAACCGAGCCAACGCCACCGCAACACCGAACGGCACCGGTCGCTCGCAGGGCCTGCAAGGAGCGCTCAAAGGCTCGCAGCACCGCGTCGTCTGCGCCGTCCAGCACGTAGTTGGTGGGCGCGAGCAGACGGAGGCTGGCCACGTCAGCGGTGGCCGCGGTGCACGGCTCGCCAGACAGGATGGCGTCGAGGGCGGCGCAACAGGCAACGGTGCGCGCGATGGGGCCCACGGAATCTGGCAAGTAATGAGGAGCTGGCGGGGCAGACCACACAGAGGGGCACCTAGGGTGGGCGACAGCGGGAGCACGCCCTCGCGTGGCACGCGCGACGCCGTGGGCTTGAACCCTACGAGGCTGGACCGCCATCTGTCAGCGCACACCACTGGCGCAACACACAAAGCGTGCAACAACCCGTTGAAGCAGGCCTGCGTACAGGGGGGTGAGCGCGCACGCGTGCAGCGCGCAGCACTCAGACCGGGATGCGCACTGAGCCCCCTGTGTCGCTGCCCAGCGCCGCGTGGGCCATGCCCTCGGCCACCGACACGGCTGCGCCGGAACTGGATCCGCCTGGAATGCGGCCCAGACCTTCCGTGCGCCCGTAGCAGGACCGCGGCGTGCCAAAGTGGGGGTTGAGCCCTTTGACAGCGTGAGTGACCCAATCAAGCGCGGCGGCCGGCTTTGCAGACCCAAGCCCGAGAAAGCGAACTCGGTCATGTTGGTTCGTCCAATCTGCGATTGCAGACGTGAATCCAGCATGCAACAGTGCAATTTTGCGGCAAAGGCTGCAAGCAGCACGCACCATGATCAGGCCCGCAGCTTGAAGCCGGGCAACCGCGGGCGCGGTGGAATGGGCGGGCGGAGCGTCCTGCAGCACCTTTGAGCCTGCGGCTGTCACTTGCCCTTGCATGCATCATCATCAGCGCCACTGAGGGGCGCCCCGGGCACTCGTATCAACCTTCCACATCGAACAGGTCCTGCGTGGTCGGCGTCAAGCCTCCTCCGAAGAAGTCGGCACCCTCCAGCCCGACCTTGACGGACACGGGCACGCCGGCCAACGGACCCAGCGCCACACCAGCCGCGCGCATCGCGTCCACCGCGTCGGCCGACGCGAGTGCTTGCCGGCGCATAACGAGCGTGTAGACGCAGCTTTCCCCGTCATCGGCTCGTTGCAAGCACCCTTCCACCAGCCGCCGCGCGCTGCATCGACCAGTTGCAAGATCTGCAGCCAGAGAAGCCAGAGTAGGGGTGCTGCGCATCGCTCGGTGCCCCTGCAGTCCCAAAAAACAAACCGGTGGCAAGGGGCGGCCCGAGACTCTGCAGCATGGCCGCAAAGTTCACTGTGGGCAATGGGCGCTGGGATGTCTCCAAGCAGGGGCTGAGCACGGCGGAGGTGGGGCCGAGAAGAGCAGGATCGCACACGAGGCTGACCGGCGCCTTGGGACCCGCAGATCGTGGAGCGGATGCACTTGTTGAGGCACGCCTGCTTGCACGCCTCGGCCCAGCTCATGGCCAGCGCAGCGCTGAGGAGCGGCAGCAAGTCAAAGTGTAAGACGCCCTTGTGCCTTGGCTCCGGGCTCCCCCCCTCCCCCCCCCCCCCGCAGACTCTGGCTGTGGGAGAACAAGGTTGCGGGGCGCACTGCTGCTGCACACACGTCGCGTGCTCAAAGTGTTCGCGGCGGCGCAGATGACGTACATCCCGGCGGAGGTGTTCGGTAAGCGCTGCGCGCCCCCGAGAGCAGCGTTGGTTCCCTTGTCAAAGGCATGTGCCTCCAGAGTGGTTCCCCAACCTCGAGATCCTCTCCTTCCACTACAACAACGTGGCGCACGTGCCGCACAAGGTCGGGTGCGCACGACGGCTGCGTCACCCCACTCTCACTGCGTTTTGCAGATCGTCACGCTGACAAACCTGCGGAGCCTCTCCATCCACCACAATCCATTCACAACCATTCCAGGTGGGGTGCTCTTTGTGATCCGCGTTCCGTGACTTGGCAGCGGCGGGCCACCGCAGCTTGCATATCGCGCATGACCAAGCTCAACTACCTTTGGCTTGAAAGCACGGGGATTCCACTGGAATTCCAGCGCAACATATCGGAGAACCTTGGTTCGATGTGAGGGCCATCTGCAATCCCCGCTCACAGCGGCCCCGCTCAGCGCAGACACAGTCCCTTTGCCAGCAGATTGGGACCTACTATCACGGTGCGTTTGTCTGCTCTTGGTCTTTGGTTCCGCGCTTGATTTGCGTGCAGCGTACTACGATCACGTGCGCAAGTTGGCGTACTTGCTCATTGGGTTGGGCTTTTCTTTGAGTGCCCCCTCTTGTGTGCTGATGGATGGTGCTTTGTTTGAGGCTGAGAAAGTTCAACCGCTGCCCGGAATGGCACGCGGTGGGCAAAGACGTCACGCTCATGATCGCGCACATGGTGTGGGCCACACGGGATGACCCGATCTGGTTCGAGCCACGCGGGAAGCCAACAGCACATTCGCACAAGGAAGCCGCAGCAGATGGCACTGGCAGCACGCCGCACGAGAAGAGCAAATGCGTCCTGTTTTGATCGTGACCCGCGCGATGACTTTGGAACCGCCCGCAAGGAAGGGGGCAGGCGTGGGGGGTGTCGCAAGTGCTGCCCTCAGCGCGCTCTGTTGATCGGCGCCGCAATAGCAAGAGCGCGGCCTCGCGCGGCCCGAGGGGGGCCTCCGTTGACCTCGGGCCCTCATGTGGCGCTGGTGGTCCCCCGCCAGGCGCGGGTCCGACGTGCCCATTGCGTCTCAGGTGGCGCAGCAATTGCGTGCGCAACGCGAGTTGCACGTGGAGGAAGGGCGGAAGCTCCGCGCGCCTCGCTTGTTGACCATGGTGGCCACGCTCATGATGCCCGTTTCCGTGGTCTACGCCCTGGTGTTTTGGTTCCTCGACATGCACGCGCCAATCGGCTCGGCGACGCTCTCCGTGTTCATCAGTATGACGGTGCTGCTGCTCCAACGGCTGCAATGGCCTACAGCTGCCAAACTTGTGTCCGTTGCGGGCTGGTACCTCAACTTGGCCATCATGGACATGGTGCTGACGGCCGACTCTGGCGTCCCCGTCTTCTCGCTTGGTGAGCGCTGACCTCTCGATTGTGGCGCCTCCTCGCACTCAATCGTGGTGCTCGTTGCAGTGACGTTGCTGCTGGTCCTTCTCTTGTTTGAAGACCTTGACCTGAGTCGGCCCCTGTACTGCGTCGCGCTCGTGGTCTGGACGATGGTGTATTGGGGTGCGTTGCGCGTTCACGAGGAGTGCGTTGCGGTCTCACGTGGGTGGTTGCGCCAGTGTTGATGGAGACGGTGCTGGACGGCGTTCTGGCTCCTGTGAACGCTGCGTTCATGGCCAAGATCAACGGCATCCTGCGCCCGCAGCTGATGGGCCTGCTGACAGTGTTGCTGGCCTTGCCCATTCTCTTCTACAAGACCACAGCCGCAGTTTACGAGCGCGAGTTGTTGCAGCAGCACCGCACGCTCGGCCGCATCATGGAAGGCCTGTTGCCTGCGCGCATTGTGTCACGGTGACGCGTTTTGTTGCTGCAGTCTGTCGGCACACCTGACTGTCCACTGCAGGATCGCGCAAGGCGACGAAGTGGCCGTGGACTCGAGACCTTTGGGCGCGCTTCTCTTCATGGACATTGTGGGGTTCACGCCTCTGGCTGGCACGCTGACTCCGCACCAGCTGGTGGGCGGGCTGACCAGGCTCTTCTCACGAGTCGAGGAGATTCTCGCCGAGTTTCCAGGTTGCGTTGCTGGCTGCTGTTGCTTTGCCTGACTCTCCTCGTGGCGGCCAGGAGTGGAGAAGATCAAGACCGTTGGAGGTGCGCAATGTCTGTTCTGTCTTCCCCCCATCGTGCGTGACGCGTTTGCTCACCGCAGACTTGTTCCTTTGCGCGTCTGGGCTCGAGTCGCAGGACGCCGATGTGCAGAACGTGTCCATCATGGCGCAGCTGGCGCTGCGGCTGCAGCAGGAACGGTTCTTCTTCGTGTACAAGATTGATGGCGACGAGCAGGCGGTGCCCGTCCACTTCCGCTTTGGCATGCACGCTGGCGAGCTCCTGTGTGGCGTGATGAGCAGGACGCGCTTCTGCTACGACGTCATGGGGCAGACGGTGAACTTTGCTGCGCGCATGGAGCAGATGAGCGACCCAAATCGCATTCTGTGCACGCAGGACGTCGCGCAGATGCTGGAGCCGCTGGGATTTGTGTTCTCCGACAACGGCGTCGTGGAGGTCAAGGGCATCGGCCTCAAGCCCACCTTCTTCTTGGAAGGCTTCCACGGCAAGCCCATGTAAATATCAGTGACAAAAGTAAACGCGTGCCACGATTTCCCGCGCGCACGGCAGGGTTGCCGAGCACAGGATGCTGCGCGCGGCGCTGTGGGCACTGTGCTGCGCCTACTGCTGGTATGGATTGGCTTGCGCGTCGGAGCTCGTGGCGCTTCTGGACGCGGCTGTGGCTGCCAACAGCGCGGGCCGCTTCGAGGACGCTCTGCTCGCGAGCCAAGCTGCTCTGGACATGTTGGCAACGGCAAGCGGCGATGCCAGCAAGGCATGACGTGCACGTGCTGCTGCTGTCCGCGGCGCTGACTGCACGCGCGCAGCGGCACAGCCGCAACATGCACGTGCTGCGTGCCATGACGTTCAAGGCGCTGGGGCGACTGGACGAGGCCATTGTGCACTTTGAGAGCGCGCACCGTGCCTTGGGCTGGCACTCTGGGGATCAGCTCGCGCTTGCCGAGACGCTGATGGACCAGCAGGGCACCAACGCCAGTGCAGCGCTCGTGCACCTCGTGGAGGGGTTGCTGCCTGGTGAACAGCACGCGCGGCACTGGCTCTTGCTGGCGGAGGCGTTGGGCGCCTTGCGCTTGTGGCGCGAAGCAGCTCAGCTCTTGCAGTGCTGCGTGCAGCAGCACGGATCCACGGACCACCAGCTGCAGGCCGCGCTGCTGCGCTACAGTCAGCGGGGGCAGGCTGATGCGGCCTTTGCGGCGAGAGCAGAGCGTCTGCAAGCGCGTTGGACGCGGCCGCCCGCAACCGCCGACATCGAGGCGGCTTTGGCGCGCAAGCTGGGCGCGCTGTGCGACGGGCCCGATCAGCTGGAGCGCTTGGGAGCCAGTGGCGACGTGGTCGCGCTCTTCGCACGGCTGCTGGACGCCGTTTCGCAGCGCTCTGCCCGCGACTGGCACTGGAGGCTACTGGCTGAAGCGCTGGGCGCCTTTAACCTGTGGCCCGATGCACAGCGTGTTGTGCACCGCTGCGTGACGTTGCGCTGCTCCTTTGCTCAGCCGCAGCGCCATCTGGGCGCGGTGCAGTCGGGGCTGCAGACGTTGCTGATGGGCTACCACCAAGATGGCTCACGGGACGCCACGTTCGCAGCCAGGGCGCAGCACCTGCGCTGGAAGTGGGACGTAGGCCGCCTCACTGAGCGCGTTGTTGCGTTTCTGGACCGAGACGAGCGGTTCGCAGCCCTTGCGCGACCCACTGTGTGGACCACGCTGTATCACGACTACCAAATGGGCTTCCTGTACCCGCTGCCGCCCGATCTGGTGGCCAGGGCCAAGGAGGAGCACGCCAACATGACGCGTCTGCATCGCGATCTGGCGGACCCCGCCAACGACCGTGCGCTCACTGCGGAGCGGCGTCCCGTCGCGCTCGGCTTCCTGCAGGTGACCAAGCGTGAAGGTGCAGCGTCTGTGAAGTACGCGGACAGCGTGTTCCGCTGCCTGGCCATGCCGCACCTCAACGTCACTGACTGCCTCATGTACACCGCGCTGTGGGCCGAGTCCCTGCAGTATTGGGGCCGCAAGGAGCACGGCGCGCATCCACCGTTTGTGCACGTTGCGCAGCCCAAGTCTGCGCATGCGGTGTTGCGTGTGGGCCTGTTCACCAGCGACATCAGCGCTCACGTCATGCTGCCGCTGCTCAACGCCTTCATCAGGCACCGGCCTCGCGCTGGATTCGAGCTCCATCTGTTTCACACCGACACCGACCTCGCGCACCCATCGTGCAGGGCGCTCGTGGCGCTCGCCGACGCGGCCACGGACGTGCAGAACATGTCGGACCTGGCGCTGGCACGCGAGATTCGCAGCCACAACCTGGACGTGCTGGTCGACGCAGTTGGCCCCACGTCCAAGGGGCGCCCCTTCTCGCTGGGCTACTGGCGCCCGGCGCCGGTGCAGGTGCTGTGGGCCGGCTTCCCGTCCTCGGTCGCGCTGCCTTCGTCCTTCCAATACCTGGTTGCGGATGCGGTGAGCGTGCCGCCGCCGTCGTCATCGTCGGGCTACACGGAGAGCATCATCTACTTGCCCGGATCCTGGCTGATCACCGAGTCGTTGACGATCCCCACCCCCGCGGCCTACCCCTGGCATCTGGGGCCGAGCGCGGGCCGCAACGTGACGTTTTGCAACTTTGGCCGCGTGTGGAAGTTCGACGACGTGACCATGCGCCAGTGGTGCCACATTGTGCGCGCTGTTCCGGGGTCCAGGCTCGTGATTGTGGCGGACAAGGACGCCGACAGGGCGCTCGTGAACACCACACAGACGCTGCTGCGCTTCTGGACCGACGAGTGCGCGCTGGAGCCGCACCGGTTTGCGCGCTTCCCGCACCACGCCTGGAGCCAGTACTTGCCCGCCCTCATGCAGCAGTGCGACGTGATGCTGGACACGCCCAACTACAACATGGTGTGTGTGTGTGTGTGTGTGTGTGTGTGTGTGTGTGTGTGTGTGTGTG
>CAZYYU010000062.1:0-13644 GCA_964651735.1 uncultured Gammaproteobacteria bacterium | reverse complement strand
CGATGCAGAGGCCTGTCCACAGCCGCAGCGACCGCTCGCATCTGCCACCTACGGAGGTCTGAGCATCCGTGCGCCCAGCACATTCCCTCCCACACGCATGGCCGCCGTGTAAACCGCCATTTTACAAAAATAGACGGACAAGAGCTGTGCGCGCACGCGCGCGCGCAGAGCCACAATCAGCGGGGCAGAGAAGAGAAGGGTGTCAGGGGCCTTCTTCGCGCGGCTCGTGCAGCAGCGATCGCTGGTACAGCTCGTGCTCGTCCTGTTCGGGCAACGCGTCCAGCCACTCGCACAGCTCAGCGTCCTTTGGTTGGCGGCCCTGAGCTGCACAGCAAAATCACAACCATCAAAAACTCCACGCCTTACCTTGGGCAGCGCCGCGTACGGCTCGCTCTGCACCGCCAACATCTCGCCCGTGATCTTCTCCAGCACGCGGGCCTTCTGCACGTTGACGCACTGCACACCGCCGCACTCCACGTAGTCGTCGTTGTTCTCCTCCAGCCCAAACAGGTCGCGCGATATGATGCCAATCTGCGGCACCATGGGCGGCTTCACGCTGCGAATGTGCTGCCGATACTGCTTGTAGTTCTTGCTGTGCGAGTTGAGGGCCATGAGCTCCTCGAGCTTGGTGCTGTGCTTCTTGGACACCTTTTTCCAAGACTTTTGCAGCCGCTGAATGGATGAGGCGTTGAGGCCGCACAGCACCGCGTACGAGCTGTGGAAGTTGTTGATCTCGAACAGGCGCGCGGCCAGCGCAATGAAGAACTGCAGAGCCAGCGCGCGCTCCGCCGCAGAGCCAAACTCGAGCACCGTGTGCGCCACGAAGCACGTGAGGCGGTTGAACTGCTGCGTCATGCGTGCAAAACACGGGGCCTTTTTGAGCGAGCCAGTGAGGAAAAGCGCGAGTTGAGGGCGCCGCCAGCGGAACCTTGACGGGGTCCATGTGCGCGTTGCCAAACAGCTCGTACGGCTGTATCTCCACGAACTGCGCCCAGTCCACCTTGGTGATGGCGGCCGCCAGCGTGTTCACGTCAGACGCCACCAGTTTGGCCGCCGACATGGGCTGCAGCCGTTCAGAAAGAGCAACACACCAACCAGCCAAAAACCTTGGCGCGAGGCTTCTTGGCTGCGCTGCGCTGCTTGCGCTCGTTGACTTGCGCCTCCAGCTTGGCGTAGTGCGAGGCCAGCAGCTGCGTGAACTTCTTGAACGTGGTCTTCTCCGACTCGCGGATGGTGCCCGCAGCGATGAGGGACTGCACATAGGCCTGCCACGTGCCCACAAACTGCTCCGTCATGTGGTCAGGCCGCAGATACAGCGGCGAGCAGAACCAGTAGCCAATGGCGTCCATGGCCAGCGTGCGCAGCAGCGGGTTGCTGTCGCCACGATGGTCGTCGTAGAAGCGCAGCAGCAGGCGCAGGAACTCGGTGGAGTGCACAAACACAGTGTGCGTCATCAGCACCACCTCCACGATGCGCGCGTCCAGCAGCCGGTACTCCTCCTTGAGCATCATGCGGATCAGCCACGGCAGCGAGGCTTGCGTCAGGAGCCGCGTGTGCGCGTCGAACTTGAGTGAAGGGTCAATCACGCTGGGCGCCAACGTCAGCGCGGCCTTGGTGTGCTGCGCCACCTGCGCCAGCGCTGCAATGTCGCCCAGCGTGCACGAGGGCCCCAGGCAGTCGCGCCACACCTCCTGCGGCACGCTGTGCAGCGTGATGAGCACCAGCCAGGCCTGCAGCGACGCGTCCGACAGCGACTGCAGCACCAGCTGCAGATCGAACAGCGCATCAGCGTGGGCAGGGCCAGCAGCAGCGGCCGCCAGCTGGGCCACTGGCAACTGGCGCAGTGCGCGCACCGACCACAGCGGCGGTGACAGCGACTGCAGATAGCTCACAATCTGCTGCGTGGTGGACTGCGCATTGATGCTGGCCGCGCGCTTTTCCTCAGCCTTGTTGCGGGGCGGTGGTGGGCGCAGCGCACAAAAGAAAAGCGGACAACGAACCAACCTGCTTGAGCTGCTGCTGCGGCACGCATATGGCCACGCTGAGCTCCATCATGAGCGCTCGCAACTTGGCCTCCGTGGACGCAAACAGCTCGCTGTCCGGAGCCGCGTCCAGCAAGCGCGACTTGTGCTGCAGCACCTGCGCGCCCAGCGCCACCCACTCCAGCTGCGAGCCCCCACCGCGCGGAGAGGACAGGCCCGTGCCCGCGCTCCACTCGTCCCACGGAAAGCACGCGCCCAGCTTGTGCATGTCGCGCAGCGCCCCGCCCAGGGGCAAGAAGGACAGCGTGTGCAGCGGCTGCGGCGGCTGCAGCAGGAACTCCGTGGCCTGCGAGACGCAGTCCAGGATGGCGCCCACCACCTCAGGATCCACGCGGCCCGTGGCAGCCACCAGCGGCGGCCCGGGCGGGGTGCTGTCCAGCACGCCCACAAAGGTGGCCAGCGCCGACTGCTCTTGCGAGCGGTCCAGCAGCTTCCGCACGCACAGCGCCAGCTCCACGCAGGCCTCCAGCGAGGCACGCTGCCCCGCGGGCTCTGCGGCACCCATGCACGCGCGCACGGTCCGCACCACGCTCTGCATCAGCAGCGGGTACATGAAGTCATCATTGCGGCTCATCTCAGCCATGGAGCCCCGCGCCGACAGCACGCACAGCGCGAGGTTCTGGTACAGCTCCGGCAGCGCCAGCGCGCCGTCTTTGTGCGCAGCCTGCAGCTGCTTCAGCACCGTCAACACCACTGCCACCAGCTGATCCACTTGCGAGTGCAGCCTCGCGCGCTGCCGCGCCGGGTTGGCCGTGCTGTTGAGACGCATCTCCATCAGGCACGCCTGCTTCACAGCCTCGGCCAAGGGAGGGAACGCGCTGTCCTCAATGTCCAGCGGCACCAGCATACGGGGCGAAGTCGTGGCCTGCTGCGTGAGGTTGCTCATGTTGCTGGCGCTGGGGTTGCAAAAGAGCGGTTGGAAGCAAAATGCATGGACAAGGAGGCTCCCCACCTATACTCTGACTGGCGCACGTGGGGCGCGCGGACCAGAGGCGCACCAGTGCGGCCGACGTTGCTCCGTGGGCCGGGGTCCTAAAGCAAGGATTGGAGGCGTGCGCTTCAAGCCTGCGTGCGCGCACCTCGGCAGCCATGTCACCAGGACGCAGCGTGCCGCGCGGGCTGATGCCCAGCCGATCGGCAATGGTGCGCGAGCGCTGCAGACGAGGAACCTGGACGCCCTGCTGAGTGCGGCTGGTCGTGGGGTCCTACAAGGGCACCCACCACCGCATCCTCCGACTTGTCCTTGTCCTTGTCTTCTGCGCCCCGCGCGCTTGTGCCTAGGCCGCAAGCTCAACAAAACAACGGGCCGGCCGCCGGCGCCACCACCTCCACGGCGCAGTGTCCACCGCGACGAGCGACCCGGCTTGGCGGTGCTCTCCTCCTCCTCCTTGGGCAGCGCGCCGTGAGAAAGCTTGCGCATCGCGTCGCCGGACGCACTTTCTTCACGGGCGCGAGGTCGATCTTGAGCGGCTTCATCGCGTGGGCCCCCAACGGGTCAGTCCATGGGTGCGCGCGCCTCTGAGCTGCAGACTTTTTCTCAAAACACCCACCCCGCAAGCAGGGTCCCCCCGGCCTCGCCATGTCGTGCAAGTTCCAGGGCTGCAAGACAGTCCCCACCAACAAGAAGGTCGCATTCGTCGGTCGTGTCAGTGCGGTTCTGGCTGATGCGGCCGCCGTGCAGTGCGCGTACTGCTCCAAGCACCAGTGCCAGCTGTCGTCGCCCAAGACCAACGGGCAAGGATGCTGGGGCCAGGTTTTCGTTGCTGACGAGCGAATGACAGCGGCGCGGGAGGCACCTGCCTGAATGGTGGGCAGCTGTGGTGCCTGTTTGCCGCCCGACTCAGTGGCAGGCGCAGGCGTGTGGAAGGAAGGAAGCGGCCGTTGCACAGATCATAAGTGAGTCATGCGAGGAAAGAAAGACACGTTTTGCGGTTCTGTTGTCGTGGGCAGGGCAGCGGTCGTTGTGGGCGTGCTTCGCTGTCCGCTTATCGTCGGTGGTTATTTTTGGCGCGTTTCTTGTCACGGACAACCTTACAAGAAGGGCCGGTACCCAAAGCGGGAGCATGGAAGCAGCGTGGGCAACGAGGCCGCGCTGTGCAGAGGGGCGGCGGCGGCGACATGCTGGGCTCGCTTCGCAGCCGTTGTGTGCGCGTGCTCGTGGACGCGCCTGTCGTCGCGGTCGTGGATCGCCTGTGCAGCGACGAGAGCAGCACCGCGCTCAAGGCCGGGGTGCTTGACGAGCTGCGCAAGTTCGACCTGCTGGACCGCTGTGCGTGGCTGGGCCGCCTGCTTGCCAGCGATGCCAACCTGTCCTCGCTGGACATGTCCAAGACGCACCTGACGGACGGCGTGCTGCGCAGCGTGGCGATGCAAGGTGTGAGCCGCTCCGCCTTGCCGCGCCGCCTGACGCTGCTGCCAGGGTGCGCAGTGCACTCGCTCAAGGTGGCGCACTCGCCCAGCTCCATCGGCTCCAAGACGTGGAAGGTCTGCCGGGTCTTGCGTGCAGCTGGATCGCGCTTCTCAAGCAAGCGCAGGCTGTGGGCTCGCGCCTGCCCCTGACGCGGCTGGACATGTCGCAGTCGCCGTCGCGCTCGCTGCTTTCCTCCTTCTCGGCGTCCTGCGAGACGCTGCAGTGCGTGCGCGCAGACCACTGTGAAAACGTGACGGACCACGACGTGGCTTTGCTGCTGCAGCGCTGCAAGGCCCTGCAGAGGCTGTCCGTGCGCGGTTGCAGCCAGTTGACAGACAAGGTGAGTTCGGTGCGTTGCTGCTGCTGCTGTCCTCTCACCCGAAAACAACCAGGCCATCACCAAGGGCCTGCCAGAGAGATCGTTCCTGCTGACGCTCGATCTTCGGGATTGCAAGGCCTTCACGGACAAGGCCTTGTTCAAGATTGCAGGTTTCCGGCGCCGCCACCACCTTTGCTCTCTCTATCTCTCTCTCTCAAAACACACCGCAGCAAGCTGCCCAACGCTGTTGGCCTTGTCGCTGGAGGGTCAGGCCTTCAACCTGGGGTGAGCAGCAGCAGCGTGGATGTATGTTGGTGTTTTCTTCGCCAACAATCGCAAACCAGCGTCACCGCCGTGCTCGATGCGTGCACCAACCTGCAGTCCTTGGCCATCCCGCTGTGCACGGTGAACGAACAGTCGCTGCTCCTCATTCGCAACACGAGCTGCCACGTGCGCGCGCTGGACATATTCGGCTCCAAGTTCAAGGTTGTTGATTTTCTGCTTTTGCTGCCTGGTTCCCTCCTCCTGACGCGATGGATTTCAAGGAGGAGACGCTGCTCTTCCTGGTGCGTGCGGCGGCCCTTCACCTTTCGCGCTCTCAATCACGCGCGCAGTTTGGCAACGTGTTCCGCAACCTGCAGCGCCTCAACCTGTCTGGGGTACGAGTGGCCAGGCTCGCGATGTTCCATTCATCACGATGGCCGGCCTTTCTTCCCCCCACACACACCACAGATCAAGTCGCTGACGCTGCCGGTGATGAAGTTCATCTGCAAGCGGTCGCCGGGATTGCAGGTCGGTCGGCCCACTCTGATTGGTTGCCTCGAACGCTGCTCACGCGCCGCCGCCTTCAAGGGCCTCTCGCTCAAGGGCCACCTTGTGTGCTTGACCGGTGCGTGGGTGTCTGATGGGGCCACCTTGCTGATCCCTTTTTGGTTTGCAGACGAGTATCTGGACGTCATCGCCGACAACCTGCATGAGCTGCGCTCTTTGGGTGAGTGGGATGTCTGTGGCTCTTTCTCTGCTCAGCTGCGCACAAGATCTTGGTCTGTGCAGGGCCATCACCAACGACGCCATTCGCCGCGTTGTGCAAGGTGCGCTGGCGCTGTGCGCTTTCTTTGTTGACGCGTTGCGCGCACAGCGTGTCCTTCCACGTTGCGCGAGCTCGGCCTGGTTGGCGTGAACACCGTGCAGGACAGCACGCTGGAGCTGCTCGCCCAGCACTGCGGCGCAAGCTTGCAGAAGATCAGTTTGGGCGGCTGCAAGCAGGTCACCGATCGCGGCATTGCTGCGCTCGCAAAGGTTTCTGCGCTGCTGCTGCCGGTGCCGGTGCCGTCCGTCACCGTTGTTTTGTGCAGAGCTGCACCCAGCTGCGCATGGTTTGCGTCAAGGGTACTGCTGTGGTGCAGTCTTCAGCCTTGGTGGATCTGGTGCGCCGCAACCCGGATCTGCGGGTGGTATCGCTGTCTGGCGTCAAGGTATGCTGTGCAGCCAGGGCCTTGCTCATGGTGCTGAGCCGCTGCCATCCACAGGGCTGCAGCGACGCAGTGGTGCGGGCCATTTGCGACTGCTGCCAGCAGCTGGAGGAGCTGTATGTGAGCGGCAACCATATCAGCAAGGAGCAGATGGAGGCGTTCCGCCGCGTGCAACCCAAGTGCGAGGTGTACGGGAAGCTACGCCGCGTCCCAACGGCCATCTAACAGTCAGTAATGAATGGCGCGCCGACTGTGTGCAGTGCGACTCCAGCGCGTTCAAAAACAAACCGCGCGTGAGGGTCTCGCGGTGGTACGCGCTGCCCCTCAAGCCAAGATGAGCAAGTCCGCGCTCGAGCTCGTTGTTCAGCTGCGCACGCTGGCCTCGGATCCCAACAACCGGCCGCACATGGTAACGCCGTGGCTGCGGACGCTTTGAGTGCTCTCGTCTGATGGCCGCGTGCACCCTCTACTCCTTCGCAGATCCCTCCGGGCGACTACGTGCCGCCTGGGTTGCTGATGTTCCTCGACCATCCTTCTTCGGATGTCGTGTTCAACGGTGAGCTCTCGCGTTGCGCATGAGGAATGCCAGAAGGGGGGCGCGGTGCTGCCCTCGCCGCGTCGCTGTCCTTTTGAATGGCGCCGAATCAAATTCAAACCGGAGAACGACGCTTTTCGAGCTCTCGCTGTTGTGCTCTGCGCTCAGGGCTGCATGCGCGTCCAGTTCCGCTGTGCATCCACTGCGGATTCGCTCGCGCTTTTGATTTTTCGTTAACCCCGCCCCAACGCTGTCCGCAGCCCTGGAGACCATCTACTTCCTGTCCTTGTATCCCCCGAACCGCACGCAGATGATCAAGAACGAGTTCCTGCTGCCCAAGGTCAAGGCGCTCATGTCCAACGGCAAGACCGGCGAGATTGTATGTGGTCACGCTTCTGGCTGTGCGCGCGCGTGCTCAGCTACCCCTCTCGCAGAAGCGCAAGGCCATCGCCACGTTCACCTCCTTGAAGAAGGCCACGACGGCCACTGTGCGGGGGGTGAGACGCCTTGTTTGCGTTCCGATCCCCTCTCCTCAACCGCCCCACAGGTGAGTGGCTGCCAAACGCCGTGCTATCCATTGGCGGTGCCTCAACGTGCTTGCAGCTTCCCGAGGAAATGGCGGCGGAAATGGCCAAACCCGCAGTAGCGTCCGAGAACGTGGGCAACAACAACAACAACATCAACAACAGCGTCCCAGCAACGCCTGCCGCCACGGCTGCCGCCACCAAGTCCACCAGGGCGATGCCCTCGTTCGGCTTCGAGGGCGGCGCCGGCAAGGGAGCTGCAGCCGTGACCATCACTGTCTACATGAAGGTGTGGTCTCGCACGCCTGGACGCCCGCCCCTCCACTCACTGCTGCACTGCTTCAGGAGTTGTCTACTGAGGCCAAAAAGGCCGAGTTCGAGGGCAAGATGGTCAACCACCGGGGCGTGGTGTCGTTCTGGGTCGATGTCAATCAGCTCAAGGCCGTGGTGCGCACGACGCTGACTGACGGTGAGGCTCCTCCCCACACCAGTGCAGAGTCTCATGATGCCCCCCCAAGACGCTTTGATCAAGGCCATCACGGCGCAACTGGGGTGGATTGCCTCGACCGACGCCACGTTCGTGGCCCCCTCCAACGCAGGCTACATTGAGGAGCAGCAGATTGGCGAGGGAGCCATTGTCTACCGCAACAAGCAGAGCAAGAAGGCCAAGGAGAGCTCTGGCAGCAGCAGCGGCGGCGGTTGGTTTTCGACGGTCACCTCCTTCATTTGGTAATGACAAGGAGCCCTCGGAACGCGCGCGTGCCTTGGTGCAGGCTGTATAAATGCTGGTTCTTCGGCAACGTTTTTTGGACCGCGCAGGGCCGCCGCCGTCGCCACCACCACCACCACCGCCGCCGCCGCCGCCGCCAACTTCTGACACTCTCTGGACCGCCTGCGGAGCAGCTGGCAGCGATGGACTTTGACGAAGCCAGGTTTCGCCGTGCCGTGGAGCAGGTCCGCGCCAGTCTTGCGGCGGCGTGGGAAGTCTTGTGTTGCGTGGCCCAAGGGGGCAAGGGGGCAAGGGGGGAGGCTGCGCTGCGGTGCCACAAATGGCTCTTCCTCTGCTGGCCGTGCGCGGCCCCAAGCAAGTGCTCCGGCCTCACCCGCTGTGTTGCGTGCAGGCTCTGCGTGCCGCAAAAACGGTGCTGGACAACGAGAAAAACCCGCGCCTGCTGGAGAACCGTCCGCACACGTACGACGACAAATACGTGGTCTCCAATGCAGTCACCAACGTTGCACTCACCGCAAGTGAGGTGTTCCCCCATTGCGCGGTGCCCATTGCTCATCCGGTGCAGCGTTGAACGCGCTTGAGTCGCTGGGCCTGAGCGACGCGGTGCTCAGCACGCTCCTGAAGTGGCACGCCTCAGGACGCTCCGTGACGTTGCGGCTCAAGGCAAGCCACACGCGCGTTGTGTGTGCTCGTGTGCTCATGCGTGTGCGCACAAAAAAGTGCCTGGAGCACTGCGTTTATGACCGCGTGGAGACGCGAGAGGAGGAGTCGGCAACCAAGCACGTGACGGAGTACAAGAGTGCTGGTGAGCCCTTGGTTGCCGCTCTTCCCGTCCTCCTCATCATCGTCAGGCGTTTCCATCGGGAAGCGCGTGGACAAGACCGTGACCACCATCACGGAGTACTTCTACAAGTTCTCAGCAGAGACCACGCTGCTTGCGTTTCCAGGCAACGAGCTGGGCGACGCCGTGGTGCTGCGCTCGCGCACAGGCCATCACGAGATCGTGTCGCTCTCCAAGGTGCCCCGCACCGGGCGCCCACTGCTCACTCACCGCTGCACGCCACAGGAGCTGCCCAGGCCGTCTGGCGTGACGCGCGACCCCCTCGACGTCAACCTCACTTGGCTGCTGTCCCATCTCAGCGCCGAGCAGCGCTTCTTCACCTTTGCCATTGACCGCGCAGCCGGGAGCACCCACACACCTCGGCGCAACGCCGACGTGGACGCTGCCTTGGCATGGTTCTACGAAGTGCATTCGTGGGCGGGGCTCGTGGAGGCCTACTATTTGCGGACGCTCTTCACGGTGCACGCCAACCACGGCCTGAACCTGGACGCGTGCGACGCTGGCACACTGTTTGTGCCCGTGCTGCCGCTCGTGGACGGGAACACGGCGGCCCCGCCAGCCATTGCTGCTGCTGCTGCTGCCGCGTCGTCGTCTGACAAGGGCACTGGCCTCATCTCGTACAGGCAGCTCCAGCCCGGTGGCTGCTTGCTGCCGTCCCTGGACGTGAGCAAGCTGCTGGGCGAACAGCGACGTGCGCTCGTGGAGAAGACGGTGGAACTGTCCAAGACGTTTCCCGACGCAGACTCGCCCAAGCTCATCTCCGTGTCAGAGGCGCGGTTCGTGCTGGCCGCAAAGCACTTGCAGACCATTGCGTTGCACTACAGCGACAGTCTGGGTGAGCTTTGTGGGCGATGGTGGTGCCCAGTTCACTTGCCCATCAGGCTATCTCGAGGAGTTGCTGCGCAAGCAGATTGTGGCGGCCATTGGCAAGGAAGTGAGCCCCGCTGACTTTGCAGAGTACATGGACTTCCACAACAGGCGCCTGTTCCGTGCCGAGTACCAGCCGCGACCGTTTTCGTGCGTTCCTCTTTTTTGGTCCGTTGTGAGAAAGCTCACCGCACTCACATTCTGCTGCAGCTACGCTGTGCGCCGCCCCGATCACTATCCTGAGGGCGTGGTGTCCATCGAGGCGTCGTCCAACGGCGGCATGCCACAGCCCATTCGCACCATTGTGTCGCAGGTGGTTGTTGTTGTTGTTGTGTGTGTGTGTGTTGGGGGTGAAGAGGGCTCACCGCGTTATGTCAGAGCGCGCTGCGCAACCCCTTCAAGTTCGGCATTCACGCGGCTGCCACCGTGTCGTTTACTGGCGAAGCGCTGCTGCACGCGTATCTGCGCCACCAGTTCTCGGGCGACGCCGGCCTTCAGGTCCGCTCCCAGTTGCACTGCTTGTGGCTCGCCAAACCTCATTGATGTGACTGTGGCAGCTCTCTCTGTCTGCTCGTGCGCGCCAGTTCTCGTCGTTCCTGGTGTTGGTGGGCCGCATTGCAGGCCCGTCCCTGTTCGACCCCCAGCACGGGTTCCTCGTGCAGAACAAGGACGACATCACCATCCCGCTGGACATGGAGACCATCCCGTCGGCCAAGGAGTTCGCCGAGGCCGTGTCCTCCATCTCGCCCGAGCAGGAGCGTTTCGCGTCGCTGTTTCGGGGCATGCAGCTGGCCAGCACGCTCTTCGCCGTTTGCGTCATCCAGATCAAGCCGCAGCTGGAGAAGCTGCTGCGCCTGCCCGACGACGGGCTCACCAAGGAGATCCGCCTCACGCAGGACGTGCAGGAGCTGTTCGTGAAGTATCAGATCCCCTCGGACCTGCTGTCGTGCGCCGCGGCCAAGGCCGGCGCCGCGCCTCAGGCAAAGGCGAGTCTGTGCGCGGCGCTCATTGCAGGCACTTGTTGCTGATCATTCGTTGCAGGTGGACGAGGTCAAGCTGCACGTGAGCAACATGTACGACATGATCAACGACACCAAGAAGACAGGTAACGAACGCGTGCTCAAACCCACACAAGTCTCCGCAAACACGCTCGCACTTGCCAACCCCAATAAGCCATGGCGCCGCCGCCGCCGCCGCCGCCGCCGCTGCAAGGACAGCGGACATCTCAGGAGCGCGACGAGGCCATCGTCCACGAAGCGCAGTCATCGCTTGCCGCGCTGGACGGCGCCCTCTCTGAGCTGAGGGAGCTGTTCGTCGACCTGGCGTCGCTGGTGCAGGAGCAAGGCGAGCAGCTCCAGCGCATCGAAGCCAACACGGAGGGCGCCAGCGTGCCCATGACCGCCAGCCTTCCGCATGGGAAAGGACGGCGGCACATCAGCGACCCCTCCAAAGCAACAACAACAACAACAACAACAACATCACCGCAGCCAATACCCCATAGCAACGCTGACCGCTCTGTTGCGTCATCATCGCCGCCAGAGATGAAGCAGCAAGTGCAGGAGACCGTCAAGAGTGTGTTCGGTGCGGCTTTCCCTCTTGTCTTGCTCTTTGCAACCAACGAACGTGGCAACGTCAGGCAAGGTGAAGAGTGTCAGGGAGAAAAGCATCGGTGTGTGCGCATCCCGCTTCTCTGTTGCAGGCCACTCACTGTCATTTTGCAGTCGAGGGGAAGGGTGGCAAGCCGCGCAAGTTGAAGAAGAAGAAGGAAGAGAAACGCGAGGAGAAGCACAAGATGGAGAGGAAGAAGTCGTTTGGTGATCACCCGTGTTTGCAGCTGCTCCTCGGTGTGCTGACGTGCCAACGCAGACGACGACAAGCTCGTGTCCAAGTCTGCCATGCTCGTCGAGGACGTGGTGTCCAACGTCGCAGAGCCCAGCAGCGCGGTCGAGCCGGACGTTGGCGGCGAGGTCTTTGGGCGCCGTGACAGCCTCCTTCTGGTTTCACACCTTGTTGCAGGGCGGCGACGGGGCTGCGGACGAGACGCCCATCGCCGAGGACGTTGCTGAGGACGCCTCCAAGGCCAGCACGGCCTTTGAGAGCGGGAGCGACGCGTCTGCGGTGGACTTCACCAAGATCCCCAAGGAGCTGGTGCGCGCGGCTTGTTCTTGGTGGCTTCACCAATCGCTCACCATTGCGCCTGGTAGGACGATAAGATGGAGGCGCTGGACGAGGATGGCGCGTTGCGCCCCACCATCATCAACGTGGGCAAGGTCTGGGACAAGAAGTACCAGGCCTCGTTGCTGGCCTCGCCCACGTCCAAAGTGAGTCCTTTCCTCACATGCGCGCACAATCCGCTCACCGCCCCTTCCATCACTAGAAGCTGGCGGCGCCGGAGCAAAAGTTGGAGAAGCAGGCGTGCTTCGACTTCCTGGACGCGCTGACCAAGTCGGGCCAGCTGGCTGTGGAGGGCGCCACGCTGCACGTGGTCATGGCCGCCACGCACTGCTTCGAGAAGAACGTGATCAACACGCTCGTGCAAGACAACGTGAACCCCATCGAGAAAGTGGAACGCAGTCAGCTCATCGTCGCCACCACCGTGCACAATCAGCCCGCGCAGGTCTTGGTCAACGCAGACCAGCTGGAGCGCCTGCAAACAATCTCGGCCCCCAAGCTGTTCCGCATCGGCAACAAATAGACCTTTCGCCTGCTTTTTGCCGCCTCCAACGGATCCCCCGGCTGCAGAGGGGGGTTCTGACGTGCGCGCGCGAGCCTTGCTTTGGCTGCCGTCGGTTGGCCTTTTTGCTGACGAGCGGGGGCCCCCTCGCCCTTGCAAGCCCGGGAATGCTGCCGCTCCGCATCTCCTTGTCCCCATCGGGCGGTCTTCCACCGGACGCGGCGTTGGTGTCGCCTCGCGTGCCCGAGGACGCCGGGCGCAACTTGTGCGTGACGGTGGTGGCCATTGAGCGCGACGGCGCCAAGGTGTTGGAGCCGCACTACTTCAAGGTGTCCAACACGCGCAACAAGAAGGGGACCTCGCTCAAGACGCAGTTGTCCAAGACGGGCGTTTTTCTGGAGAGCACCGTGCTGGAGCTGGACGGGTCGTCGTCGGAGGCGGTGCGCTTCGAGCTGTACCCTGCCGGCCTGATGGCCAGCAAGGCGGCGGTGCTGGAGCTGCCGGTCTCGGTGATACGCGGCATGATGGGGGCCAACGCCGAAGTGTGCTGCGACTTCTGGCTGAGGCTGTGCGACCCCAAGACGCAGGCGCACGTGATGGACGCGCGCATTGCGTTTGAGTTCTTGGGCCGCGACCACGTGTTGCGCCAGCAGATGGCGGAGGCGTTGACGCTGGCCATTGTGCGGCTGCCGGAGAAGAAAGCGCGCGCCGCGCCGGCGCAGCACGACTCTTTCTCGGGCCGCGAGATTTCTCGCAAGGCCATGATGGACCGCGTTTTGTCGGGGAGGATACGGCCTGTGGCGCTGGAGCCGCAGCAACCGCCGGCAGCAGCGGAGCAAGCGGAGCAGGAGTTCGATCTTCAGCTGAGCTCCTACGGCTCGGACCAGGCCTCCAGTGGTGCATCGTCCTACAGTGCCCACGCGCCACAGGACAGCACTCCCGCAACATCTGCGCGGGATCCGGACCGAGACAGGCCCAAGCTCACCGCTGCACGCTGGATGCGCCTCAACCAGTACTGGCAGGCCGCCAACGAGGAGCTGATGCGCTGCAGCGCCAACGAGGAGCTGGCCGCAGCTTTGTTTGAGGAGCTGTCTGACGTGTCCTCTGCCTTTTTGGCGCTGGCCGAGACGTACGGCACAATGATCATCCGCGAGATGTCGCTGCCGCGCGAGCAAAAGACCATCAAGCCGCTGGAGATGGGCGGCATGCTGGGCGGCACCAAGTACATCA
>CAZYYU010000061.1:0-14023 GCA_964651735.1 uncultured Gammaproteobacteria bacterium | reverse complement strand
AGTGCGAGCGTTGGTTCTCGGCCCCGGGCATCGCGCAGCACGAGCGCACCTGTCAACCGGCCAAGCGGCAGCGCCTGGTGGAGGAGCGCGAGGCGGGGCCGCCACTGCGCGTGGCCTACGTGACGGCCTTGCGACAAGGCGAACGGGGGCGTCTGCCCGTGGACGCTGGCGACGCGCTGCTCCACCAGGGGCTGCCCTGGCTCACGGTGCATGGCGGAGACGAGGGCCCTTGGGTGGACGCACACGACGCGCTGTTTGCGGCGCTTCACGCGAGAGGCACCATCGACGTCGTCCGAGTGGTGCACAGCCGTCGGGACCTGCGCAAGCGGGTGCTGGAACAGGATTCGCTGGACGTGGAGCTGCTGGTGTGGCCCAACTGGCTGTTTGAGCTGCTGCAGACGGGGAAGACGCTGGCGGCGCTGCACGAGTGGGTGGAGCACCTGCGCCAGTATGAGCGCACCCACGGATGCCTGGTGTTCCCGCCCATTGAGTACGCGCTCTTCTTTGCGCGCAAGGATGTGTGGATGCACCGCGTGGCGCTGCCGCCCACGCTGCACGTGATCCCCACGCGTTTTGTGTACCCAGGCACCGGTGCCAAGTGGAGGGCGGGGTTGCGCATCTTTGCCCAGGCCCAGGAGGTGACGCGCCTGGTGCTGAAACGCGCGGTGGGCGAGTGTGCTGGCGAGGTGTGGGACAACGTCAGGGTGGGCCCTGCATCGATCAGCGGCCTACCTGCGCGGCTGGACTCGCTGCCGCACCTGGTGCAGCCCTATGTGGATGACTTTGCACGACAGCGTGAGCTGCGCCTCTACGTGGTCGATGGGCTGTTTCGCTTTGGCGTACAATCGTGGTGGGAAAATGGGAAGCTCCGTTACGAGCCCTGGAACGAGACCGAGTGCCCTGCCGCCAGGGCCCTGGCCGAGCACGCAGTGCAGATGATGTCCCACAGTTGCTGCGCCGAAGCGGGGCGCTTTCTGCGCCTGGACCTGGTGCAGCGCGCTGCCGACGGGCACTGGTGGCTCAACGAGGCCGAGTTCTTTGGCAACGCCCACCTCTTGCTGCGTGTCATGCCGCGCCCGCGACCCTTGTTCGAGGCGCTGGCGGGGGCGCTGGCCAAGTGGCTCACCATTGCTGCGGGGAGGAGAGAATAACGCACTCGAACCACGGCGCACCAGGGGCACCCCCCTGCGCAACTCTTTCACTCCAAAACCAGAGCCCATCAACAAGAGGAGAAGTGGCGGACGGAGTCAAGACAGTTGTGCTGGCAGGCTGGGTCGTCGAGATTGTGTCATGCTGGGTTTG
Source organism: uncultured Gammaproteobacteria bacterium (assembly GCA_964651735.1). GTDB lineage: Bacteria > Pseudomonadota > Gammaproteobacteria > CAZYYU01 > CAZYYU01 > CAZYYU01. The sequence continues at coordinate 12,721 of CAZYYU010000061.1, read as the reverse complement.
TGGGTGCTGCCCCTGCTGGTGCTGGGTGGTCGTGGTCGTCGGTGAACTCGGGGGTCGGTTGATTCAGTCGTTGAGGAAACTGCAGTGCCCCACACCACCACCCGATTGTTGGCAGTGTCTGCCACATAGACGCTCCCGCAGGCTGGGGAGACGCCTTGCGGAAGCGTCAACGTGGACTGCGATGTGCAAGCAAGAGAGCTCGTGAAGTCAGACTGTCTCACAACCACAGAAGCGACTGGCATAGAGGAGCTGTCCAACAACACTGTCCATGGGAACCAAAGAATACGATTGTTGAACGTCTGACGCAGAAGTACAAACTGTAACAGTGCCGGCAAGGCCTGTCAGCGCCACGCCAACTGGTGATGCCAGCGTTGTTGCTGTGCATCCAGGCTGGCTTGTTGAAGTGCCATCCGCGTTCCAAGCCTGGCCAAACAGTTGACCGGCAACAGCGCCGAGATATGCGGTCATATGGTTCCGTGCTGGCCTCAAAGCTTCATGATGTGTCTCCTGTGCTTCGCGACCAAATCGAATTCCAGTCTGTGTTTTTCCAGTCAGGAAGAGGACCTCTTTTGTCATGGACGCGACCGCCCCCGCTGATGCGCACATTCTCTCCCCCGCACTTTGTGCTTTGGTGGCGGAGATGCGACAGGTCCAACTGCAGAACCCGACCGTGTTTGTGCCAACTCCAGGGTTCGACAGGGCTCTTTATGCCCTCCCACTGGGTCCTGTCGGCTCGCTTCGCGTGTTCAAATCTCTCAGGCGCATGGGTTGGACTCTGTCGGAAGTTCGGGGACGCCTTGTGCATGTTGGCTGGGTCTTGTCCCACCTGCATGCGGCTCGCGGTTGTCACTGAAGCGGTTTTGTTTCTGGCCTTTGCTGCGCGTTTGGTGGCGATGTTGAAAGCGCGCGGAGGTCGATTGAGGAGGTCAAGCGCCTGAAAGCAGTGCTCAAGCCTTCCAAAAGGTGTATCGCGAGCGCCTCCGGAGCACGCTCGAAACTGTGTGTTCTCTTAATGAGGCCTTTCGCTTGCTGCTGTATCCGAATGACAAGAGAAGGAGCGGCGCTGGAAGGAGCGGCGCTGAGAAGTTTTCCCAGCGTCTGCAGGTTTTGCACGAGATCCGCCCGCATCAACAAATGAGAGCGATCATCGGCTCCTTGCCTACGGACCTGGACTTTGATAGGCTGTACGCTCTGCAAACTCGTGACTTCATTGTCAGGCTGGCCGAGCTGCGCTTTTTACGGGTTCAACCGGAAAAGTTGGCTCAACGGCTTGCTCGCGATTTCTTGCATTTTGAGAAGCAAGCAGAAGAGTTTCGCGCGGAAATGATGCGGCAATCCGTCCCACCTCCAGTGTCAACGGCAGCGGAAGCCTTGACCCTTTTGTATTCCTTTTTTTTTTTTTCCAAAGGCGGTACGAGACTGCTTCTCGGCCGGTGGCTGGCTTCTTGTGCCACATGATCATGCTTCTTCTCTGTGCCAACGATGTCGGCGGTGCTGCTCTGCGAACTGATGTGCTGCTCAGTTTGCTGCCCAGCGGCGTGCCCAGTGTTGTTTCGCGCAAGGATTCAGGCCCTTTGATGGAAGCCCAACAGATCTTCTCCGCAATTTGCAGCAGACGAAGGCGGATCGTGAAGCGCGCAGAGCCAAGCAGCGGGAGGCATACGCAAAAAGCGTCCGAGAGGAACAAGAACGGATGATGCCGGTCGAATGCAAGGCAGATGCGAAGGAGCCGGGGTTGCCTCCAACTCGGCTCCAGTTGCGGCCCAGAGGAGGAGAGAGCATCCCACCCCCCGTTTTCGGGGATGAGATGATGACCCAGTGATTGTCGCTGTTCCTCGATTGAAGATTAAGACTCGCGGTGTTGCGCTACCGCCGAGCATGCCTGTGCTTGAAACTGACACGGCTCATCGCGATGCGAAGGAAGCGTATCCTCGGCGTTACGTGCTGTCCAAGAGCGCCTTCTCCACGTTTTTCAGGATTTCATCTGGCAATTGGAAAGTGTCCCGCCGTGATCTTATCAACCTATTTGAGAAGCTTGGATGCACCGTGAGTCTTGAGCTGGGCAAGGGAGACCATTCGCGAATTCTGCTCCCAGTCAACGATGTGGTGATCGAGCACGACAATGAAATTCTCTGCGCCCTGCCTGAGCTGTTGACTGAAGTCACGCCCACGAATCTGACGCTGCCCAACTGGGATGAAAAGTGGGATGGTCACGTTCCCTTTTATCTCAGAAAGAATATCATGGCCGCATTGGTTGTTCTTGGCGCCGATGGTGGCTCTGTGTTCAAGAATAGTGCAGGAGGACAGTGAATCCAGTACCGTTGTAATGCTGCCGCCGCAGGCGCTTTTGCAAAGGAACCGTGGCTGCTGCACAACCTGGTGGCAACAGTATGTATGACGCGCGGAAGCTCGACATGTTGCACAGAGTGGGCAACGTGGAAAGCATGTGACGTGGAGCCTGCCGCCCTTGTTTGATGCATGCAGTGGCTGCGTGCTGGATGCAGGCGCCGACTTGGCGCGTTGCTGAACGAGACGTGCCTGCCTGGAGCGAGAGTGCTGGACTGGTTGCCTGACCTACGCCGCAACGACGAGGCTGCAGGGCCAATCTGTGGCAGGCAACAGGGCGCAACGTCTTGCCAGGCAGGCGGCGCCATCACAGCGACACAATAATTCATGTCGTGCTGGCCAAATGGAGTTATGAGTTGTCCCGTGACGCGATTGTGCACGGAAGCGCTAGCGGCGCTCTTCACATATGGCTACATTCCGGCACAAAGCGTCACGCATATTGCTTCTACAGTGGCGCCAAGCTCGCTGGCTGCGTTTGCACCGCGTTGCTGGTGATGCGGCGCCTCTGCCCGCTTCTTCCACGTGATTTTCGGCATCGACTGTACTGGGCAACGTGTGTAGCGGCACTCCCACTACTTTGCGCTGCTTTCGGCGCGGGTTGTCCTGCCGCTCGAGCATGTGCCTCACTTGTTGCAGCACCGTCTGCGCCTCGATTTGCAGCGCGGCTGGCCGACGATAGCGCTCCAGGTGGAAGAAGATAAAGAAGGACCCCTGCGCCGCTCCGCGCTTCCTCAAGACGCCGATGCGGAGGGCGTTTGGGCAGCGTTTTCTGGCACCTCTTGATACTTGGAGCGACCGCTCAGCGCGTACTCAACTGTTAGGCGAGTGCACAACAGGCCTGTTTGGCGGGTGTCGGAACTTGCGAGGGGTTGGCCTGGTGGGTTGTGTTCTGCTATTCTCAGGACCTCCGCAGGATGAGCGCAATGTTCTTCCTCTTCGTGCTCATTCTCGACCTCGGGAGCGCCCAGTTCATGATCCAGCGGACCTTCCCCACAGCTGACTGCAGCGGGCCCCCCAGCTATTTCAACTACGGGGCAACAGCTTGTTCCATCAATACGGGTGCTTGTACCGTTGTTCGCACGGGCTCGGTGCGAATGGACTGCGTTGCATCTGCTCCGAGTGTGCCGAGCAACTTTGTTGCACAGACCTCCTACACAGGCTCTTCTTGCTTGACGGTGCTCGGCGTGACCGCGGCGGTTCCATCGACTTGCATTGCACTTTCTGCGAGTTCGAGCCTCATGATGAGTTGCTCGGGCACCGCTGTGTCTGTCCTAACGTTCCTGAACGATTCGTGCACTGGGCAACATTTCACCACAACAGCTGGCCCGTCATGTGCCATTGCAGTTGGGGGGTCCGCGTATGCAATCGGATCTTGCACGACTGCGAACGCCCAGTTCATGGTGCAACGAGTTTTCTCCACTGCAGACTGCACCGGCCCCCCCAGCTTTATCAACTACATGGCGGCCGCTTGTTCCATCGGCACAGGCACTTGCAGCAGTGTTCGTTCAGGTTCGATGCGAATTGACTGCATTGCATCTGCTCCAAGCGTGCCAAGCAACTTTGTTGCACAAACCTCCTACACAAGCTCGTCATGTTCGACAGTGCTCGGTGTAGATGCTGCTCTTCCATCAACCTGCATTGCAACGTCTGCAACTTCGAGTCTAATGATGAGCTGCTCGGGCTCGGCTGCACAATTAGTATCGTTTTCCGACGATTCTTGTACCAAACTTGCTTTTGCCATCACGGCAGGCTCAACCTGTGCAATTCCGTCTGGAGGCACAGAATTTGCAATCGGATCGTGCGCAGTTCCTGCAAGTGGCGGGTCTTGTTTCCACGAGAGCACGGTCATTCGCTACCGAGCAGAGGACCTCACAATAGCCGACTTGGAGAAGCATGCTGACTGCAGCATTCCGCACAAGCTTGTCAGCGAAGGTGTCAGGATTGAAACAACCTCTGGACTGTTCGACTGACGCAGGATCACCTCGTTTTTGCTTTGACTCGTGGATTGGTTCGCGCTGCAGAACTGAACGCAGGTGACACTTTGTCGATCTCCGGGAATGACAAGGAAACTACAGTGGTGACTCGCATCGCGTCTGAGAAAGGCCAGCTCTACTTTGGACTCAATTGCCTCGAGTCCATCGTTCTCGCGAATGGCATCAAAACTTCAACATTTGGATCTTATCACGTTGTTCCTGCTTGGTGGATGCATGTCGTGGGCTCTTTGGTGGGAGTGAAACGAGCTTCAGCAATTGGAGACGCGGTTGCTCAAGTGCTTGCCAGGCTCAAAGTCCTTTAGTAAAGTGCTCACGAATGAGCTGCAACACCTTCAACGCGCGACACCCAGAATTTTCCCGGTGAAAGGGGTGCTCTCTTGTGGCTTGTTGTGCACTGTTTGGTGCTCGCCAAGCCAGAATAGAGCATCTCGGACGGAGCAAGATGCAAAAAGGTGGTTCTCCCTCCGCAGACGCGATCCTTTTTGTGGCCGCGACCCCAGCTCGCAACCCCCCGCGGTGGGGGCCCAGCCGCATTAGCGTTCTCATCTTGTTCCGATGTTTTTCTTTTCGGCGAACCTTGGCGAGGTGTTGTTCCTCTTGCTCATCCATACGCGCAGACGCGAGCAGTGTGCACGAGGCCTTCCGCGAGGCCAAGAGGCAGGCAAAGTGGATCAAGCAATTTTCGGTTGCGGACGACCTTGGTGGGGACCCGTGCAGAACACGCGATGCCGCCGCTGTGGCCAGGGTGGCAGACGCGTCCCATTCAAGGAGATGATTGGCGTTGGGTGGTTCCGCTGCAAACCCTGCGGTCGGCTCTTTGCGGGCTTGTGTCAGGTGGAGGGCCCGTTGCTTGTTTCTCACCACCCATGACAAGTGTCACAGGGAGACGTGCGCTCCAAGTGCCACGAGTGCGGCGTGCTCCACCGCGCCCTGTTCATCGTTCCTGGCCGCGTCGAAGGAAAGAAGACGCACGCGCATCATTGCGAGGCATGCAACGGCCAAGTCCCATGTCCAATTATCGAAAAGATATTCGGGCATTCTGAGTAAAGGAAGGCTCGACGCGGTTCGTTGGTTGAGGGCCGTGTGGACAGCATGGATGCCCTGGACGAGCTTGAAGACAGACTTGGGCATTGCTTCAAGCGAAGAGAGCTCCTGGTGGCCGCGCTCACGCACCGGTCGTTTGCAAATGAGCACAACGCGGACCATAACGAGCGCCTTGAGTTCCTGGGAGATGCTGTCCTCTCGTTGGTCACCGCAGAGATCCTCTTTGAGCGCTACCCGCGGGCTGATGAGGGTGTGCTCACGCAGTACCGAGCCGGCCTAGTTCGCGCGGCCAAGTTGGCAGAGTTGGCCGAAGTGCTGGGTCTAGGGCCGCATCTGCGCCTCGGAGTTGGGGAAGACACGAGTGGCGGGAGGGCTCGCGAGTCGGTGCTGGCAGCAGCACTCGAGGCAACCGTGTGTGCTCTGTACCTGGATGGAGGACTTGACGTGGCCTCTCGCTTCTTGGAGCCCTACCTTTCGGAGGAGCTGCGTTGCATCGAGGACGCAGGCACTGGGCCGCACAGCGAGGACGCGAAATCGTTGTTTCAAGTGCGAGCGCAAGGCGCTCTTTCTGGCATGAAGCCTCGCTATCGTGTCATCAGGTCTCTGGTTTGGAGGCGATGATTGGTGGCGCTTCATGATCCCCCCAATTCCCCACAAAGCGAGTCTGGCATGCCCCATGACAGGACGTTTGTGGTCGAGGCGTTGCTGGGAGAACCTGAGGTGATCGTTGGGCGCGGTTCTGGAAAGAGCAAGCGCCAGGCGGAGCAGGCAGCTGCACAAGAGGGTCTGAGGCACAGCATCCTGGACACAGTGCCGCTCCAACAAGCGTTCATGGTGGCGGTGGACCGAGACGCCAAATCACAACTGCAAGAAGTGACTCAAGGCGTGAAGCTTATGCCAAGGTGCTGCAGCCCACTCATGATGCGTCAAAGGTACCCTTGGGCAGCTGCCAGAATATCGCCTGCTCCACCGTTCTGGACCTGCACACGCCCCATCGTTTGCCGTGGAAGTGCGCATCAACGGGGCTGTGGTTGGGTCTGGCACGGGGAAAAGCAAACGCCAGGCAGAGCAAGAAGCTGCACGCATGGCGCTCTCGGCTGAGTCGTGGAAGGCTGGTTCAGAAAAGTGAAAAACCTGAGAGGCCGCTGCTGCTCGAGGCATGGACGTGTTCTTCCTGTGTCAGAACATTGGGCACAGTGAGGGAGTTTCAGTCACCAACGAGGCGCCGTCTGCTGCGGGGAGGCATCGGGGCCTGCCTGCTGCCCCCAAGGCGCCGCCCTTCTTCGGCCTCAATGTCAGGTGGTGCGGCTACTACTTCTCGCAAGACATGGCGGCGGTTGGCTGGCACAACGTGGAGTACAATCGCCATGACAACACTGTCAAGCTCACCGACGCGGACCCGATGGAGCTGCCTGCTCTGCAGCAGCTTGGCCAGCTGTTCAAGGGATACACAGCGCACGTGACCGCAGACGGGGCCTGCAAATGCTTGCTGCGTGGCTGGCGCGCCTGGAAGCCAAAGCGTTTTGGCTTGAGCGACTCGCTGAAGGAGAAAGCGCTGCCCTTTCTCTTTGGCGAGCTCTCTCTTGCCCTGGCCTCCACGGGCGACGCAGTGGAACTTGCCTTCAAGCCCAATGCGCTGTTTGTGGCCGCAGCCGCGCCCGCGCTGGTGGTGCAGCGTGACAGCTTGCTCGAATGGAGAAGCGTTGCCGTCACCATGATGATCCTGCTCAAGGGCGTTCTGGGCGAGTCGCATCACCCCATTTCTGTGGTGTTCATCGCACACGTGCTCTTTCTTTCTTGCATGGGCGCGTTCACCCTTGTCGCTCCTGCCGTGCAGCGGCGGGGTGTGGGTCCTGGTGTGGAGGCTACAAAGTAAAATGGATGGACACACAATGGTCTGTGCAGCGCGTGGTACTCAGCCATTAAGCACCACGTGTTCACTCAACGGACAGATGGCTGCGGCCCGCTGCTCCGTCCAGCGCCATCAAAGTAGAGCACCACTGTCATTTTCTCCATGCTCCCTGGCGGCCCTACTTGGAGGGGGCAGGGCTGTTCGCCTGGCCTCCTTGGCCTTTCTTGTCAATGCCAAGCAAAGCGAGAGCCGACTGAAAAGCCTTGCGTGCATGATTAGCAAACCTCAGTTGACCGTGCACCGTGTGTCCGTCCTGGTTACTGGTAACTGGCTCCAAGACCATGCCAATCGTTTCAGCATCCTCACTTCGTTGGTTCTTCTTGCGAAATCTTGGGTCATGGCAAAATCTCCAAAGCGGCATGTAACTGTCCTCCTCCATGCACTCGCGAAAAAGATCGTAGCAGTTCCAGGTTGCATCATCGCGGTGATAAGGCTGCAGAGTTCGCTCCATGTGAATCTGAAACAGCTGCATCAAACGCCTGAGCGAATCAGGGTGACCGTCATCCAGCACCAACGCGATGTGAAGCAACTTGTGCTTGTCAAAGCGAACTCCTAAGCGAACAAGGGCCTCAGCTGCAGCTGTCAAATCGATCGTGTACATGCTTTCTTCGTAGAGTTCACGCAAGGCCGTCACCACATTCGAGCAGTGTTCACGCGCATGCAACGCGGTTGCCATCTCATACCCTTTGTCACGGTCACTGTCTTGAGGGCGGCCGCGAAATGGATCCACTTTGAGGTCCCTCTTCTTTGCTGAGAAGCTGGCCTGAAAGAGGACGTGCCAGCGACCAGCGAGGAGCACCCATGGAACGACACCAAACGAATCGTGGGACTCAGGCGAGTCCGAGGGCGACTGTTCGAAGTTGGGAGGCTCGTTTTTGGTGGCTTCGGTAGCTGGGGGAAACGTGTAGCCGTCAGCGAAGCAGCGCACGTGGATGGCTTCGGCACAGAGCTGCAGTTTCGTGCGGGCATCCTCCCCCAGGCTCAGGCTCCCATGCAAGGGCTCACTGATGCATAGCGAGAGGTCGGGGATGCCCCGCGGCGACCCTGGCTGCTCCGCCACAGGGGGTTCCTGCAAGCCCTTGAACGCGAAGCAGCGGTCCTGTTCCACATACACAAGTTGCGCGCAGGGCCTGGCGCGAGCTCGCGCAGCGTCCATGAGCCCCTCACTGCCGAGACGAATGAGAGTTTTCGCCGCGGGCTGTCTGAGCTCCACAAACAACAAACAACAACCAACTGGAGGTGCTTGCATTCCGCGGGAAAGCACCAGGGCGAGTGGATGGGATGTCCTAACATTCACCACAAACAACCGGGAGTCTGTTTTGGCCAACTATCGTCTATTCACCCAGTCACAGAAACCAACACGACCATTGGCACCTTGGTCGGTTCCGCCACCGCCGCCAGGGGCAACAGCAGGGACGTGTGCCACACCCCCTGCGCCACCTCGTGGTGCACTTCCGCCGGTTGCGTAGCCATTGGCCAACGTGCCAAGCATGCCACTGATACGGAAGAGTGCAGTACTCTCACCACCGTATCCGGACCCCGCTCGGCCCCCACCAGTTCCTCCTGTGCTTGAAATGTTTCCAAGGCTGGATGCTCCACCAACTTGTCCCGGGGAGCCACCCAGTCCAACTTTCACATCGTACTGATTTCCAGGCGTGACCTTCATCAGTTCCATCCCGTAACCCCCGCTACCACCACCATAGCCGTCAGTTGCTCCAGATCCGCCTCCGCCAGCGCCCCAAACTTCACATGTAGTAGTGCCGGTCCGGTGCGATGGGCGCGGGGGCCGGATGCGAAGAAATACACAAGATACATTGACCCATGGAGGGCATGTCAACAAATGGTGGACAAGGGGACGCACCCCCTGGCCTCTCTTCTGCGCAGGACAAGACGACCGCAGAGACGGTGATGCGCGCCTACACAGCGGTGAAGGAGGCGAGAAGGAAGCTCCTCCTGGACGAGGAGCACTACGCAGCATTGCGAGTAAGCGCCGGGCTAGACAAGCCCGGCGCGCAACAGCCCAGCCAAGAGGCGCCCGAAACCGCCAAGCCAAGAGAAGAGCTCGGGGGGGGGCGCCGGCCTGGGGCAAGGCACGGTCGAGCGCAAGGGAGCGGCGCCGCAGGTGGTGGCGCTGCCAGCGATCCTGTTTCGCGGCGGCGAGAAGTCGCTTCTCAAGGAGCTGTCGGCGAACGCTGTGACCGCGCTGCGTGCGACGATCGAGGGCACGAAACCAGAGCGCCCAACTGAGTTGCTGGCGCTGTGGGCCGCGATACAGAAATGGGCCGGCCTCGGTGCGCCGGAGAGCCTGATGCTGCAAGCGCTGGCGCTCACGACAGACGCCGCGCGCATGCGCCTTCTGGCTTGGGAGCACCCTGCCTCGGTCGCAGCGTGGGGCCAGCTGCTGACGCAGAACTACCTGCTGAAGGCGGACGTCGCAGTGATCCGACGCGAGCTGATATCGAAGACTCGTGGAGCGCAAGAACCAGCGGCGGAGTACATTCAGCGCGTGACTCCGGAGTACGACGCGGCCATAGCCGTACAGGCCATCACATCGGCGCAGGCGCTCATCGACGTGTGGTGCGCACCCGCGCTGGGGCCGGACTGGTGCCGTAGCAACCCGCTGACGTACCAAACGGTGCGTGACGGAATCGATTCGGGCAAGACCACGTCGTTGCAGCAGTTGTTCGTCAGCGCGCTGGGACACGCGCAGCTGGAGACACTGCCGGCCAAAAAGGCGGTGCCGGCAGCCGTGCGCGCGCGACCGAGTGGAGGCAAGGCCCGTGAGGCGTTTCCGCGCCGCGACTGCAACCTGTGTGGTCGAAACCACAGAGGCGAGTGCTGGAACTGCGCGACGTGCGGCAAGTACGGGCACAAGGCGTTCATGACGGACCGCTGCAGCGGCAAGGACGCCAAGGCCAATGAAGACACGGGTGACAAGTGCCTGGTGTCAGGGACGGACGGAGATCGCGATGTCTTCGTGACGTTGGCGCAGCTCGACGGGCGAGTTGTGAAGCTGGGACTGGACACGTTGGCGGCGGTTAACCTGCTGCGTGCGGACGCGGTGCCAGCCGGCGCCAAGGTACAGCCGGGGGGCCCGAGGCTGCACGGCGTGGGCGAGTCCGAAAGCAGCGGCACCGTGGAGCTCACGGTGGATATTGGCGGGCTCACCTACAAGAACGTGAAGTTTTGCGTGGTGGAACAGCTGCCGGTGCCAGGACTGCTGGGCAAGCCGTGCATGGCTGCGATGGGCATGACGCTGGACTTGGCCGGCGAAAAGGCGAGCTTGACCAAGGGACGGCTGGAGGCCACGGTGCACGCAGTGGCGGTGCCGGTGACGCAGAAGGACAGCAACCGCCCGCAGGCGCAGTCGTACTGGAACTGGATCGGAAGGCGCATGGCCAAGGCGCCCAAGGCGCTGCAGATCAGGTTCCAGGAGGTGATAGAGCGCGCCGACGACGACATGTTGAGCGCGTTCCTGGACGGCTTCCCGGAGTGGGCGCTGGAACAGCGGCAGGCGTCAGGAAACGACGACCCGAGGGTGCACCCGGCGCCGTACCGGATGGAGCTGCAGCGCCCCAAGCTGGAGGAGCAAGAGCAGCGCGTGTCGGGACTGGTGGTGATGCCGGTCACGGTCAAGGCAGCAGACATCATTGGCGAGGTGGACCTGGGCGCCGGCGACATTGAGGCCGATGACAGCAGAGACTTCTTGTCGCCGGTGATGCAGCCGGAAGAGGAGAAGGAAGTCGTGGAGAGGGAGCTGAAGCGCATCGTGGCCGAGGCCGAACTTTCGCCGGCGGGCAAGCAGGAGCTCGAGAGGATACTGGAGAAGCACAAGGACGCGTTCGGGATGCAGCTGAGGCAGGTCAACGAGGACAAGCCAAAGGTCAGGATCATCCTCAACGGCACGCCGCGCGTGCAGCCACGCCGCCCGATTCGCGACCCGCGGGTGTTGGCGGCGCAGCAGCAGTGGGAGGACGCCATGATGAAGCGCGGGGCGGTGGGCGAATTCGTCGGCAACCCAGAACTGGCGCGGCCGGTGAACTTGCACGCCGTCATCAGGAAGCAGAAGATCCGCTTCACGGCAGACATGACCACGCGCAATGACGTGACGGAGCGCGACTCGTACCCGGTGCGGGCGCCGCTGGAGGCATTGGACTTATTCAGGCGCAACAAGATCTTCTCGTCGTTGGATGAGACCGATTCGTTTCACCAGATTCCGACGCACCCGGACAGCTGGGTGCCCTTCTACAGCGCGTATGGGGGCTTGCGCGTCCTCAAGGTGGTGCCGCAGGGGGGAACCAACTCGCCGGCGGCGCTGCACTTCAGCAAGGACCAGCAGTACGCGGAGTTCGATCCGACCAACGTGACGTACATGTACGACGATTCGCTGCTGGGCACGCCGGGCGACGAGAAGGAGCACCTGAAGCTGGTGGAGAGGTTCCTGGCCGTGGCCCTCAAGCACGGGACCATTCTCAAGCCTACCAAGGTGACGATCGGCAGGACAGCGGTGAGGCACCAGGGCTACATCGTGACCCACGGGGCGTACTACAAGGACCCAGAGGCGGTGCGGCCGCTGGTGGAGATGCGCCTGCCCACGACGGCAAAGGAGCTCAAGCACCAGTTGAGCGTGTTTGGCCGCTACCGAAACTTCGTGCATGGGTACGCGCAGCTGGCAGCGCCGCTGGAGGCCATAGCGCAGGGGCGTTGGGCGGAAGGCACGTTCACCCAGGACCTCAAAGATCGCCTGCTGAAGATCCGGCGCGAGGTGGCGCGGGCAACCATGCTGGTGATGCTCGACTACAACAGGCCCATGGAGTGGCGCATCGACGCAGCGCCCACGCAAGGCATCGCAGGCGTGCTGGGCCAGACGGACGACAGCGGCCGCTTTTGGCCGCACTGGTTCATGTCCAAGAAGGCGGACAAGGCGGACAAGAATCGGCCGCCAACGGAGATGGAGGCCAAGGCGTGGTACCACTGCCTGATCGCCAAAGGGGGCAGCGTATCGCGGTTCAGCAAGAACATCATCCACGGGGACCCGCTCTCGCTGCGCTGGCTCATGGACACGATCGGGTCGGGGCGCTCCAACCCGCAGATGCGGCGCATAGCGATTGCGATGAGTGCGCTGGACGTGGTGTTTCAGTACCACAGACGCGAGGAGATGGAGGACGTGGACGCGCTGGCCAAGTACGCGGTGGTGGACAAGTGCACCAGCGAGGAGCTGGAGCGCTTCCTGGCCACGGACGAACCGGAGGTGAAGAACACGCTGCTGGTGGCGGCCTGCACGGCAGAGAGCGACGCGCCAGAGCAGTGGAAGATCGCGATTCCGGCCCAGCGCGCCGACTCGCCAGTCGGGGTGCCGGTCAGCTTCCAGGCGTTCCAGAAGACGGACCCGGTGTGCCGATTCATTTACGACACCAAGGACGGG
>CAZYYU010000060.1:0-14046 GCA_964651735.1 uncultured Gammaproteobacteria bacterium | reverse complement strand
AGGCGAGGCCGGTGACGACGAGGACCACCACGACGACGACGACGATGATGATGATGACGACGACGACGACGACGACGACAAGTCAGAGGCGGCAAGCAACGACCAGCTCGTGGTGTGGGGTGCGCTCGGTGACCACCTGAGCCGTGCGCCTGAGCCGCTACCGCTGGGCGCCTTCGACTTCAACGTCCGCAAGATGGCGTGCGCTGACGCCCATTGCCTGCTGCTGACGGAGACGGGCCACGTGTGGAGTCTGGGCCGCAACGAGGGCGGGCAGCTGGGCACGCGTGACGATGGTGCGCCGGACGCACGCCTGCGCCCCAGGTTGATGCAGGTGCCCACCGACGTGCCCATTATCGCCATTGCGGCGGGCGGCACGCACTCGCTGTGTGTGGACGAGGTGGGGCGGCTGTTTGAGTGGGGCACGCTGGGCGAGGGCGCGCGAGCCGTGCTGCGTCAGCCGCGCCTCAAGCCAGAGCTGGCCAACACGCGAGTGGACCGTGTGGCTGCGGGGCGCCATCACGTTGTGGCCAGCACGAGCGTGGGCAAGGTGCTATGCTGGGGCTCCAACGCGACGGGCGCACTGGGCGTGGACGGCGTCGTGGACTACACAGACGTGCCGCAGACGGTGCCCATTCCGGACCACGCCTTTGAGATTGCTGCGTCTGCAGAGGGCTCTGCGTGCGTCAGCCTCAAAGGCTTCGTGTACTACTGGGGGCCGACGTGGCGGCCCAGCGCAAAGGAGCAGGACAAACCGCTGCGGCCCACCAAGGTGCCCTTTCGTGACGCCATCTCGCGCGTCATTCTGGGCCGCACGCACATGCTTGCCCTGACCGTGGGCACCCGAAGTCGGCTGCTGGCCATTGGCGACAACACTTGGGGGCAACTGGGCGCGGGGCCTGTGGCGCCGCCAGCGCAAGGGCTGTTTGGCGAGCCCGTGGTGGTGCATCTGGGGCGCGCCGCGGACGCAGCTGACGTGGCGACGGCGGCGGCGGCCCCGTCGCTCGAAGGCAAGGGCGCAGGGACGCCCAAACCAGAGCGTTCTGTGAGCGGCACACTCAAGGTCGCTACACTGTCTCGAGGCACACGCGGAGCTCGCTCCATGTCCATCGCCGAACAACAGCAACAGCAGCAAGACGAAGCGGCGGCTGCGGACAACAGCACGTCACCGCGTGGGCCTCCTCTTGGCGGCAGCAACAACAGCGGGCTGCGCGCCGCGTTCAAGAAGATGGGCTCCAAGGGCGGGCTGGTGGGCAAGCCGGCGCTGCTGCCCAAGGACAAGGAGGTGACGGCGGCGGCGGCGGCGGCGGCGGTAGCGGCACCATCAACCGCGGCGACGGCGGCGGTTGCTGCCACAGGCTCCACGCGCGGCAATCGCAGCTTCTCGCTGAGCGGTCTGGCCACGCCCAAGCTGCGCGCGCGCGCGGGCGACGCGGATCACGCTGCCCGTGGCGAGGGCTCCACCAGGCACGAGGCAGCGCTTGCAGAGGGCACGGCCACGGTGTCCGTCAAGTCGTGCTGCGCCGGCTCGCGCTGGAGCTGCGCCGTCACGTCGGACGGCAAAGTGTGGATTTGGGGCGAGTTCTCGCAGGTGGGCCAGGGCCAGAAGATGCAGCTGGCCAGCCCGTCCTTGGTGCAGGAGCTGGCGGACGTGATGATTGACAGCGTGGTGGGAAGCGACGCCTTCCTGCTGGCCAGCGTGGGCCTGCGCAACGAGGACGACATCCGCTTCCAGACCTTCAACCCGCCCACCATACGCGTCGCGTCTCTGGAGCGCCTCGTGGACTGGCTGTGCACGGACAAGACCAAGCTGGACCCGCAGTTCGCCTACTGCCTGCTCCTCACCTATCACCTGTTCACGAGCGCCTCCGCGCTGCTGGTGCAGCTGCACACGCGCTTCGAGCAGGCGCTGGCCGAGGACAGCGCGCATGCACAGTCGCAGATATGCAACTTTGTCATTCGCTGGCTGCAGCAGCGCGGCGACGACTTTCTGGACCGCGCACTGCGCGCCCAGCTCGACGACCTGCTGCGCCTGGTGAGGCAGGAGACGCTGCTGCGCGTGCTGGAGCGCTTGCTGCAGAAGCTGGCGCCTGGCTTGCCCTCGCCCAGGTCGCCGGTCACGTCGCCCAAAGCCGCCACGCTGGCTGACGTGCTGGAGTTTGCGCCCAACGCGGTGGCAGAGGCCATGACGCTGGACGAGTACGCGCGATTCGCGCGCGTGAAGCTCACGGAGTTCGTGGGCCAGGGCTGGACCAAGGACGACAAGGCTGTGCGCTGCCCCGGCGTGGTGGAGCTTACCGCGTCCTTCAACCGTTGGTCCAGCTTCGTGGCGTATCACATCATCAGCAGCCCGTCGCGTGACCAGCGCTCCAAGCGCTTCGCCTTCTGGGTCGAGGTGCACAAGCAGCTCTTCAACCTCAACAACCTGGCGCTGGCCATGGCGCTGGGCGCCTCGTTCGAGATGACGCCCGTGTACAAGCTGCGCAACCGCGCCCTCATCGACGTCAAGTCGAGCGCCAAGAAGTGGCTGGCCTACTTTGCGGACCTGCAGTCGCGCAACAAGGCCGGCTACCGCAAGCTCGTCCGCAAAATCATCGCCGACAGCGATCCGGGCATCGTGTACATTGGAGGCATTCTGTCTGACCTGACGTTCATCGAGGACGGCAACCCCAACACCGTGGACGGCCTCATCAACATGCGCAAGATGGCCATGATCGCCAAGGTCAGGCAGCCTTTGTGTTGCGCTCTCTGCTGAAAGCCCAACGCAAAAAAAAGGCTGTGCGCAACCTGGACCAGCTGCAGAAGCGCAAGTACACGGGCCTCACGCCCGACCCCGCGCTGCTGCAGTACTGCAGGAGCGTGCGCGCCTTCTCCATGAGCGCTCTGGACGAACTGAGCGACAAGATCGCGAGCACCGTGCCCGACGCCACCGCCTTTGGGCCGCTGCTCAGCTCGTCGCAGGGAAAGCTGCCGCCAAAGTTGCGTGTCGCTCAACTCGGTGTTTGCTTGTGTTTTTGTTGCGCACCATCACGTGCGTTGCTCGCTGCAGGCTCGCTCTCTCGACGCCAGCGCCGTCATCGTCTACGACGCCGCCCCTGCACTCACCCAACGCGTCTCCGGCGCAGTCGCCCAAAGCGTTGGCGGCGTCCCCATCCTCGTCGTGGCTGGGCGCTGCACCCACGCGGCCGGCCGTTGACGGCGCCTTTGAGTCGCTGGTGGAGCTCATCAGCAGGGAGGCCAAGGTGGCGCCGGCCGAGAGGCTGGGGCGTTGGTCGCGCTGGAGGGAGCGAGCCAAGCAGGTGATGGGTGGGGGAGGTGCGCGACCTTTGGAGGGCGCATCTGACGCCGCATGCAGAGTCTGTTCATGGAGGCGTGGTGCGCCAGCGATGCGTGGCGCCGCACTCTGGCGTCCATTTTGCAGGTGACGTTTGGGCCTGTTTGGCCACGCGGCCTGCTGACGGCTGTGTTGCAGACGCCCATGACAGAGGACGAGGTTGAGGCCTTTCGCTGGCTCTGCTGCCACATGCTGGCGCCCGGTGCCTGCGATCACAGCGCGTTGTGCGATCTGGTGATATCAGTGTCGCTCATCGAGCCAGACGACTCGGTGGCGCTCATGGTGTGCGACTTTCTGGTGGGGAGCCCCCCCTTTTTTTTGGAACATTTGCCTGGCTGAGCTTCTCCAACAACAACAACAACAACAGGACGGGTTCAAGGTGCGCGCGCTGGACGCCACTCCTCTTCCACAGGCCGGCAGCAAAGCAGACGCAGCCGCGACGCTGCACGCGCTGCGGGACGTGCTGCAGAAGACGCACGCGGGCCTGGCGCGGCGTGCGGCCACGCTGGCACGCGCGCTCGAGGTTCGTTGGGCTGCGCTCCATGCACAGGCACAATCTTGACCTTTCGCACAAGGGCGTTGACGCTGCGGCTGCGTTGCGGGCCGAGCTCACCAAGCCCATCGAACACCACCAGCGCGAGCTGAGCAAGATGCGCCAGGAGAAGGCCGACACCGTTGACAAGGCCGTCAAGGTGTGGCTGCTCGTGGTGCTGCTTGCCGCGCTGACGTGCGTCGTGCAGGACAAGCAGAGGCTTGAAGCCTTCGCGGCCAGGCAGCAGGACACCATTGCCAAGCTGAGGCAGCAAGAAGACGAGCTGATTGTGGCGCTGAAGCGCATCCGGCAAGGTAGCGTCACTGTTCAAGCGTTGCGTGCTCGCTCATCCTTGCGCGTGCACAGAGCGCGACGAGCAAGAGGAGGCGCTGGAGCGCGCCACATCGGAGCACGAGCAAGAGTTCAACAACATGGCGAAGCGTGTGGAGATCCTGGAGACGTTGCTGGTGGACGAGGAGCAGGCCATCCAGTACATGCAGGTGGCGCAGCAAACCTTCGATGACTTCACGGGCAGATCGATGCCTTTGGCGCGGCAAGCACTGGCACAGCAGCAGCAGACTGTACACGCTGCAGCCTGTGAGCGCATCAGCGCCGCCTCTGCTTTGCTTGAGTCACTGCTGCTCGTGGCGGACCGGCCAGAGCAGACGAGGCTGCTGGCTGAGTTTCGCGACAAGATCCACGCCCCGCTGGTCGCGGATCTGGGCTCTGACGCTGCTGCACCCTGGGCGCCAGAACTGCAGAAGCTCAGCACGCGGCTTGTCGGCAAGTAGCAGCACACAAAAGAAAAAGACATTTTGCAACCTAGGGGCGCGGTGGTGGGCTGCTGAAGCGGCGGTGGGCGGTGCAAGGCGATGCGGTCCGGCCAGGACCCTTCCGCGGGCGCGCGCACCGTGTTCGGTAACGTTTTGCGCGCCCCAGCGTGACGCACGCGCATCACGCGCTCTTGTGCAGTGGGCAACATCTCCTACGACACCACGGAGGTGCGTCCGATGGTGGAGCTGCTCGGGGGCGCACTCAGCAAGGCGCGGCGTGGCAGGAGCAACTGCTGGCGGTGTTCAATCAGGTCGGACCAGTGGCCACGTTCCGCCTCAAGGTTGGGCTGCGACACTTGCGCGGGGGAGCTCACTGGGCTGCAGTTCGACAGAGACACGGGCAAGCCCAAGGGGTTCGGCTTTGCAGAGTACCACGACGTGGAGGTAGCGGCGTGTCCCGCTCTGGGACGCCACGGCACCTTGACCTTGGCTGGCAGTCTGCGGCGAGCGCGCGGCGCAACCTGAACAACTACGAGCTCAACGGTCGTCGTCTGAGGGTGGATTCCGCCACCGGCACGACGGGCATGCCAGGTTGAGCTTTGCGAGTGCGCAAGCGCTGCTACTCAAGCGGCTCGTTCACAGCGTCGGCGGGAGACAAGTTCATTCAGACGGTAGGGGCTTTTGCTGGCATCGTACCGCACTCGCAGCGGATCTGCATGCAGCAGGGCGGCGGTGCAGGGTGAGCTGAGTTTGAAACGAAGCAGTCTTTGGTGGCTGAGTTTGGCCGCTGCGCAGCGGTTCGAAGCGGCAGCGGACGCAGGGCGGCGCGCTGGGCGGAGGTTTGGGGGTTTTTGCGCTTTTGTCTGTGGTTTTTCTTTGGAAGCTTACCTGGGTTGGCAGGGCCATCGTCGTCATCGTCATCGCAGGGACGTGCGCAAGACGAGCGCGCTGGTGCCACGGACACCATCAGCTCCGTCATCGCCGGTAACGGAAACGGGCAAGAGCTCGCGCGCATCTGTGACGGGGCGCGTGTCATGCAGAGATGACGCCGATGCAAGTGTACCAGATTGCAGCGTCCATGAAGCAGCTGGTGGACCAGAACCCCGGTGTGCTGCGTTGCTTGCGCTCGCTCACACTGTTGTCGCCGACTCATTGCCGCTCGTCCGTCAGAGCAAGCGCGCGCACTGCTCATCGCCAACCCGCAATTGGCGTACGCAGTGTTGCAGGCGCAGGTTCCCCCACTTTTGGTTGTTGCTGGCTTCGTGCTCAGTGTTGGGTCGGTCGTTGCAGGTGCTGCTGGGAATGGCGCCTCACCTCATCAGCGCGGTATGCCGCCTCGCACCCGCGTCTGCGCGCTGAGGTGCATGTGCAGGCCGAGACGCGAAAGCTGCAGAAACAGCAGCTTGCCCAGATCCAGCTTGCGCAGCAGCAGCAGCTCCAGATGCAGCAGATGCAGCAGCAATTGCAAATGCAGCAGCAGCTCCAGATGCAACAGATGCAGCAGCAACAGCAGCAACAGCAGCAACAGCAGCAACAGCAGCAGCAGACGGCGATGGTAACGCCAACCGCTTGCTTTTGGCCTCATCTGAACCCCCGACTACTTTTTGCAGCGGCAGTACACAGAGGTCGGCGATGCTCGCGGCCAGCGCGTGTGTGGTTCTTGACGCGTCGTTGCAGGAGGAACTTCACGCGGCGTTTGCGACGCTGCCTGAGGTATGTTGCCTGCATTGTACGGGGGGGGGGGTTCTTCTCATGTTTGGCACGCTGCGGTTGCCCAGGACCAGAGGACGGTGGTGATCAGGCTGCTGAGCCTGACGGCGGAGCAGCTTGCCGCGCTTCCCGCGGTTCGTCGTGGCTTGCGCTGCTCGGGCCATCCCCTGACTGCCCCGCAGAACGAGCAGCAGCAAGCCATGATGCTGAGGCAGCAGGCGATGCAGCAGCTGCTGGGCGGCCACAACCCGTGAACACAAGAGAATGAAGGGGGCGCGCGCGGTTTTTCACATCGTCATCAGCATCATTGGTACTTCTTGAGGAAGGTGGCGTGGAAGCTTGCCATGCGATCCATGACGGGGTCCAGCTGGTTCTCCTGCGGCAAGAAGGTGGTGCGGAAGTGGAACGTGCCGTCGCGCTGGCCGAATCCTGTGTGTGTGCGGGGAGAGTGTGAGCCGGTGCTTTTGCGAGCGCACGCAGCGCGGCTGCACCGGAGCCAGGCACCACGCAGATGCCGGTGTTGTCGAGCAGCTCCAGGCAGTAGAAGAGGTCGGGGGCCAGCGACGCCTGCTGCGCCGCGCTGACGGCGCCCTTGGGCAGCGTGATCTGCGGGAAGCAGTACATGGCGCCCTCGCTGGGCTGGCACTTGACGCCTTCCAACGAATTCAGCGTGGACACCACGCGTTGCGCGCGCCGCTTCAGGGACTCGTAGATGCCTGCAGAAGAGCGTTGTCACAAACGGCAGCAACGGGTGTGCGCGGTCCGGATCACCCTTGACTTCCGTGTTGTACAGCGGGAACGACGGGTCTCCGGGGCGAGGCGGGTTGACCATGAGGCCCACGGTGAGCTGGCCCAGCACGTTGGAGCACAGCGACACAGACAGCAGCTTGTAGATCTCCGCCAGCACGCCAGCGTCGATGCCCGACGTCTCAAAGTAGCCGCCGCGCTTGCCGCACTCTCCAATCATGCCTTGGGTCGCACCCAGTGAGACAGCGTGCGCGCAAACAGAGCCACCGGGGAAAGAATCGAACCTTTGGAAGTGGAGTGGAACGAGACGAGCTCGGCGTTCTTGAAGCGCTGCAAAAGGCAAGGTTGTTGGAACGTGCACACGCACACGCACACGTCAACCTCAGGATCCTTCTGGCTCAGCTCGGTCAGTACGCGCTTGAACGACACAAACGGCTTGGACGCCACGTAGACGTTCTCCTGGTACACCTCGTCCGCCATGATGACCATGTTGCGCTCCACGCAGAACCGCACGATGTCGGCAATGTTGCCTGCCTCAAGGCACTGGCCGGTGGGATTGCCTGACCAAGGTTGAGCAACGCAGTGGTGCTGCAGCAGGATCGCACCGGGGTTGATGACGACCAGCGCTCGCGGCTTGATGCCCTTGGCCACGGCGCCGTCGTACGACGCCTTGAGCTCGCCCAGCGCCAGCGACCAGCCCGTGTGCTCTTCCAGAAAGTAGTTGACCTGGGAGCCGCCGTACAGCGGGATGCACGCGGAGTACAGCGGGTACTGCGGGATGGGAATC
This sequence comes from uncultured Gammaproteobacteria bacterium, assembly GCA_964651735.1. GTDB lineage: Bacteria > Pseudomonadota > Gammaproteobacteria > CAZYYU01 > CAZYYU01 > CAZYYU01. The sequence goes on along the minus strand of CAZYYU010000060.1, from coordinate 6,166 downwards.
ATGACGCCATCCACGTGGTCACGCAGCAGCAGACGCAGCCACAGCTGCACGCCGGGGCTGGCGCCGTCCGTCAGGAAAATGTGCTGCGGGTCGCTCTGGTGGCCGTCGCGGCGCTCGATGAAGGCTGCCACCTCCTTGCGCACCAGCTCGATGCCCTGCGAGTGCGAGTACGCGCCCACGCTGCCCACCTCGGCCAAGTAGGCCCTGGCGCGAGCCACAGCATCAGCGGGGAAAGCGCGTGCCGTGACCTGGAGCGCAGCAAATGGGTCGGCCGCAACCAACCAAGAAGGGGCAAGCGACCACGCACCGGATCCTCCAGCAGTTGCGGGTACTCGCACAGCGCGAGCACCTGGCGGAAAAAGGTGATGGGCTTCTGGCCCAGCTGCTGCGGGTTGCCGATGTTGCAGTACACAATCTGCTGGAAGGGCCTCGCGTCGCCTGCAGCCAGGGCGCGCCTGCAAAAACGCGAGGGCCCAGGTCACCAAGGGGGAGAACGCCCCGTCCACGCAGCCACGCAGCCATGCATGCAATCCCATGCATCCATTACTCGTGTTCCAGGGCGCGCGTCACCACGGTTCCCCGCACAGCGTAGCGCGCCGCGATGACGTTCTGGTTGATGGTGCTGGGAAGCAGCTGCCGGGCATCTACGCGAGCAGACGTGGACATTTGGCGAGCAAGGACGCTTCTCATCCGCCGCGACCCTCCGCAAACGCTTGGCAATCGAGGAGGGCCGACACGACTTCCATGGGACGCTCGTAGTCAGATCCTCCCGTTCGGTGCTTGGTTGTCGCGCACGACCCCCCAGAGCCCGCATCGCACGGTTGCTCCTCGGGTGGCCGCGGCATGCTTCGCATCGAGGGTGAGCGACAACCTCCGCAGGGGCACGCTGCAACGCGGCCGGCGTGGGCGCCCGCGTTTTCGTTTTTGTTTGCTCCGCGCAAGCTCAATGGAAGGCCCGCGCAGTGGTGGATGTGTCGCCCGTGCGCCCCAACGCCACCGTCACCGTGCAGTGCACCATCGGCGAGTTCGTGGTGCTGCGTGGCACGACCAAAGCGCCCGCAGGCTCGTTCTGCAGTGGGGTGTGCGCGTGGCGGGCCAGCTGACGCTGCTCGCAGGCACGGCTGAGTTCAACCAGCCCTTCTTCGTGCCGCTGCCCAACCACAAGGACGTGACATTCACCGTGACCACAGCTGGTTTGGCAGCGCGCTTCTTGTTGCAGCGGCCCCCCCCTTCCAACTTGTTGCGCTCCGCAGGTCCCGATGGCACAACCAGCGGCTTCTTCGTGCTCGTGGCCAGTGTGGTCCAGTCGCTGGTGTCGCTCAGCTCGCTGCTGCGCAAAGTGCCGCTGTCAGGAAACGCCGAGTCCATGTGAGGAGGCTGGAGCTCCGTCTGCGGCCGTGCCCACTGACGGGCCGTGCCCCAGGTTTCTGCGCCTCAAGGTGGACCACCGCAGCGCCATGCAGCAGCCGGCCGCGCTGGAGGAACAAGATGAGGTGTCGAGCATCGAGCAGCGCTACCAGCGGCTGTCGTCGCTGCTGTCGCAAGCGGCGGCCAACACGGTGCCAGCGCCAGCGTCACCAACGGTGTCGCCACGCGAGCAGCCGCGCTCCTTCTTGCTGGACGAGGCGGCCAAGCCAGCCGTGCAGCAGGCGCCCGCTGCGCACTTGGTGGAGCTCAAGTGGACGGAGGCCGCGCCAGGGCGCGTGTGGCTGGCGCTGGGCGTGGGCTCCACGGTGCAGACGGGCGCTGTGGTGGGCCGCGTGCTCAGCATGGCACCGCGCGTCAAGCTCAAGACAAGCCGCGGTTCTGGATCGGCAGGCGCGGAAAAGGTGCGGGAGCCTGGCTCTGACACAGGCTCGTCGCTGGCCAGCCGCAACACGTCCAGCAGCATGGGCAGCCGGGACAACTCCAACAGCTTGTCGGCCTCGCCCTCGTATCCGGGCCCGCTGTCGCCGCAGGGCAAGCGGTTGGGGCGCACGTCCTTGGCGGAGTTCGACGATGGCTACGGAATGAGCGCCAGGGCACCACCATCGGTGGTCGGGGTGCGGAGGGCCGCCGCCGCCGCCGCCGCTCCCGCCGAGGACGACGGCTACGGACCGGGCGTGGGCTCTGTGGGGGCGGTGCGGCGCGCCGCGGAGCAGGACCACGAGGCTGGGTATGGCATGGCGAGCGCCGGCAGCGCGCGCGTCAGCAACAGGCCCGCAAGGACGAGCCGGCACAAGCCGCTGCCGTCCGTGCTGCCGGAGGATGCAGACGGCGGCGGCGGCGACGACGACGACGATGACGCCGACCGCCTCAGCAGCAGCAGCAGCAACGTGAATGTGGACGACGAGGATGACGACCACCACCACGAGGCCGGGTACGCGCTGCAAAGCGCAGCGGCCGGCAAGCGCGCAGCCAAGGCGCGGCACCCCGAGTCGGAACCCGACCCGCAGCAGGGCGGGTTGGCAAGCAGCGGCAGCAGAGCGCCTCCGCTGCCACCGAAGCGGGGTTCCGCCGCCGCCGCCGCCGCCGCCGATCTGCAGCAGGCGCCGCGTAAGCCACTGCCCACCGCGCACGCTGCCGACGGCACGGCAGCTCCCTCCTCGCACGACGGCGCCAGTCCGCCCTCGCGTCGGCAGCACACGCGCGGCCACTCTGCGGTGGTGGACGCCAGAGTACCCGCCAAGCGCCTGCCGCAGCCTCCCACGAGCAGGCACTCTGATTCGGCCGCTGCGACTGGCTTTGGCAGCTACGGGGGCGCGCCGGAAGCGTGCGCAGCGTCAGACGACGACGAGGATGACAGCCACGACGGCTCCAGCAGCGCGGACGACGACGCAGAGGCCAGCCCCGAGTCCACAGACCTGGTGTGGCACGGCCCGTACGGCGTGGTGGCCGCGGTCAGCGTGCGCGACGGCTCACTGCTCTCGCCGGGAGACGTCATCTTCACGGTGGACGCGCATCCGCGCCAGCAGCAGCTGGCGCTGCTCACCGCGGTGGACATCCTGTCTTGGCGGAACCCCGAGCTCAACGTATTTTTTGCCTTGGCTTGGGGTTTGTGCGCGGTCTGACCCCCGCGGCTCAGGCGCAAGCGTCTTCCATCAACGGGCGCTTCCAGGTGCTGGTGGAGCAGCTCGTTTCGGGGTACCGCTGTGGTTTCAGCGCCTGCGCGCATGACGGTTGCGTGCAGGCTGGGCAGCAAGGCGGACAACAAGGAGAAGAATAAGGCCTCGCTCAAGTCGTGCGCGGATCTGGAACGCTTGGCGCGCGACTTTACGGAGACGGCGCGCACGTACGGGCGCGTCATCATCAGCGAGCTGCATCTGCCAGTGGAGGCCAAGACGGTGCGCCCCATCAACGTGGGAGGCGTGCTCGGTGGCTCCAAATTCGTTGGTAAGGAGTCCTTCTTCGCTGCTCCGTCCCTGAGTGTGTGTGCGTGTGCCGCCAGTGCGCGGCGTGCTGTTCAAGATGGCCACGTCCAACAACATGTTTGCCGACTACCCGGACGCCACGCACATTGCCAACAAGGTGCAAGGGCACGAGCTCAAGGTGAGCAGCAGCAACGGGGCTCTTTCCCGCCTCGCGCTGAACGCTGCGACGTGTTGCAGGGCCTCAAGGTCTGCATTCTTGCATCGCCTCCTCGGCACTTGACGCCTGCGATGCAGGCGTACTTTGGCTGGTTCTTCAACCGGGCCAGCGTCGGCCTCGTGTCGTTCCCGTTGACGGCCATTATCGATTTCAAGGTGACCGTCAGCAATGCCGAGTGGTCCCAAACCTGACACTGCACAACCAGGGCCATCGCATCACTGCCATGACGCAGCTGCCCATTAGCGGCAGCCAGTCCCTCATCTACGGGTGCGCCAACGCAGGCCAAGGTTGTTTGCGTGTTTGCGTGTTGGTGCCTGCTCACTCAATCGCTGCGCTCAGACTGCTCCGTGAAGAACGAGCTTCCAGAGTGGTCGCAGTTTGTGCGCGAGGCTTCCGTTGGCCTCAACCTGAAGCCGGTGAGTGAGCGGCGCTTTCCAAAAGGTTCTCCCTTTGTTTTCTCACAACCACGGCCATCATGGCAGCACTGGGTCATCAACAGTCGCCAGGCCAACGGCGAGATCGAGTTGGCGTCGTGCATCGACCTGGAGGGTCACCGCGGCTCCGACAACCGCTTCTACCTGCTTGACTTTTCGCGCGTGTTTCCGCCCGCCTTCAAAGTGAGTGCTCCCCAAACAACCCGCACAAACACGCACACACGAACACGATGCCCATCTTCGTCCGCCAGGACAAGCCGGAACCCTTTGACCGGATGTGGCCCTTCTACCACATGTTGCGGCCCGAGTTTGTGGCGCGCTGGCAGCGCCCCCTGAGCGCCGACGCCTTCTCCAACTTCCAGAGCAAGGTACTGCCCCGTGTTCTGTCGCGCGGGCGCCGCCCTAACGCCACGCCACGCCAAGGCCACGTCGCAGCGCGTGTCCGAGGCTGCGCTGGACAACCAGGATGTGCAGACGGCGACGCAGCACCTGATGACGCACGTGGTGCAGGCGGTGTGCGCAGCGCTGCGGGCGCCGGGCACGCGCCGCGAACGCGTGTCCGTCGTGCACGCCTTCCACCAGGAGGGCCTCAACATGCGCTACATCGGCCTGGTGTACGACGCGCTGGTGCAGCAGTACAAGCAGACGGAGCAGCCCATCTACACGGCGGTGCTGGCGGAGGCGCTGATGCGCGTGTTCAAGAGTCACCTGCGCGCATGTTTGCGGCGAGCCCAAGGTGAGAGCAGGAGGGAGGTGTGTCGTTGCGCGCACTGACAGCGAGGGGTGCAGCCGATGCGAGCGGCGTGACGAGCTATGAGACGGTGCTGCTCGTGGAGGCAGCGTCCGTGCTCAACTCGCTGTTCGCCGGCCCCTCAACGTACTCCAAGGTTGCGGTCGTTGGAGGCGCGCGCTGTGTTGGGTGGGCGCTCACCAACGCGGCTCGCCGCAGTGGCACGAGCGCAACCCCTTTGTGGAGGTGCAGCTGGTGCGCTACTTCAACTTCCAGCAGAAGCACGCCAAGCGCGCCGTGGACACGTTTCTCAGCGCGTCCGAGATGGGCGAGGTGGCGCCGCCGCCGCTCCCTCGGGCACGTTGATGTTCTCACACTGCTGGTGGCAGGTCGGAGGCCGCAAGACGGTGTCCATCAAGGCATGGGGGTTTTTTTGCTGTCCTTGCCACCGTTGACGGGCCTCCTCCAACGACAAGGTGGCGGTGCTGGCGCGCCTGAACGACGCCGCGGGGCTGGGCCTGTCGCCGGCGCTGGTGGCGGACCTGGCGTCGGGCCAGGAGTCCTTCTCCAAGCGGCTCCTGTTTGAGGACGCGCATCTCAAGTTCGAGGAGCGCGTGAAGCACCTGGACGTGGTGGATCGGGCGCGCGCGCTCAAGTTCTACCTCAAGGTCTTTTGCGAGCGCGTGCATGGTGCTCTGCGCTGACCGAGGCTGGCAGGGCATCCAGAGCCGGCCCTACGACGTGGAGAGCCTGCTGTCGGCCTTTGAAACGATGGAGAAGGGTGCGCGGGCGGTGTTGTTGCACGGGGGAGGGGCTGCCCCTTTTCTGACGTGGCACCAGCGCTCGAGGGCAGCCCGCTGGATCCGTGGCTGTGCTTTCTGATGGCCGAGATATGCGCTGCGCTGTGGACATCGATGGACGCCGACCTGGAGCAGCGGCGCAACAAGATGGACCAGCAGGAGAGCTCGCAGGCCACGGCGCTCAAGGAGCTCGCGCTGGGCGTGCAGACGGCGGAGCTGTTCCAGAATCGCGCGGAGAAGTACTTTCGGCAGGCCACGCAGGTGGACCCGGACAGCGTCGCCTCGCATCGCGGGTGAGCGTTTGCCCAATCACCGCGCGCAACACCCCGCCTCACGCCCAAACACCAGGTTCGGCAAGTTCCTGCTCAAGTGCGGTCGCTTGGATGAGGCGGAGAGCCACTTGCTGCGAGCGCTGGAGCTGTGCCCAGGCCAGGGGCTTGAGTTTGACAGCGAGTGCCTGGACGACCTGGCGCTGGTGTTGGAGCGCAAGGTTGTGGGTTGGGTAGTCCACTGCTCCTCGTTGACCCGTGTTTTTCGCAAGGGCGACCTGGTGCTTGCGGCAACGCTGAGGTTGGGTTGCACAGCCCGCGCCTTGCCCCCCTTTTTTTGACACCGCGCGCCATGGCAGGGAGCGC
>CAZYYU010000059.1:6743-14205 GCA_964651735.1 uncultured Gammaproteobacteria bacterium | reverse complement strand
CACACACACACACACACACACACACACACACACACACACACACACACACTCGCCTTTGTAGTCGATGAGCGCCATGAGCGGATACGAGAGGTTGGGCGTGCGCGTGGAGAAGTAGCACTTCAGGCCCTGGACCAAACGGCATCAGTGGCCGGCGACGGCGGCAACAAGCGCTCCCAGACCTTGAGCTCCAGCCCAGCAATCTTGTTGGCGGCCTCCAGCGGGTCCGGCAGCGAGCGAAACAAGCCCTGCGCCACATGCGTCGGTGCTCGCCCACAACCACAACCAACCAGTGGCGGCCAAACCTTCTCGTCGCCGGCGAACTTGAACAAGATGCCCAGCACGATGTACTTCTGGCCACCGAGCACGCCGCCCAGCTCCTTGCGCGGTTTGATGGTCTGCTTGCTTTCGGGCAATGCGTGCTCACTGATGATGGTCTTGCCATACTGCGACGCCAGCGTGGCAAAGTCCTGCGCCAGCCGGATCACGGTCAGGCAACTGTTGATGAGCTCGCGGCGCCGCGTGTTGCTCTGCGCGCCCTGCATGTGCATCATCTCCACCGCGGCCTGGAAGCGCGAGTTGAACGAGTCCATGTCCTTCCACTCGGCGCCCTTGGCGTCGCTCTCGCCGTCGCCGGCCTGCTCTGCAGGCTGCGCAGCACCCTTGGGCAGCGAGTTCTTGCGCAGCATCAGCGAAGGCGCGCGGCCGCGGAACGCCACCGGCAGCGTGGTGCCCACCACCTCCTCCATTTCGGCCTCCAGGTCGGCGTTGACCTTGTAGCTGCCAAAGGGGCGAAAGCGCGGCTCCTCGTCCAGCTCCGAATCCCGGCCAGCGGTGTAGCCACAGTCGGGAGGCACCGCCGCGTCCTCGAGCATGGCCCGCGTGTCCACGTCCAGCACGCCCTCGCTCAGCTCGAGCCGGCTGCGGTCCTCCACCACACTGCCCGTGTCGTCGTTCACCTTGCGCGGCTGCAGCTTCAGCTGAGGCGGCGAGGGCTTGCGAGCGGCGGCTCCAGTCAGCGCACTCGCGTCAATCATCTTGTAGGCCCCAGCCCCATCGTCGTTGTCGTCATTGTCGTCGTCGTTGTTGCTGTTGTTGTCCCTGTCGTCGCTGTTGCTCAGGTCGCGCTCAGGCCCGCGCACGGGCAGCGGCTTGCGCGGGGACGAGGCCAGAACGGCAGCCGGCTTCGACGCCACAAAGGCGCCAGCGTCCACGGCTCTGTACGCGCCCGCAGCGTCGTCGTCCTCGTCGTTGCCGTCTTCGCCCTCGTCGCGGCTGAGCGGCGGCGGCCTGCGCGGCGGAGGCGACATGGCAGCGCCGCGTCCCGACGGCTTGCTCGGCACGGCGTCCACGGCGCGCGACGGGCCGGGCGCGGACTTGGCCACGCCCTTGCTCAGCAGATCGTCGTCGCTGCTGGGCTTGCGCGGCGGCGCACGCTTGGCCGCCGACCGACCCCCCAGGTCCATGGCCTTGTACAGGCCGACACCGTCGTTTTGTTGGTCGTCATCCACGGACGCCACAACCAACTCGCGCGGCGAGCGCGGGCCACCAGGACTCAGGCTAGGCGCGGAGCGCTTGGAGGGCACTCCAACTGCGCGCGATGGCTCGGGCATGTCCACTTGCCGGTACATGCCCGCGCCATCGTCGTCCTCGTCGCCGTCGTTGGCAGCTGCGGGACGCGGGCTGGCGCCCTTGCGGCTGCCTGCACTGGTGCTGCTGCTGCTGCTGCGAAGAGCGCCGCCGCCGGGAGACCGCTTGGGCTCCGGCTCCGGCACGTCCACCTGCCGGTACATGCCCGCGCCATCGTCCTCCTCGTCGCCGTGCTGCTGCTGCTGCTGCTGTGGCACAGGGCTCTTGCGGCCGCCCGTTTCGCGCGGGCTGGAGCCGGTGCTGGGCGCCTCAATGGCCCTGTAGAAGGCGCCAAGCTCGTCGTCGCTGTCGCCGCCACTCCTGCTCTGGTTGGGCGCCACCTGCGGCGAGGACGGCTTGCTGCGCGTCAGCGGCCGGGGCTGCGCCGTCACTGCGTTGTTGGTGCCGGCCTTGTTGGTGCCGTCGTCCCCGCCGCGCGACACGCGAGCCGCAGGCAGCGGGCCCCCGGACTTGGTGGTGGCCAGCCTCGAGCCGCCCTTGCCTGTCGATGACGCCTCCTTGCTCGGCGCGCGCCGGCTGCCGGGGCTGTCCACGTCCTCAGCCGCAGCAGCCGCTGCCGCCGCGTCCTGGCGGCCCAGCGACGTGACCGACGTTTGCCGCGACATGCCCAGCTGCGGCGATCCTCCGCTGGTCAGCTGCGGCGAACCTCCACTGGCCAGCCGCGACAGCTCCTTGCGCGAGTCTTTGCCGAACAACACGCTGTTGCGCCGCTCGCGGCTGCCCTCAGCGATGGGTGTGACGGGCAGCGCCTTCTTGGGTGGCCGCAGCTCTTGCACCACCTCCTTGAGCTTGGCGGGCAGCGGGGCTGCCAGCAGCGCACGACGGCGCTCCAGGAAGCGCGCGTTGGTGGCGGGGGCGCGCGACGACACAAACAGGAACTTGACCAGCAGCTGCGCCTTGATGGGGCGCGTCGTCACCGACTCACTGCCGCCGAGGCGTTTTTTTGCGGGTTGAGCGTGGTCGGGGGGCCCAAAGCCATCACTCTGCTCACCGCATGCCCTGGCCTCCGTCAATGTCCAGCCACGTGGGCGACTGCTGCTTCATGGCGTCGCTGACAGCGATGCGCGCGTCGCCGTACTTGGCCTTTTTGTACAAGCCTTTGCCAGGAATGGACACCTGAAACACCAGCACCAGACCAGGCATCTCTGCGGGCCGGGGGGTGTGAGCAAGCGAGCGGCTGGCCACAAGAAAAAAGCGCGCTCGCACGATCGATGCAACGCAGTGCTGCCACTTGCGAGTCGGGCCATGTCTGCTGCTGCGTTGACTCCGACTTGCTTGACCACGGCGTGTCCAGCATCAGGGCCTCTTGCCCCTCCAGGAACACTTTCACGCACACCGCGTTGGGGCCAGCGCCTTGCGCGGCCAACAACGCAACGTGCAGGTCTCCCGTGTGTCTGCCCTCTGCAAGGGAGGCCGCGCGCCGCGTGAGCAAGTTTGTTGGGTGGCCGCACGCGACACATTCGCGCAGCATCGAGAAACACGTGGCGCCACCTCGCCGAGCCTTCTGGTCTGCGGACGAGCCCACCGTGGGGATGGTGCCCGACTCGGCAATCTTCTTGCGGCCGAACATCTCGCGCGCGGACGAGGCGGGCGGCTGGGGAGCCGCGGCCGCGCACGGACGGGCGAGGTTTGGGTGCCCTGCGCTCTCTCGCGAGCGAGGAAAGAAGCAGATGCCGCCCGCCGACGCAAACCCTCGTTGTTGCCGATGTTTTTCTTGGTGTTTGGCCAAACTCACGTGTGATGCGTGGTTTCGCGTGGAAAGAAGATGACGTCGTCGATGACGTCAGTGTTGGTCAGCAGCATGATGAGTCTGTCCACGCCCAGCCCCCAGCCCCCGCAGCGGGGCAGCCCGTACGAGAGAGCCTCCACGTAGTCGTAATCAACCTCTCGCGGCGCCTCGGGATCGCCCTCTTCCACCTGGGCCACGAGCCTCTGCAGCTGCTCCTCTTGCGTGCCAAAGAAAAGCGTCACGGCCGGCTGACTCGCGCGGACGACCACGCACTCACCGGGGTCGTTGAGCTCGCTGTACGCATTGACGTACTCCAGGCCGCGAATGAAGAGCTCGAAGCGCTCAGACACAGCAGGGCCCTTGCTGCGATGGCCCTTGGCCAGAGGCGACATGACCGTCGGGTGGTCCATCAAGAACGTCGGTTGCACCTGCGTAGGGCCGCTGAAACAACCGCCACACCGCGCACCACCCCCATACGCACGCAGTGTGGCTCGACCAGGTGCCCGACCAGCTTGTCGATGAGGCGTCCCAGTGTTGTGCTGGCATCCACGCCGGCAATGCCGTGCCTGGCGCACAGTTCCAGCAACTGGGGGCGGTGCTCCTCCGTGATGCCGTCCGGAAGAGACGAGCCGCAGCGCTCATTGATGGCCGCCATAATGGGCAGCCTCACAAACGGCCGCGTGAAGTCCACGCCGTTGACCACGCCCGACGGGTGCAGCAGCAGCACCAGGTGCCGGAACAGCTCCTCCGTGAAGCCCATCAGCTGCTCGTAGTCCCAGCCCTCGCGGTACAGCTCCATGGTGGTGAACTCGTTGACGTGCGTCCGGTCCAGGCCCTGCATCAGGTGGCGCCGTCACCGAGCGGCGGCGGAGGGCAAAAAAAGAGGCGGGTGCAACCTCGTTTCGAAACTGCTTGCCAATCTCGTACACGCCTGGCAGCCCGCCCACAACGAGCCGCTTCAGGTACAGCTCCGGTGCGATGCGCAAGAAAAAGGGCGGGTCTGACGCGGTGCTAAAGGGCGTGGCTGTGGCGCCACCGCAGCGCAGCGACAAGATGGGCGTCTCCACTTCGAGAAACCCGCGCTCGTCCACAAACTTGCGCAGCGCGCTGATGATGCGTGAGCGCGCAACAAAGGCGGGCGCAGCGGTCGACACGTTGACGAGCAGATCCACGTGGCGCCGGTGGCGCTTGGTGTACAAGTCCGAGGTCAGCGTGTCGTGCAGGGGCAGGTTGTGCAGGCACGGCGACTCCACCAGCACGAGCGCGTCGGCCACCACTGAGAGCTCGCCCTTCTTGGTGGCGCCAGGGAAGCCCCGCACCTGCACCACGTCGCCGCGCGTGACCTGCGCATGCGCGTCGAACCATGCGTCCGCGTCGGCGCCCGCGCAGTCGCGCACGTCGCACATGATCTGCAGCGTGTCGCGGCGCCCGTGCGCGGCGTTGCAGGCCTCCAGCGTGTAGAAGATGAGCTTGCGGGAGGCCTCGCGCTTGGCGGCCACGCGGCCCCTCAGCATCACCGGGTGCGCAGGGCGCCGCTCTCCTGGCCCCACGTCGCCAAAGGCAGCGCGGAACTCGGCCACAGTGTGCGTCACGGGCGCTGCGGCGGCACTGTACAGCGTGGTGCGATGGGGCCCAGCACGCAGTGCAGCCAGCCGGCCCGCGTCATACACGGCAGTGCGGGCCAGTCCGCGACGTGCCCAGAGCCAACCCCTCATCCGAAAAACTCGGCGCGCCATGGGGTGCTGCTCGCTGATGCTGCGCGTTTTGGGCTCGGCCATGGTTGCCCTACTCATCATCGTGTCGAACCCGCCCCCGTTCTCGTTTCCGGAGGTTGCTTTGGTGCTTGTCAGCTCGGGCGGGCCGTTTTGACCGCGCGCACGCAGTCCCGCTACTTGGCGGACCCCAGGTTCGCGCCAGTGGACCAGGAGCTGGACCTGCGCTGTCGCGTGGGCGCCGGGGAGATCCCGTCGCACCTGGTTGGCGGGCTCTACTTGCGCACTGGGCCAAACCCCGTGGTGAAGCCATCACCCTACCACTGGTTCGATGGCGACGGGATGGTGTGGCGGGCTCAGTTCCTGGACAACACGACGGTGGCGCTGCGCAACCGCTGGATCGTTACGTCCTCGTACGTTGAGCGCAAGGCCACGGGCAAGGCCACATCGTTTCTGGGCGAGATTCAGTACCCCTTCCGCGCGCTGCGTGCGCTCGCCAAGCTGGTGAACAGCACGTACTACGGCACGGCGCTGACCGCGACAACCGGCAACACGGCGCTGCTGTGGTGGCAGAACCGCCTGTTCGCGCTGATGGAGGCGGCGGTGCCGATGGAAGTGGACCCCGTCACGCTTGAAGCGCTGGGTCTGTTCCGGTTTCAGGGGCAGCTGCGCACCTCCATGACGGCGCACCCCAAGCAAGACGCTGCCTCGAAGGAGCTCATCTTCTTTGGGTGAGCGAACGGCTCCCCGCTTCCCGTGCTGTCAGCGCAGCCTGAAACAGCCACCAGCTACATCCCGCCGTCCAGCACGCTGCAGTACTACGTGGCAGACGCTGCAGGCGCGCTCAAAGCGTTGCCACTCAACTTTGCCGTCAACGGATCGTCCCCCAGGCTGGCCCGCACGCCGCACGACTTTGCCGCCACCTCGCACTACACTGTGTGGTTCGACGTGCCAGGTGCGCGCTCCACACTCATGCACGCACAGTGACAGTGCCGCCCCCCGCAGCGGCCCGCATGGATCCGCTGGCGCTGCTGGGACTGGCCGGGCTGGTGCACGACGACACGCCCGCTCGCGTGTTCTGGCACCGCCGCCACTCGCGCGATCTCAGCTGGGTGAGCAGCAGGCTGCCGCCGATGATGCATTTCGGGAGAGGCCTCACACACGCGTTTGTTCAGGCTCCCATCGAGGTGCGTCGCGCCCTCCAACGCTCGTGTGACGTGCACTGATGGTTGGCTCAGGGCGAGGGCCAGGCCTTCCACTTCACCAACAGCTGGGAAGAGGACGGCGACTTGGTGCGGCCCCTAGTTTGGCCCAGGCTTGTCAATTGACACTGCCGTGGTGCAGGTGGTGGTGGGTTGCCGCTCCAACAAGACTGCCCTGTATTTGGACCCCAGTGCGCTGGCCGCGACGCCGTATCTGTACGAGTGGCGGTGAGACGCCCGGCCATTTGCACAACCGAGACCCGCCTCACAGCGCGGCAGCATCGGCATGGCGCAGAGGTCCGTTCGCGAGCGCTGGTTATTGGATCAGGTTGGCCTCGTGGTTGTGTTGCGTGCACGAGCCGCTCACGGGGCAGCGTGCAAGGACGGTAACAGGATGGCCACCGAGTTTACGTGCGTGCATCCCAGACTGCACATGGCCCGGGTGAGTGAGTGTGGCTGCTGACGGTGGAGGCGCCGACTCACAGCCCACAGATGCGCTTCGTGTTCGGCATGTGGCTGGACGGCGACGCGCAGGACCTCGAGCCCATTGGGTCAGCTGCGGTTGTTGTGCCCTGTGTGCCGCCATACCCATGGTCCCTCCTCTCTGCAGCATTCTCAAGTAATGGGCGTCATCTTGTTGGCGGCGCGCAGTGCTGCGCTGAAGCCCCGCGCGATCAAGGTACGACTACGCCACGGCCCGGCGCGAGACGTACCTGTTTGGGCCCAAGCAATACGGCCAGGAGCCTGCCTTCGTGCCCGGTGATGGGGGCGTGAGTGCGCGACGACGACGAGGCGCTGACTGCTGCTGTGCAGCTGACGTGGAAGGCGGCTCTGAAGACGCGGGATCGCTGCTGACGTTTGTGTACGACGCCTCCACACAGCTGAGCTCGCTGGTCATCGTGGATGTGAGTGTTGCGGTTGTGGTTGTGGCTGTGGTGCTGCCGTGACTCGGGTGTTGCCGTGTATGCAGGCACAGACGATGCGGCTGGCAGCGCTGGTGCCGCTGGGCACGAGAGGTGTGTGTGTGTGTGTGTGGTGATGTGGCGTTGGCCACTCACGCCGCTGCACTGCAGTCAACATGGGCTTCCACACCCTTTTCCTTCGCGCTGCGGAGTTGGTGCGTGTCCGTGCGTGCGTGCATGGTCTGAGGCGCGTGCTCGCTCAGGCGAAGC
>CAZYYU010000059.1:0-6643 GCA_964651735.1 uncultured Gammaproteobacteria bacterium | reverse complement strand
GTGCGTGTCCGTGCGTGCGTGCATGGTCTGAGGCGCGTGCTCGCTCAGGCGAAGCGCTCAGCCTCTCAGTAGCGTTGCGAGCGACGACGAACCAAAACAAAGGCAAAACATCCATTGCGTGTGTGTATTGCTACTCCACCAGCGCATCGTACGCCCCCACAAGCCGCGACTCCAGCGCTGCCACGGACCACGCAGGGTCGATTGCGCCCTGCAGCGTCCCCCCGCGTCAGCAAACGGGGCACCGCACCACCACAAGCGCACTCACCAGAGGGTCCAGGCCCAATACCTTGTGCGCCATGTACAAGCCCACCACAAGCGTGAGCACGCACACCACCAGCAGCCGCATCATTGCGCCGAGGCTCCAGCCGCGCTGCGCACACGCACATTGCGCTCAGCCCAACGAAGCACACAGGCAGCGCGCCAACCTTTGCGTTAGCGGCCGCCGCCGCCGCAGAGCGCGGGGTCAGGCTGTCGCGCAGCCTGGCCAGCTCCTCCTCCAGCTCGTAGATGTGCGCGTCCTTGGCGCGCAGCCGCTCCTGCACCGCGTCCTTCTCGCCCTTGAGAGCCTCGTTCTCCTTCTTCATCTTGCTCTGCAGACGCGTCAGCGAAGCGGTCCTCAACCAAAACCTCCCCCCACACAAAAAAAACGCAACTATGGCCATCTCCGTCTTGAACGTGGCCTTGGCCTGCTCCAGTGTGGGGTTGCCCGAAGTGGCGGCCGCGCCGTCGTTGCCCCCTGTTGCAGGTGGAGTCGTCCCTGCTGCCGCCTCTCAGTCATGGCTGCGCTCGAGACGCGCAAGAAGACGCACCACCGGGAGTGCGCCCCTCGGGGCTGGCAAAGGATCGCTGCAGCACAGTCACGTTGTTGGGGTTGGGCGAGTCCAGAGCCGCCGTCTTGACCATGCTTGGCTTGACGAACTTGGCTTTGATGCGCTCCTTGAGCAACATGTGTTGCGGCGGCGCCTCGTGCCACAGCTTGGGCAGCGCCAGCAGCCCCTCCTGCGTCCAGCTCTGCCGCTGCCTCGTGAGGCACGGAGCAGAGCGGGCGCCAAAGCGCGGGTCTCCCCCTTCACCTCGATGCCCAGCAGCACCACCTGGAAGCGATCGCGCACCGTGGCCAGATCCACGTTCTCCAGCCGCGCCTGCTCGTAGTTGAGGCACACTGACACCTCCGCGGTCTTGCCCGGCTCCACCATGCCCCGCGCGGGGCGCACCATGTAGCGCCGCAGCGCCGCCGTGGCTGCCTCCAGCTTGAACGCCACAATCTGCGTGGGCGACGCGTTGGAGATCTTCAGGATGCAGGCGCACATGGACGAGTCCTCGTTCGCCACTGCAGCGCGCCCGCAAGGGCCTTGAGCAGTCGGCAAAACAAAAAGGCCGGCCGTACGCGGAAAGATGAGAGTCTTGGGCGACACGTGCACCGCGTGTGGGAACGCAAGCTCCAGCCCCGACATGGCGAGATGGGTGCGGGCGGGCGTGCCCCCGCAGCAGTGCCTCGGACGGTGCTGACGATGGAGGCAATGGCGACGACGACGAGCGACCACGAGCAATGGGTCCCGAGCGGGCCCCCTACACGCGGCTCACACAAACAAAGCGTTTGAAGAGGCGCTCGATCTGGCCTGGCATGTCCCGCTGAACGAAGATGGACACTGCCGCCTCCGCTGTCGCAGCAGCAGTCGCCCCCAGCAGCAACGGCGAGGGCGCAGCTGCATCCTTGCGGATCGAGCAGAAGCGCGCGTTGGCCTCGGTGCTGCGCTTCGTGGCTCAGCGTATGGGCGACATGGTGCCGCGGCTGCAGGATGGGCCCAGCCTCGAGGCGGTTGCCCAGGTGCGTTTTGTGTTGTTGTTGGGGCGAGCGTCCGGGTCTGCTGCGACGGTGGGCGTGTGGTCGAGTGTCGAGCGAGGGGCGGCTTGCACGTGTCCGCCGACGACGACTTGCAGGGCTTGCGTGCGGACCTCAACTTGGCCAGCGGCGACTGTGCGGCCTGTCTGAGGGCGCTGCACGATGCTGTGTGCCGGAGCGAGGACGAGGCCTTGGCCTTGGCATGTTGCGTGGACGGCGCGCTGCAGGTCCGCAGCGCAGGGAAGGTCGCCGCCGCCACATCTGACCGCTCTCGCACAGAGGCTGCTGCTTGTGCAGCCCAAGGAAGGCATGGCACCGCGCACCGCAGACGAGGTCGCTGACTACAAGGTTGGGCCGTCCGTCGCTCGCGCGCAAATCACCTCACCGTTCTTTTTGCTCTCTGCCAGGCGCACTCGCGGGCCGCGTTTGCTGCTGCGGAGGAGAAGCGGCTGCGTGAGCGCCCGCCCAGCACCGACTCGCCTGCGCTGTCGCGCTCGCTGGTGAGCTTCGACTCGCCCAGCGTGGGCCGCAAGTCGGGCCGCGAAGGCGTGGGCAGGGAGCCTGCCAGCCCGTCGCCGCAGCGGCGCCTCAGCAAGCTGCTCATGGGCAAGAACAACATCTCGCCGCACGCCAGCAACGCCAGCCTCTCAGCGTCCGGCACCGTGGCCAAGATCGAGAGCCCCATGCGCCAAGGCCACGTCAACTTGTGGGTGGGCGAGAAGTGGAAGCCCTTCTGGTTCGAGCTGGCGTCGGGCGAGCTGAACTGGTTCGTGGAGCTGGAGCTGCCGTCGGCGCCAGCCTCGTCGTCCGAGGAGCACGCGCCAGCGCCCGCCAACGAGCACGACTTCCGCTCGCACAAGAAGGCCAACGAGAATCTGATCCCGCACGGCGCGCTGTCGCTGCTGGGCGGCCGCGTGCAGCGCCTGGAGGAGGAGGGTCTGGTGCTCAAGGTCAAGAGCGGCACGGGGCTGGCGCAGAAGAAGCTTCGGCTGCAGCTGCGCAGCGACAGCGATCTGGTGGGCTGGATGGCGGCGCTGCAGGGCACGGTGGCGGTGCTGGCCGCGCTGGGCATCTCGCACGGTGCACGCGTGGGTCTGCAGCGCGACGAGGCGCGCGACAAGGACAAGGAGGCGCTGGAGCCGGTGCTGCTCTTCTCCTCGGAAACGAGCAAGAAGTGGCGCGAGGTCAAGGCGCAGCTCACGGACGACACGCTCTTCGTGGTGGACAACGAGTCGGGCGACCAGGTGGCCACGCTGCCCGTCATGCTCGTGTCGTGCAAGGTGTGCAAGAGCCAGCGCGGCAAGAAGTGGTGCTTCGCCATCAACGGGCCCGGCTGCATGTACACGTTCGCCACGCCCACGGAGGGCGCGCTGTCGGCCTGGGTCAAGGCGCTGCAGGAGCGGCAGGCCGTGCTGATGCGCAAGGAGATATGCTACGACGACGACAACACCAGCAGCGCCGCCGCGGACTCGGCGTCGTCCTCGTCGCTGACACACGCCGCCGACGAGAGCCCGGCAGCCAGCCCCAGAAAGCTGCTGCTCAAGGAGCTGCGCGACCTGCCTGGCAACAGTGTGTGCGCCGACTGCGGCGCGCCCAACCCGGTGTGGGCGTCCATCAACCTGGGCATCTTCATGTGCATCGACTGCAGCGGCGTGCATCGCTCCATGGGTGTGCACGTGAGCAAGGTGCGCTCCGTCACCATGGACGACCTGGACGACGACGCGCTGGACGTGCTGCGGCGCGTGGGCAACGCGCGGAGCAACCTCGCGTACATGGTGCGTTGCGTTGCCTGCCTATTGTCTGCACCGCTGCTGAGTGGCGCCGCGCAGGCCAAGCTTCCCGCAGAGTGGGGCATCAAGCTGCCCGCGGACGCGGACCGGTCCGTGCGCCACATCTTCATCACCAAGAAGTACGTGCAGAAGGTGTGGTGGAAGGAATACGTGGTGAGTATCGTTGGCGTCGCGGTGGTGCCACTTTGTCACGCTGTTCGGTGTGAAGCCGCCGCCAACGTCAAGCGAGGCGTCTGGCGTGGCGGCGCCAGCAGCAGCAGCAGCGGTGAAGGAGGCGCCGCCCTTGTCAGTGGTGGAGGAGACTGTCAGCCCCCACAACGCCGAGCCGTCATCTGAGCCGCACGGCAGCCCCACCACGTGAGCCCCATTTGAGGAGCGGGGCGCCGCTTCAGCTGACGGCATTGGTGCAGCAGCGTGCTGCGCGAGCGCTCGGCCTCTGACGCGGCCGCGCACAACAAGAAGAAGCACGTGACCACGGTGCGGCGCAAGGGCGGCATGCTGCCGTCGGCGCCGCCGCCGCTGCCCGATGCGTCGCCGCCCACAGCCGCCACGGCCGGCTCCAGCCCCACGCGCAGCGTGCTGTGGCCGCCGGCGGTCGCAGAGGGCAGCCGCACGCCGTCGCGCAGCTCGCCGCGCCCGCATTCGCCTTCGCCGTCGTCGGAGGAGGTTGTGTTCTTGCCACGCACTCCCCCCTCTCTCAACCGTGCCCGCCGCAGGACCAGATCCTTTACAACAACTTGTAGCGCCAATGAACACCGACAATCTGTACAGCAACATCCACCACTACTTGAGCAGCCGCTGCAACACCGAGTCCAGCACAGCGATGCCCTCGTCGGTGCAGCGCACGCCGCCGTCTGAGCGCGCTTGCAGCAGCGCAGCGCGTTGCAGCAACTGCTCTTGGTCGCGGTCGATGTGCGCGTCCACGCTGCGCCGGCTGGTGGGCTGAGTGCAGCGCACCGGCCAAACGGGACGCTACCGCTCTCTCATGGGCCCGGTCAGTCCGTCCCTGGGACGCGGTCTTAGGCAAGCAACGAGGCTGGGCTCACCCACCGTGTGCGCAGCGACGACAGCACCAGCTCCTGAGAGGCGCTTGAAGGAGCACGAGGCCCTGCTCGCTTTCCCCCGCCTCACCTTGCACTCCTCCTCGTGCGACAGTGCGCGGCACAAGCCCATGGCGTGCTGCGGCGTCGCTGCTGCCGCCCAGGCCTCGGGGCTGGCCACCTGCACGGCCTCATACAGCGTGCCGGCCTCGTCCCGCAGCCGCGAATGAGCCCCTGCAACACACTCAAGTCAAGGGCAGAAAATGACGCACGCACGCCGGCGCACCAGGGCCCACGCCCACGAATGAAGCGCCCCGCCAGTAGGCCCAGCTGCCGGCGAAGGATCGGGGGTGGCTGCGTGAGAAAAACGCAGTGCTGCCCCCTCCTTTTGCACTCAACTTGTGGCGCGACTCGAGCCTTTGGGCGCGCGCGAACGAGCTCACCTCGTAGCGGTGCCAGCCTGGAATCGGCTGAGAGCGCCAAAAAGCAAGACAAGCCAAGACCGGCCTTGCTGCGCGATGGAGGCCACCACGGCCTCGTACACACCCGCCCGCTCATCTGCGTTCCAAGCTCAGCACCCGCCAACAACAGCAACTGCTGCTGCTGCTGCTGCGACGCACGCACCGGCGCCGGGCATCTGCACATGGCCACGCTCCACCGCGCGGTGCAGCGGTGTGCTGGGCTCCACCGTCAGCTCGTAGATGGACATGTGGCCGACCAGGGACGCGAGCGTGCGGATCTCTTGGTCCACTGACCACGCGTCCACGTGCCAGGATCGCGGCAGCGCCACCATCAGGTCGCACGACACGCGGTCGCCGAACACGCCCGCGGCCTGCTCCAGCGTGCGCAGCGCGTCTTGCGCAGAGTGCTCACGGCCCAGCTGCCGCAGCGCAACGTCGTCAAGCGACTGCACGCCCACACTGACGGGCGCAGTGAGCAGCGGTAGCGATCGATCCGCATGCACGCTTGCCTCAACCGGTTGACGCCTGCCGCGCGCATGTCGTGCAGGGACGGCGGGCGGGACGGGTTGAGCTCCAGCGTCACCTCCGCATCTGCAGCCAGCGGCAATGCGTCCAGCACGGCGCGCACCTCGGCTGGCGCCAACAGGCTGGGCGTCCCGCCTCCAAAGTACACCGTGTCAAAGGTCGGCGGCGCGGTGAAGGCGGGCATGCTCTGCACCACTTTGGAGGCCCAGCGGCCACGCCAGCTGCCCTCGGTGACTGTGGTGTTGAAGGCGCAGTAGTGGCAGCGCTTGCGGCACAGGCTGAAGTGCAGGTATGCGTGCCGCGGGGGCACAAACGCCCTCACTGATGCACATTGCATCACACAACCCCCTCCGCGTGGCTTCACTGGTTTTGGCTTCGTCCAGTCGGGGCCGCGGCAGCAGGCACCACAATCTGCTCCGCGAGCAAGAACGAGGTGCCCAACAGGGGCACGCCTGCACGCATGAGCGTCGTGCTCGCCACCCCCCACAACAGCAACAACGGCAAACCTTTGACATCAGCGCAGCGGACATCTGCGCCCAGGTAGCTGGCGCACACGCACTGCAGAATGCCGTAGACAAGGCCATCCGCTTCCACGTACTGGCTGTTCATGAGGCGCACGTTGGACTGCGAGCGGCTGGACGTGGGCAGCTGCACCACCTGCACCTCGCGCACATCCGTCGCCTCGTGCAAAAGGCCCACCATGTCCAGCAGAAACCGCTTGTCCACCGCAAGCTCCACGCACTCGGCGACCTCAGCGACGGGCCGAAAGCACGTCTTGCAGCAGATGCGAATCAGCGGCAGCGGAGCAGACGGAGACAGCGGCACAGCGGCAGCAGCGATCTCAGGCAACAGCTTGGCCGGCGACACGGCTTTGACGGGAGACGAGCGTGTTGTGTGAACAGGGTCAGGTTGCTGCTGTAGCTGTTGCAGCTGTTGCTGCTGCTGTTGTTGTTGTTGTTGTTGTTGTTGTTGTTGTTGTTGTTG
>CAZYYU010000058.1:0-14382 GCA_964651735.1 uncultured Gammaproteobacteria bacterium | reverse complement strand
AGAGAGAGAGAGAGAGAGAGAGAGCACCTTCGCTGGGCGACGCCATGACAGCTCCGTACGCCGTACGTACCCTGCCGGTGATGTCAACGTCCACACTGCTGTCGTCGCTGCTGCTGCTGCTGCTGCTGTTAGAGGCCGATCCGGTCCGGGGAAGGCCGCCCAGCCCGCTCCTGCTCTCGGCCAGCACGAATCGCAGCGCCGCCGTCCGGTTGCGCAGCATGACGCCTTCCAGCACTGCGGCGAGCGCGCTGAGCTTCCCCCCGCCCAACTGCACAGGAACGCTCCGCTCACTCTTGTGCACGCCAAACGCTGACGTCAGCAGCGAGCACGACCTGGCGCCGTCCAGCAGCGCGCCGTGGAAGTTGAGCAGGTCCTCGGAGGTGCGCGGCGAGAACAGAGGGATGCAGCACTGCACCGGCAGCTCGGCAGGCAGCGGCGTCAGGCGCTCCACAGCAGGACGCAGCGCTGCACGAGATGAGCGCGCAAACGAGGGCCACACTCGTCGACAAGCACTCACCGGTCGCAGAGGGGTCGGCGCTGAGCTCCTGCCAGTAACGCAGGTACACGTCGGCCACGTGAGGCAGGCGCACAATGTGGCCCGCGTTGGCTTGGCCAAAGATGCCTCCGGCCGTGAAGTTGGTGCTGCACACGAAGAGCACGGTGAGGTGCGCAGCAAAACAGTACGATGCGCAGCATTGCAAACCTTCCCGTCCACACGGCTCGAGCGGCGCCGCCCACGCTCCACACGATGAACTTGTTGTGGGAGATGGCGGAGCTGTTGGCGCGACGCGCGATGAGGCAGCTCTGTGGGAAGCCGCAGCGCTCCAGGGCTCTCTGATCAAGGCGGTCTCAGGGCCGAACAAGAGCGAGCGTCTGCAGCCATACCTGCGCATCCGCGGTGGTGTCCTTGCCCTCCTTTTGGTCGTGCACCACGCGCACCACCACGCCCTGCTCAGCCTTGCGCTTCAGCAACTCCAGGAATGGCTGGTGCGTCAGCTCGTAGGCGGCCACATGCAGCGAGTGCGAGGCGTCGCGCGCCTGCTCAACGAAGCGGAACAGCGCCTCCTCCAGGCCGCGGCTCAGCCACTGCCAGCGCTCCGGCTCCAAGTGGCGCGCCTCAGGGTCCAGCGGCGCAGTCTGCGTGGGGAAGTTGCGCTCGTACGCCTGGGAGCCAGCCGCGCCGCGGTTGAAGAACACGCCGTGCGTCAGCGAGAAGGGGTCTGGCAGCGCAAGCTCCACAGACACGCTGCACAAGGGCGCCCCGCCATCTGCGCCCCAGCCCCGCACGCGGTACGTGTAGCGCGTGTCCCAGACGGCGGTGTAGTCGCAGTAGTGGTAGCGTCGCAGCTTGTGCTGCGCAGCACGGTCGCCAAACGAGAACCACTCAGGGTCGGCAGTCGCTGCAGGTGCGCGCTCCAGCGTAAAGTGCGCGATGCGTCCGCGCAAAACCTCGTCGGCCACGTTCCAGGCCAGCAGCACCACTGAGCCTCCTCCGTACGCGCGCACCACGAGCACGCCGTCGCTCCCGCTGACGCGCACCATTTGCCGGGGGTCCAAACTCACGCGCGCGTCAGAGGGCCCGCGTTTGGATAATGCGAGCTGCCAACGCCGCCAACCCTCATGCGCAGCTGCGCTGGGGCTCGTTGCTTGTCGAAGGCCTGAGGTGAGCGGTGTTGGCTGGCGCAGGATGAGCGCTTGACGCGTCTGCATGTCAGGCACGCCGTGCTGCTAGCCGTGGTCCTGGTGGTGGCGTCGCTCGCCACCTTCTACCTGCTGCTCACGGCCAACAGCGCGTGGATCTTTCGGCGCCACTGTGAGTTTCCGCCCGTTTGAACGCGTTCAGCTCTGAGCAACTGCCCTCCGCAGCGCTGCAATCCGTCGAGTACCTCAACTCGAACCGCAGTGGGCTGTCTCGCGCGCTGTTCACGTCACGTACCTTGGTCTATTCCGTGCTGCGCTGGCTACGCTTCGGGAGCGACACTGCAGCGTTTCACCTGACGTTGCGAGAGGCACTGGACGAGGGGCCCGCGGTTGCATGGGGCCCAGGCATCATTATCCTCGAGCACGCGACCGCCGAAAAGTTCCTCAGCATGGACGACAGCAACGACGACGGCGTGCTGCCCAACTTGATGCCGGGCCTCGTTGTCTCGCACTGCCTGGACAGGCTGGCCCACGGCGACAAGGAGGTGAAGCAGTACCGCAAGAACGAGACGCGCTACGTCCGAGAAGTGTGTTTGGGCCTGCCGGGCTTCCCCTGCGTGCGGAGGGGTTTCACACGCGGCACTGCAGGTGGCTCGTTGGCGCCCTGCCACGGCTGCCATCGACCTTGTGCTGGAGGAGGTTGTGTGCTGATTGAGCATGCTCGCTCGACGCTCACCGCTCCGGGCGGCAGCCTCGGTCCTTTGACGTGTCCGTCGGCACAGGCTTTGAGCGTGTGGCGCTGCGTCAGGGCGACAGCGTGACCATTTCCGTGAGCACCGCCAACCAGGTGAGTTTGCGTTCGTTGTGTGGGCGGGCTCTGACTCGGGCAGGATCACCGCGTGTTCGGTGCGTGCCCTTGTAGCGGCGGCATCCGACTCAGCCGCAGGCAGGCGGCAAGCAGCGCTCCAAGACGTGGGCTCAGGCGTTCCAGTTGCGCGCTGGTTGCGCTCTGTGCCGTTGCTTGCGCTCACGTCCGTCGCAGCCCCGGCCGCCGCGAACTGGACCGCGCCATCTTCCCGGAGGAGGACTTTCTTAGCACCATTGTGAGCATGGTGAGCCGACGCCTGCTCAAAGGCAAGGTCGCGCCGCAGCCACAGCCAGCCGGAGACAAGGTGCAACACGAGGATGCGGGCCGCGTCATCCCGCACTCCTTCTTCATGCTCGTCACGTTGGCGGCTTCCATCGCGGCGCTGATCAGCACCTATCGAGAGGGCATCGCCGCCTCGGGCTGCATGCTGCGCTTCTGTACGTCGTCACCAATGTGTTTGTCTGCGTGCTGATCTGTGCGTGGCGCAGTTGCGTCGCAGGGTCAGATTGCGTTGTGTGCGCGGATGCTGCGTCCCGTTCACAGACCGCACTCCAGCTTGTGCCACGCTGTTTCACGCGTTGTGCTTCCTCGGCGACCAAGACGTGTCCATGTTCCTGTTTGGCTTCAGCTGCTTCGCCCTGTAATAGCTGCGGTGGTGGCCGCCAAACGGTGCCCCGCCCCTGACTGACCATGCACTGTCAGTGGGGGCCCGCTGCTGGTGTCCGGATCGCGCCGACGCCACGACTTGATGGGCGTGATCGGGCACTTTGCGGCCAACGCGATTGCCGGGCTCGTCGTCATGGGTTTGGTGGTGCTGCTGCAGCTGCACGCCCCGCTCGTGAACCGACTGCGTGTGGTATGGGGCCGTTGCTTGCGCTTCGCTGCTGACCACCCAGTCAGGCCAACTTCTACTATGTGGTGTCGTACTGCTGGGCGGCGCAAGCCTTTTGGAGGCTCTTGTCGCGCCGGTTCGACAATGACAACACGGAGCACTACGCACTGGATCCCGCGTCGCTGCCTTGGCCGCTGAGCGTGGCCGTGAGAGCCTTCTACAAGTGGGTGGGGCAAGATGCAGCGGCGGCGGCGGCGGCTGCTGCTGCTGCCACTGCTGCTGCTGCTGCTGCTGATCCTGCATCACCTCGTCGCAGCGCTCGTCTGGACAGCAAGCGACGCGCCGCCAACGGCGGTGGGACTGAGGCCGCCGCCAACAACGCACCGCAGCAGCAGCTGGCCCCTGCGCTCTCGGCCTGGGACTCGCGCGTGCTGTGGGCGGGCCTGGTCTCGTCGCTGCTGCTGGCGCTGACGTCCACGCACGTGTGGTTGGGCTGGCGCATTTGGGGACTCCGCATTCAGTTCTTCGCGCATTTGGTGGCGCTCCCGCTGCTGTTGCTTGCCGTGCGGTGCGGTTCCCACGCGTCGGTGGACTGAGTGTCGCTGACGAGGGGCTGCTGCAGCAAGTACGACTCCTTCATCGGCCGGCCCAACTTTCGCGTGCTGCTCCTCATGCGCACGCTGTTCGTGGTGCTGTTCGTGGTCGCGATGGTGTTCATGGGGCTTCCTCGCATATTCATCTGGGTGGCTCCGGGGTACGCTGCGCTCGAATGGCCTCGCTTTCATTGAGCCAAAAACAGCGACGTGTGCTACGCTGCTGGTGACCTGCAGCACGCAGCACAATGCCAGGACGCCAAACGAGAGTTTGCAACAGGTGCGGGGGGACCTTGTTTGCGGACCCGCCGCGGCTGAATCAAATATGCGCGCAGTCGATGTGCACACTCGCACCATGTACCGCCTGCTTCGGTTCCTGGATCAGCGGTAACTGGCCACACCCAGCTCTTGTCGCCCAGCTCACCGCCGCGGCACAGTGACGAGCCGTTTCCGGGGCCGGACAAGATTCGGCCGCCCACAACCAAGCCTGGACCCATGCGCAAGTGGCACATGTTCTGGGGCGGCTCTGTGCCCACCACCGACGAGGACGAGCCGCGCCCGTCGGCGCTCACGGACCTGCTGTTCCAATACTTGCGGCTGCCACTCATCAATCCCTCGCAAGGGAGGCGGTTTGTTGCTGCTGCAGCCTGCTTGCTCACGCGCACGCAGATCTGGTGCGCGAATGGGACAACCTGACCATGGGTCGTGAAGCTGTGAGTGGTGGCGGTGGCGGGCGGCGGCGGTGCATCGCACTCAGCGCGCTCAGGTGGGCTTGGCTGCAAGGTCGCGGCTGGACTCCATCTTGATGTATCAGACGAAGCGATGGTTTGCGCCCGTTCAGCTGCGCGTGTGTGCCAGTGCTCACGCTTCAGTCTGCAAAGGGCCAAGCTCAAGCCCAAGGAGCAGATCGAGGCGCTGGCCTTCAGCGAGATTGCTGCGCACGCAACCAAGCGCGTCTCCGGCGGGTTCGAGAACGATTGGACGTGGCTGTACGACTTTGGAGGTGCGCTCAAGCTCGTCGGTCTCAGCAGCGAGCTCACCGCAACGGCTCTTTGACAGTGCGCTATGGTGTTGATGACCTCTTGGTTGTTGTGTTTGGGCACAGCTTATGGGGGGCCCATGCACAGGTTACGAGCGCTACGGGGCCAGGGCCCACTTCAACCTGGAGGGCGAGCTGCAGAGCATCTTCTGGAGTGCGGGCAACGTGAGTTGGTGTGCTGCAGAGTGCGCGGGAACCTGATCGTCCTGCAGCGCACTGTGATGCCGCACGAAACGAGCTGGAAGCATGCCATGTGGGCTTGGAAGGTTCAGAGGCGCCCGCTTTGCTTCGTGTCACCGCTGAGCGCGGCCCGCTCACAGTGCAGCGTCATCGTGGGCGTCACGTTGCGCGAGCATCTGTGAGGGCCTCTTTGTGCTGTGTTGCGGCGGCCCTGCACTGACGCCGTGTGCAGCTACGAGACCCATCTCACGTATGCCAACTACCTGAACATGGCGGCGACGGAAGCGCTGTCTCCGGAGCATCCCATTCGGCGGTATGCATGACCTGTGACGTGCGTGCGGTTCTCACGTGTGCGCGGGGCAGCTTTCTCAAGCCCCACACCTATGGGTACCGCCGCGTTGGTGTTCACGCTGCGTTGCCTTGACGAGCGCGCGTCTTGATCAGCACGGTCGCCATCAACCGCCCCGCCATTGCGTCACTGGTGCTGGACCGGTGCGGGGCCGTTGCTCGCGTCTCCCGTTTGCACTCTCGCCTCACAGGGGCCGTCGCCGCGAGCAACAGAGCACTGGTGCCACGCGCCACGGCCTTTGAGTACCCCGAGATGACGCGGGCCTTCATCGCGCTCCACGACACGCTCAAGTACCGCAGCCTGAACGACCGCTTGGCAGAGGTGTGACTCTGCTGCGCTGTGCGGGCTGCGCCTCGTTCATGCGCGGCCAGAACAACATCACGCTGGCGGACGTGAGCGAGGATCTGTTTCCGTGGGCCCACGACGCCACGGCCTTCAGCAACATTGTCAACACGTATGTGCAGGGCTACGTGGACATTTACTACGACTCCGACGAGGGTAAATGGGAGCCGCTGTGCTCTGCGCGTTGACGCACGAACCCGCGATGCAGCTGTGCAGCGCGACGCTGAGCTTAGGGACTTCTCCGAGGGTTTGATGCGCGCATTCAGGTTGTGCCACACTCGCTGCCATGAGGGTTGCGCTCACTCACAGCGGATGCCCGCTCACACAGCGGAGCCAACCCCAGGCTGGTGCTGCAGGGCAGGGCATCGCTGGCAGACGTGCTGTCCACCTTCATCTTCACTGTGACCGGTGTGCTTGCCCCGCCGCCCCGCCATCAACACGCTGACACCCCCCTCTTTGTGCAGGCTTCCACTGTCACGTTGGTGCGTCGAAACCGCCGCTCCAAGCCAGCATCCACCTCCTCTTCACGCGGCCCGTCAGGTTCCGTGGCAGACTTTCTCCTGGATCCCAAGGTTTCTTCGATCGTGGCTTCTGTTGCGAGCGTGCCTGACCATGGACGCGCGCCGCCAGTTCGCCGGCACGAAGATCAGACCCGACACGCAGGCGTCGTCCGTGCAGGCGTCGTTCCAGGCCATGAATGTTGCGCTGCTGACCGGCCAGAAACGCGTCAAGCTGCTCAACGACTTCTCGCACCTGTTCCTCATGGACGTGCGACGCGACCGCGTGCTGGAGGTGTTCAAGGCAAGGCATCGCTTGCAGTGGCCGGCGTCTGCTGACCCTGCAAAAAGGCCTTCCAGGACCAGTTGCACGGGCTTGAGGCCAAGATTGACGCGCGCAACGAGGTTTCGCGCCGTCCTTGCAACTCATTCAACCCCAAGTTCATGATCTCGAGCGTGTCCGTGTGACGAGGGCCATGACGCGAATGCAACGAAACATTTTCTCCCATGACAGGTGCTCGGCGCACCGCCCTGTTCGCGGCGCTTGCCTTGGCGGTCACGCTGGTGGCGCTGCACGCGGAGAGTCCAACGTGGGCTCTGCGCCGTCACGGTGCGGGCAAGCCGCTGCCCAGTGCAGTCCTCACTGCCCCACAGCGCTGCAGTCGGTGGAGTTCCTGAGCGTGCCGCAGCCCGCGACGCTGGACAGGCTCGTCTTCAGCGCACGCTGCCTCTTCTACGACGCGTGGCGACGCGCGCTGTTTCGAGACGCGGCTGCGTTCCATGACGCGCTGCGGGAGGCCATGGACCAGGGCTCGGTGATTGCGTGGGGCCCGGGCGTGAGTGTGCATGCCGGACGCGCGCGCGCACACTGCTCAGCGGGGCCAGCTGCAGGTCATTGTCATGGACTACCTGCAAGCCAAGGCTTTTCTGGACGGGCACGACGCTGACGGAGATGGCCACAGCGTGTTGGCCTCTGTGCTGCCTGGGCAGGTGGTCGCCTCCACTCTGGAGATGCTGCGCGCAAATCGGAGGAGCGAGTACTTTGCGCAGGTCTTGCGCGCGCAGCCCGCGTTGTGACAGCTACCCACTGACGAGAGCACACTCGCGCTAGGATCCTGAGCGCTACATCTCCGAGGTGCTGAGTTTCCGCGGCACCATCCATCCATCCATGCTCACGTTTGTGCACGCCAGATCGCGCGATGGAAGCCGGCCACGCCGGCACTCGAGTTCCACGTTGGGCTTGAGGAGGTGCGCACGCGTTGCATGTGCGCGCTCAGGGCCGGCGCTCTTGACGCGACAGGCAGTGCATCGAATTCAACGTGTCCTCCGCCAAGGCCAAGCAGCGGGTGCTGCTGTTACCCGGTCACAGGTGAGTTGCCCTCGCTTTGCGTCAGTGAGTTGCTGAGTGAGAGAGGCGCACAGTGTGACCGTGTCCGTGAGTGCGGCCAACAGAGACCCCCACGTGTTCGGTCAGTCCTGCCTTGATTGCAGCGCGTCCACGGAGCGGTCACGCACACGGCAGGGGGCCCGCTGCACTCCGTCCAACGTGCGCGCGAGTTCAGCCCTGACCGCGATCGGCTGCACGTGAGTGATCTTGCGCTGCTTGCGACGACAAACCGCCCCCCTTCTCTGAAAAGGAAGCGCTGTTTCCGGAGCGGCCCTTCCTGACGAATATGGTGCGAATGGCGCGGCACAAGTTTCGCACCTGGCAGGGGCGGGCGTTGCTGGCGGAGCGCGGCTTCGTGGAGCGCTCGTCAGAGCTGGAGCACGCGCCGGGTCGGCCGTCTGACTTTGCGCGCCTCTTCGCCGCTCACCTTTTGCTGCGCAGATGACGACGGAGAGCACGTGCACGTCGGCCACTTGCCCTACGCTCTGGCGTCACTGTACGCGTGCTGGGTTGCGGGAGCAGTTGCCTTCTGGAAAGCGCCCAGAAGTCACTTCCACAACCTGTCGGGCTTCTGTGAGACGCGCTCTCTCTTCTTTCTCTGTCCCGCCTTTGACGCTGCTGCACAGGCTACTTTGCAGGTGCTGCCATGGGTGTGGGAGCTGCAGGGCCAAGCTGACGATGCCCGCACCAGCGTGTTTGGCTGCCTTCCACGCGCTCCACGCGGTGGGGTTTGCAGAGTTGGCTGCCTACTTTGGCATTGTGGGCTCAGCGTTCTTGTGAGGACGGGCTCGTTGACGAGGATTTGCAGGCAGCTCTGACTTGGCGCTTGCACAGCGGAGCCCCCTTGCTGGCGGTCGCTGCCCGCGCACGCAAGGACCTGGCGACGGAAGCCGTGTGCACAGTGTCCAACTTTGTGTTTGCCGTGGTCACTGCTCTGCTCGTGCTGTGGCTCCAGGTGTCGGCGCCGCTCGTGAATGAGTTGAGGGTTGTGGGCATCTACTTTGTTTGGTCTTGCCTGCTGGCTGCGGAGGCGTTGTGGCTGCTTGCGCAGAGCAGCGCGCTGCACTCAGGTCCGGCGCCCTCCATGTGGTACGTGCATCTGGCGGCCAGCCTCTGGAGTGGATGGGGCACCGCGTCGCCGCCTGCCTCGAGCGCGCAGGCCCAGGGCTCGCGTGCGAGGAGCCGCAGCCCGCGCGGCAGGGCGGTTCCAGTTCATCGCCAGCAGCAGCAGCAGCAGCAGCAGCAGCAGTCTGCCTCTGACACCCGCTTGTTCTGGGCGTGCGGGGCTCCGCTGCTGCTTGCCTTGAGCATGCTGGAAAGCTGGCTTGACTTTGGGTTCGTTGACGAGGTGGCGCAGTTCGGGGCTTTCTGCGCGGCCTTGGTGGGGCTGCTGGTTGCGCTGTGGCGCATCGACTTGCTTGTGGGGTGCGTCAATCATCGTCTGGAGCACACGCAGCGAGTGCTCTTCAGCATCGTGTTAGCGGCGGCACTCGTGCTGGCCACTGCGCCGCTCGTGTATCGCAGGTTCGCGACCGAGATATGCTACGACGAGGACGAGAAGGGCGACGTGGATGCGTGCGCCGCTGCGCGCAGCCAGTTTGCCAAGGTGGATCTGCACACCAGGGTCATGTATCTGGTGTTGCAGTGGTTGGACGATCGGTGCTCTCTCGCTTGCGTTTTTGGGAAGGGGAATGAGCGACTCACGTCACTGCAGCCACAAGGGGAGCCCGCCCGCAGCGTCGGTCGTGGTGCCGCGCTGGAGCAGCGGCAGGCTGCCCAAGCGGCGCCTCTTCTGGGGCCTCGAGGTTCCCACCTGGGACGAGGACGAGCCGCACCCCTGGCTCCTGGCCGACTGGATGTTCCAGCTTCTGCGCCGCTTCCCCTTGGTGGTGAGCGAGTGTTGCGCGCGCTTTGCTCGCGTCATGTGAGCGCTGTGCAGGACTCGGACGTGCCCTGGCCGGACATGGACATGGCGCGCCGCGTTGTGCGGCTGGCTGCAGGTCTCGCCGCGGCCATGCTCTTGGTCTTGCGCTGACGGCCGGGCAGAGAACCGCTTGACACAGAGCACGGTGCTCACGCAGCACTTGCCGGGCAGGTCAGTCGCCGCAATCTTGTCGGCGCGGCCCTCAGCGCTGCGCAGGTGCAACGAGACGTCGGCCGAGGTGGTGGAGAAGATGGCCTTTGCGCAGACGGCCGCGCACGTTACGAGGCGCTTGCCCGATGGCGGCGGCTTTGTGAACGACTGGACGTGGATGTCGCGATTCCACGGTCAGTCTGCGCGTCGCTTCCACGTGCATTCGTAATGGGGAAGGGTCCGCCCAGTGCGGCCCGGGTACGAGAAGTACGGGGCCAGCGCGCACTTCAGCGCAAGCGGCGAGCTGTTGAGCATGTTCTGGAGCCACGCAAACGTGAGCCTGAGTGTCGCTGCGTTCCCTGCTCACGTGCTTTTAGCGAACGGTGCATCGCGGGGACGCGGACTGGGAGCACGCTCTGTGGGCGTGGAAGTGCAGCGTCATCGTTGGCGTCACGCTGCGCGAGCACTTGTTTGAGCTGCACCTCACGTTTGCCAACGTGCTGAACATGGCAGCTACGGAGACGTTGTCACCGACGCATCCCATTCGGCGGTACCGAATGCCGAGTGCCCAGTGCACGCCTTTGACATGTGCCTCTGCAGACTGCTCAAACCGCACACTTACGGGTAGCTATGATGACCCGGAGCTGCTTTGACTCACGCCCAGCTCAGCACCGTCGCCATCAACCGGCCCGCTGTCAACAGCCTGTTGCTGGAGAGGCACGTGGTTTGGCGGCCTCCCCTCCATGCAAGCACTGTGGCTCACGCTTGGCGACGCAAGGGCGCTGGTTCACCGCGCCACCGCGTTCGAGGCAAGGCGTTGGTGCGTCGCTGCTGCCTTGTGTAACCGCTCTGCAGTACGCCGAGATGAGGCGCGCTCTTCAGGAGCTGGCAGGCAACTTTCAATTTGTCAGCATCGCCGAGCGCTTGCGCCAGGTGGGGAGAGGAGCGCCCGTGCCGCCAGTGCTCTCAGCCGCGTTGTTTGCAGAACAACATTGCGCTCAACGATGTGGGCGAGGACTTGCTGCCGTGGGTCCACGACGCTGCGGCTTTTCACAACATCACCGCTGACTATGTGCGACGCTACGTTGCCGTGTACTACGACTCAGACGAAGGCAAGCGGTGGTGCTGGTGGTGGTGGTGCGTGTCGGCCTTTGACCGCAGCCCAACACAGCCGTCCACAGTGACGTGCAGCTGTGCCAGTACGTTGGCCTCTGCCCCCTTTTGGGCTCTGACATGGCCTCCAGGTTCTTCGATGAGCTGCGTCGATATTCTGGGTGCTGCCTTGTGCTGGATGGATGGGTGGATGGACGTTGCCACAACCTGACGGCTTTCACGCAGCACCAACCAGCAAGATCTGGTTCTGCACGGCGTGGCCTCCCTGGTGGACACGCTCACCATGTTCATCTCTGCTGTGACCGGCATGCACTGCCACGTGGGGCTGGTGCGACCAGCCAAAGCTTGCCAGTCGTGCTCTGATATGATTGCGGGCAGGTGGCAGACTACTTGATCGACCCACAGGCAAACGCAAACGTGTGTGGCGCGCGTTGTGATGCCTGACGCCTTTCGGACTGCGCAGGTGGCTGGGATGCGCATCCGCCCGGGCGCAGAGGGTTGGTGCTGCGCGTGTCTTGCGCTGCATGTTGAGCACAGCGCAGGGTCTTCCATGCAAGCGTCGTTTCAGGCCATCAACCTGGCGCTGCTGACGGGCCCCAAAGTGGTCATGCTGGACAACGACTTTGCGCACGTGCTGCTGGCCGACGAGCGTCTGGAGCAAGCGCAGTGCGCGTTTCGGGTGCGGCTGCTGGCTCCCCGCCCGGCTTTGGTCTGCTGACGCGATGGATGGAAAAGGAGTTTCGGAGCCGTCTGCAAGCTCTGCGTGACCGCATTGGCACGAGGAACCGTGCCTCCAAGTGGCAGTGCAACTCGTTCAACCTCGACTACATGGCTGCCGGCGTCAGCAAATGAAGAAGCTCCTTCACTGACCGCGTCAGCGCTCTTCGTCGCCGATCCACTCGTAGCCCACGCACTTGTCCGCGTTGGGCAGCTCCTGGATGGACTTTTGCACCTGCACGTTGGACAAGCCAAACATCTCTGCAACAAGCACGCGTCATGGGGGAAGGCGCGCCTTTGCGACAGTTGCGCACCGGGACCGCTGACGGCCTGCGACTGCCGCACCACCGTGCCCGTCTCGTTGACCTTCTTGACTGCGGCGACGAGGAGATTGAAAAGCGAGGATGGGTGGAAAGCGCACAAAGCAGCACGCACTGACAGGCAGCCACGCGCCGGATGGAGTGGTGGACGTCCACACAAAGTCTGACGTTGACCACGTGAACGCCGATCACAGCCGCACTCGGGCTTCTCACCGCCGCATGACACCTCAAACACGGGCTGCTCGCCGCCATCCACGATGCGGCTCCGATACAGGACTGCCAGCAGATGAGAAGCGATGCCGCGCGCGAGCAACAGGCCACTCACCCTTGACCTCGGCCGCAGTGGGGCTGAAGTAGAACCGCGTCGTCTCGAAACCAACTATTGGGCAGCGTTGGGAAGCAAGCAAGCAAGCATACAAGCAAGCTGACCTGGGTAGATGTAGCGAGCGCTGAAGTATTTTGGTCGGTCGAACACAATGTCCCCCAGCGACACCACGGTCAGCTGTGCGCGCGAGACAAGCGGTCAGCGGGCGTGCATGCAACACCGCGCACCGCCATCGCACGTTGCCGATCGTGACGGGCAAGATGGTGCGGCCTGACGCGTCGCGCGGCAGAGGCGGCCTGCTGCATGTCAAGAAGGGACGCCAGCCGCGACACGGACACTGACTTGTGGTGGGCGCGTGCAGCCAGCGGCTTGTGCTTCTTGGGCGCGCGGCTGCCCCGAGACGAGGCCGCGGTGGGGCGCGCTGCTCCACCCGACGATGGGGCGTGGGTCGATCCGCCGGACCGCGGTGGAGTGGTGTCCCCATCGTCCGCTGCTGCGTGCTGAGCTGCGGAAAGGACGCGCCAGCGACGGGCTTGCCTCGTTCGGCATGCCTTGAGGATGAGCCGGGACCCTTCACAAAGGGCAGCTCCTGCGGCGGCCTGCTCAGCGCGAGCGGCGACGGGAAACGGCCACGCACATGGTGCGGCAGCTCCAGCAGCTGCGTGATGTCGAGCCGGGGCAGCGGTGGCAGCGCGGTCGACTCTGTGTCGTCGGCAACGCGCAGCTCCAGGTCATCCATGCCGCGGCAGCAGCATGCGGCCCTGGCAGCCAAAAAACACTCAGTCCTTTGTTCCTGCGCTGCTGCTCCGAGCACATGCGAGGTGGAGCCATCCACCGCGCTTGGCGGAGCTCTGGCGCTTGGCAATCACCTCGCCAATTGCAATACCTGCGCCGGACAACAGATAAGAGCAGCGAGCGAGCTCAACGCGACGCCCTGAACTTTGCCCGCATGAAGCACATTTGCCCGTGTTGAAGTGCGATACTAGCGTGCTGCGTCGCCGTCAGCAGCAGCAGCAGCAGCAACAGCGCAGATGGGATCCAGGCGCTCACCGAAAGCCAGGCAAGGTTGGCTTCTTCTCCCGCTTCTTCTTGGCTTTGGCAGGCTGCGCATCCTCTGCATCCTCCTCATGATCCGCCTTGCGCCGCTTGCGTCCAGCGCCTGCCAGGGTCGCATAACGGGGGGAAGCGCCACACAGGACATGCGCACCGCTGGGTTGCCTTTGCTCGTCCTGCTCCTCCTGCTCCTCTGCTGTGGTTTGCCCCATGCTGACTGAGTCACCACCTCCACACATGCACGCATGCACTGACCGCGCACTGCCACTCCGCGCATGGACGCCACGACCACGTCGGGCTCCTTGCTGCTGACGGTGGCGCTGATGTCCCCGATGGTGCAGTGGTATGGCGTTCCATAGGCGCTGTTCACCGAGACCGCCGCATCGCTCAGATGACGACGCAGGGCCGCGAGCACTTTGGCCTTGGTCGTGCCAACAAACTCCACCGAGGCCGGGTACTCGTAGCGCTGGAACTGCTTCTTGACCACGTGCTTGAAGGTGGCGCGCCGGAAGGCAAGGCCGTGGAAATCCCCTGCGCTCTGTTGGCGCGGCGCCACCCAGAACATGCTGGCACACCTTGGCGATGCGATGCGAACCCAAAGGCCTTGCGAAAGTCCGAAGGGCTGGGCATCGGGAACCCTTGTAACGCGGGAAGAGTTCACTTGCGTCCTTTCTGAGCCGACGTGTGGATCTTCTCCATCAGCTGCGGGAACAGCGAGGACACGGACTCGTTGAGCGTCTGCTTCATGTAGGTGGAAGCTGCGTCGTCGTCCTGCCGGCAGCACAAGACACACAACGTCAGCAGCAACGCGCACGGGGAACCGAGGAGCGCACCAGATCCAGCCGCAGCCGCTGATACAAGAAGGGCATGGCCCGGTTGGAGATGCCGGGCAAGGCCTCGCCCACAAGGCCAAACAGCGCCAGCAACAGCGGCGAGTAGCGGCGCAGGATGCGGAAGCAGTTGACGCAGTGGCCCAGGAACTGCTCGTAGCCCACTGACTGGAACCCGCCCATGGCCTCCACCATCTCCTTGGTGATGCGCACCTGGTTCCA
>CAZYYU010000057.1:13012-14438 GCA_964651735.1 uncultured Gammaproteobacteria bacterium | reverse complement strand
CGCTCATCGTGGCCTCGGTCGTGCACGGCGTCGACGCCAAGGACCTCGTCGTCCAGTAATGAACATGTGTGAAACCACATCTGGCCTTTGCTCCTCAACCAGCTGCTGGACCATGTTGACAAGAACCCATCAAACGCCGAAGATTCTCAATGTTTTTTCGCTCTCGACAAATCGCGGACCTCAAAGCGGTTCATTGCATCTCCACCCAGTCAAAGTGGTACATCAGCGGCAGCTCCTTGTGCGGCACGTGGGCCCACGCCTCGGACCTGCAGCGGCAGTTGCTGAGCCCGCAGCAGCAGCGGCGGCGGCGTTCGTACCACCAGAAGATGGGCTGGCTGTCATAGGTGGGGCCGCTGACAGCGTGGCTGGCCATGCGGGCGGCCAGGCCAGAGTCCGTGACTTTGCAATCGATGCCGCCAAAGGCTGCGTAGCCGTTGAGCGTGGCGTTGGCCCACGGTGCGTTCAGATCGCAGCGAGCCGAGATCCCTCTGCAAGCATCCTGCAGGGACAGCGGGTCCACCTGCCACTGGTTGTAGCGCTGCAGCCGCTTCAGCGAGGCCAGGTCCACAGCCTGCCCCCCGCCCCGCGCCTGAGCGACAAACACGCAACAAAAGGGTGGTCCCGCTCGCAACCTTGCCGTGGTCGCGGCGGAAGATCTGGGCACGTGCACACATGGACCACGAGTAGGCCTGTGCAGAGTGAGTGCGTCGCGAGACAGCATGGCTTCCGTACGTTGCCGTTGCGCTCGTACATGGCGGGGTAGCCCGACACGTTCCAAATGAAGGGGTAGAAGGGCACGTTGTACGAGGCCCAGTAAGTGTTCTGGCTGAGGAACGAGGTCTGGTCTGCGACCACGTAGTAGCCAGGCACCTGCTCACCGATGACGAGCGTGTTGGGCGCAAGCGCAGATCCGGCGCGAAACAGCTTGTAGTCCACGATGATCCACTGGTTGTTGTACCTGGAGAGCGCAGAATGAGCGCGCGGGGACGCAACAAGGGGCGGCTGCCGCACCCGCCATTGTTGAAGCGGCTGAACAGCGAGTGCCACTCGGGCGCGGTGCGGGCGCTGTTGGCAATCTGCACGCGGACCCTGCCCTCGCACACGTCAGCAAGGCGGACCGCGCAGCAACATCAGCGCCCCACACTCACCAGTACGGGACGGTCTGGGCCGTGAGGAACTGGTACAGCGAGCTGTTGAAGATCTCGTTGGTGGTCTTGGCTGGCGGTGAGTGGCTGGGTGCAGCGCAGCAGGCAGTACCTCCATGATGACCAGCTGGTTGGAGTTCATCACAAAGTCGTCGCCGGAGAAGGGCAGCCCAGGGAACGAGGAGAACTGCACGGTGTACGTGGGCAGATCATAGTGCTTGTAGATGCGCAGCATGGTGTTGAAGGACGACCACGTGACGTGGCTGAAGCGAGAGCTGAGG
>CAZYYU010000057.1:10830-12912 GCA_964651735.1 uncultured Gammaproteobacteria bacterium | reverse complement strand
CGCACCTGGCAAGCAGGTCCTGGCCATTGGGAGCCAGCTTGACGATGCTGCTGCAGTGCTCGCCCATCAGACGGCGACGACCCTGCGTGGTGCTGTACACAGCGTGCGTCTTGGCAGTCTTGGTGGCCGCAGCGTAGTCTGATAGCCGCTGTGAGAGAAAAGGCACCGGCGCAGCAGCAGCATAAACGCACCGCCAATCTCAAACTGCAGCGCGTACGCGGTGAGCTGCATGCGGGACAGCGTCTCTGCCTCGGGGGCCGCAGCAGTGTAGCCGTCGACGATGCCGTTGAACTGGTCGAGCACCAGACCGAGCGCGCTTGGAGCGCACGCTTGAACACAGCAAAAAGCAACACACAACAGCGACGAACCGCCAATAGTTGTCAGAGGCGCTCGCCTTGTTCACGTTGGCCTGCATCCACTGCGCAAGAGAGTGAGCACAGCGCCACGCGGCGCAGCGGGTTGTGCCTGGTTCTGCTTGGTGATGAGCGCCTGCATCTGCGGCGTGAGCGGCAGCGTCGTTCCATTGGCAAAGTTGTAGTAGGCGGCGAAGATCAGGTGCTGCGTGATGTAGCCCTGTTGTTGGTGGCGGCGTGAGCCACCAGGCCCCCCCCGGCTTCTCATCTCCACAACCTCGAGGAACCCAGCGCCG
Source organism: uncultured Gammaproteobacteria bacterium (assembly GCA_964651735.1). GTDB lineage: Bacteria > Pseudomonadota > Gammaproteobacteria > CAZYYU01 > CAZYYU01 > CAZYYU01. The sequence goes on along the minus strand of CAZYYU010000057.1, from coordinate 12,263 downwards.
TACAGCTGCTGCGACTGGCTCAGCGTGCTGGTCTTGGGCACGGACAGCTTCAAGCGCGTCCACCCGTCCTGGGTCCTGGAGTCGCTGCGCGGCGCGGTGGTCGGCTTTTTTTTTGTGTGGCCACGCGACGCCCCCTTGACAGCGCGCGCTACCTCCACACAGCCGTGGCAACCGCATTCGACGGCGATCCTCGCACGACAGCCCACTTCTCGTTGGTGTACACGACGCTGAACACGTCCTGCGCCAGCGCCGCGCTCGCAAGAGCCACCAGGAGGATGAAAGCGATCCGCATCGGTCGAGAGCCCCCCGTCGCGCGCACGAAACCAAAAAAAGCCGCCGCGCCTGTGGGGCGGCCTCGGAGCTGCTGCCCATGGACGACGGGTCAGTGCAGCTGATCCTGCCTGCGCGCGTCTTGGCAGCGGGCTTGGAGGTTGGCGAGACGCTGCGCGTTCGCTACGCGGTGGCGTCGCAGCCAGGCGCGCTTAGGATGGTGCTGGTTGGTCCAAAAGGGGCTGAGCACAGTCAGTGGTCAGCGATGGACGGCTCCCCGCGTGGCGTGGCCGAGCTGAGCACGCGTGGCGCCCTGCACGGGTCTGGCTGGCGTGTGGCCCTGCACGCGGACGCTGCGCCGCTGGCTGTCACGCAACCCTTTGCGCTGCTGCAGCCGTCGTTGCCCTTCTACTCAGACAGCACCAACGACGAAGACACGGCGGACAGCCGCTTGTCGGCATACTCCGACCCGTTGCTCGCGTCCCTGGACCGTGCGCCTTCTTGCTCGCCCCCCAGCCCGCCGCTGGAGCGTCTAGCGCTTCCTTCTGCAGCAGACGCTGGGTTTGAAGAGGCAACCAACTCCCCCACAGCGCAAGGGCGCGTTCTGTCGCTTCTCAGACTCGCCGTGCAGGGCGCCAAGGTGCTGGCTGAGCGCGTGGGCTGCGACGGCGAGTTCTTTGTGGCAACCGTCCGCGCCGTGGATGCCACCGGCTGCTACTATGACGTGTGCTTCGAGCAAGACCAGACGCTGCAGGAGAACACGCCTCGTGAATGGCTGCGCAGCTACAAGGTCGAGATCGAGCCCCGCTGGAACGTGGGCGATGAGGTACTCCAAACCACAAGCGCCGCACTGCACTTGACCTGCGGGCCAGGTGGAAGCTGTTTGGCTGGAGGACGGCGTCTTCTACCTTGCCTGGGTCACGGACGTGCACAACAACGGAGGTGGCTCTGTGGCGGCGGTGGTGGTGGTGGTGGCGGGCTTCTTTTCAACTGCAGTCCAGAGTCCTATGACGTGGTTTTCACGGAATACGGCAACTCACAGCCCAACACGTCCGCCGAACTGATCCGCGACCTGACACCAGAGGTAGTGCCGCCGCACGCAGTGACTGTAGTCCGTGTGCTTGACAGATGGGTGGCTGCCGTCAGGAGGACCCGATTGCAGC
>CAZYYU010000057.1:0-10730 GCA_964651735.1 uncultured Gammaproteobacteria bacterium | reverse complement strand
GCGCCCGCGCCGCCGCCGCCACCGTCTGATGAGCAGTGGAACGCGCTGGTGCAGCTTGTCTTTCGTGAGGTGCGCAGCATCGACGTCGCCGTGGTGTGCCTCACTCAGAGCAACGTTGTTGCTGCAGTTGTTTGTGCGAGACATGGCGGTGGGCGAGGAGGTGCACAAGAACGTGTTTGACGGGGCTCGGGCTGTGACGTGGCTGGTGGGCAAGAGACTGCCAGACGTGGAGAGTCGCGCCGATGCGACGCGCGTGTTCCAGCGGCTTCTTGCCGAAGGTTTGATTGAGCCGCTGACCAGGAGCGAGGCCTCGGCCGCGTTTGTGGACGCCGTGGCGCTGTACTCGTTGAAGCGAGGCACTGCGCCAGATGGGCGCCGGGACACGTTGCGTCTGCTGAAGGAGCGCTTGGAAGAGGAGGTTGCCCCACGACACACCATGGGCACTCGCTGACCACTCGTTTTCGCAGGACGACGAGGCGCTGTTTGATGACCTGGCCGGGGTCCCGTCTTCGAGCGCGGCACGTGCTCCTGGTGCGCGCGTGGTATTGGGCTGCAGCGTTGACGCAGCGTCGCCCGCAGTGATTGACGAGGAGTTCTGGCTGAGGGTGGACGAGCTGGTGCGGGAACGCAGGGCCACGCTGCACAACATTCCAGAGAAGGTGCGGCAGGCTCAGGAGCAAAGGCTGCTGCAGTCGTTGCAGCAGACAGAAGGTTTCCATCCCCCACCGCAGCGTGTTTGATGATGCTGATGCGTGGACAGCCGTCGCCGCCCCCTCCAAGTCCCAGCAGCAGAGGTGTCGTCGTGGCTGCTTTCCCCACACCCCGCTGACCTTGAGCCCATCAGGAGCGCGCTGGCACAGAACAAGGTTTCGAAGCGGCCCTGTGCTCTCCTGCCGCCATCTTGACGGCCGGCCCTGCACAGATGGCGGAACAGCAAACGCCGCCCAAACCATCCAAGGCAGAGCAGTTGTTGGGCGTGACGCTCAAGGAGGCGGAGCACGCCAGCTTTGCCAGCGCCAAGACGTCTGCGGTTCGTCGTGACGTGGCTGCTTTGCTTTGCTCGGTACACTGAGACGACCATTCAGGTATCGCCGCGCGACCAGCTGAAGGTTCATATCGCCTGCTGATGTGGCTCACTTTTCACCTCAAAATGGAGCAGAGCAGCAGCGGCGGGCAAAACAAGGTGCGGAGTCGTCCAGGTCGCCTTGTTGTGCACCGCACTCAAGGGCCCACAGCCGTCGCCGCGCGAGCATACTCAGCCCAAGGACAAGCTGCAGCCCTCGCCGCGGGAGCAGACTGCAAAGGTGCCGCTGGTTGTGGCTGGCTGGCTGGTTGGTTGACTGGTTGGTTGACGCTTGCACCAGACCGATGCAGAGCAGCCATCCAACAAACTGGCCAAGGCGGAGCAGCTGCTGGGCGTGCCCATTGCCGGCCAGGTTATCGTCAAGATTAACTCCACCGCCGCATCCCCGCAGCTGGTGCGTTGCTCCTGTTGCGCACACCAGCTTTGCTGACGCACCTGAATGACAGGCGACAGGTCCGCGTCGGCCGCCAGAACGGCCGCTCGTGCGCTCTTCAGCGCCGCTGCAGGTGGGCGTGCTGGGTGCTGGCTGGCGCTGCTGAGGCGCTCTTTGCAGACGTCGCCGCGTCAGTCATCACTGCGCTCTTCTTCGTCTGCAGAGCTGCCGCCTCGCGATGGTGCGTGGTTGGCCAGTCGGTTGCGTGCTCGGGCTCACTTGCTCAGGCGCGCTGTGTGAGTGTGGTTCGTCGTCACCACGTACTTGGGTGATGGTGACGCTCCAAGCAGCACCTCCTCGACGGCAACAGCAACAACCCACACAGTTAGCACATTCGCCAACGCAGGTTGGTTGCAGTGGGCTTCTTGCCTGCAGCAGCACGTCTCACGCCGCCGCAGCCGGGCCGACAGTCCTCGCTGGCCAAGGAGCTGGAAGGCACCAGACCGCCATCACGCAACTCCAACTCCGAGCAGGCCCCGCTGCCGCGCCCCTCCGCTCGCCGTGCAGGCAAGCTCTCTGGGCCCGCCATTTTGTGGCGTGACACGTGGTTGGCACAGAGGCGACGTCGCCGTCCCGGCCTCGGCCCCACGCACATGAGGCGCTGCCGAGGGCCCCGCCGCCGCCCTTTGCCCCGCCCCTGCACTCGCGTGCGTGTGCTAGCTCCGCGCGCCAAAGTGCCCAAATTCTCACAGCTGCGTGCAGCGGCGGCCGAGGGCGAGCGCAAGAGCCCCACCATGTTGCGGCTGCGGGACGCCGGCAGCGGAGAGGGCCGCCGCAGCGCATCGTCCTCGCCTTCCGTGTCACACCGCCCTCCGGTCAGTGTGGCAGGGGAGGCCCTGTAGTGCAGCGCACTCACGCGTGCTTGCTTGGTTGCAGCCCAGGTCGCTTGCTTCGTCCCCGGGAAACAGCAGCGTGCGTTGTTTGTTCTTTTTGTTTGCTGGCCCAAACCTCTCTGCAGGATGGCTTTTCGAGCCCTGCTCTGCGAGCTCGTCAAGACCACGCGGTAACAAGCTCCCTGTTTGCCTTTGTTGCACCGCACCACCAACACCCCATGTTGGCAAGACTGTTCAGGCCTCGCGACCACCGCCGCCATCGCGCGTCTGGACCGCCGGCCCGCTGCCACCGCCACGCCAGCCCGGACCGCCGCCGAGGCCGTCCCAGCGCAGCCCTGCTCCCTTCCTTGGCGTCTGCACTGGTGATGCCTCCTTGTTGCGCGCGCCTGGCTCGCCCTCACTGGCGCTTGCTTCAGTCCGGGAGAGCTGGCAGGCGCAGCGCGAGCAGCAGCTGTCGGTGGCTCAGGGCACCACAGTCATGGTGCTGGACCGCCCTTCGCGGGACTGGCTGCTGGTGTCACAGGACAACAACGTGGGCCTCATACCCACCGCCATCGTGGGTGCGTTGCACGTGTGCGTTTCAGCCGCCGTCCTCATTCTCGGCGCAGAATCGTTTGTGCGTGCGCCCAAGGCCTTGGCGCCAGTCGGGGGTGCTGCTGCTCTCTGTGGCGTGGCTGAATGCCCTCACCCGCAGCTGCAGGTGCTGGCCGAGGCGTTGGCCCGCAATGAGCGCTGTCGCGCGTCGCCTGTACAAAAAACAAAAACCTGCACACAGGGCTGCATCATGGACGACAACATCTGCTGCAAGTGCGACATGGCCATAACTTCCCACGAGACGGGTCTGTACGCGGTGGGCCGCTGCTGAAATTTCTCACCGCTTGGCGGCCAGGCCCCATCAAGGAGCTGGGCAACGCGTACTGTGCGTAGGGGGGGTTGAGGTGTTGAGTGCGCCACCAACGCCACGCGCAGTCCATGCCGACTGCTTCCGCTGCGCGGAGTGCCACAAGCAACTCGACCCGCACTCCGAACTCGTCTTCTTCAACGACTCTGACACTCAACGCACCGCCTACCACAAGCAGTGCGTGCCACACTTCAGGCTTCGTCCGAGCGCACCACAGCTGGCCGCCGAGCACAAATAACGAAGAAGGAGGGGCGGGGGGGATCTGTTCGTCTTTTGGGCGGGGTCGGTGCGACTCTGCTACCCCCGGCTGCGCTCGGAGAAAATGCTTGGCGGCGCGGACGGCTCGGCCTCGTCCGGCTCGGTTTCGGTCCTGTCCTTCAACGTGCTATGCAAGGCAAGCTAGCGCGCCATAAGCGCGTGTGGCTTGACCGCGGCGGACGCGCGCGCGTGTTGAGCCTCCCGTGCGGGCTCGCGCTCCCTCTTGGGCGCCGTGGCACCTGCTGGGACACTCGCACGCGCCGTCGTGTGCTTACGGGCCGGGCAGCGCTTTTTTCCTCCTCCCTTGCTCACCGGCCCGAACGCAGGCCTCCGGCGCGTCACGCTACTTCAATGCGCCTGCGGAGGCGCTGGACTTTGAAGCTCGCCAGCAGAAGATTGCGCGCATCGTCAGTCAGGTTTGCTGTCCCCCTTCCCCTCCGCCGTCGCCTGGCCGCTGACTCCGCGTCCTTTGCGCGCGCAAGTGTGATGCGGACATTGTGTGCCTGCAGGAAGTGTGGGACAGCCCCAACTACTCAGGCTACAAGAGTTTGTACAAGCGCCGCACCAACAAGGAAGACGGCTGCGCCATTCTGTGGAAGGCTGATCGGTTCACGCTCGAGCGCCACGACTTCCAGGCGAGCGTTGCGCTTCTGCTGGTTGGGCTCGCTGACCGCTCGCTCGCTCGCTCGCAGGATCTCGACCAGATTGTGTATCCGGGCGGCAACTCCAAGGCGCCCATGGTGACGTGCAACACGGGGGTGATTGCAGTGCTCTTCGATCGCATGAGCAACACGTCGTTCCTGGTGGCTACGGTGCAGTTATTTTGGAACAGGTGCCGCAGCGTGCCGTGTGGGCGATGGCGCTGACCCTCGTCACCTCGCAAAGAGCAAACATGGCCGTGCAAGTCAACCAGATCCAGTTGTTTCTGGAGTCTGCGTGAGATGCATTGTTTTTTGGCTTTTTTGCTCGTTGCCTGATTTGCGGGCCCGCGTACATTCAGGTACGCCGTGAAGAGCAACGAGGACTTGCCCGTCATTTTGTGCGCGGATCTGGCCAGCGAGCCCAACTCCCCTGTGGTTTCCTTGGTGCGGCAGTCGCTGTCGCTGAACGCGTTTGGGCCGCTGCACTCTGCGTACGTGGTGGTGGCCCCTCTGCGATGGCCAGCCGCTCAAGCAGCGCGCAGGTATGCGACGGACACGGGGCTCAAGACCATTTGCGAGCAGCAGCGCCGCGAACCGCTGTACGCTGACTCCATGGTCGACTACATCTGGCACTCGGGCCACCTGCGCGTGCTCAAGGTGCTCAACCCCCTGCTCCACCACCACCACCACCACCTCTGCCTCTGCTGCCCTCTTACGACGGCGCGCCACAGCAACGGCCGCTGCCTCAGAGCTTTGACAGCGCGCCCATCCCTTCCATGAACTGGCCCTCCAACCACGCTGTTCTTTTTGTGGACTTTGCGTTCAATTCCAACTACATCCAGCCCGCGCAACCCAACATTGCGTTGCCCGGTAACACGCGTGTCCTTTTCGGTGCGCCTCGCTTTGTGTGTGACGCTTGCAACAGCGCGCCAGCCAGGGCGCGCGCCGGAGACTGAGAAGCCTCTTGTTCGCTTGAAGCTGCCGACGCAGACCTGGTGATGGGGGGAGGGCCGCATGCGCACGCGCACGCGCACACGTGCACTCATTCTCTTTTCCAACAGGCAGAAGAAAATTCCTTGTAAATTCTTCCCCAAGGTAAGGCCCCTTGTGCTCTCGTTGCAGGCTAACACGCACACTGTGCCAGGGGACCTGCACAATGGGCGAGTCCTGCCCGTTTGCGCACATCAAGAGGGCTCTTGATCCCACTGCAGTGGAGTTCACGCCCCCTCAGGTGCGCGGCAGCCTAACGCTCGTCGCCAGCGCTCACAGTGCTTGTTTCCACCCTCAGCATTCGGCTGGAAAGTGAAGAAGGAGTTTGAGAGTGTTTTTTTTTGCAGAGTGTCAGCCTTGGAGGCTTCCACGCCACCGCCGCCGCCACCGCCACCACCACCACCACCACCACCCTGGCACACCCGTCCCCCAGCTCTGCCCAGCTGTCGGGCGCACCCGGATGGGGCTGCAGGCAGCAGTTTTAGGCCTCGCGCTGCTGTTGCTGCTGCTGCTGCTGCTGAGCGCGGCCAACGCCCAGCCGCCTGTGCTCCCTGGGAGTTCGGTCATCGAGCAGAGCATCTGCCAGACCACGTACCTGTATCCAGCCAACTACCTGCTCGGTGCCGGCCCCTTGCTCCCTGCTTCCTCGCTCAACTCACTGCCCCTTCCCAGACAACTGCGGGCGCTGCGTGCCCAACCTGTCGCAGTACGGCCTCACCTGTCGGTGTGACAGCACCACGCAGCCATGCATCGTCTGCCCCGAGGCCACGAACCTGGTCGGCCTCAAGCTGTGCCGACTCGACTTGGGGTGGGGGGCCTTTTCTCTGCTGGTCGCTGTGTCTCAACAGCGGGTTTCGCTCTCGCGGCGCTAGGGGCTTTCAGTGGTACCCGCTGGACAGCACCATCATCGAGCAGGCCTTCTTGGACCTCCCCACGTCACCCAACGCGTTTGGGTGAGGCGGGCTTGCTTGACGCGCGCGCGCGCCGCTCAACCTCGTCCTGCCCAGCTATTACCAGCTCTTCTATGCCGGACAGCGTGCACCTGCGTCGCTCACAGACGCCACCGTTGGCTACCTGGACTGTTGGTGCGTGTGGCACGCTGCTGTGGGGCCAACCACCACCGCGACGACGTAAGTCTGCTCTCGCTCTCTGTCTGTCTGTCTGGTGCGTTGCTGAGGGACATGGTCAGTGGGCTCTCTACCACCCCTGCCGGCACCACCAGCGCCAGCAGCGCAGCGGTCTTGACCATCACGTCCACGCCTGGCAGCGAAATCGGGCCCATCAACGGTACCTTCACCGTGACGCTGTCGACGACGCTCCCGGTGCCTGTGCTGGTTACGTACACCATCGGCGGCAACGCCGTGCCTGGGCAGGACTACGCGCCGCTGCCTGGCACGGTGCTGGTGCCCGCTGGGCAGAGCGCCGTCACAGTGCCCGTGGTGGTGCTGCCGAACCCGCGCCCCGGCGGTGGCACTGTGGAGGTGGTGCTCACGCTCACGGGCACCTCTAATCCCGCTGCCGTGACCGTGGGTGTGCCCAGCGTCGCCACGGTGGCCATCACGGACGCGCTTGTGGCCACCATCGCAGCGCTCAGCAATGGCAGCGAGGCCGGCCCCACGCCCGCTGTCATGGCTGTCACGCTGAGCGGCCCCGCTGTTACCAACACCGTCATCGCGTACAATGTCAGCGGCACCGCTGTTAACGGCACAGACTATCAGCCGCTGCTGGGCTTCGTGGTGATCCCGCAGGGCAGCAGCGCGGTCAACATCACCATCCTGCCCATCCCTGACCTGGTGGTGGACGGCAACAAGACGGTGGTGCTGACGCTGAGCACCTCGTTCACGCCCACGGTGCTCATCGGCAGCCCCAGCGTTGCCACTGTGATCATCACGGACGTGGACGTGGTCACAGTGCTGGCCACGGTGCCCAACGCGAGCCAGATCGGGCCCGTGGACGGCGTCTTCACCGTGTCCGTTGCAGCCCCGGTCACAGCGGACACCACCGTGACGTACAGTCTGGGAGGTGTGCCTTTTGGCGGGGGCCCCATGTGTTTTCGCTGCGTCTCACTGCGATGCAAGGGAACGCCACCAACGGCGTCAGCTACGTGACGCTTCCCGGGACGGTGGCCATTGCCGCGCAGCAATCATCCGCGCTGGTGACGGTGCATGTGCTGCCCGCGCTCACGGCGCAGGGCAACGAGCTGGTGGTGCTGACGCTGTCATCCACGTCCACCGTGGACGTCATCACGGGCGTGCCCAGCGTGGCCACCGTGACCATTCTGCAAGCCAACTTGGTCACGCTCAACGCCACGGTGCCCACCGCGTCAGTGATCGGTCCCTCCAACGGCCAGTTCACCGTCTTCATCATGACGCCGTTGCCAACCTCCACCACGTTCACGTACAGCGTGACAGGCAACGCCACCAGCGGCACCGTGTATGTGCCGCTGCCGGGCACCGTTGTCATCCCGGTAACGAACGCTCGCTGACCTTTGCGCACCGCACACAAGTGATGGCGCTTTGCGCAGGCTGGCCAAACGTCAGCGCTCATTCCCGTGACGGTGCTGCCCAGCAACATTGGCGCCCCAGAGACCGTGGTGCTCACGCTGACTGGGTCGTCCAACGCTGCGGGTGTGTCGCTGCTGCGTTGTTGTTGCGCGCTCTCATCGGTGTTGCTCAGTGATGGTGGGCATGCCCAGCGTGGGCACGGTGACCATCAATCCGGGCATCCTGGCAACCGTCACCGCGGTGGACCCCAACGCCGTGCCAGGTGACCATTGTGTGCAGCAGCAGCAACGCTTATCGGCTCTGCTTGCACAGGCTCGAGTAACGGCACGTTCGCTGTCACGTTGTCCACGCCACCCACGTCGCCCACCACCTTGACGTACTCCGTGGGCGGCACCGCCACCAATGGTGCTGCTGGTGCTGTTCCTCTCTGAATTGCACTCACGCGTCATCACCATCAGGGGTGGATTATGTGGCGCTGCCCGGCACAGTGTCGTTTCCAGCCGGCTCCACGTCTGCTGTGGTCTCAGTGGCGCCGTTGGGCGTGCCACCAGGTGTGCTCTTGGTCGTTTGTGGGGCTTTGCTCACGTTGTTCCCCGCGCGCAAGCGCCTGAGACGGTGGTGCTGACGTTGACGACGACCTCTGCTCCGCCTGTGGTCGTGGGCTCGCCCAGCACGGTGCGTTCATGTTGCAGGCTCAAAAAGCGGCGTCTGACCGCGCTGTGCAGGCCACTGTGACGCTGCTGCCGCCGTCCACCAGCTCCACCAGCCAGGCCGCCACCACCACGCCGGTGCCGCGCTGTGACACCTCGCAAGTGCCGTGCAGTGGCACCTGTGGGGTGACGGGATTCGAATGCTTCGATGTGCAGGGCGTGTGTGGGTGCCGCCAGAGCTGCTCCCTGATCAATCCCGTGGCCGGTTGTGCGCTGGGGGGCTGCCAACAGGGTGCGCCGGCTGTTGTTGGTGGCGCGCCTTGCGCTGATGTGGACGCACGTCATCATCGCAGGCTCATGCGTGCAGGTGTCCACCACATCGTGTGGCTGCACAGCGAGATCGAGCGCGCAGGCCGTAGATCAGACCGACCTGCTGATCATCATTGGCGTGCCGTCTGCGTTGATGGTGCTGCTGATGTTGGCTCTGGTCGGGTTCTACGCCGGCCGCGAGAAGGACGTTACCATGAAACACAAGGATCAGTGAACTTGAAGAGGGTTTGCTGGCGATCTGCATGGAGGCCGACGTTGGGCTCGAGGCGTGGTGTCGGCGTCCCAAGGCAGACTGTTTGCCCATCACGCCGACTGCTTTCGGCTTCTGCCAGCGCGCAACGTGCGACGTGGTGGCGGAGGTTGCCAGCTGCTCATGCAGACGGGCGTTGCGCAGGTACCAGCAGCCGGACCTGTATCACGAGGAGGTGGTGGAGCTGGAGACGCCGTTTGAGCAGATTGTCCGTTGCTCGCCCAGGCACGTGCGCTTGGCACTGCAGTCACAAGCTCAGCATCGAGCGTGCCTGGTTGCAGGGTGTTTGCGCAGTCCGTGCTCTTGCTGGGTCCGCGACTATTGCTGCTGCACCTCCGGTCCTCACCGCGGTCGCTGTCAGGGGATCAGAATGCTGGCAAAACCACGTTCTTGCACTCGTTCGTCTACCACCAAGACCTCAACTTCACCGCGCTCACTTCCCATTTGCCCATCCTGTCCGCCACGTTTCTCAATTCCCGGTACCTTTTGTGGGTTTGCGTCCCGTGCTCCCGCTGACTTGCCGGTGCAGCTTCCTGCCCAAAGGGTGCGGCGCCGCCTCAGCCATGGATGAGCCCCCGTTCCTGGACACGGACCTGGCTCGCACCACGGTGTTGCTGTCCATGGTCAGCGTTTGTGCGCGGCGGCGACTGTGCTTGACGTGGCTTCATTCCTGCAGGACGACTGGAACTTCTTCCTCAGCGAGCACGACATGGCCCCGTGCCCGGCGAGCGCCGCGTATTTCGTGCTGCAGTTGCTGGAAATCGGTTTGCTCCTTTGTTCTCCCTCTTGCTGCTGTTGTCGTCAAGTGCACGTCTTCAGGCGGAGACCACTTGGACCGCTTGATGCGGGGCGAGAACGATGAGGCACCGTATTTGTGTGTTTGTGTGTTTGTTTGTTTGCTGACTCTGATTGCTCAGGTGTGCAACAGCTCGCGGAACCTCATCGCGCAAGTCAGCCACGCTGTGTACGTCGTGAATGGCAGCGGCGCCACGTTGCAGCAGCGGGTCGACGAGCGGCTGCAGTACATTCGCACGCTGTGCCCTGGCATCAGCATCACCAAGCTCACGTCGCGCTCAGCGGCGGCCACTGCGGCGGACACCTTTGCCGTGCTTGATGGAGCGGGCGACTTGGACGTGGACGGCATCGTCAGCATCGTGGCCAGGCTGGCGTCGCTGGGCAGCGCAGTCTCGGTGCCACTGCACGAAGCGTTGGTGGCTGAGCGTCTGGTGCGGTTTTGGCGCGCGCGGCGTGAACGTCTGTACCTGGACCGGGCCGCGTTCTACGAGCATCTCACTGAGGCCGGTAAGCAGAGGCCGGGTGGATGTGTCGCTCGGCTGAAAATGCGCAGAGGACTGCCATGATGGTGGCGGCGATGCCAATTGCGTGCCAGCCTCGGCGCTGGTGGCCCAGTTTGACGGCTGTGCGGTCAAGCTGTCGCGCCTGAACCTAGCCCTGGCCTCGGCCGACGGAGGCCGCTTCTCTTCCCTGCGTTTGGTGCGGTGCTTGAGCTGCAGCGCGCTCCTCTCATTGACGGGGCTCTGCAAGGTGATGCTGCGCCACAACGGCGGCGATGCGCAGAGCGTGTTCCACGTGCCCACCACCGCCGAGGCTGCCGAGAACATTTGCATCCGCTTTCCTGTGTTTGAAGCGCTCTTTCATGCAATGTGCGAGACGTTTGTGCAGCGAGGTAGTGACTGGATCGCACCACCCTTTCATTTCACGCTGCTGTTGGCCTCAGGCGTGCCCAGCCAGTTCTGGATGACTGCCGCGCTGCAAGATGGCGCTGCTTTGCTGCCTGTTGTGGGTGCGTTTGCGTTTGTTTGTTTGTTTGTTTGTTTGTTTGTTTGTTTGTTTGT
>CAZYYU010000056.1:0-14685 GCA_964651735.1 uncultured Gammaproteobacteria bacterium | reverse complement strand
CCGCCCTTCGGGCACCTCCCCCCGGAGGGGGGAGGAGTTTAATTTATGGTGGTTTTGCCGCCTAAGTATGGTTGGAGGACATCTGGGATTTTGATGCTTCCATCTTCTTGTTGATAATTTTCTAAGATCGCTACCAAAGTTCGCCCTACTGCCAATCCTGATCCATTAATGGTGTGAACTAATTGGTTCTTTTTGGTCTCGGGGTCTCTGTAGCGGGCTCCCATTCTGCGCGCTTGGAAGGCTTCAAAATTGCTGCAGGAGGAGATTTCTCGGTAGGTGTTTTGGCTGGGTAGCCAAACTTCGAGGTCGTAGGTTTTAGCGGAGCCGAATCCTAAGTCTGCGGTGCATAAAGCCACAACTCTATAAGCCAGATTTAATTGTTGTAATACGGTCTCAGCGTGATGGGTTAATTCTTCAAGAGCTTGATAGGAATGCTCGGGGTGTACGATTTGTACAAGTTCAACCTTATCAAATTGGTGTTGGCGAATCATTCCTTTGGTATCTTTTCCATAGGATCCTGCTTCACTGCGAAAACAAGGCGTGTGTGCTACAAATTTTAGAGGTAAATCTTTGGCTTCTAAAATCGTATCTCGCACAAGATTAGTGAGAGAAACTTCTGCCGTAGGAATTAAACTCAATTTCATATCTCCTTCGATATTAAATTGATCATCCCAGAATTTTGGTAATTGTCCTGTTCCAAATAAGCTCTCGTGTTTGACTAAATAAGGGACGTAAGATTCTTTATAACCGTGTTTTTGTGTGTGTAAATCCAGCATAAATTGTGCTAAGGCTCGATGTAAACGCGCAATGCCTTCAAATAAAACTACAAATCGTGCACCGGAAATTTTGGAGGCTAATTCAAAATTCATACCACCTAAATTTTCGCCAATTTCTGCGTGATCTTTGACATCGAAATTGAATGTCGGTTTTTTTCCCCATTCGCGTAACACTTTATTATCCAGCTCTGATTTTCCTTCGGGTACGGATTCGTGTGGAATATTGGGAATATTTAAATACAAAGTATTTAATTTTTCTTGGAGAATTTTTAATTTGGTTTCTGAGGCATTTAATTGCTCACCGATTTGGCTGACTTCTGCCAAAATTGCGCTAGCATCTTCTCCCTTACTTTTAGCGATGCCAATATTTTTTGATTTTACATTTCGTTGATTTTGGAGTTCTTGGGTTAGGGTTTCAATGTCTTTGCGCTCGGATTCGAGTGCGTTAATTTCCTTAACATCAAGAACAAATCCTCTTTTTAATAGTACTTTCGCAACAGCTTCTACATTATTTCTCAAAAATTTTGGGTCTAACATTTTTTTTCTCTAATTAGGTATCCAGGCTTTCCACGCGATGACATGGGTAGATCCAACCATGGATTTTAGGCCTTTAATGGCTTTTGTGACGACTTCATCCTCTTGGTCATAGAATTCGAGGACTAAGGGGAGATCGTGACGTGTGGCTTCAGATTGAATGGTGTGCATTGCACCACCTTTTCCAAAACCTGCGACGGCTTTTAATACGGTTACGCCTTGGACTTTCATTTCGAAGTTTAAAAATTGCATTAAGGCACCTAGCATTTTATCGGCTTCTGTTAAGTAAACTCTTACCATGGTGATTTCCATTTATTGCTCCTTGCTTGTGAATCCTTAGGGATGATGCCTTATTGGGATAGTTTGGGTCAATAAGATTTTTTTATATAAGGAAAAGTCTATTAATTCCCCCCCTCAGTCCCTTCGGGACAGCTCCCCCCTCCGGGGGGAGGTGCCCGTAGGGCGGAGGGGGGGGTATACAACGTTTATTCTATTTCAATTCTGAATAATATCCGTCCCCTTCGGCGGAGAAAAAGTAAAAATTCTGTTTGATAATTTTTTGTTTTTGCTGATATCAGAAAAACTAAATTCAGAACTTTGATCCAACCGTGTTTTTACGACCATTTTTTGTATGCTGCCTTCCGAAAAATATAAGCTCATGGATTGAAACATATCATCATCGGTTTTGGCTTTTAAAACAAAATGGTCTTGATCAAAGGTGATTTTAAATCGCTTGTCGATGTTATCGGTTTCACCACTTAAAAATAAGGCAGGATTATTTGAATTGGTGGTGGCTTGAGATTGTTTGGTCGCTTGTTCCAAATCTTTGTCATAAATCCAGATCCATTTTCCATCGGCTAAAATGAGTTGCTCGTTGGGTTTTAGGGTTTCCCATCGAAATTTCCCGGGTTTTTGTAGGGCCATGGTACCTGAAGCAACTTGGTTTTCTTTGGATTTTTCAGTGGTGGTGGTTTGGGTGAATTTTGCTTGCATGGTGTTTAGAGAGTTTAGTTCTTTGATGAGGTCTTCGGATGGAGTGGCAAAAATAGAGATCGAAAAAAGCATAAAAAATAACAATGACAATAATTTCATTATTGAACCTCCACAGGTGGTGGTGCGTAAACTTCTCGGGTGCCGCCTTCTAGGGGACCCACAACTCCGGCGGCTTCCATGGTTTCTACAATCCGAGCGGCTCGGTTGTAACCAATCTTTAGACGACGTTGGATGCTTGAAATGGATGCACGTCGGGATTCGGTGACGATTTGTACGGCTTGATCATAAAGAGCATCTGATTCACCCTCACCCTCTTCTCCATCACCTAAGCCTGGTATTCCGATGTCATCTCCAGAGGTTTGCATGATTTCTTCTAAGTACTCGGGTTTACCTCGTCGTTTGAGATCTTTAACGACACGATGGACTTCATCATCATCCACAAAAGCGCCATGAACACGAACTGGAACACCAGATCCTGCCGGTAAATAGAGCATATCTCCGTGACCAAGCAATTGTTCAGCACCCTGTTGGTCTAAAATAGTTCTGGAATCGATTCTAGAGGAGACCTGAAAGGCGATTCGGGTAGGAATATTGGCTTTGATTAAGCCGGTTATCACATCAACAGAGGGTCTTTGGGTGGCAAGTATCAGATGAATTCCTGCAGCTCGCGCTTTTTGGGCAATTCGGGCAATCAGTTCTTCGACTTTCTTCCCAACGACCATCATCATGTCTGCAAATTCGTCGGCCAAAACAACGATATAAGGCAATTCTTCCACGGGTTGAGGTTGGGTCCCATCATGGCCTTCCCAAAAAGGATCGAGTATGGGATCACCATTTGCCTTAGCTTCTTTGACCTTGGCGTTAAAGCCTAAAATATTTCTAACCCCAGTGGTTGCCATGAGTTTATAACGGCGTTCCATTTCAGCCACACACCATCGCAAGGCTTTGGCGGCATCTTTCATATCCGTGACCACCGGAGTGAGTAAATGAGGGATACCTTCGTAAATAGCAAGCTCCAACATCTTAGGGTCAATCATGATCAGGCGCAGTTCTTTTGGAGTCGCTTTGTATAATAAACTCAATAACATAGCGTTTAAACCTACAGATTTGCCTGAGCCTGTAGTTCCAGCTACTAATAAGTGAGGCATCTTGGCTAAATCAACCACAACCGTGTGGCCAGCGATATCTTTACCGATGCCCAGCGCCAAAGGTGAGCGGCATTGATCGTAACGCTGAGAGGCTAAAATTTCACGTAAACGAACGGTTTCACGGTGTTTATTAGGTAGCTCTAAACCGATAACAGACTTGCCTGGAATAACTTCTACGATTCGAACAGAAATGACAGACAAGGAACGTGCCAAATCTTTAGCCAAGGTCACGATTTTAGAAACTTTGGTTCCAGCCGCTAATTGAAGCTCAAAACGTGTAACCACAGGCCCTGGATGTACGGCTACCACTTTGGCTTGTATGCCAAAATCTTGGAGTCGCAACTCCACTTGTTTTGACATGTCCTCCAGTTGCTGATTGGAATAGCCTTTGGTTTGAGTTTCATCAGGGGGATCTAATAAAGTGAGCGGTGGTAAGGTGCCTTCCAGTGCAGGTTCAAATAAATTTTTACCCGGAGGTGTGATGGGTTTAACAATTTTTATTTGTTCAGTTTCTGCTTTGGGTTCTGGACGGACAATCGTTGGTTTTTCAGCGGTGATAATTGATTTTTCATCGAAAGCGGCTTTGCTCTCTTTAGGTGTTTTTAAAAGGGCTTTCTTTTGTTCAAGGACTTTGAAATTTTCTTTGATCTCTTCAAGGTCTGATCGTTTGAATTTGCTTAATAGTTCACGCCATAGGGCTAATACTTTTGCACCAATAATATCCGCGAAACGAAGCCAAGAAAGGCCTGTGGTGGTTGTGATTCCTATTAAAAATGAGGTTAAGAGAATCAGCGCTGAACCCACGGCGTTAAAATGGGACTCTAAGCTGACGTCTAAGATATTGCCGATGACACCACCGGCGGTAAAAGGTATCCATCCGTGTGCCACTGGAAGGTATAAACTTGAAAATCCGCAGCCAGCCACAAATATTAAGGCAATACCCACCACTTTTAGGGTCATAAGTCCTACTGCATATAAATGCCATTCCTCGCGTCTGTGTCTAAAGGTGATGAAAGACATCAAGCCTAAAAGTAATGGTACGCTAAAGCCCATGTAGCCAAAAATGTAGAGAATGATATCTGAGAGCCATGCCCCAAATTGACCAGCTGAATTAGCAATTTTGATAGTATCACCGCGGCCGGACCATCCTGGGTCAGCGGGATTAAAGGTGATTAAGGCCAAGAGCATAAAAACGGAAAAGGCTCCGAGGCAAAGGCAGAGCACTTCTCGAAGACGCTGACGCAAGGTTAGCGCTGCGGCGAGCTTATCTAATTGACTTTGTTTACCTTTTTGTTTGCTGGTTCGCTTCACTGTCTATCCGTATCACAACCTTGGGTGGCCATTATAATGCGAGTGGGGCTCTTGATGCAAAGAATAAGGTTAATATATGATAGTAATTATGACAGAAACGATACACCACCGATTAATCATCTTAGGCTCAGGCCCTGCGGGATATACCGCTGCCATTTACGCTGCCAGAGCCAACCTAAAACCTGTTCTCATTACCGGAATTGAACAAGGCGGGCAGTTGATGACAACCACGGATGTGGATAATTGGCCGGGCGACATTGAAGGTTTGCAAGGTCCTGACTTAATGAATCGCATGCTAAAACATGCGCAACGTTTTGATACTGAAGTAATTTTTGATCATATCAATAAAACAGATTTGTCTAAACGTCCTTTTATATTGACCGGAGACTCTGGGTCTTATTCCTGTGATGCTTTGATTATCGCCACTGGAGCATCTGCCATGTATCTGGGTCTACCCTCTGAACAAGCCTTCATGGGTAAAGGGGTTTCAGGCTGTGCGACCTGTGATGGTTTTTTCTACAAGGGTAAAAATGTGTGTGTGGTTGGAGGAGGAAATACGGCCATTGAAGAAGCTTTATATCTTTCCCATATCGCCTCTCATGTCACCGTCATCCACCGTCGAGATAAATTCCGCGGTGAAAAAATCATGGCGGACAAACTCATTGAAAAGACTAAAACGGGGAATGTCAGTATTGAGTGGAATCACGTGTTAGAGGAAGTGGTGGGTGATGATTCAGGTGTGACAGGCGTGAAAATTAAAAATGTTAATTCTAATGAAATCAAAGACTTGGCTGTTCATGGTGTGTTTATTGCTATTGGGCATAAACCTAATACGGCAATATTTGAAGGCCAGTTGGAGATGGATCAGGGTTATATAGTCGTGAAATCGGGTAATAAGGGCCAGGCTACTGCGACCAGTGTTGAGGGCGTGTTTGCTGCTGGGGATGTGATGGATAGTGTTTATCGACAGGCGGTTACTTCTGCTGGGACGGGGTGTATGGCGGCTTTGGATGCTGAGAAGTTTCTTGATGATGATATTTAAATTTGCTCCCCCCGAAGGAGAGAGCAACTTGATAATGTGAAGAATTTGTAGCACAATTCGTTCCAATCGTAATTATTCAGGAATTTCAGATGCCCAAAGAAGATGCCATTGAAATGGAGGGTGTGGTTATAGACTCCCTTCCTAATACAATGTTTAGAGTTAAACTGGAGAATGGCCATATTGTCACTGCGCATATCTCTGGCCGTATGCGTAAGAATTATATCCGTATTTTGACCGGTGATTATGTTAAGGTTGAAATCACTCCCTATGATCTGACCAAAGGTCGAATTACCTTTAGAAGTGCTGAGAAGAAAGGATTGAAAGACAGTACCAAAGGTGATGCTGAGCCAACAAAAACTGAAGAGTAGTTTTGCTCCCCCTCCCAGGGGGAGCTGTCACGAAGTGACTGAGGGGGTGAGTAGATCGCCCCTCGATTAAGTTGTCACTTTGCTAAGCTCAACTTCTAATTCTATTTTATTATTAATAAACTTAAGTTTCACTTTTCCACCATTAGACAATGCACCGAATATTAACTCATCAGCCAAAGGTTTCTTAATGGATTCTTGAATGAGACGAGACATTGGACGGGCACCCATTTTACGATCGTAACCTTTAATGCAGAGCCAATCTTTAACAGATTGATCAACTTCTAGCATCACTCCTCGATTACTTAATTGAGCTTCTAATTCAGTTAAGAACTTATCAACCACTCGTTGAATCACGCTTTGATCCAAATGCTTGAATTGTATTATGGCATCTAAGCGATTTCTAAACTCAGGTGAGAACATCCGACGAACGAATTCAAAGGAATCTTTGGAATCATCATGATTTGCAAATCCTAATTGTGATTTTTCCAGCGCTTCAGCACCGGCATTTGTCGTCATCACTAAGATCACATGTCTAAAATCAGTGGTGCGTCCGTTATTATCAGTCAACTTACCATGGTCCATCACTTGCAAGAGCAAATTATAAACGTCCATATGGGCTTTTTCGATTTCATCCAACAATAATACCGCGTGAGGATGTTTGTTCACGGCTTCCGTTAATAAACCACCCTCCTCATATCCTACATAACCAGGTGGAGAACCGATTAAGCGAGATACACTGTGACGTTCCATATATTCAGACATATCAAAACGAATGAGTTCTACATTTAAGGTTTTGGCCAACTGTCGAGTGACCTCAGTTTTACCCACACCGGTAGGACCTGAAAATAAGAAACTGCCTACGGGTTTTTCAGCATCGCGTAAACCTGAGCGAGCGAGTTTAATGGCTGTGGACAAAGTTTCTATGGCTTGATCCTGACCAAAGACGATCATTTTCAAATCACGTTCGATAGTTTGAAGCGCTTCTTTATCGGACATGGTCAAATTGCGAGATGGAATTCTGGCCATTTTAGCCACCACTTCTTCTATCTCGTGTTTTCCAATTAATTGCTTTCGTTTACTAGGCGTTTGCAATTTCTGATATGCACCCGCTTCATCAATAACATCGATGGCTTTATCCGGTAATTGTCGATCACTAATGTAGCGCTCTGCCAACTCTGCAGCTAATTTCAAGGCTGATTTTGTATATTTTACGCCATGAAACTCTTCGAGTCGCGACTTCAATCCAAACAAGATTTCAACGGTCTCTTTTAAGTTAGGCTCTTGAATGTCAATTTTTTGGAATCGTCTCGTCAGAGCGCGGTCCTTTTCAAAAATACTACGATATTCTTGGTATGTTGTTGATCCCATACATCGTAGTTCCCCCCCACTCAACAATGGTTTGAGCAAATTAGAAGCGTCCATGGTTCCACCGGATGCTGCACCTGCTCCAATAATGGTATGAATTTCATCGATAAAAATAATAGCATCAGGAACATTATTTAATTCTTTGAGAACTGCTTTAAATCGTTTTTCAAAATCACCACGATATTTTGTTCCTGCTAATAACACCCCTAGATCTAAAGCGTAAATGGTTGCTTTGGCAATAGATTCTGGCACTTTATTATTGACAATTAATTGAGCCAAACCTTCGACGATGGCGGTTTTACCAACACCCGCATCACCCACAAATAAGGGATTGTTTTTGCGACGTCGACTCAGTACTTGTATTACTCTATTTATAGTGTGTTCTCGACCAATTAAAGGATCGAATTTGCCCCGTTTAGCCAGTTCGTTGTAATTGATAGTATAACGATCCAATAAGCTTTCTTGGTATTGAGATTCTTGTGGTATTTCCAATTCGTAAGGTTGTTCTATATGTCCACCGATTCGTGGGCTGGGTTGGAGTTTTGAAATTCCATGAGCGATATAATTCATCACGTCTAATCGATGCACACTCATATCATTTAAATAAAATACCGCTTGGCTTTCTTTTTCGCCAAAAATGGCAGCCAGTACATTTGCACCGGTCACCTCTCCGCCTCCCGAGGCTTGAACTTGGCACATTGCTCTGTGTAAGACACGTTGAAAACCAATGGTTGGGGTTAAATCTTGGGTAGAGTCATGGGCTAAAGTATGAACTTGCGTAGCGATAAATTTAGCGGTTTTTTCTTTTAATAAAGCCAATTTTTCACTGGCCACATTGCACGCATTCAACACTTCAATGGCTTCAGGATTGTTGAGTAAGGCTAAAAATAAATGTTCGACCGTCAAGTACTCATGTCGATTCTTTCGAGCTTCCTCAAAAGCACTATTTAAGGTCTTTTCAAGCTCTTTACTAAACATTCAACACCTCACCTATCTTAAGCAGCTTCCATTGTGCAAAGCAAAGGATAACCATGGCTCCGGGCATAGCTATTGACTTGAGCGACTTTGGTTTCGGCGACATCTTTGATAAATACTCCACATACACCAGAACCTTTGGTATGTACTTCCCACATGATGTACTGTGCTTGTGCTTTATCTAATTTGAAAAACGCCATGATGACTTCTACAACAAAATCCATGGGTGTGAAATCATCATTTAACAATATCACCTTATATAAAGGAGGTTCTTTGAGTTTAGGACGAACTTCTTCGACCGCTACCTCTTCATCAAGTCCTATATATTGATCAATTTCATTCATTTGTTAATGCCCTCATTTCAAATATAGTATACCGAGGATACTTTTGCATTTAATGAAATTATTGCTATCCAAGCCATCGCTGGGATGACAAGGGTAGTATTTTTAGCAAACTGAGAAATATTTGTTAATTTTACATATTTTTGATCATCTGATCCCCAAACTCTGAGCAACTCAGTTCTGTGGACCCTTCAATATGACGAGCAAAATCATAGGTAACCGTGCCGGCTTTGATGGTCTTAGACATGGAAGTGATAATTAGATCTGCTGCTTCAATCCAGCCTAGGTGACGCAACATCATTTCTGCAGACAGGATTAGTGAACCTGGGTTTACTTTATTTTGTCCGGCATATTTCGGTGCAGTACCATGGGTAGCTTCAAAAATTGCCACTTTTTCTCCCAAATTGGCACCAGGAGCGATTCCTATACCCCCCACTTGGGCTGCCAGTGCATCAGAAATATAATCCCCATTGAGATTGAGTGTGGCAATCACACTGTATTCACTGGGATGAATTAAAATTTGTTGTAAAAAAGCATCGGCAATCACATCTTTAATGACAATATCTTTAGCCGTGTTCGGATTTTTTAGAACATGCCAAGGACCTCCATCCAGTGGTTTAGCATTAAACTCCTTGATAGCCACTTGATAACCCCAGTTTTTAAAGGCTCCTTCGGTGAATTTCATAATATTCCCTTTATGCACCAGGGTAACTGAGTCTCGGTTATTTTCGATGGCGTATTGGATGGCGCTACGTACTAAACGTGTGGTCCCTTCTTCAGAAACTGGTTTAATGCCGATACCTGAGGTATTGGGAAAACGAATTTTTGTGACACCCATTTCTTTTTGCAAATAATCAATGATTTTTTTGGCTTGCGCAGAACCGGCTTCCCATTCAATGCCTGCGTAAATATCTTCAGAATTTTCTCGAAAAATAACCATATCTACATTTTCGGGGTGCTTCACTGGAGATGGAGTTCCCGAAAAATAACGGACTGGTCGTGTACAAATATATAAATCTAACTGCTGACGAAGCGCAACATTTAATGAACGTATTCCACCACCTACAGGTGTGGTTAAGGGGCCTTTAATTGAGACGATAAAATCTCTTAGCGCTTCTAAAGTTTCATCCGATAACCAGGTATCCTTATCATAGACACGAGTGGATTTTTCACCCGCATAAATTTCCATCCAGGCGATTTTTCGTTTAGCTTGATAGGATTTTTCAACAGCTGTATCAACCACTTTTCTCATTACTGGAGTAATGTCTACACCTATACCATCTCCTTCAATAAATGGGATGATAGGATCATTAGGTACATTTAGTGAATTATCACTGTTTATTGTGATTTTATGGCCATTAGTGGGTACTTGAATTTTTTGATAGGACACAGTTGTTCTCCTTCATAGTGCTGAATAGATATGACTTTGGTACAATACCAAAAACCCATTTGGAATGACAGTCATGGCTCACTCTCAAAAAGACAAAGTTAAGATTATTATCTTTAATAAGCCTTTTGGGGTTCTCACTCAATTTACCGATAAAACTGGCAGACCTACCTTGGGTGATTATATTCCTATTAAAGAAATTTATCCGGCGGGTCGACTCGATAAAGACAGCGAAGGACTGGTAGTGCTGACAAACGATGGACAATTACAGCACCAAATTTCAAACCCCAAATTTAAATTAGAGAAAACCTATTGGGTTCAGGTCGAAGGAAAACCGAATCAAGCCGTGATTAATCGATTACAATTAGGTGTTGTATTAAATGACGGAAAAACGGACCCTGCCGAGGTTAGAATTATTAGAGCCCCAAAAGTATGGGACCGTGATCCACCCATTCGTTATCGTGAAAATATACCCACGACATGGATAGAAATTAAATTAACTCAGGGTAAAAATAGAATTATTCGTCGAATGACAGCTGCTGTTGGATACCCTACCCTGCGACTTATTCGTGTTGCTATTGGTGAATGGACAATTAAAAATCTTGCCTTGGGTGAATGGCGGGATTTATCTTCTATAGGAAATGAATGATGACACAGAAACAAGATGCACATTATGAACAAAAAACCTTACGCATCAAAGGTATGGATTGTGTGGATTGTGTCAATATTATTGAACATGCACTCTCTCACATTAAAGGAGTGCTTTCTGCAAAAGTTGGTTATGCCTCTCAGCAACTGAGAATTGAATACAATAATCATCAAATTAACTTAGCGCGTATTATCAAACATCTGAAACGATTGGGTTACACTGCCAGTGAAACACATCATACAGAATCCTGGTTTCATGAGTGGGGAGAGTTGGGATTAAGTTTGATTGCTGGTTTATTTTTAGTGGTGGGTTGGATCAGTGGTCATACGGCATTTGCAATTTTAGCCTATTTTTGTGCTGGATTTATGACTGCTCGAGACAGTTTACAAACCTTATTACAGAAACGTTTTGATATTGATGTGTTAATGGTTTTTGCGGCCATTGGTGCTGGAATTTTAGGTGCTTGGTTTGAAGGCGGCTTACTTTTATTTTTATTTAGTTTGGGGCATGCGCTTGAACACCGGGCAATGCATTATACTCAACACGCCATCGAAAAAATTGGAGAATTAGCGCCTCATAAAGCCCTGGTGAAACGAAATAATACTTTAGTCGAAATTCCTGTTGAAGAAATAATCATTGGAGATCATATCACGGTTTACCCTCATCAACGAATTCCTCTAGATGGACTTATTTTTGAAGGTAATTCTGATGTTAATCAAGCGACGGTAACGGGTGAATCGCTTCCCATTGATAAATCACCTGGCGATAAAGTGTATTCGGGTACGATGAATGGTGAAGCTACACTCATTATTCAAGTCACGCGTTTAGCAGCCGATAGTACTTTAAATCGTATGGTGCAAATGGTATTAGAAGCTGATACACGAAAATCACAAACCGAACGATGGACTACGCGATTTGTTAAAATTTTTGTTCCTTCGATTTTAGTTGTGGTGCTAGGATTAATTTTTATTCCTCCTTTTTTTGGTGTTCCCTGGCATATTGCTTTTTATAAAGCGATGGCTGTGCTTGTTGCTGCTTCACCCTGTGCATTAGCTATTTCAACACCAGCCGCAGTGCTTGCCGCTGTTGCCAATGCTGCACACCACGGTATTTTAATCAAAGGTGGCATACACCTTGAAAATCTTGGAATAATTAATGCAGTGGCATTTGATAAAACTGGAACCCTGACCTTAGGAAAGATTTCCGTACAAGCAATAAAGCCCATCAATAATACTGAAAATCATTTGCTACAACTTGCGGCATCCATAGAACAACACAGTGACCATCCACTCGCCCTGGCTATTATCAACGCCGCCACAGAAAAAAATCTTTCATTGAAAAATATATCCGATGTGAAATCCTTTTCTGGAAAAGGTTTGCATGGAAAATACGAAAATCAAAGCTTAGTCGTTGGCAATTATAAAATGTTTGATACTATTCCTGAGGATGTTGAATTCCTTGTGAAGACCTTACAAGAAAAAGGAAATAGTGTTGTTATTGTTAAACACGGTGAAAAATTCTTAGGTGTGATCGGATTGTCGGATACCATCAGACCACAAACCAAAGAAGCCATTCTTGCGCTGAATAAAATGGGTATAGAAAATACGATAATGGTTACAGGTGATAATCACTTAGTCGCTAATAATATTGCAAGTCTCATCAATATTTCTGAGGTTTATTCGGATTTAATGCCTGAAGAAAAACTCAACATTATTAGTGCCCTGGAAGAAAAATATCACCATATTGCGATGGTGGGTGATGGGGTGAATGATGCACCCGCTATGGCCAGAGCTCGGGTTGGTGTAGGTATGGGTGGTGCTGGAACCGATATCGCATTAGAAGCTTCTGATATTGCTTTAATGGCCGATGATTTAAGTATGTTGCCCTATGCCATCAACCTTAGCCGAAGAGCTCTACGAATAATCAAACAAAATTTATGGATTTCTTTAGGCGTTGTGGTGATATTATTATTTTCAACGATTTCAGGAATAGCAGGAATTGGCCCCGCGATTATTATTCATGAAGGATCAACATTATTAGTGATATTAAATGCCTTACGATTATTAAAATAACTGAATTATGAACCAACCACTCGCGGCGCGTATGCGCCCTCAAACGATAGACGAATATATTGGTCAGCCTCATTTACTGGGGATTGGTAAAGCCTTGCAGCAAGCAGTTTCTAAAAAGGTTCTGCATTCAATGATTTTTTGGGGACCACCTGGGAGTGGTAAAACTACCTTGGCCTTATTATTAGCTCAAAATGCAGATGCCGTTGTGGAACAATTATCAGCGGTTTTGGCCGGTGTTAAAGAGATTCGTGAAGTGGTGGCCAAAGCCTTAGAGCGAACTGAAAAAACCGTGTTATTTGTTGATGAAGTTCATCGTTTTAATAAGGCACAACAAGATGCGTTTTTACCTTTTGTGGAAAATGGGACCATTACTTTAATTGGTGCTACTACCGAAAATCCTTCTTTTGCGCTGAATAATGCATTGTTATCACGTTGTCGAGTGTATGTTCTGAAAGCACTTCAATCGGAAGACATTCAAAAAATATTGCTCCAAGCCTTAGGCGATAATGAACGAGGTTTGGGACTTGCTAATTTAAAAGTGAGTCCAGAGATCTTGAAATATATTGCTGATTATTCCGATGGTGATGCCAGACAAGCACTCACTTATTTAGAAATAGCTGCAGATTTTGCCCAAGAACAAGATGGGGAGGCTGTAATAAGCATGGAAATATTGAGTGCTATTTTACAAGGGAGAGCTCAGCGATTTGATAAACAAGGTGAAGCATTTTACGATCAAATTTCAGCATTGCATAAAACGATGAGGGGTTCAGATCCGGATGCATCCTTATATTGGTTGTCCAGAATGCTGATTGGAGGTTGTGATCCACATTATATTGCACGACGTTTAGTTCGATTTGCGAGTGAAGATATCGGCAATGCTGATCCACGTGCATTAGAGCTGACATTAAATGCATGGCAAGTTTATGAGCGCGTAGGAAGTCCCGAAGGAGAAATTGCTTTGGCACAAGCGGTTGTTTATATGGCTTGTTGTGCAAAAAGTAATGCTATATATACAGCTTTTAATGCGGCTTGGGATGATGCAGAAAGCTTAGGCAGTTTAGAGGTTCCGCTGCATTTACGAAATGCCCCTACTCGATTGATGAAGGAATTAGGTTATGGGAAAAATTATCGCTATGCCCATGATGAGGCGGATGGATTTGTGGCTGGAGAGAATTATTTTCCAGAAGGTATGCCTAAAAAAACCTATTATCATCCCGTGGATCGTGGTCTAGAAATTAAAATTGCTGAAAAATTACGTCAGCTACGAGCGGTCACTGAAGGTTCAAAATAAATGATCAGCTTAAGTAAATGGAAACAACTCAAAGCAAGTATGCAAGCACTGGGTATATTTGAGGAGGATATTGAGGAAAAATTTATTATTGGTTCTGGTCATGGGGGGCAGAATTTACATAAGACGAAATCTTGTGTTTATATAAAACATGGTCCGACGGGAATTGAGGTTAAGTGCCAAGCTACGCGAATGCGATCCGATAATCGATTTCATGCTCGGCGAATATTGTCTGAAAAAATTGAAGAGAAATTAAAGGGTGAATTGTCGAAGCGACAGCAAGAAATTGAAAAAATTCGGCGACAAAAAAGGAAGCGATCTAAGCGGGCGCAGGAAAAAGTGTTGGAGCAGAAACGTAAAAGGGCTGAGATTAAAGAGCAACGCAAACCACCTCGGGAAGAGTGATTTTTTGCTCCCCCCTCCGCCCTTCGGGCAC
>CAZYYU010000055.1:0-14837 GCA_964651735.1 uncultured Gammaproteobacteria bacterium | reverse complement strand
TTGTTTGTTTGTTTGTTTGTTTGTTTGTTTGTTTGTTTGTTTGTTTGTTTGTTCATGTTGGGGGTGTGGCTGTTGCGCACATGACACGAGGGCCGCTGATGGTGCGGTGTCGGCCGGCGCGCTTGTTCAGCAGTGCCGTGATGGGCGTGCTGGACACAGACCCCTGCCACGCCCTCAGCCTCGGTTTGCGTGCAAAAACACACCACCATACCTCATACACCTCGGCGGGGTTGTCCACCGCAAAGATGCGAAACAGGGGCTTGTCGCCGCCATCCTGGATCTGCAGCTCCATGATGAAGGTGCCGCCGCCTGCACCGCCACGTCACCAACGCCCCAACGCAGCCCCTCCCCCACACCAAGCCCACCCTCGATGTGCTGGACGCGCTGCACGCGGTACCCGATGGGGTAGATGTAGTCCACGCTGTGGAAGGCGGGGCGGTCCCATCTGTGTGCGTGCGAGCGTCACCACAGCTTTCCCCCCACCAACGAACAACGCCGCGGTACTCGATGCGGCCCAGGCTCAGCACCACGCCCCTTGCTCGCACACACAATCAGCGACGGAGTGGGGAAACGGCGCTGGCACCCAGCACGCACCCGGCCATGATCATGGGCATGCGCGCAAACGTCGAGCTGCGCTGGATCTTGCGCAGCCGCCGCAGCCACTCGCCGCCGCCGCCAATGGGGCGCCCGCGCTTGCGGATGGGGTTGGGGTCCAGGTCCATGCTGGGCGTGGCCTGCAACCAGCCGGTCACTGCACGGCCACTGCACGGCCCGCCAAAAGCCGGCACGTACGTGGTAGCGCTTCTCCACCATCATGTGCGCGACGGACTGGAACCCGGCGGCCAACGCCTCCTGCGCTGCATCAGCAAGGAGCACGCACAGCCAGCCAACAGCCAGCCGAACCTCGTACGTGCCCTCGCCCAGCGCGCCCCAGCCCAGACTGATCCGGCAGTCCATGCAATTACAAATCTGTGCGCGCGGCAGTGAGAAAGCAGCGGCGGCGTCGCAGAGAGAGGTGCAACCCCGCGGCACTTGGGGCAGCGCCAGATGGCAGCGTTCAGCTGCGTCACGTTCTCGCCGTATCGCTTCCACAGACAACTGCCACACAGCTGGCCGTGTTGCGACTGGCAAACGGAGCTGCGGACACGTCACACAGCGTGCAAACGCGCAGCGACAGCGCGCTCACCACCAAGACAGGCGTTGCGTGGAGCGGATGCGGCACTGCTGGCACGCGGGCGAGTCCGGGTCCAGCTTCCAGTCCTTTGCAAGGGGTGGCGTGTGTGAGGAGGGTGTTGCTGGCCAGAACACAGGCGGCGCACACCACCTTGGGATCCACAAACGGCGTGTACCTGCGCTCGAGCCCGCGTCAGCAATCAATCACCCACACACACACACACCGGCAGCCTCACATGTCTCTGGGACACAGCGCAGCCTTGTGCTCGTCAGAGTACGTTTCCAGCGTGCCGTTGACCACATTGCGGTATGTGGTTGGCTCCGTGCCCCTTTCCACGGTGAACCTGCCCACGAACACCGCGTGAATGATGAACAGAACACCACCACCAAACAAACAACCTCATGATGGGCTGCACAGGCATGGGCCTGGCAAACTCCAGTTTGGGCTCCTCGCCCTGCATTGCGAAGCATGGGTCAGCCACGGCCCCCACACCCCGACTCGCCGCCACCACCGTCACCTTGAGTCTGTTGGACGTCCGCGACGGCAACGCAATAGTCTTCCGCTACAACGATGATGACATCAAACAAACGAAACAACTGCAGTGGCACACCTTCTGCTTGTTGGGCTTCTTCTTCTTGGGCTTGGGGCCCAGCATCCCCAGCTGCTGCAGCAGCGCCAGGTTGCGCGCCACATCCGGCTGCAAAACGGTTGAGTGACGTGCCACAAACCACCGCCACCACGTACGTCCTCTTCCTCTCCCTCCTCGCCAGCCGGCTCCGCGTCATCAGCCGGCGACTCTTCCACCTCCTGTGTGTCGCCGTTACGCCGCGGCAGCCCGCCCATTGGACACGCACCAGCATGCCCTCGTGCTCGCCTAGGCCGTCCAAGCCCGCCACCGGCGTCAGGTCCGCCTCGTTGCCCAGCTGCGCGCGCAAGGGCCCGTGACACGAGACCAGGCAATGTAACGAGCGCCGCTACCGGTCCGTCGGCATCCCCTGTCAGCATGAGCATGGTCAGCACGCTTCGAGCCTCCGTTGGCACATGGAGCGCGCAAAAAACAACAAAAAAGGCGGGGACAGCGTGTCGATGGGACGGGCCGCTCCAAAGGGGGCAGAGCCACGTCCAGAGGCAGCTTGGAATCAGTACGGCGGCGGCGGCGGCGGCGGCGGCCCGCCCACAAGCACACAACAGCGCAGGCCACGTACAGTCGTCCGGCTCGTACTCGTCCTCGTCAGACATGCCGAGCCCCTCCGCCCCAGACTGGCAGCGGCTGCAAAAAAGTTTGTGCCGCGAGGAGGGGGAGCAGCCGGCGCCATGAGCGTGCGTGCAACTATGGTCCTGCAACTCGTCTGACCGTGCACTCGCAGACCTGCAACGCGTGCCTGAAGCCCATCTCGGACAAGGAGTGGGTCAAGAGCGAGCACCCAGCGGACTACCACACGGCGTGCTTCAAGGTTGGCTGTTGGTTGGCGGCGGCGGCGGCGCGGAGGCCTTTTTGTGTGCGTGGCTGAAAAGGGGCCTCCTGGTCAGTGCGACGGGTGCAAGAAGGTGGTATCGCCCAAGGAGAAGTACTTTGAGATCCCCAGCCCGTCCCCGCGCATCCCGTGGATCGTGCGCTGTGCGGCGTGCCAGGCAAATCTGGCGACGGGGGGCCTTGCAAGGCCGCTGACCGCCTGCCCGCGTGCAGAGCAACTACAACTGCGACGTTTGCGGCGGAACCATTGCAGTGCTGGTGAGGATGAGGGACCACCCCCATGGCGGCGGCTGCTGACTTGGGCGGTAGGTGCACAAGAAGCACGAGGGCAAGCTCTACCACACTGATTGCTGGCGCTGCCAATCCTGCTATGGTGGGCGGCCTGCTTTGCACGCTGCCTCACCAGTCACCGCCGCTGCTCGCTGCAGGCACCATGGGCAAGACCCCTGTTTCCGTCGACGGAAAGCTGTGAGACTCGCTTGCCCTGGGTTCGCTCCTTTGACCCTTTGACCAGCTTTTGCACGGAGTGCTCGGGCAAAGGCTTCAAGGGCGTCTGCCACCGCTGTAAGAAGTCATGCAGGGGTGACTTTACGGAGGCCATGGACAAGCAGGTAACGCAGCAGCAGCGGCGGCGCTCCCCCCCCCAATCCTGCTCACCCGCTGGGCGCACACTCGCAGTGGCACGGGGCTTGGTGGGTGGCACTGCCTTTGGCACAATCTGCTTGCTCAGCCGTCGTCTCAGTTTGACGTGTGTCAAGTGCAACGCCGCGTTTCCAGATGGAGCCTTTTACGT
Organism: uncultured Gammaproteobacteria bacterium; assembly: GCA_964651735.1. GTDB lineage: Bacteria > Pseudomonadota > Gammaproteobacteria > CAZYYU01 > CAZYYU01 > CAZYYU01. The sequence continues at coordinate 11,396 of CAZYYU010000055.1, read as the reverse complement.
GCTCAAGGTGCGGGCGCGCGTGCGCTCTGATCTCCACTGCTCCTCACCAACAAAAAACAACAGGGCGAGCCAGCTTGCAAGTCTTGTGCAGAGAAGGGGCAGTGAAGAGTCGTTGCCAGCCCTCCCGCCGCCGCCGCCGTCGTCATGTCATCGTCACTTGGTTATTACCCGTACCTGGTGCTGGGCGCCGCTGTGGCCTACTACCTGCTGCGCAAGCCTTCCGTCACGGAGCGGCCCTCGGCCCTCATCGCGCGTACCACCGACGACATCGACCGCGCGGTACGCGACCTCGGAGGCTGGGGGGCTTCTCTTTTCTCTCACCCGACGTGGCAAGGTGGAGCGCGTTGCATCCAACGCCGTTGCCTGGACCAAGGTGTCGTATGCCGAGAAGCTCGCGTTGTTGCTGGAGATGCGCGACGTTGTGTCCGACGTGAAGGACGAGATCACGGCGCTGTCCGACAAAGTGCGTGGCATCCCCGCGGACAACGTGCGCAAGAACTTTGGCGGCCTGCTGGGTGTCATGGGCACCATCACCTACCTCAACGGCCTCATTGAGGTGTACACGTCGTTGGCCAACCAAGGCAAGGCCGCCCAAACACCTCGTCCTCGTTCCCTCGGTCCTCACTTCCCTGCTCTCTTCAGGCACGATGCCTCCCGTGGTGGGCCGCAGGCAGGTGGAGGACGTGGAGGTGGTTCAAGTGGCCCCGCGCAACTGGTGGGCCAAGGTGCTTGCATTGTCTTGGCGCGTCTCTTTATGTGTTGTTGACTCACTGCCGGCCAAGATCACCGACCCTGTGGTCATCGAGCTGTGGGGCGAGCCGGGCAAGCCCATGCCACAGCAAAAGGGACCGCCCAGCACAGGCAAGGTGTGCGCCGTCATGTGCGCCGGCAACTTCGAGGCCCCCATCGACGTGCTGCACCAGCTGTTCGTGGAGGGCGACGTGGTGGTGTGCAAGGTTGATTGGTTGCAGCGCAGTGTGATTTTGTGCGGCGTGTGTGACGTGGCTGGCGAGCAGGCCCATCCGCTCAACGCTGCATCGGCGGAGGTGCAGCTGGCCAAGCTCTTCTACACGCTGAGCAAGAAGGTGCACGCGCCTGCGTGGCCGAGCAGCGATGCTGTCTGACTGCAGCGCAACAAGGGCTTTGTGGCTGTGTGCTCCGGTGGCCCCGCCGAGGGCGGCCGCATGCTCAACCACCCCAAGGTCGATTCGTGGATGATGACCGGTGAGCGGCGGCCGTGTGGGGCAACGTTGTCTGCGGGTGTAATGCCGCGGTCACCGCCAGGCGGATGTGGCACGTACGACGCCATCGTGTGGGGCGGGGCCAAGGGCAAGCAAGCCAAGGTGCGGCTCGTTGGTTGTTGCTTGCACTTCGCGTCATTCCTCCTTCATTCCAGGTCAAGGCCCTCGACAAGCCCTGCCATGCAGAGCTGGGCGCCGCGTCGCCTTACATCATCGTCCCGGGCCAGTGGACTGACAGCGAGTTGAAGATGCAAGGTCTGGCCCTCCTTGGTTGGATGGTTGGATGGCTGGTTGGATCGCACCCTCTTTGCTTCTGCCGCGCCATTGCACCCTCTTTGCTTCTGCCCCGCCACCATCTTGACCTTTTGCTTGCAGCGAAACTCTTGCTGGGCCTGAAGACGTTCAACGCCTCGCACATCTGCGCATCCCCGCAGACCATTGTCATGGACCGCCAGTGGCCGCTTGCTCAGAAGTTTGTGGCCGAGATTGAGGCTGCAGTTCCGCGCCTGCCTGTGGGTGCGTGCCTTGCCTCTTGCATGCGCGCACTCAACTGAACGTTGCCGCTGTGCAGTCAAGGCCTACTACCCCGGCACGTCTGACCGCCTGACCGCGCTCAAGAAGGAGGTTGCTTCCTCTCTGCCTCGCGCCGCACGCAAGCATGGCTCACACGCTTGCAGGCTCCCGCGGCCGTCACGTTCCCCGATCGCGACCTCGTCTTCATTCGTGATGTGGACGCTCAGGTTGTCCACCCTTTCTTTGTTTCATTCTTGCTCATCGCGTGCATGCGCAGGGCGGCGGTGGCCAGTACCTGCTGCGCAACGAGCTGTTTGCTGCCGGTCTGGGCGTTAAGTTTGTGGTAACGTTGGTTTGCAAGCACACCCTGCTCGTCGTCTGACGCGCTGCTGCAGGACGGCCACAACGACCCCGTGACGTTTCTTCGCGTTGCCGTGGACATGGTCAACAAGGAGTGCTTCGGCTCCCTGTCGTGCACAGTGGTCGTGGATCCGCGCACGCTCGGCAATCTGGGCAAGGACTTTGACGCTGCCATCAAGCGGCTTGACTGGGGCTCGGTTGGGTGAGGCGCAGCCAGCCGTCGGCGGGGTTTGCCAACCTTTTGTTTGCAGTGTGAATCTGTGGCCCGCTCTCGCTGTTGGCAGTCCCTATGGCACCTGGGGCGCGCCCCCGAATCGCCACACGCCCGAGGACATCCAATCAGGCAAAGCGACGCGGCGTTTCCCCACTCTCATCGCCCCACCTCTCACTCGCTTGCCCGAAAAGGCCAAGGCTTGCAGGGCAACTGCTTGCTGGTGGAGAACGTGCACAAGACCGTCGTTCGCGGCACGTGGTGTGACCCCATGGTGAGCGGCGCGGTGCGGGGTGTGTGTGATCTCCGGGTCTAAGCAGACGGCAAGCTGGTGAACGTGCTGATCCCCAACTCCAAGACGCCGGCTGTCCAGTGGGCGTTTGTCAACTTTGGCAGCAAGCAGACCGTGGGAGCGCTGCTCCGCCTCCTCGTCGCCTTTGTTGCTGGCCGATAAATCGTTTTTGTGATCTGCGGCGATCGGGCGCTGACTGCAAAGTCCCTGCGGTTGGGGGGAGGGTCTTGTCACCGAGTCGTCGGGCGGACTCTGTTCCCCCTCGCCGTTTCGTTTTTCTGCGAAGTCTAGACCCAGGCGCCTGTTGCAGCGAGCGCAGAGCACCCCAGGCCACTCTAGGGACCGAGCACTCTCTCGTGCTGCCTTCCTCTCCCGCTGTCGGTCTTGCTCGATCGCTTTCGCTCTCTGGTGGCAGCTCGCCGCTCCCTGGTCTGTGGTGTGTGTCCTTAACTCGCTGCGTTGCGCTCGGCTCTCACCGCAAATACCGCGCTTCAGTTGTCCGCCGCCGCAGCGAACCAGCATGGCCACCTGGAACCGCAACTCGCAGGAGTTTGTGCCGCAGCAGCAGCACCAGCAGCAGCAGCAGCCGCCACAGCGCGAGGAGTACGCCCCGTTCGACGTGTCGATAGGCTCTTCGTTTTCGGAGGACGAGGCGAGTGGCCCGAGATGCCGTGCCAGTGCGCGTTCTCAACACACGCAGAGACTCCCCAACTTGCACTTCCCAGAACTGCATCAGTCGCCACTGCTGCCGCCCCCGCCGCCGCCTCCTCCGCTGCCGCAGTTCCCGTTCATGCCGCTGCAAGCCCAAGGTGACGCGCACGCAGGGTTGATGGGCTTGCCTGACGACGTCGGTGTTGCGGGCAGTATTTGTGTTCGTGCCCGAGGCTCCTCCGTGCCCGCTGCCCCCCGGTGCGCCGCCACCTGCTGCTGCTGCTGCTGCTGCTGGCCGCTGATTGCCAATGTGCAGGGGTTGTCCCCGCACCTCCTGCGCCCCCGCCGCCCGAGTGGATGGATGACAACCATGAGCCTGACGACATGGAGCAGTCGAGCGAGCTGGAAGGTGCCGCTGTTCCGGGCCAGGTGCGCGCGCTCCTCACCTGTTTCGTGCCAGACGACGGCGATGACGGCGATGACGGCGAAGACTTGCGCCAGCAGTTTGGTGACACTCCTCGCGTGTCGTGCACCAACGTGGTGGCCACCGTCAACATGGGCTGCCACATTCCGCTGGTGAGGGCCTCGGGGTCTTGCGCAATGCAACGCGCACACTCACATTCTTTCTGCTTGCAGAAGGAGCTGATGACCAAAGTGAAGGGTGAGGGCAATTTGCGACCCACGTGGGTTGCAGCTCAAAGCCCGCCTCCAGGGGCCGAATGGCGACCCACCAAGTTTCCTGCTGTGGTGATGCGCAAGACAGATCCCAAGGTGCGCTGGGGAGGGTCGCGTTGATTGCGTGCACGGCGCTGACGGCCCCGCAGGCCACGTGCCTCATCTTTGCGTCTGGCAAGTGTGTCGTGACTGGGCCGCAGACTGTGGCGCGCTCTCAGGTTTGGGATGCTTTCTGTTGCCTGTTTTGCTGACGACCGCTTTGCAAGGCTGCATGTCGCCGCTTCGTGGCCACCATCGTTAGGGCCGGCTACACGGCTGTCTACGGAGACTACGTGGTGGTCAATCTGTCAGCCATGTTCGAGTGTCCGTTTCAGATCAAGCTGCCCTCGCTGGCCGCAGCGCTGGGCGACACCTGCAAGTACAACCCAGAGCGCTATCCCGGGCTCACCTACAAAGTGGAGCGAGGTGCAGGGGGCCGCCCCTGCTTGCTGCTGCAGCGCTAACACCGCCGCCTCCCTTTGCAGCAAGCGCCAAGGCCACGTTGACCATCTTTGCCACGGGCAAGGTCGTTCTGGTCGGCTGTGCTTCCCACGCTGCGGCCATGGAGGCCGCGTCGCTGGTGTTCCCGCTGCTGGTGCCGCACGCTGCGCCCAAGAAGAAGCAGCAACAACACGGCGGAGGACGCGGACGCGGTCGCAAATGACTTGTTTATGACATTGTATCTATGTTTTTTTGCCCACAAGGGTCTTTGGTCATGGCCCACATCTGGGGTTACGCATCGCGCGGGGACTTGGCGTCTCTGCAGGGAGCCATAACGAAGGACAACATCAACAACCGCGACGGTGCGTTCCCCGGGCGCTCGTGGTGTGGCATTCCAAGCAGGGGGCGCTGGTGTTGTGGCGCGGATGTGCGGGCAGCGCTGGCGCTCGTGCTGTGCCTGGTTTTTTTCGCTGATGATCCGCAGCGGACGGCTACACCCCCCTGTTCTGGGCAGCGCAGGGTTCGTTGGCGTGCGCCAGTGGCCTGTTGAGTGCTCAGCATTCCGTAGAGTCGCGGGAGGACTGTGTCGCATGGCTGCTGGGCCAGAAGGCTGACGTCAGCGTGCCCACGCGGTTTGGCTCGACGCCGCTGCACTGCGCATCGTTTGGACACCTCGGCGTTGTGCTGGCTCTGTTGATGGCTGGAGCAGAGTGCGTTGCGTGCAAGGCGCGCAGGCTCGTCGCTCAACACCTGTGCTTGCGCAGACCAGACGTGCGCAACCAAAACGGAGCGACACCCCTGGCCCTGACGCTGATGTACAACAAGCCTCGCGCAGGGCGCGCTCTCCTGGACTGGTGCGTCCGCCACCTCAGTTGGTTTTGCGCCGCCGCCGCCGTCTCAAGCGGGCGTCGGCTGGCTCCAACAGGGGCGCGCAGCTGTCCAACGTGAAGTCTGGTGTGGTCATGCAAGAGTGGGCGCTCAGCCATCACCGCACGCTCGTCATCTCCAAAGTGAGCCTCATGCAGTGGGCCCGCGCGGCGCTGCAGCTGACACAAGTCTGCCTGCAGTCTCGCGAGTGCCGCAAGGCTGTGGTCGCCTTGATCAGTCTGAAGCGCCACAAGAAGGCCAAATGCATGCGGATCAGGTATCATGCCGGCCGCTCAAGCTGGTGGCTCACTGGTGGTCCAGCAACATGGACGAGATCCGACTGATTGGTCAACTGGTTTGGGCATCGCGGGTGCAGCACCAGTGGCTCAGCGTGGGCGAGGGAAAGAGCGCAGCGCTGTGCGAAAAACTGTGAAGGGTCTGGTGTGGTCTGTGGGGCGGAGGTCGGTCATGGACCATGAACCGTCGTCGGAAGGCGGAGGAGGCCAAGTACTGCGCATGTTGTTGCTGTTGTTTTGTCCAGCTCAAAAAGCCAGGACGGCGGAGGCAACGCCGCCCAGCTGGGCACTCGACTGGACCGACTGAACGAACTTGCCATCACCATTCAGGTCTGCCAAGCCAGCCGGAGGGCGCTCGTTTTCCCTCGTTCTCAAACGCGCGCACACGTCCCGTGCGGCAGACGGAGCTGCGCCGCATCAAGTCCGAGGGATCTTCTGGCGCTGACGACGTGGTGGTGGTGGACGCAGAGGGCGTGGGCGGCAGCCTGCACCACTTGCACAACGCCGCCAGTGGCCCGAGGCTCCTGGCAGATCGACCTGCTGTGGAAGGCAAGGCGGTCGCGGTCAGCGCAGCCAGGTCAGGCGTTTGCGGTTTGGGCACTCGCGCTGATACCATTGCATTTTGTGACAGCGGCGCCGTGCTGTCCACGTCGCAGGACAACGCGAGGTTGTCCCAGCCCAGCAGCAACGTGGGAGCCTCCAAGAGCCTGGTACGAACCTGCGTCTCCCCTCCCTGCCTCAATAGGCTGCAAACGATAGGTGTGGCTCAACGTGGGCGGCAAGAAGTTCTGCTCGACGCTGTCAACGTTGACCAAAGCGCCCCACTCGATGCTGGTATGAGGGAGGGACGCAATGCTGCTGGCGCTGAGCGTTTGGCAACCAGGGCGCCATGTTCAGCGGTCGGTTCAATCTCACCACGGACGACAAGGATCGCTACTTCATTGACAGGTCAGGGTTCTGCTCACTGCGGCGCACACAAACGCTGATTGCGCACACAGGGACGGCAAGCACTTTGGAACCATTCTCAACTTTTTGCGCGACGGGTCCATCGTGCTGCCCATCGACCCTGTGGCGCGGTGCGCTCTTGTTCTCTCCTCGCCGCTCTCATCTGTTCTCTCTCTCTCTCAAGGGCTGAGCTGCTCGTGGAGGCGCAGTACTACCAGCTGTCTGCGCTGATCGAGCTGCTCACTCCAGAGGAGAGACTGCAAGCCAGTCACTGGCGCTGGTCACCAGGTCGCGCCCCTTTTTTGGCTGGACGTGCAGCCTCTCACGCCAGCAGAGCAGGATCCAAGTCTGCTTACATCACGCTCGTGAACGACTTTCGCACCGCGCGGGCTGGGGAGGGCAAGAACTGGAACACGGTGTGGTGTGGTGGTTGGGGTTTTTTTGTTGGTGCATCTGATCTTGGGGGGTTGCCTCAATCAGGTGCTCGGCGACACGGGTTACAGCAGCGGTCGGCATTACTTCGAGATTACCATCAGCAAGTGAGTACTCTTTGTGTGCTCTCTGTATGCAGCCCACCCGCTGACCTGTGCTGGCTCAGGTACAACAACTCTGGCGGCGGCTGGGGCATCAGTTTTGGGCTTGTGGTACGTCGTCGTCGTCCTTGTCTGTGCTCACCTCAACACAAGGACGTGCTGCACGACTTTGAGTACAACCACTTCGGGCACCGCGACAACTTGCCCAAGGCACGCGAGTGCTCCCTTTGCTGGCGCCCTTCTCTGACGAGTGTGTACCTGACAGGGCACCCGGAGTGAGGCTCCGCTCTGCTGCCCGCATCGCTGAGCGCTGTGTGGGTGGCAGGGACATGGGCTTACGTGGCGGCCACTGGCAAGATCTACGAGCGCGGTGTGGAGATGTACGCCGGACGTCCTTACAGGTTGGGCTGCGCTCGCTCGCTCGCTCGTCTGTCTGTCCGCACAAAGCCGCTCATCCTCTGCAGCACCAACGACCGCGTGGGATTGCTGCTGGACTGGAAGAACGGCGTGATCCGCTTCTTCCTCAACGGCGACGCTGAGGGCCCGGCCCTTCCCTTTAGCTGGTGGTGCGAGCGAGTGTGTGTGTGGCTGGGACGGCCGCTGCTGACGTCGCCCTGTCAGTGCCGACGACGGCGCGCTCTTTCCTTCCATGTCGCTCAACGGCGGCGGCGACAAGTTCCACGTCAGCATCTTGGACAGCCCGAAACTGCCAGCGGTGAAATAATAACAGCGACTGCGTGTGTTTGCACTCAATGGCGACGCGACACAACCCTAACTTTTTAGCACAGCGTGCAGCGCGCGTCATTTGGTGCGCGCTCCTTTGGCGGCTGCTGCGGCTCATGAGTGGGCTGTGCCTGTGGCTCTGGCAGAGGTGGCGGCGGACCTGGGACCTTCTTGACTGGCTGTGGTGGCGGTGGTGGCGGCAGTTGGGGCGCGCCAAAGTCCTGCCAAAAGGCCTGCCAAGCAAGTGTGAGTGCAGGCAGAGCAGGGCATCAGCGCCACCTTGGCCATGTCGCACACAGCAAACAGGCGCTCAGCCAGAGGTTGCGGCACGATCTGGACCCTGTCCGCGCCCAGCAGTGTGGCCAGCGGGTTCATGATGCAGCGCTCCTTTGGGGGCGTGCGCGTGCGTGAGTGTGCGTGTGCTGAGCGAGAACGTGGGCATCACCCAAGATCGCACAATGTCCTCGTGCAGCCGCCTCAGAGACACAGAGCTGGTGCACGTCGGTGATGGGCAAAAGCAGCGGGGACAAGCTCACCTTCGCAATCCATGCGACATGAGCTTGAGGCGCCAGACCACCAGTTTGTGGCGCGCTGAGACCACATGTCAGCCTGAGAGCGCAGCACTTCAGCACAGCGACCTTGGCACACTTGCAGCAGCGTCCGCTGGTCTGTGTGGTGGCGGTGAACGCGTTTCACAGCAACAGGGGCGCGGCGAACCGGGGAACGTGTTGACGCAGAGAGCAAGTGACTCCTTGACGGGCCTGATCGCTGAAGACAACAACCGACGACAACAGCGCGCATGAGTGGGAACGTGGGGGCCGGGCAAGCAGAGGGTCAACCTGCCGGCGGCGCCAACGGAACGCGGCGGCCGTGGTTGTAAGGTGCGGGTGGATGGGGCGTGGCGGGGCTGCATGTGCGGCGCCGTTACACGCCAGCACATCGCACATCACGCCACGCACTCAGTCGGGTTGTAGAGCTGGTGCATGCGTTCCGGCGTGCAGAACTTGAAGCCCCGCGGATAGGCTGCGTAGGGCGGCGCGCCCTGCACCTCCAACAGGCTGCGAATCGCGCTGACCTGGCCAAACCACGAACACCCACCATCAGCCAACCCAACAATCAAAACAAAACACAAGTCACGTACGTGGTTGATGGTGTTGTAGCACGTGTCAAAGATAAAGTCCACTCCCGCAATGTCGCTGTTCGATGTGCCGTTAGCTTTTGTCGATGCTTTGAGACAACTGACCTCACAGTGACGTAGTGAAAGCCAGCCTGAGGCGTGTCAACGTAAGCTTGTTCGGCACATCACCCCCCAGTCACCTTTGCAGGGTGCCCATCTTGTACGAGGAACTGGCCACCGACCATCACCTCTGTCTGCACGCCAAAAATGAGCGCCACAGAAAGAGTTTGTGTGTTTGGCGCGCCTTGGTTGGGGGACGGCGGAGACGGTTGGTGGCGCGCAGGGCGTCGGCCAGTTGCTCCACCCTGGCCTGGCGCTCCTGCACGCAGCGTCAAAGTGGGGGCAGTGACAAGGAGGCATCGCAGACCCGGGGCTCATCTTTGTGGTTGACCAACGTGTGCACCTCCACGGAGTAGCCACGCCGCGTAAAGAGCGCCGCGAGCCAAGCACACGACTCCTTGCTCGGGCGTTGGTCGTCTTGTACCAAGGCAACCTGGCACGCTCGTCAGGATGCACCTGCACTTCTGCCACACACAACCTTGCGCGGCGCTTCCAGGGGCTTGACGTACACCAAAGGCGGCGGAGTGAGGAGCATCTCCAACACCTGATCCGGAGTCAAGCTCGCGCTTTGCTGGGTGGCACGTGTAGACTCACCAGCGGCTGCAGCGCGGCAAGTGAGCGTTGCACAAAGCATGCTGCGCAACCATGCCACACCCGCGTGTCCAAGCCCTTCAGTTTGGCTGTGGGTCCAAACTGCGAGCGGAAGCGCTTCTCCGCCGGTTGGATGATGCGCAGCGCGGTGATGCGGCCGCACAACACACGACACGTTATCGCCTGGCGATTCCAAACGTCAGTTGGACCCCCTCAAAGCATCCACGTGCGCGCACCAGATGGAACACGTCAATGGCGCGCAGCTCCCGTCGCCTGCACACGTTTTTGGTGCGAAGCAAGGAGGCAGGCAACGGCAGACCTCGCGATCAGACTGATGATGTCCCGGCTCTGCAGCGGTTGGTGAGGGAGGTGCACGCGTGCTTGGAGGCCGCACCATGCCGTCTGTGCGAGAAAAGCCTGAGACCAGGCCAGCCCAGCAGCGGGAGTCATCAGACCCAGCGTCAATGTGGTCGTGCGATCCGCTGCAACCTCCCACGCTCAGCACAGACACGCCAGCAAGCCCGCGTGTCCACCTGGCAACGCCACGACCTCGTCCTCGTCCTGCAGCTCTTCGTGCGCACTGGGCTCTGCATCGTGCTCAGGCAGCGGTTCCATCCCGAGCGGCGCGCTGGCCCTCCCAACTTGTCAACTTCTCAAGGGTCGCCGCAGCATGGACCGCCTGCTTCGCCTGTTCACCATCTGCGTCGCCGTGTACATTGCGTACCGCGTGGCCGGGGCGGTGCCGCTTGACCGGTTCTACGCGTTCGATCCCAACGTGCTGCACGGGTGAGGGCGACAGAAAGGACCCATCGGGGGGCCCTTGCCGCTCACGCACCGGGGGGGCGCCAGCATCGCCAAGGAGGCTGTGGAGTTCCAGGCCGACAACAGCACGCACCGCTTCGACTTCCTCATGCGCAAGGTGGCCGAGAGGTGCGTGCGACGTGGCTTGTGCTGGACGCCGAGTGACTGGGCCATCACCAGGTACCCCAAGTTCATCACGCCGCACCACGAGTGGCTGTTCAACAATGCGGGCGGCGCCATGGGGTATGGGTGCCCCCTCTCGTTTGTAGAGCGTTGGCTCTGAAGGGTGCTGCTTCTCTCACAGGCACATGACCATTTTGCACGCGTCTCTCACGGAGTATCTCATTCTGTTCGGCACGGCTGTGGGCACGGAAGGTTTGCTGCATGTGGATGTGTTCTTTGTGCAGGCTAACAGAAGGGCTCGTCAAGGCCACAGTGGTCGCTTCTTGGCCACGGACTACTTCATGATCCTTGAGGGCGAGCAGTGGGTCATGTCTGCAGGTGCGCACAACCCTCTGGCTGCCCTGCACTGCTAGCGTGACCTCGGGTCCTCTCCCCTCCCCTCTTTCAGGCGAGGCGGATCGCAGGGTCTTCAAGCCGGGTGACAAGCGCCGCTCCTCATCGCTCTATTCTCACTTGAAACAGGGACGCTCAACGTGCTGCCCAAGGGCGAGGCCATCCAGTACAAGATGCCCGACAAGTGCTACGCGCTCGAGGTTGGCACTGCATCGCTCCCCTTTGCGACACTCAAGTCTCGCAGTATGCTCGGGGCGTGATTCCAGCCATGCTTCCGTTTGGTGTGGTCGACGTCTTCTTTTCAACGCTCGACATCCACACGCTGGTGCACACCTTCTCCGTTTACGGCCGACAAGTGATTCGCAACCTGGCTCAGGGCAAGATTTGAAGCCCACTAAAGAGGGCCATGGACGAGAGCGCGTTCCGCGACAAGGTCGCACGGTACGCAGGGCACGCAACGGGAG
>CAZYYU010000054.1:7397-15332 GCA_964651735.1 uncultured Gammaproteobacteria bacterium | reverse complement strand
TGGACGGCGTGGCCTTGTGACCGCCCTCGTAGAACCCAAAGTTCTGCGAAGCGCGTCAGCGCCAAAGCGCCACTCTCTCTCTCTCGAGAGAGAACAAGGGGCGCGCCTTGCACAGCGGGTCGTTGGGGCAGATGCCGTCGTACACGGACGAGGAGATGCGCGCAATGTGCGGCGACTTGGCCAGATCGTCGCCACCTCCGCCTGCCAGCACGCGACCGCGTCAGCAGCGCACAAGCGAGAGGCAGCACAGCGCACCGGCCCACACGAGGACGTAGTCAGCCAGGTGGCGGATGAGCTTGTGCGCCTCTGGCTGCGGCGACGCCAGCATCTGGAGACAAGCGCGGGTCAGCGCTGCACAACCGCCCCATCACACACAGCCTGCTTGCCTTGCCGATGAGCGCAATGTGCTCCAGGTTCCACGTGTTGCCGTCCGCCAGCTTGTGGGCGTGGTCAGCAGCAGCAGCAGCGACAGGGAAGCAACACAGCCAACACACCGTGGTGCGGTTGGCGATGCCCGCAATCTGGTAGCCGTAGTCCCACCACGAGAGAATGCGCGAGTCTTGCGGGGTGTTCTCCTTGATCCACTCGTAGCCCTTGACGTAGTCATCCACGATGATCTCCCGACCGTCACGCAGGCGCGCCTTGTACATGAGCGAGGGTTGCGACACCGCGTGCGCGTACTGCACGCTGAGCGCCACAAAGGACAGCGTCTGCACCAGCAGCAGCAGCGCCAGCAGCGCCGCCGCGCCCAGTCGCAGCGGGCCCCCGGACGGCGACTGCCACAGGGCCAGCAGGCCCCGATCCTTGGCCTGCGCGGGCACGAGGTTGGTGAGCCGGGGGGGCAAAGGCTCCATCACAACATCACGCAGCGGGGCAGCCACGTCAAACAACGGGGTGCCAAGCACACCTTGATGGACTTCTCGGAGGGCGCCTTGACGGCCTTGTCCAGCTGCGCAACGGACTTCTCCGAGGGCGTCTTGGCCGCCTTGTCCAGCTGCGCACGGCAAAAGGTCACGGCACAGGGGCTGCTGTCGTCGGGCCACAAACCTTCTCGACCTTGGCGCCGAGAGCAAAGTCTGAGAGCTGGGCCCAGCAGAAGCGCAGCGCGTAGTCCAGCGCCACGCCCGCCAGCATGGATGCAATGGGGCCCGACAGGATGATCAGGCGGTTCATCTTGCGCGCAAAGTAGAAGGACGCAATGCCGTACAGCACCATGAAGTACTGCGGCGGCGGACCAACGAGTCGGTCACGAGCGATGAGCGGCGAGCGACGATACCTTCTGGTGCGTGCGGTCGACCAGGCACAGGGCCCAGCCGATGGGCGCCACGTACATCACCTGCAGCAAGTGCTGCCAGTACGCCTGGGCCGACGCGGGCTGATGCTCGGACACAGAGTCCACCAGAGGGTTGCCTGCGCGTCCACAAACGCGTCAGCAACCAACAACAACATCAACACCAGCAACCACAACACCGGCGGCACCTGTGCGGGTGTGGCGGAAGAAGAGGCTGCGCACGCGCACGGACAGCGGGCCGAAGAAGCCCCAGGCCGCGAGCACGGCGAACACCAGCGCCGCAACCCCGCCCAACGTCCTGGACGTTGCTTGCGGCTGAGTTGCGGGGGAGAGGGGACCAACGCAAGAGCGCAAACGCAAACACGCACATGACGGTGCGGATGAGAAGCTGGCGCTGCTGCTGCTCGTTGAGCTTGTCGCGCTTGCTCTGCCAGTCCACGTAGGAGAGCAGCAGCATGATGCCCGCCACGCCCAGCGGGCCCAGCTGCTCGGCAGAGCGGAAAGGCGCCCAGCCCACCACTGCGTGCCGCAACCACAAAGGGTCAGATCCGCACAAGATAAACCCTTTCCATCTCTCTCTCACCTGGGATCTGCGAAGCGCCGAACGCTCCAATGGCCCACCACAGCAGGTATGCCTTGGTGAGGCCCGGCGTCCAGTAGCCGAGGAACACCAGCGTCACGGCGTGCACGCCAATCATGTTGCACACGAAGATGTAGCCGCCCCACGCGGCGGCCATGGCGACCTGCGGCGCTCGCTCCGTCACTGCTGTTCTCGGTGGGAAGACAGAGCACAGTACCTGGGCCAGGCCGGCCAGCACGCCCCAGTACCACGAGGAGTCGTTGCGAATGGAGCGGATCCAGAAGAGAAACGTGGCCACCATGCACGAGATGGCCAGCGACTCATTGTCGTAGCCGCCGCCCACAGAGCGCATCAGGTGTGCGGGGATCACAGACATCACCAGGGCTGGGGAGAGGCGATCAGCGCGCGCACGCACACGCAAAACCAAAGGACTGCAGCACACTCACCAGAGGCGGCGCCGGCCAGGGCAGAGCCCGTGCACTCCCATGTCAGCAGGCCCAGCAACACCGTGGCAACCGCGCCAAACCACGCGGGGAAGAAGACGCACACGTCGTTGAGCGACATGTTGATGCTGCAACGCCAGGCGCCGTCAGCAACCACCACACGCAGTCGCTGCGTACCCAAAGTACTTGAGCGTCCTCCACAGGGCGACTGCCACAATCTGCAGTCCGGGGTAGATGGTGGTGCCCACAGGGCGGCCGATGGGATACCACGACTCGTGGTCGAACCACGTGAAGAACTTCTGCAGTCCGTTGCGCGCCAGGTACGTGGTGGCCCTCATGTTGAACCATGGGTCGAACTCGTGAATGATGCGTCCGAACCTTTTTGCGCGTGGGCCGCGCGTTTGGGGGGAAAACGGGCCGCACGTCAGGCCGGCAGCGAAAAGAGAGCGCGAGGCGGCGCTCACTCTTTGATGGCGAAGAGACGGATCTCGTAGGCTTGCATGGCCGCCGCAACGAACGCCGCAACGACGCCGACCGCGGCCTGCAGCGTCACCCGACGCAACCACGGTGAGCGCGCGCGCTGATGCCCAGCCTCTCCAACGACGACGCACGCACCAGCAACCGCAGAGGGACACTCATGATGCGCTGCCTCCTGCTGTTGGGCGCGCAGCAGCTTTTTTGAGCGCAAACGGCACAAGCGCCGCACAACCGGACTCCACCGTACACGACCCCCTCCACTGGCGCAACGGTGCAAGCACGGTTATTTTTTTGCACTGCGCGACCGGGCGAGGCGCTGGGCCTTCTGCAGCTGCGTCTGGAATGTGCCCTGCTGGTGCATCTGCGCCACGTGCTGCAGTGCCTCCTTGGTCAGGGGAACCATGGACGCAACCAGAGACGTGTCGCTGAGCGCACGCAGCTCCTCCAGGCGCGCAGCATCATCGCCAGAAGCAGGCGGGGGCTGCGCAGGCCTACTGTCCAGCAGCTGTGTGGCGGGAGATGAAATCTTGCAAAAACGCGCACACCGTGCGTCAAATCACCTCCAGCGGCGCCACGAGACGCTGAGCCTCTAACTCTCGCTCCAGCGCCACAGCCTGGGCGACCTTGGCTGCGACTTGGGCGCGCAGCACGCGAACTTGCTCCGACAAGGCGGCAACCGCACGCGCGTCCGCCGCTACGACACCATATGAGCCGGCATCGCGTCACCACCCAAACCACGCACTGGGCTGCACACGGTCGTGCTCGTCTGTGCCCACCAGCTTGCGGCGCTTGAGCTCGTTCTCCCCGCCGAACAAAATGCGCTCCAGCGACGCCCGGTGCAGCTGGGTGGTGGTGGCGATGGTTGTGTTGGTGCGCGTCAGGCGGCAACGGCTCGGGGGTGCGGCAGCGCCCACAACCTTGTCCACGGTACGCTGCTTGGGGTTGGCGGCGCCGCGTTGCCGCTCGCGCTGCTGCTCCTCGTCCCACAGGCGAGACACCTCGTCCACCGACAGGACCTTCTTGCTCATCTCACTCGCCCTTCGCGCCGCGCGCAATTTGGCAGCTTTGCAAGAGGGTCTGTGGCTGTGGGGGGCGCGGCTGCTGGCAACGTGGTGCTGCTGCTCACTGGGCTTTGTCCTCTTCAGCGCGCGGTAGATTTCGAGGGATGAGCAGCGGCGACAGCTACCAGTACCAGAACGGGTGGGGCAACCACTTCGCCACCGAGGCCGTGGCTGGCACGCTGCCCAAAGGGCAAAACTCGGTCAAGCAACCCTGCCGTTCTCCTTCCGGCTCAGCTCACGCCCTGCACCGCAGCCCCAGCACCCGGCGCACGGGCTGTATGCCGAGCAGCTCACGGGCACGGCGTTTACCGTCACGCGCCACAACAACCTGCGCTCTTGGCTGTACCGCATCCGGCCTTCGGTGGGCCACAGCCCATTCCGCGGTGCGTGGTTGGCGCAGCCTTGGGAGGCGCAGAGCTCAACGTTGCGCGCGCCATGCAGAGCACCCGACCACCAAGACGTTTGGAGCGGGTTGCTTGCCGCTGCTTGTTGCTGCTTGTTGCTGGCCTGACCCCTGGGCTCGCCAGGCTTTGACCACGTGACTGTGGAGCAGTTGCGGTGGAAGCCGTTTGCGCTGCCTGCCGAGGGGTGCGACGTCTGGCCCCCTTCGTTGTTAGCTCGTGCTGACTCCCTGCACAGGTCGCACGTGGACTTTGTGGCGGGCATGCACGCCGTTGCAGGCGCAGGTTGGAGGCTGCGTGGGTGGCTGTCGTGCCTTGACGCGTGCGCCGCAAGGGGACCCGTCCACCAAGAGCGGTGCGTGGCCTCTTTGCTCGCCGCCCTTGCTGCTGCTGCTCAAGGGAGGGGGGCCCCCGCGCGTGTACAGGCATCTGCATCTACAGCTACTCCATGAACGCCTCCATGACGGACAGCGCCTTCTGCAACAGCGACGGCGACTTTTTGTTCGTGGCCCAGCAGGGCGCGCTCGACCTCGTGACCGAGTTTGGCCGCCTGCACGTTGCGCCGCTGGAGATTGCCGTGGTGCCGGTGAGTCGTGGGTCCGCGGTGCTCTGTCGCGCCGCCAATCATCGCTCGCTGTTTGGCAGCGCGGTGTGCGGTTCGCCGTGAACGTGACGGGCCCCACGCGAGGCTACGTGCTGGAGATATACGACGGCCACTTCGTCATCCCCGATCTGGGGCCCATCGGTCCGTGGCGCGTGCTCGCAACCCCACACTCACTCACGCACGCACGCACTCACTCACCGCGTTGCAGGCAGCAACGGCCTGGCCAACCCGCGTGACTTCCAGTTCCCCGTGGCCTGGTTCGAGGACCGCGACTGCAAGTTCACGCTGGTGCAGAAGTTCTGCTCGCGGCTGCAGGTGCGGCGCGACTCGCGCGTGGCGCTCGTGCGCGCTCACCGGGCTTCGTTTGCGTGCGCAGGTTGCCGAGTACGATCACAGCGTGTTTGACGTGGTCGGGTGGCACGGCAACTATTCGCCGTACAAGTCAGTGGTTGCTCTTTGTCTGACGAGCATTCGGGCTCCCTCCCCTCTCATCTTCCTGCAGGGTAATTCACCGCTGCTGCTGCTGCTGAGGTCCACCGCCCCTCACTGTGCACCTCCAGTACAACCTGTCCCACTTCAACTGCATCAACAGCGTGACCTACGACCATCCCGACCCGTCCATCTACACGGTGCTCACGTGCCAATCCAACAGCCCCGGCACAGGTCCGCTCTTCTTCTCTCTTTCACGCACTCTCTCACGGTTGCACAGCGGTGGCTGACTTTGTGATCTTCCCCCCGCGCTGGACCGTGATGGAGCACTCGTTTCGCCCGCCGTGGTTTCACCGCAACTGCATGACCGAGTTCATGGGCCTCATCGAGGGCCAGTACGACGCCAAGGAGGGGGAGGTATGGGCCGCCGCCGCCGCCGGTAACGCCCTCATCCGTCGTGCAGGGCTTTGCTCCCGGCGGTGCCTCGCTGCACAGCTGCATGGCTGCCCACGGGCCCGATGTGGCGGCGTGGAAGAAGGCCTCGTCTGAGGTCTGCTGCCTGGTTGCCCTGTCCAACCCGCGCACGCTCACCGATTCGGCACGCAGGACACGTCCAAGCCCGGCAAGATCCCCGACGGCTCCATGGCCTTCATGTTCGAGTCCCTGTACGTGTGCAAGCTCACGCAGTTTGGCGCCACCGCCGCCAAGGATGAGACCTACACTGACTGCTGGAAGGGCTTCCCCAACAACTTTCGCCAGCTGCAAAAGAAGTGAACGCGCAGCGGTGGTGGGTTTCCCGCCGGAGATGAAGAAGCGTGAGCGCGAGCCTGGGACTGACGCCAAGGGCAAGGCCGGTCCGCACAAGAAGCAGCAGCGGGACAAGAGCAAGGGCAAGCCCGTGAAGGAGGCTGAGGCTGCGCCGCCCCATCGTCAGAGCGTGGCCAAGGGCAGCTCGCACAAGGGGAAGAAGCAGCGCGACAAGAGCAGCATCGTGATGGCAGCGATGGCCGAGGTTGCGGACGCTGATGAGACGGCGCACCGCACCAGCGCGGAGATGGGCGCGTTCCACACGCTGTTCAAGCGCATCGCGCGCTGCACGGATGACGCGGAGCGCCTCGAGCTGGACGCGCAGCTGGCCGCCATGGGAGGCCTGCACAAGTACCAGCAGGTTCGGTCAAAAAGCGGGCATGACGCTCGCCTTACGCCGTTGCACTCTTGCAGCTGTCTCTGTCCGGCGAGGAGGCGTCCAACTTCGACTCCTCTGCATGGGTGCTCGAGGTGCGGCAGCGTCGCGCGCCCCGCCAACGCCACCAACCTTGTCGCACGCAGGAGCTGCAGCAGCGCGGGATGACGGACAAGCGGCTGCATCTATTGGATGTGGGCGCGATCAAGGCGCGCTACCAGAACCAGCCTCAGGTGCAGTGCGACACGCAAGTGCCGCTTGTGTTGAGCCAACGCATCATTGCAGTGGACGGTGACGAGCATCGACCTGCTGTCCCAAGACGAGGCCGTGCAGGAGGTGGACTTCTTCGATTTTGCGCGGCGCGACAAAAAGGGAGGCCGCTACGACGTGATCGTGCTGGCGTTGGTGCTCAACTTTGTGGGCTCCGCCGAGCAGCGCGGTGTGATGTTGGCGGAGTGTGCGAGGCTGCTCAAGCCCGGCGGCCTGCTGTTCGTGGTGCTGCCTGACGCGGCCGTCTCCAATAGCCGTGTGAGCAGAGTTGCGAGCGCCCACTTGCGCTCACATGTGTGCAGTACTTCAAGTTTGGCCTGTTGCGTCGTCTGCTGCGCCGAGTGGGGCTGCCCATTGCCGACAGCGAGGCAGCCTACAAAGTGAGCGACAAGCTCTTCTTCTGCGTGTGCAAGCGCGACCCGCAGGTTGAGAGGTGAGTGAGCTGGGGGTGATGGATGGCGGCTGGGTCGAGCGTGACCGAGCCACAACAGAGAGGTCAAGAGCAGCGCCTTTGCCGGCAAGGATCTGTTCAAGCGCACCGTGTGCCGCGCGGGCGTGCACCGCAACAACTTCACTGTGCTGCTCACGAGGTGGCCCTTCCGCCCCCTCCTTTCCATTGCTGGCTGACGCGCGCGCAGCGCGTTGCCGCCGCCACCCGAGCCCTCTGCTGTGCAGCCGCGGTCGTCGGCCAAGGGAGGCGCCAAGCGCCCCAAGCAGGTCAGCAGTGGCGCGCTGGCCATGATGACCTTCTCACACCGCGCGTTGCGCAGGTCTTGTTCAGCAAGGACGACCCCACCGCGCCCAAGAAGGCCAGCACGAGCAACCAGCGCAAGCGGGCCCGCCTGCGCAAGAAGCGTGAGATGCAGGTCCAGCAACGCGGCCAGAGCAGCGGCGGCGGCGGTGACGGCGGTGACGGCGCGGCAGAGTGAAGGAAGCCGCAGTGCATTTTCTCGCTCAGAGCATCACTGTGTCGAAGCACTGGAACACGCGGCTGCCACCGTGCATGGGCACGTAGCTCATCAACGCGAAGCGGGTGTGCTGTCCCGACGCCACCAGCCGATCCAGCTTCTCGCGCAGCACCTGCGCCGACGCGTGGTTGGACCACAGATCCGTGGCGGGCACGCTGCGGAAGAAGAGCGCGCCGTGCTCGCCGCACACCAGCACGGGCAGCGTCACGTTGCCGTCCTGGGCATCGC
>CAZYYU010000054.1:0-7297 GCA_964651735.1 uncultured Gammaproteobacteria bacterium | reverse complement strand
CGGGAACGAGGGAAGCGGCACCCGTATCTCAAACTGCACGAAGAACCTCCACTTGAGGTCCGCGAACGCAGTGTCGATGCCGCAGCGGCCGCACTTGGCCACGACGTCGTCCTTGCGCGACGGCCTGCGCTGGGCCCAGCCGCCTTCGGGCTCCTCGTCGGGTCGCGGGTCAAACACGTGGTCGCACTGCGGGCAGCAGGGCCGCGTCCACTGGCGCACGTCCAGCGGCCGCGCGTGCACCACCCGACCCTCCGTCAGCCAGCGCCAGTTCACCTCGGCGCACGCCATCACGTCCACCAGCCGCGTCAGGCGCGGCTCCAGAGCACCGCTGCTGTCGGCCACCATCATTTCTTCGCCCATGTTCGTGGTCAGCACCTCGGTGAGGTCCACGCGCGCGCGCTTCACCGGCACCGCCGGCGCAACCGGCTCTGCAAACGGGGTGACCAGCGTGCGCGCCGACCAAGCAGCTCACCCTCCTCGTCGGGCCACGGAGGCGGCCCGTTGGGTGCAGTGGTGGGCGGCGCCTCGTGCAGTATCGTGTCCACGCCAGCCTCGTACGCCTTGCGGCAGCCAGTGGGGCGATGGCACACGCGCCGAGACGGAAAGTTCACGAAGCCGCACGTGGAACACTTCCAGCTGCCCTGCTGGCCCGTTTGCTGGCGCGCTGGCTGTTGCTGCTGTGGTTGCTGCTTATGTTGTTGCTGCTGCTGCTGCTGTGGCTGCTGTGGCTGCTGCCCTTGCACCGGCACTGGAGACCCCATGGCCCGCACCACGTCCGCGTCGTTGGCGTCCAGGAAGCGCAGCGCGCTGCCCTCGTTGATCTTGATCTCCAGCTGTCCGGCCCGCATCCTGTCGCGCGAGACGCGCACGTTGTCCACCTCGGCGTATGCCGTGCCGTTGCCGCTGGCCATGGCGCCAGAAATCTCCGCGCACTTTTCGCTGCCCCAGCACGAGGCCTGCAAGTTGACCCCGGTGCCGTCCGAGAGGTTCACGAACAGACGCGCGGCCCCGACGCCGCCGACCTGCGTGATGCGCACCACCTGCAGGTCGGTAAAGTAGGCCGCATCTGCAGCGGGCATTTCCACGGCGTTGAGCGCCACGCGCCGCCGCATCTTGACCTCTGCCTGGCGCAGCTTGCTGTACAGCGTGGCGGTCGCCAGCTCAGCTGCGGGCTGCTCCTGATTCTGTTGCTGCTGCTGATGCTGCTGCTGCTGCTGCTGCACCTCATTCGCTGCGGGTTGCGGCCGCACCGGGTACCCTTGTGCCACAAAGGCGCCGCTGCAGTTGAGCGCCTGCATCCATGCTTCGCCTGCCTGGGCCGCGCGCCACTCGCGCAGCTCCCCGATGCGGTCCAGCTCCTCGGCTGCCGAGATGCCCGCCGTGGACGCGCCGCGGTTGCCATCCACCAGCACATACGAGGCGGCTTCGTTGTGCGACAGCGTGACGGCGGCGCGGCCCTGGAATACGTCGCCGCGCACGCGGCGCGCCACCAGGATGTCACCCATGCGCGGCAGACGCGGGTGGTCCTCGTGGCGCCGCAGAAACAGCGTCAGCTTCACGGAAGAGGGCGCCAGCGACGGATCAGTCAGCAGCACGCCGCTCTTCGGGTCGTGGCGCGTGGCTTCCACGGGGTACGCGCCCACCACAATGGCCACTACGGTGGTGTGCACGCCGGGCGCGAGGTGCGCCAGCTGCGTCAGGGCGCTGCTTGGGCGCGAAAAAGTGAGGCTTCAAAATGCAAGCGGCCAAACTGAGGCGGATGCAGCACCCTGACGGGTTGGCGGGGCGCATGTGTCGAGGAGAGGCCGTTCCACCGCGCGCCCCTCTCTTCGCCGAAGTTTTTGCGCGGAAACGGCCGAGAAACCGCGCAACTCGAGCATTTGCGTCTGCAGCGGAGGGTTTGCCCACGATGGAAGAGGACAAGTTCGGATCCGCGGTGGACGCGATGCTGCGCGAGACGGCGTCGACGTACGGAGCACCGGCCTTTGGTTGGCGCATCAGGCGCCGCGGACGCTTGCACGAGGGTGTGCATGGCACGCGGGACATGACGCAGCCCGACCCTGCGTCACTGCAGGACCGCTGGCACTGGGGGTCATGCGCCAAGAGCGTGTGTGCCGTCGTTTGCGCCGTGCTGGTGGACGCGGGCACCGTGCCTGGTGGCTGGAGCACGCCACTGTCAGCCCTGGACAAGACGTTTGCCGGCGCGCCGTACGAGCACGTGACGATGGAGCAGGTGTTGGCGCATCGCTCTGGTGCGTCGCGCACGTTGGCTGTGTCGCTGCGCTGAGAAGGATCGCACACAGGCATCATCGAGGACTTTAGCGAGGCGGAGCTCGGGACACTGTCGCAACAGGTGCGAGCCATGAGCGCCACTGAAGCACGTCGGCACTACGCAACCCAGCTGCGTGACAAGCCGCTCCACCATGATGCGGGGTCGAACTACGGGCCGTACAGGTATGTAGGGGACTGCGTGCTGGCGCTTGCTCATCATGGCACGGGCAAGTAACGCTGCCTACTGTCTGCTGGCGCACGCGCTGGAGGTGCACGCGGCCAAGCCTTGGGAGGTGAGGCACTGACGATCTCTCGTGGCGGCACTCAGTGCGCGATGGTGGCGCAGCACCTGGTGCAGGAGCTCGTCGCCACGCCTCTGGGAGTCCAGCTGGGCTTTGGTACCGCTGCTGCGGTGTTGTGTGCTGCCGCTGAACCTCTTCTCTTGGCCAGGCTGCCCAACGACCGGATTGGTGGGCCACAACGATGACGGGGAGCCGCTCCGTGATCACGCTGACGCCGCCTTTCACGTTCCGGCTCTCGGTGGGTGGTTTGGCCATGGTCTGCGTCCCTGTTTCATGACTTGCTGCAGGCCTGCACTCCACACTTGGTCCGTGGCCAGCCATGTGCCCGTCTCCCCCCTGACTGACGCAGCGGGTTTGCACCAGAGCACTGGGAAACCTTTGCGTCCTTGTTCTTTCAGGGGTTGCGCGGCAACTTCGAGCCTTTTGGCAAGCTCAAGGTCGAGTTGTTGCAGCACTGAATCTTATGCTGACGCGAGGTCCAGGTGACGCCGCAGTCGGCGCTGAAGCTGATCACGCCAGCGTCGCCGCGCAGCGCGGAGGAGCAGGAGTTTGGATCAGAGCCGGGCAACCTGTATGCACTGGGCTGGTGAGCCCTCCCCCTTTTGTCGCCGTTGTGCTTGTTGGCCTGATATGGTCGACGGCGGCGCAGGAAGTGTCAGTGGGACGAGGACGGGTCCAAGGTCGCAGCGCGTTCTTGCTGGCCTGTGCTCAAACGTGCGTTTCAGGTGGTCCACTGCCACGCACCCACTGGCATCTTGTGGCACTTTGGTGAGGCTGCTGCATGCGTGCGCGCAGGGTTCCCCCTTTTACTGTGTCGTCAGGGACGAACTTTGCCTTCCAGTCGGGCGTGCTGCTGAACGCGGAGCACGATCTGCTGCTGGTGTGCGCGAGCAACAGCGGCTCCATGCTGATGCGTGTAGCCTTCCGCATGATGATGGAGGGCGTGCTGCAGATTGCCAGCCAGCAAGAGCAATGAAACTAGCCGCGCTTCAGGGCTGGTCCAAGGAGATGACGTTCAAGGCCACGGCATCTTGAGCGGCGCCTCCGCCAGTCGTGGCGGCAGCGGCAGCGGCAGCGATGACGGCGGCGGCGGTGGTGGGTGTCATGTCGCTGGATGTTGAGCCATCAGAGGAGGTCGCGGCTGGCGCTGCCGTGGACGACGCAGCGTCCTGGGCTGGCACGCTCGTTGGTGGCGGCAGCGGCGATGACGGCGGCGGCGGCGTCGTCGGCGGCAGCTCCTGCGTGACGGGGCGCTCGCTGCTTATTTGCCTCAACAGATCCAGCTCCCGCCGCAGCAGCGCGTTGTCCTGCTCCAGCTTTGCAAGCCGAGCCTCAAACAGCAGCACACTGTCACGCTGTGCGGGAGCGGTAGTCGGAGCAAGCGTTTCAGCGGCGACCGAATCGGGCTGCTCGAAGATGAGGTCGGCGATGCGGTGAAGCAGGGAGGGCGCGGCGGCAGCAGCGGCGGCGGTGGTGGTAGCAACCGGGGGCCGCCAGAAGGGGTCACGGGTGCTTGTGGCGAAGCCGTTGGGCCGCGGACGAACTCGCAACGGCATCGTGCCCGCTCCTGTGACCGTCCAGACCAGAAGCGCGGTGCTGACGCAGAAGCCCACAGCGGCCGTCCAGAACACCACGTCACACCATGGCCGGCAGCGGCCCATTGGCCCGTTCAATCTCGACATTTGCGCATCGCGGCAAGACGAGGGCCCTACTGAACATCCACACTGTCCCCTGCCTTGGCCTCCTCGTCCATGGTTGCCACGGACTGCAGCGCCTGGCTCTCTTCGGATGGCGGCGCGCTGCCCAGGTTGTACACCACCAGCCCAGCCACGATGAGCACAGCTGAGAGAATGTAGAAGAGCGAAGGCACGTAGTTGAACAGCAGCATGCCAATGAGGATGGCAAACACGTCGCTGGAATCGGCGAGGCGAGTTAAAGCGGCAGACGGATTTTGCTTGGCGAACCTTGTGAGCAAGCTCAGATTGAGGAACGTGGCCCCCGCCAGCACCAGCATCAGCGGCACCAGCGAATACATGAGAAACAGGCTGGCCGCAAACGCAGCCATGAGGCCGATGGTGGGCAGCGACCACACCGTCTGCAACCACACATCGTGGTCCAAAATGGCCGACTGCAAGCACCAAACACGAGGTCAAGCACTCCACTCTGCTGCAACCTTTTGGGCGCGCACCTGTAGCAAGCTAATGGGCAGCCCGAACAGGCCCAACAACGCCAGGTACTCCAGCTTGGACTGCACGACCTGCATCTCCTGGCCCGTGTTGCAGCACGCGTACAGCACGCCGGCCAAAAGCACCAGCCCGTCGCCCAGCAGCTGGCTCAAGGAAATTGAGTCGAGCGGGGGACTCGCTGGCAAGCTTACCACGTTGTTCACGTTGTGCGTGCCATGCCAAGCGTCCTGCAGCCAGTCTGACAGCACGAGCGCCACGATTCCAGCAATGCAGGCACCGACGCCGACGAACTGAGGCCAGCGAAACCGGTGCTTTTGGCAGGCGGTGAAACAAAGGCGGCAACGACGAGGCAGCTCACTACTTTGAGCACAAAGTGTCCCAACACCATGACGCAGGGGATGCTGATGCAGTCCAGGAGCATGGCGCTGCTGAGCGACGTGTACTGGTACGCCAGCACGGCCAGAAAGTTGGCCTCCACGTCCAGCCCAGCCAACAGCAGGTATTGCCACCACTTGCGTTGCAGCGTGGAGCGCACGCTCGTCCAGCCCTCGCGCCACCACCAGGGCACCACGTACACCAGCAGCAGGGCGTAGTTGATCAACGACTGCGTGGTGGGCATCTGGCGCGGTGGTGGTGACCTCGGGCGAGACAGCGCACAAGGTGCACGCTCACGTTGACTCCCCGGGCCGCCAGATACGCGCTAGTGACGCCGGTGCACGTCACGAGCAGCGACAGAACCTGCCCCAGCCCCAGCGAGGCCAGCGTGCGGGGCCGGATGCGGTTGCGGACACCCTCCACGATGCGCGCCCACATGATGCTCCCAAGGGGTGAGGGGGTCCCACGGAGCAACCCTCACTCGGCGTTGTTTTCTGGGCGTCTGGTGACGCGCACAAGCTCGCTCCACGCCTTCTGGCGCTCGGCCCAGTTGCGATTCCACGACTGCAGCAACATGGGGAGGGTCAGCAAGAGGGCATTGGGCGATGCCGCCGACCTTGAGCTCCTCGATCCAGTCCTTGCGCGTCTTCTTGTACACCGCAGCCCAGCCCTCCTTGCCGCGATACTGCTCGTCCAACGTCTCGATGGCGTCCATGAGCCGGATGCCGCGCGTGCCCATCCAAGCCAGCAAGATGGTGGGCGAGCGCTTCTCGCCCTTGTGGCAGTGCACCAGCACGTGCGCGTCCTTGTCCCTGGCCAAGGCAGCGTCGATGAAGCATGTTGCCTCTGCACACGCGAGTGAGAGTCAGCGTCGGTGGGCGGTGGGTGGGCACCTTCGAGCACAAACTTCTCGCTGCCGGCCAGCCGTGAGGGCGCAGTGACATCGGGCATCTCCACCAAGTGATATGTGACGCCGTCAGGGGCCACCACGGTCTTGTGCTGCGCGTAGAGTTGCTGCAGAGCGCTGACATTGTCGCGTAGCGCCTCCTCGCCGTCGCCGAAGCACATGAGCGTCAGCACATACTGGCCGCGCGTTAACCACGACACAGCAGCAGCAGCCCCCAGCGGCGTGGCACCCTGATGGTTGCGGTGCGGCCGGTGAGCAGGGGGGAAGAGCCTGGCCGCCGCCGCGCCAAGACGACCCACTTGATGCCGTTGTCGCGGATCGTGGCCGAGCCGGGCAGCGCGCAAGCGTAGTTGCCCAGGAACACGTTGTTGCCCGTGAGCGGGTCGTGGGTGCGGAACAGGAAGCGGTCCAGGGCCACGCCCCGAACAAGAACCATGCTGTGCTCATGCGCGCGCTCCTCGTCGTTGCACAAGGTGCACCGCACCGCCTGGCACTCTGGGCACCGCCACCAATCGTCCTCGCCCAGCGCGGCGTGGCACAGACCGCACGAGGCCATTTCGCGCGCAAAAAAACAACAAACCGCTGAGGCCCAGGGCAGACACATGAGTGCGCCCACCATGACGCCGGAGACCATGCTGGCGCGCTACATCGAGGGCGCCAACAAGGTGGAGTGCACCAACGCGGGCTGGACGGGCGACCAAGTTGCCGCGAACCTGGAGCTGCTGCCGCCGCTGCTGTGTGCGCGCTTGAAGCTCCTGTACCTGGGCGCCAACTGCATGGTCGTGTGCCCAGTCGTCGTGTGCGAGCGCTTCCCGCGCCTCGTGGAGCTCTCGCTGCGTGACAACGAGCTCCGTTCGCTGCCGCCCGCGCTGGGGAACTTGACGAGGCTCAAGGCGCTGTTCCTCTTCAACAACAAGGTCGCGATTGGAAGCCTTGCGGCGCCGCAGCTGACTGTCTGGTTTGCAGCTGCGTTCTGTGCCCAGCACGCTGACGCGGCTGACAAAGCTGACGTGCCTGTCGCTGCGCGTGAATGCGCCACTGCCCGAGCGCTTCCAAACAGTGACGCGAGAGCGCCACGCGACGCAGGAGTTTCTTGGCGCGCTGGGCGAGCACTACGGAGCGGTGGAGGCGGCGCACGCACGGTGCCGCCGCGCTGCGGTGTGCGTGCTGGCCGCGCGCGGCCGGGGCATGATGCGCTACGTGGCGAGGGAGCTGGTGGTGGCGCTGGCGCGCCTGGTGTGGAGCAGCAGGGTGCG
>CAZYYU010000053.1:6401-15525 GCA_964651735.1 uncultured Gammaproteobacteria bacterium | reverse complement strand
GTGTCGGCGCAGGGGTTGGGAGTCTGCGGTCCTGATCCAGAAGAGTTTTTATGAACGGTTATTTCCGTAAGATCAGGGTCTGCTTTGCACGGCGGCAACACGTTTAAACGCGCGTACGTTCCTCCGCGTGTTTGAAGCCGACCCTACCAGTGTTTCGTGCGCGTTTCACTGGTTTCGCCCGACCGCGTGTGAGTCACCGACCGCGCGCGTGTTGAGCCTTACTGCCCGTCCCGCGGCGCTGCGTGTGCTGGTTTGGGAGCTGCTGGGAGCAGCCTGCGCGCGTTCTATTTGAATTTGCGCGCGCGATCACAATCGTTGGTCGTGTGGGAGCAAGGCGTGCGTGAACCACCTCAGCAAGGCGGTCGCGCGGAGCGAGAGAGAGGAGTATCTGGTTTTGTGCGCGGCTCCCCTGGTTTTGTTCAGGCGAGGAGCGCGCGCAAGAGATGGCCAACCACGCTGGGTCGCGCGACCCGGCGCGCGTGGGCGGCTATCTGGTCCATGACCGAAGCATCTGGTACGCGGACCCCAACATTGCAGGCGACGCCAAGCCCCTGCTGAAGCTGAGCGACCTTCTGGCGCCGAGCCGGCTTACCGAGATGGGCCTGGACCTACCGGACGGCGTGCTCAGCAAGGAGAAGCAACTGGGCCCGACCATGGGCCACTGGGCGTACATGCTCGCGAAGTACGTGCGCACGTACAACATTCCGCCCCCCATGGCGCTGCTGGTGGCCAGGCGTGCCCTGACACCGACGTATGAGGGCAACCAACACCTGGCCCTGGCGCTCGAGACGGCGGGGACGGTCCAGGAGCTGTTGGATCCGCTGAAGCAGTTCATCTCCTTGGAGGCACAGCGCGCGAACATGGCGTTCTACCTGACGCTGCATCAGAAGCCCGACGAGACGATTCAGCAGTTCCTGACGCGCTATCAGGCCACGTCCTACATGATCAGCGAGGACCTGACGGAGCCGGAGTGGGTGCGTGAGTGGGGGAACCGCCTGGACGACCGGTACCAGATGGTCCGCTCGGGCGGCTACGGCAAGCTGGCCACCCACCTGTCCTTGGACGAGGACGACGACGCGTTCATGGCCCAGGGCGCAGCGGGAGGGCGCATGCGAGCACGCTGCACGTGGCCGGCGTTGATCGCTTTCCTGGCAGATCAGGACACCATCAGGACGCTGGCCCCAAGCCAAGCGTTGGACGCCGTGGCGCCGGCAGCGGTGCCCAAGGCCAAGAAGTCCGTGGCGCCGAACAAGCGCGACAAGGACGAGGCCAAGTCGTACGACAAGAACCCCGGCAAGGGGAAGAAGCCCAAGCGCGACGAGGACGACGAGTCCGACACCAAGGGCAAGAAGCCCAAGGGCAACGGCAAGGGCAACGGCAAGCGCTCCGAGGAGCGCACCTGCTACAACTGCGGCAAGGAGGGCCACATCAAGCCCAACTGCCCGGACCTCAAGGACACGAAGTCCAAGTCCAACGCGCCGGAGCCCAAGGCGGACAAGAAGCGCTCGGCCGACGAGAAGGCGCGCCCGGACGCGAAGAAGAAGGCGGACTGGAGCGCGGACGCGATCGAGAAGAAGAAGCGCGAGCTCAGGGCGCAACTCGCCTTCATCGAGGAGCTGTCGGAAGGCAGCGTGGGCGCGTACAACGTCGTGCTGGACAACGAGCTCGTGACCATGAAGGGCGGGCAGCAGGTCAGGGCGTGCGAGGTGTTCGTGGACCGCGACGGCTACGTGGACGAGAAGCCCACTGACGACGAGCGCGAGTTTGCCACGGACATGAACATTTTCCTGACGCGCGTGAGGCCCGCGCTCGGCCACGGCGTGGATGGAGAACGGCCGGCGCTCGTGGGCGCAGACGGCCCGCCAGCGCTGGCTCCGTCTGACGACGAGGACGGCGACGAGGGGCGCGGCGCCAACGCGGCGCGCGCCGACGCGGACGAGGACCGGCCACCAGCGCTGGTTCCGTCAGACAACGAGGCCACTGACGACGAAGGCAACGAGGGAGTGCAGCGAGGGCTTCGCGTCCTTCGCATGAAGGCTGGACCGCCGCCGCTGCGCGCGGAGCCGGAACGGCCCCGCGTCTCGCTGCTGTGCGTCGTTGGGTCGCTGGACGGCAACTACATCGAGGTCGTCCTGGACTCAGGCTCGGAGGTCAACCTCATGCCGCGCACGTGGGCGCAGAAGCTGGGCATCGCGTTTGAGCCCTGGCAGGCGAACGTGAGCGGTGTGGGCCAAGGCCAGATCATCGGCGTCACGAAGCCGTTGGAATTTTACCTGGGCGACGTGACGCGCTCCCAGGTGTGGTATATCACCAACGCCAACATCCCGGAGCCCCTGGTGCACTTCAACGTGACCGACCAGATCGCGTGGCGCTACAAGGTGCTCGACGAGAACACCATCTCCTTCGGCAATCGCAAGATGTTCCGTGGCGGTTCAGACGTCTTCTTCCCGGAGCGTCTGGTGGTTGGCGGCAGCCTGCATCGCGGGGAGGCGGAGGACGCAACGGAGAGCGGCGTCCAGATGCTGCGCGAAATGCGCGAGATGACGCTGGCGGTGAACGTCAACGTCGTAGACGGCAAGATGGTGGCGCACCTGGCGACGCCACCAGGCAGCCTGCGCGAGCTGCCCTTCAACAAGTGGCCTGCCGGCCAGACGCCGGAACAGGCGCGACGCCTCATCACGGAGTGCTTCGAGATTCGCGGCCTCAAGATCGAGCGCCCACTGGTTGAGGCACTGCCGTTGATGTCGGCCGAGGAGCTGGACCTGCTGGGCCAGTGGCTCGTGCTGGGCGTCGAGAACGAACGGCTGGCCCGTGCAAGTCCGTTCCCGGTGATGCTGGACCGGAACATGGAGCCGGCCACGCTGGAGCTGGACATTGAGCAGTTCAACCACATCGCGCCGATCCGTCGCCTGAACCCCCAAAAGCTGGAGGTCCTGCAAAAATCGGTGAGCGACATGACGGAGCGTGGTATCACCGTCAAGGTGCCGCCCGGCGAGAAACCGGAGCTGGTGCTGGAGAACGTGTTCACGCGCACTGGCGTCAATGAGCTGCGCCACTGCCTGGACCCGCGCATCATCAACAGCGCGCTGCCCAAGTCGCCGACCATGCGCACCGACGAGAGGCAGCACTTCGTGGGCATCGGTCCGAAGGACGTCAGGCACATGGCGATCTGCGACGTGTCCAAGGCGTTCTGGACAGTGCAACTGGGTGAGAAGACGCGACGCATGCTGGTATTCCGAGGCGTGGACGAGCTCTACCGCTGGAACCGTATGCCGTTTGGGCTGGAGGTGGCGCCATCGACGTTCAATCGCTTCATCGCGGACGTCATGGCGGACCAGGGCGTGCAGCACCGACGCATGGTGGACAACTTCCTGGTGTTCAACGAGGACCGCCTGCAGTTCCTGCGCTCGCTCGTCAAGTTGTGGACGGTGTTCAACGAGCACCACATCCCCATCAAGCCGTCATCGGTGTCCATCTTCGCGGAGAAGGTCACGTTCCACGGGCGCGACGTGTACAACAACGGCACCATGACAGCCACCGAGACGTCCATCGACAAGTTGGTGACCATTCCGGTGGTTGACCAGAACATTTCGGCGGTGCGCACGCTCTTGGGGACGGCCCAGTGGATCGCGCAGTACGTGCCAGACATGGCACGCGTCCTGGCGCCGTTTTCAGAGGCGCTGAAGAAGTCGTTCGACTTTGCGAAGTCGTTTGACGTGGCAGCGTACAAGGGGCACCTGGAGGTGCTGCAGCGCCACGTGCGCGAGAACATCTGCAGGCTCACGCTCCCGGACCCTGCCAAGCCGGTCATCATCGACTGCGACGCGTCGGACCTCCACATTGGCGCGGCCATCTTGCAACCCGTCGACGCGTCGGACTGGGGCAAGGGCTACGCCGTTCTGGCACTGCGCTCGGCCACCCTCAAGGGGCCGCAGCTGGACTACGCGGTGTACGAGAAGGAGATGTTTTCCCTTATCAGCGCGGTGTCATACGCGCGCGAGTTCGTGTCTGGGTTCGAGCTGTTCGCGCGCACCGACCACAAGCCGCTCTTGGGCATGCACCGCAAGCTGCTGACCGACGGCCTCACGGCGCGCGCGACGCGCTGGCTGTATGCGCTGTACAGCTCTCCGATCACGCTGCTGTACATCGAGGGGTCGAAAAACGTGCTGGCAGACACGCTGTCGCGCTGGGTGGTGTACCACACGCCCGATGGCACGCTGCTCAAGGAGGCCGCGCCGGCGACGACGGCTGCGATCAGCAACATCATGGCGCTGACCGGCCGCGTGCAGCTGATGAAGGACGCGCAGCCGCCGGCCACACTGGATGCGGCAGGCGACCTGCCGCTGTCGCTGCTCACGGAAGCGGCGGGCGACGCCTTCATTCAGACGGCGATCGCCAAGAAGCTCAACCGCCTGCCTGTGGGCATCGACGCGGTGAGCGCCGAGGACAAGAAGGCGGCGGAGGCTGCTGTGGTGCCGCACCTGGAGAAGTTCAAGGTGGGCGGCAAAACCGGCGCCGCTGTCACGCTGTTTTACCGCGGGGAGGGAGATCACTTTCCCAGGCGCGTGGTGCCGGTGTCGCTGCGCAAGACGCTCTGGAGGCTCCACCACAGTTCGCTCGTGGCGGGACACCCAGGCACGGAGGGCACGCTGCGCGCGATGTCCAGGACGGTGTGGTGGCCGACCATGAGGAAGGACGTGACGCTCTGGACCAAGGCGTGCCCGCGCTGCCAGACGGCCAAGCCCGGTGGCACCACCGTCGACTTTGAGCGCGGCGATGCGGCGCCGGCGTCAAGGCCGTTCGAGGTGGTGATGGTGGACATGCTGGAGGGCCTGCCCGAGACGCCGCGCGGCGCCAAGGTGGCAGCCGTGTTCACCGACGAGGCAACCCGCTTCATGGTGGCGGTCGCACTGCCGAACCGCGCGGCAACGTCAGTGGGGCGTGCGCTCCTCTACAACGTCGCCCTCACCTTTGGATTCCCGAGCGTGCTCAAGTCGGACGAGGGCACGGAGACGGCCAACCAGCTGATCAAGGAGACGATGCTCATGTGCGGCGTCACGCCCGTCACCACGGGACCGTATGCCGTACACGGTGTGGCGCGCAACGAGCGCACCCACCTCGAGATCGCCAATGCGCTGCGTGCGCTGCAAGCTGGGGAGGACTGGGACCTGCTCCTGCCCATCGTGGCGTTTGCGCTCAACTCGCGCGTCAACCGCACGACGGGCGCGACCCCGTTCATGGCCATGTTTGGCCGACCGGTCATGAGCCCGTACGACGTCACGTTGACGGCGATGGCGCTCAAGGAGCTCAACCAGGACGACGTCCCCCAACTCACTCTGGACGAGTGGGTGGAGGAGCTGCACCGCGGTGCAGCCAGGCGCGAGACCAGGCAGCGAGCGCTCTCGCTGCAGGAGGCAGCGGCGTGGAACGCCAAGCGCGGCAAAGGCGCTCATCTGGCCAAACCGGAGATCGGCTCGCTGATGGCGGTTCGCGCTGTGTCCAAGAAGGAGCGCGTGGGCCCGGGGAAGCTGGAGAGCCGCTGGATCGCCCCGTTCAAGGTGGTGGCCATGTCGCCCAACCGGCTCAAGCTCACGCTGAAGTACGTGCCCGACGAGTCCATCGTGCTGGAGCGCGCGGCGTACGACTGCAAGTTTTACCACACGGACGAGGAGGCTGACGAAACGCTGCTCCTGCCCGTCAACACGTTTGAGATCGAGGAGATCGTCGAGGCGCGAGGCCCATCTGATGATCGTGAGTACCTCGTCAGCTGGCGCAACTACCCGCCCGAGTTCAACCTGTGGGTTCCACCGGAGAACTTCGACGACAACGCCAAGGCCGCCATCAAGGCGGCTGACGAGCGCTGGCCCCCCACCGACCACCTGGCGGAGGCAGCGGAGCCCATCCCGGATCGTACGGGTGGAGCACCGGATTGGGTCACGGCGCTGAAGCGCGCGGACATTGCCGAGTTCCTGGGCGTGCGTTCCACCAAGGGTGGGCTGCAACTGGAGTTCAGCTTGGCCAAGGAGAAGAAGGGCGCCCCGTCGCGCCGCGTGGCAGTCAAGTTTCTGCCGGCGGAAATCCTGAACGCGCCGGAGGTCCAGAAGATGCTGGCCGAGCACAAGCACTGACTCAGTTCCTCGACTCGGGGAGGTGTCGGCGCAGGGGTTGGGAGTCTGCGGTCCTGATCCAGAAGAGTTTTTATGAACGGTTATTTCCGTAAGATCAGGGTCTGCTTTGCACGGCGGCAACACGCCGTGTCACAGACGCAGCGGCAGCCCCCCGTACGGATGAACCAGCCATACTTGGCCTCGTGCTGCAGCGCAAACTGTGCGGCATGCAGCGTGCGACAGCGATACCTGCGCTGGCGCCGGTGACCGACTGACTGCGCCTCACCAAGCTCCGCGCTCGTACCACCACATCTCCTTGCTGTAGTCGGGTCCGGGCGGGCAGTCAGAGAAGATCACGTCACCGTGCTGCTTGTTCTCCTCATGCAAGTGCGGCTTGTGGGCGGCGTTGTTGATGGAGAAGAAGAGATCCATGCGGAAGCGCGCCAGTGTCGCCTTCAGCCACTGACGCCAGACAGCCCGCATCTTGAGACCAGCTTGACAGATGCAGCAGTGAGTCGAGGGCAGCCACAAGCACCGGCTCACCATCATCGCCCATTGACAGCACCACAAAGGCCACCTGCAGCACGTCAAAGCGGCCAAACAAAAGCCGCGCGCAGCACACCCTCTGGCTGTTGTCCAGCGTCGCCGGCAGAGGCAAGCGGAGCCTGTGTTCCTCCCGCAAGCCCCTGCGCGGACACGTCAGCCGCCGCTGAGCGGCCATGTCGACGCTGTCACGCTGCAACGCCACGGTGGGCAGCTCAAACGTGCTCCACATGAAGGTGCCCCATGCCGTCACTAGGGCCACGGCCAAGGCCAGCGCCACGGCGCTTCCGCACAGCACGCGCCCACGAGTCCATTGCATTTGGCGCCCCTCTTCACTTTTCGCGAAACACCAGCACGGGACACGGTGCGTGGCTCACGAGGTAGTCCGACACCGACCCAAGAAACAGCGACTCCATGGCATTGAGGCCCCTGCGTGGTGCGCATGAGCGGCGAATCAGGTGGGGTTGCGCCGCTACCTCGAGCCCACCACGCACAGGTCAACATCAATGTCCTCGGTGATGAAGCGCAGGATCTCCCGCCGCGTGTCTGTCGCCACCGCTTGCCTGGACGCTATCTGCACACCGACACGCGGTCAAAGGTGCTGACAACACGCAGGTCAGGGCAGGCACACAACCTGCATGGTGGGGTAGGCCTTCTGCAACCGCTCCACCTCCACCGCCAGCGCCTCTCGCGTCTCGCGCTCTGAGCCCCCCGTTCCCAGTTCAGCCGACCCCCCGCAGCGTGCTAGCGCCCCCTCCTCCCCCTCCCAGCCACGCACCGCGCTTCTCCTGGGCCTGCCAGAGCAAGGTGGTGGTGAGCACAGCGGGAATCTACGGCCTGTGGCAACCTCCTTCATGATGAAGGCAATGGACAGGGCTCCGCCCTCCTGCACGACCAAGGGACCCCGCTGAGCAAGACGACCGTGCTTGGTCTCGTTCGTTTTCACCTCGACGCCCAGCGTGGAGTTGTCTGCGTTGTTCTCCACGACGCACAGCAGGAACAGCTCGTCCCCTGGCTTCATGATGTGCTTGGCTGCGTACTCTGTGGCCTGCCGCCAATCTGATGACCGAACAAAGAGCGCCACGCCGCTGACGTTACCCCCTGCGAGGGCTTGCCGCCATCGAAGCAGACCAAAACCCTCATGCTGGGCGTGGATTTCTTCACAGTTGGCAGCGATGAGGTGTGCACGGCTGCTGGTGTTGCTGCTGGGCTGTCTGGCAGCACTTGCCAAGGGTAGTGCATGGGCGGGGCCGACCGGCGTTCTTGGAATGGCCAACATCTCACTGCGGCGCCCAGGAGCGTGCCCGGTGCAGTGCGTACACGGCTCGTGCACAGGCAATGGCTGCGTGTGCTCGGCGGGCTACGTGGTACGAGCCCCCAGCTTGCTTTGTTTGGTGGATGCGGCATCCCCGGCCGACCAAGCGCTCTCGCAGGGCGCGGACTGCTCCATCTGGCAGACGCCCATCACCTTGGGGCAGCCCCTGCGCAACCAGGAGCTGCAGACCAAGCAGGTTGGCCCCAAGAGCAACTTTTGTTCCGCCTCATCGCGGCCCACGCGGCAGTGGCACTACTACGTGGTGAACGTTACGGGCGGCACTGGGCTGCGAGCTTCCATCACGCAGACCAGCAGCGGTGGCGACAGCGACCTCTACGTGCAGAAGGGCGTGCAGCCGTCACGTTCCAACTTTCTGGTGCGCGCTGCGCTGCAGATGGGAGCGCCGGCAACTCTGACGAGCGTGTGCAGGTCAAGGAGGTGTCCGGGGCCACGAGCTACACGCTTGACGTGCCGGAGAGGCTTTTTTCGGTGCAGCCGCGTTTTTCTTGTTGCTCCTGCGCTGACCGAGCTCTTGCAGCCGGGCCAGTGGTTCTTCGGCGTGTACGCCTTCTCGCGCGTGACATACGACATCACCGTGTCCCAGCTGTCCACGTGCCCCAACAACTGCTCCCAGCACGGCACGTGCGGCGCCGACGGTGATGGCTTTCTCACCCACCCACCCACTCTCCTCTCATTGCGGCGAGACCCCCTGCAGGCCGCTGCACATGCATTCAGGGGTACAGCGGCGAGAGCTGCGCCACGGTGCGTTGGCTGCGACGAGGCGCGCTCTCGCTCACGCGGGCGCCGCAGGGCTACGACCAGCTCTCGCTGACCAACGCGCCCGTGTCGGGCCACGTCGACGTCAACGGCTGGAAGATCTACGCGCTCGACATTGACAGGTTGCGCGATCCTGCTGCGTCTCTCGCGCCGCTCACCCCCGCAACAACAGCGCGCACCAGAGCGGCGATGTGCTGGTGACGCTGACGCAGAGCAAGGTTCTTTTTGACCGGCCTCCCCAGTCTGTGGCGCGCTCGCTCACTGCTGCGCGGATTGGGCAGGCCTCCGATGACGTTGACGTGTATGTGCGCTTCAACGCGGTGCCCACGCGCATCATGTTCGACTACCGCAACATCTCCACCGCCCTCGTGTCCACCGTGCA
>CAZYYU010000053.1:4994-6301 GCA_964651735.1 uncultured Gammaproteobacteria bacterium | reverse complement strand
GACTCGTGTGCTAGACGTGCAACAGGGCCGCTACTTCGTGGGCTGCGTGTCCATGTTCAGCACGGACTTCACGGTGCAGGCGTCGGCGGTGCAGGCCGCGGGCAGCGTGTGCTCGTCCAGCTGCTCGGGCCCCACGCACGGCACTTGCAACAGCGGCCGCTGCACGTGCCAGCCCTGCTATCAGGGGTGAGGGTTTTTGCGCGGCGCGCGCGGCCTTGCACTTTGGCTCAAGCCGTGCTTCAGCGACTATTGCGAGGTGCGCACGTGCGCCCTGGCCCAGGACGAGGTGGTGTCTGGCTCGCTGGAGGCCAACGCCTGGAACTACTACTCGTACGAGGGCGAGTCGGAGCAGGCTCTGGTGGTGCAGATGCAAGAAGGTTTTTTTGCTGTGCTTGCGCGCGTTTTGTTTTTGGTCAACCGACGCCGCTGTTAGGGCTGCAATCGTCGGACTGCGACCTGTACGTGAAGAAGGACGCCAAGCCCGGCCAACTGGACTTTGACTACAGCGACCTGTCCATCGGGGCCGCCAACTCGAGCGTGAGCATCGCGTCGCCCATGGGCCTGTACTGGATCGGCGTGTTCGCGTTCCAGAAGTGCGTGTACCAGCTGCACGTGGAGGCAGGCGCTGACAACGACTGCGAGCACGGCTGCTCCGGCCACGGCACGTGTCTGGCGGGCCTGTGCAAGTGCACAGGCAAGTTCTTTTGTTGTTGTTGTGCGGTGTGTGGACTCTCGCTCACTGACACTTGGCTCTTGCAGCGCCTTGGAGCGGAGACGACTGCTCCGTTCAGATGAGCGGGCTGCAGGCTGGCGTCGCTGTCAATGGCAGCGTGGGCATCAACCAGTGGCAGTACTACAACTTCACGGCCACGAGCACGTTCTTCACGGCGCAGCTGATGGAGCGGCAGACGACGGGCTCGGTGTGGCTCTTTGTGTCGACTGAGCAGAACCCCACCTTGGTGGTGCACGAGGATCAGGACCTGCACTTTGACAAGCCGTTCCACCATGTGCGTGCTTGCTTTCCGTGGCACGCGGGCGCTCACAAGGCATTCCCTTGCGGCCTGCAGGTCAGCGTGGAGCGCAACACCACTCAGGCGCGCACCTACTACGTGGGCGCCTATGGATCTCCCATCTCCACCACCAACGCCGGCAGGCCTTTCACGCTCGTGGTGTGGCAACCCTTGTAAAAGCAAACAGGCTCACAGCCCCACGTTCACTTTGGCTTGTACGCCTCCTTCTCGCGCTCGTAGCGCTCCTTGTCCTTGGCGGCAAGGTCGAGGAACTGCCACGCCAACAGTGAGCGAGCG
>CAZYYU010000053.1:0-4894 GCA_964651735.1 uncultured Gammaproteobacteria bacterium | reverse complement strand
AAGCAGCAACAACCTTCTTCTTGTCCTTGTCGGGCAGGGCCTTCCACTCAGCAGCAATCGCCTTGGTCAGGTCACCAAAGGGCATGTTGGGCTCCTCCTTCTGCAGACGGCGCGGCCATGAGCGTTCCGTGCCACTTCCAATCGCACGCGCGCGCGCAAACCTTGAGCTCAGGGCGGCGCTCGCTCGCGTAGAACAAGTAGGCGGACAGCGCGCGCTTGGGCGCGTTGGGGTCCTTCTCCTTCTGCAGGGCGAGCGGCGCATGAGCAACGCATCGCGCGCCATCCCCCGTCCATGCCTTAGTGCCCTTGCCGGCAGCCTTCTTGCCCTTGCCCTTCTTGGGGGACGAGGGGGACGGCGACCTGCTGGCGCTCTGCTCCTTCTTCTTGCCCATGTTGCTTGATTGCGAACTGGCGGGACGGGCCACAGTCAGCACGGAAAGACAAGGCAAAGCCATTTCTCGTTTGCGCGCCAAAACCCTCACATCGCGGTCAGCAAGGCGCACACAACCGCGCCGCGACAGTGCGAGCGCAGCGCGAGGAGCAGCAGGCCCGAACGAGCCCTCGAGCAAGCGTCCGCACGCGTTGGCGCCTTTTTTCACAGCCGGCCTCCCACAGCCTCGCCCGTGGCGATCCCGCGCGGCACATGCGCCACACAAGCGCCCACGGCCTGCCGCGACCCCAGCCAAGGCTCGCTCGTGTCCGCAAGCGAACAAAAAAGAGCCGCCGAACAAAAAAGACTGGGGACCGGACAAAGAACGCTCGGCGGCGCGCCACGCTGCGCGCCTGAGCTCTATGCATGGCGCCCTCAGCAGGGCCGCGCGAGGCACGGGCGGAGCGCGAGAGCGGCGGAGGCGGGAACGCGCGCCAAACGCGAGAAACGCGGCGCGGCCCCTCCCAGCTGCGCCACCGAGCGCGCGGGGTGTCGGTGAGGCAGCCCCCCGGCAAGGGGCGCGAGCTCAGGCGCGGGCAAGGCGCGAGGACAGCCTCACTCCGAAGAAGATCACCACCCCCAAGCACACACACTGGAACTGCAGCACAGCGCAACCCACCCTCAACCAGACTCGTTTGCTGACTGGCGCGCGCGCAAAAAAAAGGCGCGCGCACGCCCGCCCGATCCCCGCTCTCTGGCCGCCAGCAGCCGCCTCCCCGAGCCCGTGCTTGCTCATCGCAGCGTGAAGGGGGGTGTGGTGCCGCAGTCCGGACGCGGGGAAGCGGGCAGCACAGCGCGCCTCGGCGAAGCAGTCAGTCCCAGCGCCAGTGCTCGCCGCCGGGCTGCCGTTGTCCCATGGGCGCACGCGCAAATTCCTCACGCGGACGGCGCTGGCCGCGAACGCGCACGCCGTGTTTTTGTTCGGCGCGCGGTCGTTTTGTTCGGCCACGGGAAAAAATGTTCGGTGTGAAGAACATGGCCGCTGCGGTCTGCTGGAGCGAGCGCACCCCTCTGGCGTGAGATGAACGCCCCCAGCTTCATTCGGCTTCACCGCACGAGACGGCGTCCAGGACCTGCGCGCGCGGGAAGCGTCAATGCAATGCTCCAGCAAACCACCGCGCTGCGCACCATTCCACTTGGCTTGCCACACATTGATGTCGCCGTAGTTCTGAGAGCGGTGAGAAGGGCGCGTCGACCCACCCTCCTCCCCCTGCACACCTTGGTCAGGCGCGATGAGCACCACATGAGCGTGGTTCCGTCTGGGCTGAACATGGGGAACGCGTTGAACACGTTGCTGGCAATGGAGGGATCCGTGACGCGCTGCAAGTTGGTGCCGTCCAGGTTGATGGTGTACAGCTGGAAGGTGCCGCCGCTGGGGTCGTCCATGTTGGAGGAAAAGATGATGCCGCTGTCATCGGGCAAGAAGGAAGGCGCAAAGTTGGTCCCGTTCAAGGGGCCGATCTGGAAGCCAGAAGTGAAGAATGAGGTCGAGCACACACACGCACGCACCATGCGCGCGCTGTCAGGGTCATCAATGTTCATCATGAAGAGCTGCATGCCCACGGGCTCAACCAGGCCCTGTCGGGAGTGCTGCGTCAGAAGCAGGGGCGCGGCGCAGACACGCGCGCTCACCAAGTGCAGCAGGTTCAGGTAGTACGTCAAATCGGCGCCCTGGCAACCAGTCAGCACACACCCACACATTTGGCGAGCATTTGGGCCACATGCCTGCGGGCGGTTGGCTCGCCACACTGGCGCCCCTCACCGTCACAACGGGGGGAGGAACACAGCAACGCAGACACGCACCCAGCATCTTGCCGTTGTGCGAGAAGTAGGCTCCGCCATCGTATCTTGCGCACACGCGGTGAGCGCGCCTCTCCACCGCAAACAAGACCAAGCCCACCCAGGCGAGTACGTCATGCGCCGCAGGTTGGACCCGTCGACGTTGACCTGATTCGCTTGGGCGCTGAGGCGACGCCCCTCCCCCCCCTTCCTCTCTGCACACGCACCAGAAAGAGCTCGAGGTCGCCGGTGCGCGCGCTGGTGAACACCACGGTGGAGCCGTCGGGGGACAGCGTGGAC
Organism: uncultured Gammaproteobacteria bacterium; assembly: GCA_964651735.1. Taxonomy (GTDB): domain Bacteria; phylum Pseudomonadota; class Gammaproteobacteria; order CAZYYU01; family CAZYYU01; genus CAZYYU01. The sequence continues at coordinate 2,385 of CAZYYU010000053.1, read as the reverse complement.
TCAGCATCATACGCGTCGCTTGGCACCAGGCGCTCCTGCACGAAGCCTTGCGGTTTCCCCCGCGCGTCAAGTGCGCTCCTTCAGCGGCGCAGCTCTTCCTCACCCGCGGTGCCAATGTAAATCTGCATGTGCTTGTAGATGGGCCACAGGTAGCCGGCGCTGGCATCAGGCGTGGGCGGGCACGTCGCCTGCCTGCAGTGGCAAGCGCAAGTGACAACCAGGGGGCGGAGAGCATCGCAGCGGCACACGCACCCAGACATGGTGGAGCTGTAGATGATGCGGCCGTCGTTGAGCACGAACGAGCACGTGGTGCGGCCCAGGGTGGGCGAGATGAGCGTCACGTTGCTGCCGTCCACGTTCATGGTGTAGATCATGTCGCACGGATGGGACTTGGACACGGGCGCGCGGATGGCCTTGTCGGAGCGGTGTCAGCGCAACGCCACCAACCCAGGCACCGCGCGCCCAACCTGGAACGCAACCAGGCGGCCATTATTGGCCCTGCGCAACGTGAGCCTCCTTCGGCGACTTCTCCTCCCCCCTGCCGAGCTACCAGTAGGCCTCCGCGTTGGTGCCGCTCTGCGTGATGGCCTTGGCAGAGCGCAGGAAGGGCTCGTCGCCTGCGCGGCCTTGCACTGACGCCTTCCACGTGGCACGCGCTCCCGCAGGCAGCATGCGCAGCAGACCCGGCAAGTACTCGGAGTGAGCAGCGCCTGGCGGCACCACCAGGGCCAGCAGCACCACACTCAACAACAGGAGCCCCTTCATGAACAACTACTTGTACAGCGTGGCCCACTGCGCCTTGACGTACACATCTGATGCCACGGTGCCACTCTGGTGCCACCGCAGCGACGCCCAGTCAGGAGTCGCCTGGGTCCGCAGCACAAGGTGGAGCCCGTGCGTCATCAGCACCTCTTTGCGAAGCACTGAGATGTGTGGGGAGAAAAGCAGAACAGCGAGAGAGCCACCTTCGTCTCGCATCGATTCCTCCAGCGAGTGTACGAGGCTCAAGAGTGGCGCGCGGGGCCAGCGGCCACGAAAGACCGCCAAGGCTTCGGCCCACGAGTATTCCGCTACGGTCAGCCCAGGATTCACCAGCACCACCAGAGCAGGAGCCGCCCCGTCGCTGCGTGCGCAAAACGCCTCGTACGGCTCGGCGTGCACTTGAAACATTGGCGCCGCCGCATCTGCAGGAGCCACGGCCTGGGGCCCAATGCCAACCACGTGCACCGACAGCTTCGCCACTTGGTGCCACATCCACCGCCATGGACCGGCGGGTTCCAATGCCAGCTCGTCCTCGATCCCCACAAGGTGCACAACTGCCTGGCCCCCTCGCCGCATCTGCTGCAGCACTGAGAGCGCTTCCTTCTTGCGCAGGACGTTCCACACTGCAAGTGGCGCTGCGAGCGCTTCGCTCTGCTGCCAAAAGCGCCACACAGCAGCTGCAGGCTGCCTCGGCCCCGCGCCCGCTGAAGCCACCACAGCGCTCCAGCCCCGCGAAAGCACGGCGTTCGCCATGTCCTCGTCAAAGCGGGGGCTGCCGCTGCGGTCCTCCTCCACGGCGCGGATCGTCCTCAGCAACGAGCACTCGGCGTGCGGGAGCCCGATGCAGTCCCGGCATAGCGTGACCCGCTCGCACACGGGGCAAGCGCACAACTCGCGCACAGCCGCGCAACCGACGCAGCAGTCCCAGCCCGGCAGCAGCCCAGCGCTCAACCCACGCTCTGCGGCCTCCGACAGCTCCACCGGCGACGTGCGCGACTGGACCACGTCATGCAGGTCGTCACGCTTGGGCCTCTTGGACAAACCCTCGTCCATGGCAGCAACCAGTTCATTGCAACTGGACCTGGATGGAACGGCGGTAATCGTTGACGATCCTGGCCTTCTCGTCCTCGGTGATGTCCGACCACAGCCACGCGCCTGCGCAACACCTCTTGTCAAACCCCGCAACTGAGGGCAAAAGGAGCTCGCTTCTCACCTTGCTCGCCCACAAACGTCAAGACCTTGTTGTGGTGGCGCTTGAGGTACTCGCGATGGGACACGGTGAAGAGGGTGATGCCAATCTTGGCGCACGTGCCGTACAGCTCGTCCTCCACCTCGCTGGAGCAGGCGCTGGTGGACTCGTCCAGCACGGCGTACTTGTTGGGAGAGGCTTTTGTGGGCGCACACACACACACAAGCGACGCGCTGTTAAGGAAGAGAGCAAACCTTGGGTCGGTGATAGAACAGGCGCGCCATGGCAATGCGCTGCTTCTGGCCCCCGGAGAAGGCTGACGCGAAGGCGGTGTGAGCGCGCGCCACCGCCGCCGCCAAGCGAGCAACGCCGCCCGTCCTCACCCTGAAACCAGTCGAGCGTGTCGTCCATCTTCCACTGCGAGCACATCTTGT
>CAZYYU010000052.1:0-15548 GCA_964651735.1 uncultured Gammaproteobacteria bacterium | reverse complement strand
AGGACGCCCTCTGCGACGCGCTCACAGACGGCACGCTGGATGCGCTGGCCGTCTTTGCTGTGCCCAATCCCGCCGCCGCCGCTGCTGCCGCCACTCCCACTGCCGCTGCCGCTGCTGCCACATTGCGCAGCACATCTACCACCGCCGCCGCTGCTGCTGCTACCACTCCCGCTGCCACCACATCGCGCAGCACACCCGTTGCCGCCGCCACATCGCGCGGCACATCTACCACCGCCGCTGCTGCTGCCGCCGCCACTCCCGCCGCCGTGTCTGCTGCCGCACAAAGTCGCGCCGCGCACAGCGCCAAGCGCCCGCAGGCAGACGATGATGACGGGGCCATCGCGCCCACCTTTGGCGACGACGACGATGACGACGGCGACGACGATGATGGCGGCGCATCGCCTCCGCATCTTTCCCGCGATGGCACTCTGCGACCTCGTGGCGCAGCGGAGGGCCGTCCCAAAAAGGGGAAGACGGCAACGCCCAAGTCCAAGTAAAAAAAGCACACGCAAGTTTCCAATCCTGAGCGCTGCTGATCAGCTGTGGTCACCCATGCTGGCGCGCACGCCGTATGGGGGCAGGGGGAACAGCTTGTATTGGCTGCTGCAGCATCGTTTGGGCAGTCCCAGCGCTGCAAAACTCGTTGCACACGTCACCAAGCAACTGCCATCCGCGGCCATGTGGCTTGTGCCGCGTCTGTGCGTCCAGGACGCCCAAAACAAGGCACATACCGTCCCTTCACCGCCAGGGATCTTCGCCACAGTTTATATCGGCGTGAGTCACGCCGAACAAACGAGTTTTTTTCCATCCACGCGTGGTACAGGCGTTGGTGAGGGTCTCATCCAGACAGCACGAACGAGCGTACGGCAAGCGGGGGCTTTGGCTGTTTTGTGCGGGGTTGCGCGCCTTTTGTTTGCGCTCACGCCTGTCCAACTTGGCCGGTAGGATCATGGAGGCTTTCGCTGCCGCAATGCAGCAACACACTGAACGGCAAGCGCTGTGTCGCGCTCTTTTTCTTTTAACAGAACGGCGCGCCAGGCCAAGCCCTGAGGCTGCCAACGCCGTGCTCACTGCCCTCAAGCAGCTCTGTGCGGGGGTGCGCAAGCCAGCTGCAGACGTGTGTGACTTGCTCCGCGACCATGGCAAGGATTGGGACGGATGCTCGGCCTGGCTTGAGGCTGCGCATGACCTGACCAACCTCCTGTTGCGTATAGAGCGCCTGCCGCTGATGGGCATCACCCACATTATTTCAGCGCACGACAAAACGCCGGCAAGTGAGCAGGTAACATGCGCCGGTAATGGCATTGACGAGAGTGGTATGAATGAGAACGGCATTAACGGGAATGGCATGAACACAAATGATATTACACATTTGGACGCTGCGTTGGGCATTGATTGCGAGCCAGACAAAGGGCACACGCCACAAGACAGTGATGTAGAGGCGAGCCCCGTTCAAGCGCTGCCAGTTGCGGCGCACATGGCCAGTCCAACGCACACATCCACCGCCGCATTGGCGAACGAGGACAGCATTGTTGGTAGGCACGCGCGTCGCCTTTTCACACCTCACCGCTCCGCGCTGTCAGAGCACGCAGGAGCTCTTGCTGAGCCTGCAGCAGCGGGCGATGCTGTGGACGCAGGAGCCAGCACCACCATCCATGACAGCGGTTTGCCGATAGCCGAGGCCAGCCAAGTCGAGCTGCAGCGCGCCGATCCGATCACGAGCACGCAGCTGACGATTCCTACCGCACCCGTGCCCTCTGCTGTGGATGTGCCCGATACACCCACCATGCAACTGCCGGCGATTGCGGTGCCCATTCCTGCCGAGGCGAGCAACGAGGTACGAGCGGAGTGAGTGCGATGCAGCACTGCCTGTTCATGTGCAGTTCCACAAGGAGACGGCAATTGGCCTTGCAGCTGTGGGCAACGCTGTGGACAACGCCGCCAACAGCGGTGCTGACATGGTTTCAGCGGATCTTCTCGATGGATTGGAATTTGGTGCATATGGCCTGGTCGACGATGAGCTAGCCGTGCCAACAAATAAGCGCAGTTGCGATGATGAGCCTGTGGAATCCGACGACATGGACGTGCAAGCCGATGCGAGAGCGGCTGGTAAGCTTTCTTTTCACAGGCTGGACCTCACAGGAGGTGGACCACCACAGGCGGCAATGCGTGTCCATTGCCTGCTGCTGCAGCACCAACTGGCTCTGCAGATTCCCCATTCCTCGCGGCGCCAATTGATGCGGGGCGCAGTGCCGCTGCCAAGCGTCCGCGGTCCACATCCTATGAAGATGGTAGGTAACACCATTTTGATTGTCTCCTTCTGACGTGGGTGCCTGGTGACAGAAGACAGCGACGCTGATGGTGGCAGCGATGCTGCTGAATTGGAGCTCGACACCACACAGCCCGCAGGACATGCTGGCGATAAGCGAGATCGCGAGCGCACAGAAGCGAGTGACTTGCAAGATGAGCAGCGCACGGGCAAGCGCTTGCAGTCCAATGCGGAGGCAGATGGTAACGGATGTTTTGTCATTTTGGATGAGGGGGGCTCATTGGTGGGCGGCAGCAGATAGCACGGCTCAGCCTCGCGAAGCACCTGGCACAGCAGTTGTGGACGCCACGCAGGCTGACAGCTCTGATGCCACGAAGCCCTACAGGCTTGTGACTGGCCCGTTTGCTGGATATGGCCTGCAGGTGGCGGACATGCCTGACAAGATGGTGGCCATTCTTTGCGACAATGGTGAGGAGCACATTTATTCATGCCAGGACATCAAGGATGCCCCGTTGGAGTCAGCGAACTTTCGAATTGCCAGCGCTGACAATTTTAAGGCGGAATTGTTGCGCAGAGTCCCGCTGAAGGATCGAGATCATGTCTGCAACCAAGCTAAGAAGCACATTATTCCCCATATGTCGTCGCCGCTGCAGCAAGATGATACCACCCCATCAATTACGATGACCCCACAATTGTGTCTCGACGTGCTCACCGCAAAAGCAGATCCCTCGCTGGACATTGTTGCGCAGTTGACCAAGGTTGACACACTGAACAACGTGCGCAACCGTGCATCTTCTGTGCGCGCATTCAGACTGTATGAGCACCTGGGCGAGCAAGAAACATTCAGGACGGAATGGGAGCGACCGCGCTTTGAGACTGCATCCTGGCGCGACATCAGCGGTCTGACAGCCAAGGATGCACGCGAATCAGTCAAATATGGATGCATTATTGAGCGCTCAGGCTATTCTCAGCTCGCATATCTACCCAATGACACGTGGAAGCGCCACTGGCGCACCATTAGCATTCTTGCCCACTTTGATGACTCGTTCCGCAAGCTCATTACGCAGCCACCACCACCCGCAGAGAAGAGGCGCAGCAGTCGCAAGAGGAAATAAACAAGACAGTTCCTTTTTTGGTCTCACACAGAACCCAGCCTTGCTGCCCCAGCAGTATGAGCAAGCTGCACACGCTGGCGATTGCGGTGTGCCATGGACATTGCAACCGTCCAACCTTGCCAACTTGGTGCGCCATCAGCGCCAAGCACCGCTTCCCATTTCACACAGTCTGCTGCATCGCGCACTCCGCCGCAATACATGCAGCGGGGCCTGCTGTCGTACATGGAGCATGCACCTTGCGCCTCCCATGTCCAAGGCCGCTGCGCAGCAACTGGTTTCCACGCTGCCCACACGCCGTTTCCGCCGTCGCTGATGAGTCCGCTGCAAGCCTCATGCACGGCAGTCGTCCACGAAGGCTCCCAAGAAGCGCTGGCGTGCTCCTGGCGCCATCTGCAACGAGCCCACGCTGCTGCTGCGCCACGCAAGGCACCTGCTGCGTCCTTGTCCTCGCCACCAAGTGGTATAGCACCGCGTCCCAGAGCGAGTGAGAGAGACCCTCTGCAGGATCGGGAAGAAGTGCATTCGTCCAGGCTGATCGGCACAGAGAGCGGCAGGGCCGGTAACACCAAGGCCAGCTCCGTTTGACGTCACTGCTGTCTTATGGCCCGCGATGGGAGGCGAAACGTCGCCATGGAGAGTGGACTGGCAGCGACGCCTCCTTTGGGGGAGGCAGAGGCGACACGACGATAACGCAGGGGTTGTGGTTCCCCTGGCAGAATGCTTGATGATTGCCCTATTCGCCAAGGAGGTGCACCAGCACAGGCTGCCAAGGAGGAAAAGTCAGTGACCAAGCCCAAGGCGGTGTTTGTGCGCATGTTGATGGCGCACTTCATCATGTATCGCGCGATGGAGCATCTGTGACTGATTGCCATACATGCAAGGCCATCACGCAAGGCTTGCAGCCCGCGTTTGAGTTTTCCGCCCCTTTCAATTCAAAGTGTAGGTGACTGCTGCCCGTGGCACTGCCATCCTGCGGGGCTCTCGTCCAATGACACCCCCAGCGGCCACCCATCAAGCACCGCTTGCACAGTCGTAGTGTTCTCCAGCGGCTTGATGTGGAATGGTGGGTCCTTATCGACCCTGGCTCGCGGTGGCGACTTGTCACGAGGTGCACGCCCTCCGCCGCCATTTCCGAACCAAGCGCCCCTATTGCTCATGTTTGCTTCTTATCTCACTTTTTTGGCAACCCCATTCCGGCAAACAGCGTGAGGCCGAGGGCTCGGACAGTACGTGCGAGGGTCGTGGTTACTGGGCGGCCCGCTGTTTTTGTGCGCTCCAACCAGCGCGGCAGACCATGGTGAAGGCAAAGGCAACTGCTCCCGCTGGCGGCAGGGCCCCGCGAACCATGGAACAACCAGTGTGGTGGAAGCCCGTTAGTGACAAAGACGAGGGCGCGGTGCGCGAGCTGCTGCAAAGCGGAGCGTTCGACCCCAATGACACGGTTGGTTGCGTGGTTCGGTGCTAGACAGGCTGTCACCGGTTGCACAGTGGGTGTGTTGAGGGTGCGGAGAGCGGCGGCACAGCTGAGGGCGCGCCGCTTGCAGATGGTGAGGGTGCGTGGTGCGGCGCTGCACGTGACGCTGTGTGCAGGATGTGAGACGGTGACGGCGCAGACGACAGGCACCTGACGCTGTGCAGGGGGTTAGTAACGAGGCTGTTGTGGTGTTGTGTTGCCGTAGCCGACGACGCTGTGCAGACGGTGAGCACGATGTGGTGGCCTGTTGTGTGAGTGATGAGAGCGTGACACGCTGTACAGGCGGTGAGTGGACCTGTGGTGGCGGCTGTGTGGCCGCTGACGTGACCACAGACGGTGAGTGGATGCAAGTTGCGACAGCCGCCAGTTTGATGCGCTGCACAGTTGGTGGGTGGAGTTGACACTGGACGGCGGCTGGTGACGTGCTGTGCAGGTGTGCGGCTGTGTGGTGGCCCATTTGTTGGTTGATGTGCTGTGCAGGTGGGTACAGTGCGGACTGTGTTACGTTCGTGTTGAGGCCTCTCCAGACACCGCTGTGCGTGGCACTCTGTGAGGAGGAGTGCCAGGATGTGAGACTGGTAGTGGTGTGGTGTTTGCATGTTGCTCAAAGCTCCCTTCCAGGGCGGCCGCATTGTGGACATGCTGCTGGAGCACAACGCCGATCCCAACGCGGTGGCTGTGAGTTGGCTGTTGTTGTTGTTGTGCAACCTTCCAGCAGCCAAGCAAAACCCACCGCTCCCGACCAGCAAAAAGCAAAAAAGGGGGGGTTGGGGAAGGGGGCAAACGCGGCGGAAATTAGTGACCACGTCCCCCCCCCCCCCCCGATCAGTATGTATGTGCCTCCGCTGCAAAAATAAGCACGCCTCATTGCTGGCGGTGCCAGGATGTGAGTGGTGACAGTGCTGTTGTGGACGGGGGCTGACTGTGCTGCCAGGATGTGAGTGGACCAGCAATGTGCTTAGCAGGATTGACCATCCTCGCAGCGGGTGAGCGGCACTGTGCTGCGGTCTGCATGACTAACTGGCGTGAGCAGCACGTAAGTGGTGCTGTGGCACGTGGACTGAGCTGACTGTGCTGACTATGCTGCCAGGATGTGAGCGGATCAGCGTCGTGCTGAGCAACGCTTACTGTCCTCGCAGCGGGTGAGTGGCGTTGTGCTGCATTGGGGGCAGGCGGGGCTGATAGTGCTGTCAGTGGGTGAGTGGCGGGGGCGTCGGGGCGGGGGATTGTTGGGGCAGCTGATGCTGGCTGCAGGGCTTTGTAAGAACGGGTTTTGCGACTGGTTGCTATTTGACCCATGCGCTGTTGCAGAAGGTGCGCGTACCGTGTGGCGACATTGCACGCTCCAACTCACGCGGCAGAGGACGCCGCTGTGCTACGCTCTGGACTGCTACTGCCCCGCCTCCATCATCGCGGCTCTGTTGCGTGCCGGCGCAGACCGCAACCACAACTTCACTGAAGACGGCAAAACGTACACGCCAGCTACGTATGCTCAGAAATTGGGCAATCAACAGCTGTGGAATGAGGCGCTGCAGCTGGCAGACGCTGCGGCGGTGAGTGCTGCTGACGCATCTGGTTGCATGGCCTCCTGACGCATGCTGCTGGCGCAGGTGGCAGACGGTAACCACGGCCTGTGGTTGCGCCCTCTTTGCCGGCCTGACGCGGTCCCCCCTACAGCTCGTGCTGTGAAGGAACTGCGACAGCAACTGCAGGATGCGCAACAGGACCTTGATGCAGAATGCCACGCCCACGCTGAGTCGCGGCAGGCACTTGCTGCGGAGCGCTGCAAGCAGGAGGCCGCCGCAGCGCCGCTGCAGCCGTGCGTGGACGCCGCCGCGGTGCTGAATGCGGCCGACGCCTTTGCCCGCCAGCAGGCTGACGTGGATGCAGTGGTGGCGATGCAGACGGCCACAACACAGCTGCAGTCGGCGTTCAGCGCGTTTGCATGCAGTGCGGTGATGCAGCGCGTCCACGATGCGGAGCAGGCGGTGCTGGCTGCTGCGCCCGGTCAGGCCATGGATGAGGCGGCTGCAAACAGGGATGGCGTCACGCAGCAGGCTGTGCAGCAGCTCAAGCCAGCATTGCCTGTGGGAACGCAGTTGCTGCAGCAGCTAGCACGGGAACACGCTGGGCTGCAACCGCTGTGCAGTGTCGGCATTGTGGTGGGCGGCGGGGACGTGGGGCCCGCTGCAGTGGAGGAGCAGCGTCAACGCGTGCAGTCGGCACGCCAGAAGGCCATCGATGCGTTCGCGGCCCTGGCCAAGCACCACGGCACAATAGCGGATCTGTGGGCCAAGGCGGCAACCAGCGCACGCACCATGCAGCAGCAGGTGGCGATCGTGGCTGCGCGTGCACGGCAAACGCTGCTTGAGGACCAGCTGCAGCGGGCCAACAGCGACCTGCAAGCGGCATCAACGACGCTGCAGCAGCGCATCGATGGTGCCGAGCAGTCTCTGGCGCGGCGTCTGGCCACACGCTGGGCTGCGGTGCAGGAGCTCAACTGCAGCGCGCACGCAGACGTGGATGCGTTGCGCACCGAATTGGACCGTCTGGATAGTGTGCTGGCAGCAGGAGTGGGCAAGGCCGACGCTGTCAGGGCGGTACAGGAGGCGCTGGACACACTGGAAGAGGCACGTGAAGATCTGTCTCACGCCCACAACAAGGCCAAACGCAACAGGATTACGGCTGATCAACTTGCATCCGCGGAGCAGGCCGTGGCTGCAGCCCGCGCGTCCTACAATGATGCGGCGCGCAAGTTGCTGCGCATCGCCGCCGCAGGTCATCCAGAGGTCCAGCTTGGCGCGGTGACGCGACACCAGCAGCTGCTGCCCAACGTGCCAACCATTAGCGCGGCCCAGCTGACGGCCATGGGGGAACCCGACGACAGCAACGTGCTGGGCAGCGGCGCAGTGTCGTCTGTGCATCAGCTGACGCTGGCCAGCGGCCCCGTGGCATTCAAGAGATTCAACGCCAGCGTTGGACAAGCGGAGGTGCGACGCGAGGCCAACGCGATGTGGCAGCTGCGACACCCCAACATTGTGCAGCTGCTGATGGCGTGCCTGGACGGCGACCACGTGGGGCTGGTGCTGGAACTGATGGAGCGCTCACTGCACGCGGTGCTGCACCAGCAGAAGAGGGCGCTGCCCACAGCCACGGTCCTGTTGTACCTGCGCGACGTGGCAGCGGCCGTGACGTACCTGCACGCGCACAACACAATGCACCTGGACCTGAAGAGCGCCAACGTGTTGCTGCGTGGCGGCGTGGCCAAGATCGCCGACTTTGGCACCACCAAGGCAGTGCGCGACACCATCCACATGACCAAGGTCGCGCTGACGCCCAATTGGTGTGCGCCCGAGTATCTGCGAGATCCACAGGCACCTCAGCCGGCCGCCGACGTGTGGAGCGTGGGCATGGTGCTGTACGAAATGTGCACCAACAGCGTGCCGTACGAGCGCAGTGCAGACAAGCAACAACAACAACAAGCATGGCAAGTGCTTGGACGCATTCGGGATGGTGAGCTACCGCTGCTGCCAACCACCGTGGACGCGCAGTGCGCGCAGTGGATGGACGAGTGCTGGCTGCCTGCGCCAACGCGCATCACCGCCAAGCAGCTGTATGACGATGTTGCAGCCGCGCTGATGCAAGAGTGCCAAGTGTGCTTCGCGCCATTTCTGCTCAACCGTGGTGGCGTGCAATGTGCTTCCCTCAGGCACCTGCGTTGCACCGCATGCCTGCAAGACGAGCTGGAGCAGGCTTTGGGCGAGGCACGCACGCAGCCCGACACTTCACTGCCCTGCACTGCATGCAACAGCGTCGGATTTCAGTCGCGCTTTGCTGCCGATTCGTTTCGCGATTTGGTTCCGCTGGCGCTGTGGGACCGTTGGCACCGTGCGTGCACGGAGCAGAACTACCGTGCTACTGAGCAGGCTGAACGTGAGCGGCGCAGAAACATGACCACGGTGGAGCGCAAGGTGGATCGCATCCAGCGCAAGATCCTCAACTTGGCATGCCCGCATTGCGATACGCCTGCCGTGTATGCAGGTGGCTGCCTGGCGCTGACTTGCCTGGCCCCTGCGTGTGACTGGAAGTTCTGCGCCTACTGTCTGCAGTCGTTTCGGCCCAACGAGGGTGGTGCGGCCCACGACCACGTGGCAGAATGTGCGCACAACCCGCGCCAGCCCCATATTCACCCTCCCGGTGCTGCAAGCAGCCATGCTGACTACTTTGCAACCGTCGTGGACAGGCTCCGCATCAAGCACTTGCTGGTTGCGCAGCTGCAGCGCATCCAGCCCCGCGAGTTGCGCAACGCCGTCAGAGCGAAGCTGGCCCCCGACTTGCAGCGCCTCAACGTGGTGATTGATGAGGGCAAGATATCGATGGAAACCACGGGAACTCGCCTCCCCGTCCCCATGCTGACGCATGCCAAGCAAGCCCGCGGCCTTGTGGGAGTGGTGCTGGATGACTACAATCAGGCGCCGCAAGGTGATGCAGAATTTCTGAGGATGCTGAGAGAAGAAAGCGAGCACGCCCATTAGAGCTTCATCACAACTCTTCCGTCTGCAATTTATTGGGAATCAACCAGGCGGCGGCACGCCCACCGCAGCAGGGAGTGCGCAGTGACACTCAATACAATGAGCCACCAAAGTGCGTCCCAGTTGCAGGTGGGCGCGGGTGTGGTGCGCACCCCTACGGCCTCAAAAATGAGCGCGCCCATCAGGGCCGAGGTGAGGCTGACGGCTTCGCCAACGCAGTGTGCATTTCTGATTCATCCAGTGCTTGCCTCACTTGGGCAGGCATGCTTGCGCGTCGGCCAGGCTCATGCGGAGGTCGGGTGCCCAGCAGATCAGACCCAGCGTGATCTGGGTAAGCGATGGATGCACCGCGTCGAGGGAACCAGCGTCTACATCCGGATAGCGACCAGCAGCAAGGCCGCAGAGTGGATACGTGGCGTAGGGGAATGAACCCGTGATCATCTCGTAGAACATGGTGCCGCACTCCCAACACGGCTGCCCGCTGGCCTGAATGCGCACACTGCCCCGCCTGGTGGCTAGCGCCTGCAAAACCTCTGGCGCCATGTGCTCCTGGTTGCCAATCAGCGGGCCCGTGGCTTCGAAGCAGCCGTCGGCATCCACCTCCTGCGCCGTGCCAAAGTCGCTCAGCACCAGCCGCCCGTCCTCGGCCACCAGCACGTTGTCGAACTTGACGTCAAAGTGCACCAGCCGGTGCTCCCACACGTACAGCAGCGCGCGCAGCAGATCGCCGCACATGCGCAGCTTCTGTGCAGGCGTGATGTTGCGTCCATGTTGCCTGTAGTGATGCGCCAGCGTCCCACGATGCAGTTCCATCACCACAGCAGTGGTCTTGAGCGGTTCGCCCGTCACCTGATTGATTGCCAGGTCGCGCACTGACTCATCTACCGTGGCTAGCATGGCAGCTGAAGGCAGCACGAGGCCCTTCACCCAGTACATGCGCACCACGTTATCGTGCACCAGCCCTGCCAGAATCGCGTACTCTTTGTAGAAGTCCTTGGATGCCGTCTTGGAGCTCTTGCCGTAGTTGACCATGAACTTGAGCGCCAACTGCGGAATCAGCCGTGCCAATGCTGCAGCACGTGGACGGCACTTGAGCACAATGGCAAACGACCCTGAACCCAACAGCTGCACCACGTCGAACTCGTCCAAGTCGCGCACTGCCAAAAATGCTGACGCAATGGCCCCGTGCGTGCGCTCAGCTGCATGGGCGTTGATCAGTGCTGCTGATTCTGACTGAAGCGCCGCCAGACGGGCACGTAGTTCGAATCGCTCCGATTGTAGCACGGCGAGTCGTTCCTGCAATGACTTGTTCTCAGTGCGCAGGCTGTCGCTCTCGCGTTGAGTCTCAACGAGTCCACGTTCTGTCTGCTGCGCCACGACCAGTTGTGCTCGAGCCTCCGCCAATTGGGCCTGAGCGTCATGGAGCTGTTGCTGCAGCTCAACAATCGGTTGCTGTTGTTCCGCAGGTTGGTGGCCTTGATCGCGTTCCTGGTGGACAAGCGGGGGGGTCGGTGCAGCATCCGCACCCATGACTGAAGCCAAGGACTGCGAGGCGAATGACTGAATCCAAGCAGCAGCGTCGTCCACATGGCGGCCTTGGTGCAGGACAAACTGAAAGAATGGCGCAATGGCACTTGCGTCAACAGATGGAGCAGTTGGAAGTGAGCCCAATAGTGATAGGACCCCAGCGCCGTCGTGGTTCTTGGCAATGTGCTGGGGAAGTGGGTTGCCCCTCAGCGCAAGCCTGCAGAGCAAATTCCCTATCAGATGTGGGGGGAAGTGCACAAGCAAACAAGTGTGTACTCTGTGAGCCCAGTGAGAGCGATGATGGATGCTGGGAACACGGAGAGTCGATTGTAGTTCAACAACAACCTGAGCCAGATTAAGTGCAGTCACAAAAAAGCGTGGGTGCGCACATCCGGAGCTTGGTCAAACGGCCAATCCCATCCGGTAACGTGGTCAGCTGGTTGGAGCCGCAGCCCAGTCTGACAATCACGCAGTCAAAGGCTCATTGCACGACCAAATAAATGCAATATCACCCCGTGAGCGCGCCAAGTCCACTTATCGCCTCAGGCAGCGCGGTGATCTGATTGTAGGAGCAGTGCAGCCTGGGCATTACTCAGATCAGGATACTTGTCGCATCACACCTGTCTCACCAAGTAAGGGCGCGCAGCCTGCTTATCCCTTCTGGCAGCGCCTGGAGCTGGTTCTTTTCGCACCACATCCTAACCGCCCTGCAACTCAGGACACAGCACGCCACAATACAAGTGCTTACACTTCGAGTGCGCTGAGCGCGCCGATCCCTTCCGGCAGCGCGGCTAGCTGGTTGCAATTGCACTTCAGCCTGGGCCACGGTTAGATGCACAACCACCCAGCGGGGCATACTCGATGAGTCTGCTCAGACAGCTAAGGGCGTCGGGCAGTGCGGTAATAACGTTGTTGCCACAGTTCAGCCTTAAGCCCGCGCTGAATGACGACAACCAAGCGAGCGGGAGGATTGGTACCGCTGCAGGTTGGCAAGCCGAGTAATCCCGCATGGCAACGCCGCCAATGGGCCCTTCACGTTCGACGCCCCAGAGCAGTCGAGCCTGGCATGCACAGCATGTCGGTTGTGGAAGCAGCACAAACACGACGCACGCGGTGATGGCGAGGCACTCCGCGTCGGAAAGAGCAGCAATGCGCGCCTCGACGTGGTTGAGAGAAACCCATCGCAGACTGAGCTCCGCCATCCACCGCCTATCAGGAAGGATGTCAGGGTGCGCCCACACAGCGGCTAGGAGGGCAAAAAAGAGACGAAAAACAACACCACTACGCACTTTAAGCGGCCACACCACCACACAAGTGCCAATCCAGCGAGTTTTGCCGAGGATAGCGTCGTAGCGCTTCAAAATCGCACCCTCTCCGCAAACGGCGCTGTCAGCGACATGATGAGGTGCTGCGTGGCGGGGCTGCAGTGGTTGGCGGGCAGCGGAATGTAGCCCGTATCGCGCTCTGCGTACGGCAGCGTGGGAGCGTTGACAGGCGCCAGCATCGACCACAAAATCAGCCCCACGCCAAACTGGTCGCTCTTGCTGTAGTCCAGCATCGCGTTGCGCCCTGGGCGCGCAAAGCGGATCTCAGGCGGCAGAAACGGCGGCGCACCGCCCAGTGGCACGCCAGCAAAGGCATACGGCATCAGGAACTCGTCGAAATCGTTGGCCACGCAGTCCAGCGCCATGCCAAAGTCGGTGAGCACAGGCACCAGGTAGCCGCCGCACTGTGACACCAGCACATTGTCGGGCTTCATGTCGCGGTGCACAATGCGCCTGCTCTGCAGGTAGCGCACCGCATCCGCCAGCCCGCGGTGCACTTGCATCACCTCATCATCGCTGAAGAAGGGCGGCGGTCCTGCTCTGCTATGCTTGCGTCGCGTGATGAGCTGCTGCAGATTCTCCGAGTGAAAGGGCAGCGCCACGAATTGCGTGATGCGAAACTGCACGTCCAAGTCCCAGTCAGGCAGCCCCGCTGGCACAGGCCCTGTGGCTGTGTACAGCAGCTCCACAATGTGCGGCGATCGCTGCAGATCGCGCCCAAATGCCTGCAGGATGGCGAACTCGTTCTCAAATTCCTTCTCCAGCGCCACTGTCGCCAGATCGTAGACGTTGATCATCAATTTGAGCACGAACAGCTGCCCCTTGAATTCGCACAGGTACACGGCACTGCAGGCCCCGTAGAAGCCCTGCCCACTCTTCTTCTTGCCCAGCCGTTTGATGAAGCGGAATTGCGCAGGCGCCGCACCCTCCAGCAGCTGCGCCAGCGCGTTGTTGGGCTGTGCCAGGTGCTGCGTTGCATCGCCCAGCACAAGTTGGCTGCAAAAGGCCACGCACTGCGGAAAGCGTCGGATGCGCGCCACAGTCAGCGCCTCGTGTCCAATCACACCGCCGCACTCGTGGAATGCATGCAACGCTGCCAAAGATTCGGCATCGGTGCTGCTGGTCGCTTTTCGGAGATGTGCTGAGAACAAACAACGTGTGAGAAAGGGCCAATATTACCAATGGGGCATACAGCAGGAAGCAGGGGCGATGAAGGCGCAGATGGTGGCTGCTGGAGCCGGGCCACATCCACAGTGCGCTGCAGCGCGTCTCGTTCCTGCTGAACCGAATGGCATTGTGCACGCGAAACAGAAAGTTGTTGCTGCAGGGCCTCAGATTGTCGCTGGGCGCTTGCTAGTTGCGTGCGTGCATCATCGCGCTCTCGTTGCGATGCTTGCTGCACCAACCGTTGTGCATCAAGATCTCGCTGAACAGCCCGTGTGGCCTGGTGCGCTGCTTCACGCATGCGGCGCTCTTCAGCAAGGGCCTGCTGCGCCTCATCGTATCGCTGTTGAAGTGCAGCCATGGCACGCGCTGCGATGACTGGATCAGGCGAACAACAGAAGAGATAGCCAATCACCATCCGTTGCTGCTGCCTGGGTGCGATGTCGTGCGCTGTGAGGTGCTTCAGACTGAGTGGATTTGTCCTCGCCAAACAGCGACCCAAACGGCGACCCAGCTTTGCTGCTGGCCGTAGAGCTGTTGGAGGCTGCAGCAACAGGTGGGCCAAATAGATCCACACCACCGAACAGCGACACAGGAGGTCTGCTAAAGGGATCAGTCGCTCTTGCTGCAGAGCCATCATCGCCGAACAGTGGTGCAGGCACAGCTGAGCCGCCAAACAGGTCCACACCACCGAACAGCGCCACGCTGCGCTGCGAGAAAATGCATTAGTACGTGGGGCTGCAGCGTTATGCTCACCACTGGAGCGTCCATCAGCCGCAGTGCCTCGGCCCAAAGATCCTGCTTGCCATGCTCCTGAGCATACGATGCAGGGGTGTAGACTGTGCCCTTGTGGGTGAATTCGCGATTGCGATCTGCACCGGCACGTAGCAGAGCGGCAATGATATCGGCAGAACACTTGCAGTGTAGAGCGCATCCCAGAGGCGTGTACTGACAGAGCAAGCTTGAAGAACATCATCATAACACGTGAACAGGCAGTACCTTCTTGAATACATGCGTGGGACAAGCAGGGCAAATCCACAGGAACCGCGCCCTCTTACATACGTCTGCAAAACCAGTGTTTGGTGGTCCCGCATCCCCCCAAATGCTCCACTCACCCCCTGGCAACGCACGTAAGGCATGTGCATGTGCCACAGCGCGTCCACTGACATTCTGCCCCCGCGGCAGTTAGACCTACGCACCGTAACAGCACAGCGCAAATCACCCCCTATGAAGGAAATCAGCCCTGCATACCGTGGACATTGCCCACTTACGTACTGGCGACATGGAATGGGTCAGCACCTGCAAACAACAACAAGCTTCCACTCACTTCCTTGCGCCAGCAATGAGGCGGGTTTGTTATGCAGAAAGATGTACCGACCCACTGAGGAGATAATCAGTCGCGGCCCTTCCTGTTGCTGGCAGCAAGTAACTCACACAAACTGCGTTGGGGTTTGCCTGGTGCTGCAACAGCACACGCGCAACGCGGTCGGCCTGCAAGGGCACTGAACATGGCCTGCAAAACACCAGACCGTCTCCACCTTGCTGTCGAATGCCAGGCCCAACGGTGTCTGGGCAGCGTCAGAAGGCACGATGCACAGCATTTGCCCTCCCACTCACCCGCTGCAGCATGTCATGTGCAAACACCTCCAAACACCCTCCTCCCACTCACTGCCTGCCAGCACATCAGCTCCCCCTCAAAAAAACTCCATCCACTTGCCTCCTGCCCAGCGTCATTTCCCATCTCCATACACCCTCCCCTTCCGCTCACCGCCTGCACAGAAAGTTACGTTGTCGCGTTTCCAGGCACTCTTCTGCGTACCCCCTGCACAGCGTCATCGGCTATTGTCAACGTTTCCTCCCACTTACCCACTGCAGAGCGCGTCATCTGATCTGGCCCTAACAAGCCAGGGGACAAACCTTCTCATCCACCCGAAACGCCTTCGCCTCCAGCAACTGTTGCATGGTGTGGTCGTCGTTGTCCAGCACAGGCTGCACCCACACCGGCCGCTTTGCCATGGACTCAGTTCACCGGTGCCAAGCCCCTCACCACGTTCGGAGTTTCGTGCTATCGATTTATCGACGACTAGCGATGAATAACGACGAATAACGACGAATAACGATGAACAACGATGAATAACGACG
>CAZYYU010000051.1:0-15551 GCA_964651735.1 uncultured Gammaproteobacteria bacterium | reverse complement strand
GAGAGAGAGAGAGAGAGAGAGAGAGAGAGAGAGAGAGAGAGAGAGAGAACACACAAACGTGTACCAAATGTTGGCGCTGATGAGATACAGCGACGAGGCAGTGAAGAACATGATTGAGCCTTTCAGCCCGTTGTTGTCAGTCAACTTCAAGCCCCGTCCAGCAAACAGCGCACCCATCAAGTCCCATGCAAACACCACGCGCACGGCGGAGGACACGCGTCTGCGCGCGATGCACGGCCACGGCGAGAAGCGTTCGGGCGCGTTCAGCTGCTCGCGGTTGCTTGCGTCGCGCAGGCAGCGCAGGATCTCGAACACCGCGTACAGAATCCAGAAGATGGTGGACCCGGAATACCTGAGAGGCAAGTTCAATCAAGCAGCTGCCGGTCAACAGTCGTTTTGCACTCACCAAGCATACTCGTAGGCGCCCACGTACGGATCGGCGTTGCCGTAGTGGCCCGTGACAAAGTCGGCCACGATGCCCAGCAGGAAGAACAGGCAGCTCCAGAAGTAGTAGTCCACGCGCTGCGACACGCCGCTGTGCAGAAGCTGCTGCTGGCCGTACACGGAGTCGCCGCCAGTGCGGTTCAGCACCTGGCGCATCGGCGATCAGCAAGTGCAGTGGGCGGGAACAAGAGCCCGCACCTTGGCACCCCACACACACGTCAAAAGGGCGCGAAAGACAAGCAGCCCCGCACCAGCCAGTCCGCAAAGTACAGCAGCGCGTCCAGTAGGTACAGCGAGCTTGCTGCCAGCCCCGTGGCGTTGCACTCGTCGTCGTGGCCTTGCAGGCAGGATGGGGCTCACGAGCCACAGCACGCTGCCGAACAGAAAGAACAGGTTGCCCAGCGTCAGCCAGTTGACCTTGCGCCAGCAGCGGAAGAAGGCGTTGCCAAAGTCGTGCGCGGCGCGGCGCAGCTTGCCCATGGGGAGCGCTCCCAAAAAACGCAAGCAGCAGCCCGAGGGCAGCCGCCACAGCACCGCACGCTCCCCCTCCGCTGTTATTTCACGTACAGCGCGCTGAAGATGGGTCGCTCGCGACCTGCGGCACGATCAAGTCAACATCAAAATGCTGCAGGCAGCAGCGCGTCGCACCCCGGTTGCTGTTGACCACGCCCAGGCCCCGCACGTACATCGTGGACGAGCCGCCTGTTGCGGCACTCGGTGACGACGTGGGCATCGCAACAGCACACACACGCTACCCTGGTCCAGCTGGAACGCCTGCGCGGCGCCGATAAAGTCCAGCATGAAGTAGGCCGCAGGCTCAGCCTCCATGCCACACGTGGGGTCGCTGCGCGGGCACCCGTCGTGGCCGTCTGAGGACGCGTCGTGAGTGGAGACAAACCATGCAGCGTTCAACGCAACCTGACACCACCAGGGCCAGCGTGTGCATGTGCCCCGGCACGCCCAGCAGGCCCACCATGGTGTTGCTGGAGTGCTCCCACCGGTTCAGACCCCAGTCGTCCCACGGGATGCTGGAGCGCGTCAGGCAAGGGTTGGGCGCAGCAAGACGTGCTGGCACCCGTATTCCGGCTTGCCGTTGCGCCAGCTGACCAGGTTGGGGCTGTTGGCGATGACGTTGGGGTGCTCTGGACCCAGCTGCTCTCCTCGCTGCAGAGGCACGGGTTGGCAGTGCGCAGCGCATCAAGCAAGCAATTTGCCTTGAGCATCTGCATGTACGAGGACGTGCCGTTGATGACCTGGGGGCAAGTCAGCGGTCACCGGGCACCAAACGGCGCAACACACCAGAGCCACTGGGTGCGAGAAGCCCAGCAGATCGCAGTTGGTGGAGCGCAGCGTGCCGTTGATTCTGCACCACGTGAGTCTCGGCGACGACCAGACGCCTCCTGTCACCTGACGAGCGTGTCTCCAACGCCGTGGTTGGGCGAGCCCATCGACACAGGCGCCAGCGCGTCCTCGTGCGACTTGGTGAAGCACACGTTGTCGATGAAGGTCTTGCGGTTGATCTCCCAGAAGAAGCCGCCGTTGACAGCGGCCGCCGGGTCCACCCCGCTGACCATGTCCGAGAGCGAGGCCAGCTGGTCGTCCACAATGGGCGAGGCCAGCACCGACGACAGGTTGGCGAGCACCACATGCATCAGCGTGGGCCCCACGCGCCACGAGCCACCAGATCCGGTGCAGTTCCACGCCGTGTACGCAACGCTGCTCGTCACCGCCACGCGCCGCACCGCGTTGCACTGCCAGCCAGCCTCGCAGCAGCCCAGTACAAGCCCAAGAACCAGCACGAGCGCCAACATGGCCAGTGCTGTCGCGCTGTGCTGTTGCGATGTCCGGCCCACTTCTCGAAAAAACTGGACCAAACATGAGGGGCTTGCTTGTGTTCGTGGCTGCCCTGCTAGCTGTGGGCAGCGCCGTGGAGTTCAAGAGGTGGGCTGGTCGTCTCTGTTTTTTTTGCTCCCGGTGGAACGCCGCCGCTGACCCGCGCGCGCGCGCTTGTGCAAAGGCTCGCTGGGCCGCCCGACGAGTTCAGGTTGGCAGCCCGCGCTGAGGTCCAAAAAGCAGCGGCTCAACAACAAAACCTCGCGCAGCACGCACCGCACGCCGTCTCCAGTGAACGCGGCGCTCAAGGAGGAGTCTGCGCTGCTGCCTGTGCGCTTCTTGGCCGGAGCGCTGAGCCATGTGGCGCGCGTGGCGGTGGACTCGCAAACCGAGTTCCAGCTCATGCTGTACACGCCGCAGAGCGACCTGTTCGACGTGACGGTGAGGGCCTGCACTCGTGCCTGCGTCGCCGGCGACGCTCAACGCGAACCAGATGTCTTTCCCCAACGGCACTGCCGTGCCCAACCTGGACGCGCACCGCGAGGACGGCAACTGGCCCATCTCCGACACGGGCCAGATGATCACCGCTCCCGGCTGGCACTTTGACAAGCCCGTGCGCGGCATGTGGACCGTCACGCTCACCAAGAAGGTTCCCGCCGCTCTCGTTTGCGTTTTGTTTGCCCAAGCGCGCGCTGCACAGGACGGCAGCGCGTTCCCCGCGCTGGAGCGCCGCGCGACGGGCCACCCGGACGCGTATCTCTTCGTGTGGAACGAGAGCCCCTACCTCATGTTCAGCCACCTGGGCACTTATGCGTGGACGCTGAACAGCACGGTGGGCGTGACGGCGCAGCTGTACAACACCAAGCAGAACGCGGGCCTGGCTCGCGGTGCACGGTGCGAAGAGGAGCGGCGCGCGCGCGCGTTGTGGGCCTCACCGACCTGTGCAGACCCGTGCCGCTTGCTGCGCCCGCCGTCGTGCAGTCCGCCAAGGTCGACATGTACTTGCCAGATGGCACCGAGGCCGAGATGGACATGCGCGATGACGGCCGCAACTTTGACGCGCTGGCACACGACGGAATGTGAGTGGTCTGTCGTTGTTGGTCGGTTCTTCTCAAACACCCGCCAGCTACGGGGCGTCGTTTGCGCTGCCTGAGGAGGGCATGTACCGCATCACCACGCTGTTTGAGGTTGCGTCGTTGTGTGTGCCCGAAGCGAGCCTCTCTGACTGGCCACTCAATGACAGGGTGTGCTGGAGGACGGCACGCCCTTCATGCGCTCCGTGGAGCACGGCATGGTGGCAGTGGAGGACACGGTCACCATCCCTCAGGTTGGCTGCGTGCGTGGGGTTCTCGCTGCCCCCATTGCCACTGAGCGCTGCGGAACAAGGGCGCCACGGCGCGGCTGCACCCGCTGCACGCCGCCTCCGGCAGCGACCAGGTCACGGTGTACGTGCCTGCGGTGGGCCCCAACGGCAAGCAGCTGCGCGCGTACGCGGAGGTGGGCGCGTGTCGTGTCGTGGCTTGGCTGGCTCTCAATCGCTCGCTGCAGGTGTACGGCACCGTGCCCGGCACCACTGAGCTCAAGCCCGCGTGCTGGATCGGCGGCTACGTGGTGCTGAACAACAACCAGGTTCTGGTTGCCCCGCAGACCGACTTGCAACCCGCTCACCCTCAAACCGCACTCAAGGTGGAGCTGGAGGTGAACAAGCGCTGGCTGGCGACGGCAGGCGTGGCGGCGCCGCTGGTGCTGAAGCAAGTGGCGCTGTACGATGGTGACTACCACATCCCGCTGGCCAACGCTGCGGTGCTGCCCGTGCAGTCCAGCGGAGGAGGTACGTTGTGGAGCAGGCTGTTGCTGTGATTTGATGCGCGCGTTGCTCCCTTCATCACACCTTTCCCCCATGGCAGCGCTGAACCTGTCGCGCGCCAAGGTCGCGGCCACGCCCACAGACGAGATGCGTCACGGCGTGCGCCCGGCCCGCTACACAGCGGCGGCCGCGGCCGCGCTGCGCGCCTCCAACGCGTCCATGGCCGCGCTGCCCTCGCTGGTGCTGCTGCACGGCTACTGCGCCAAGGACAACCCGTGGTGCGTTGTTGTCGCTGCTCTTTGGGATCTTTCTGTGTGGCCTGCGAAACGCGCCGCCACTGCGTGCTCACACTGTGTTGGCCCGCCGCAGGACGCGCAAGAAGCCCGTGCCCTTCACCGACTACGTGGCGTACGAGGACCTCAACCGCAGCGACCTGACGCACTCGTACGCCACCAAGGTGGTGACGCAGTACGACCACCTGCCCAGGTTCCCCACACTCTGCGCGTTTTGTGGACGCTTGTGCTCACACACCCTGCACAGCTACGGCTTGCTGGGCCACTCTCAGGTCTTCGTGGCGCGCTCTCGCCCTTGTGCAGCGCTCATTGGGCCGTGCAGGGAGGCATGGTTTCGGTGCACATTCGCAACTTCTTCTGGAGCCCCAACGACGCCGTGAATCCCACCGCGGCCGCTGGTACGCGCCCATGCTCTTTGTGCGAGCGACACTCGAAGCCGCACTTGTGAGCGTCCCTGACGTGCTGTGCTGCTGGTGCAGGGCGTGCCGTGCAGTCGATGGGCACCCCGTATCACGGCGTGTCCGGTGGCGGCGCTGCCATGGACCTGGGCGAGCTCTTTGGAGGTCCGCGAATGCTCGTTTGAGTTTGTTCGTTCCGCTCGTTCATTGCTTTGTTGCAGTGGGCTGCGGCCAGAACTTCGACCTGACCGTGGACGGAGCCAACCTGTGGCAAGCAGGCCTGGACTCGTCCGCCGTGGCCGCCACCTACTACTACACCACGGTCTACAAGGTAGCGCTGTGACGGTGATGGCTGTGCAGTTCACGACGTTGCCGCAGCACACGTTCTTGCACCCGCGCTACTGCAACCTCGCCGCCAACCTGGTGCTCAAGTGGCCCAACGACGGCATCGCGGAGCTGGATCAGTCCACGCTGCCCGGCGCTGTGCACGTCGAGAACTTTGACGGTAGCGCTCGTTCGTTCGGCCACGAGCCCATCTGCACCGCTCAACACACTGCTGCCTTTGCAGGCGAGTGCCACTCCACTGGCATGAAGTGGCCGGCGCAGGTGGGCTGTGCTCCCGTGTTGTGCTGCGTTCTGAGCAGCTGTGTTCGTGCGTGCAGACGGAGAACTCGCGCCGCAACGCGGAGATGAACGCTGCCGCTGCCCGCTGAAAGAGGGAGCAAGAAATGGAGGGAGCAATGTCTACACTTTGTTTTCTGCATGCTTGAACGTGTTGGCCTTTCACTACATGGGGCCTGAGCGAGTGTGGTGGCACGCGCGAGAGAAGAGCAACCTGGTTGAGCTGGCTGGTGCCGGGGGCGGTGGACACCATGGCGTCGAACAGGGACGGGTCCGTGGCCAACTCGCGGATCTGGAGGACGCCTGGTTGAGTGGGGGAAGTTGGCGGGGAGTTGAACAGCACCGCTTTGGCCTTGGCGTCGTCGCCGGCAAAGTTGGGTTGCTTGTGCACCTGTGCGAGGCGGTGAGCGGCTCGATGACGAATGCGACGATCTCACCCACTCGCAGAAGCGATCGCGGCCTCCCAGCGGCGTCGCTGCACCAAAAGGCGCGTGACGCGCAAACAACGCACCGCCAACGAAGCACGCACTCTCGCCGGTGGGCGACTGCGGGCGTGGTGAGCGTCAAAGCGCCCACACGCAGCGACGCACCTCGATCCAGCAGAAAGGCGACGTACGATGCGCGAGCAGCGGGTGGTCCGCCGCCATGTGGAGACGGGCTTCCTGCTGCGCGCTGAGGCGGAGAACTGGCAAGGCAGAAGCTGGGCACCTTCACGTCCCGCAGTGCATCAAGGGGCGCCTCGCGATACTCGCTGATCACGCACTCAATCAGCACACAACAGCGCAACCCCGGCGCAACGCACCTCCAGGAGCCGAACCAGAACCAAGTTTCGAACTGCAAAGCAAATCCTTAGCAGCATCCACACACGCACACGCACCAGCACCTCGTCAGGGTAGGACGCGGCAATGAGCTCGGCGATTTTCCTTGCAGCACCAGACGTTGGGCGAGCAGCAACAAGCGGATCGCGCGGACGAACCTGGCGCGCCCCGTGTGGTGGCTGATGCTGGCGCCCATCACACACAGCCTGCTCGTGGTGCCGATCGATCATGAGAGTCACACACCAGCGTGTCAACCGACCTGGTCTTGGGCGGGTGCGCCGGCGGGAACGCGGGTTTGGGAGTGGCGTTGCCCATGTCGAAGCAGTTGCTGCAGCGGCGCCGTGAGACACGTTGCAGGTCACAGCACAAGGCGACGCGACCCGTGCCAACAAAGCGCCAACACCACACAACACACAGCGGAAAGCGCGGCAAGCGTCAGTGTGCGTTGTCCGTGCTGCTGTGGCTGCTGTGGCTGCTGCGAGCCGCGCTTGGCCTTCCCGTCCATGGCAATGACACGCCCCGACGCGCACTAGCGCCACCCTTGCGTCTGCAACGGCCGAGCAAGCGAGCAAAGGCCCAACAGCGAGCCGCGAGAAGCCCACAAAGAAAGCGGCGTTTTGCGGCTCGCGGGCCGCCGCACGGGGAGCAAGCAAGTGGCTGCAGGGCACTGCCACATGAGGCAACGCTGACCCCCTACCGCTGACAAAAACTGGCAGTGTTGTGTTGGGGGGCCGGTCGTCAGCGGGGTGGTCCGACGTTTGCCCACGTTGGGCCTGGACCACTGAACCACGATGCGGACGGGTTGGAAACGGACGGCGCTGGGCGTGTTCGCCGTGTGCCTGCTGCTGCTGCTGCTGGTGCGGCTGGGCTTCAAGCTGCTCCGGGCCAGCGGTACCCACCCCCTTGGCTTGCGTGGCGCTGGGATCCGTGCTCACCTGCGACAAAGGAGGGCACGTCCCCAAGGAGCGCACATTCACGCGCACCGAGCTGGCCAAGTACAAGGCAGGCTGCGTGCCGTCGCTGCAGCCTCCACTGAGCCGTGCAATGGCAGGGCGAGGATGGCGGCCCCATCTACCTGGCCGGTGCGCGTTGCAGCTGCGCGCGGTTGTCATTGCACCTCACGGCTGGGTGCGCAGTGGCAGGGCACGTGTTCGATGTGAGCACAGGCCGCAACCACTACGGCCCTGGGCGAGGCTACAGTGGCTTTGCGGGACGTGATGCCTCGCGCTCCTTTGCCGACATGTGCTTCACGCCAAAGTGTCTGGAGGTTGCGTGGTGACTGCAGGGGCTTGCTTGCCGCCTCTCAGCTGTTGTTTGCAGGTGGCGCACATCATCGACGACACCATGACAGCGGAGCAGAAGAATGCGTGAGTGCTTGGAGCGCTTGTCGTCTGGCCTCCTCTCTGAGATGGTGCCTCTCCTCAGCGTGCAGGACTGGCTCAAGTTTTACCAGACGGAAAAGGCTGAGGATGGCACCATCAAGTATCCGTACCTCGGTGCGGTGCAGCTCGCTGAGCGTGCACGTCTGACGCCTTGTGCAGGCCGGGTCGTGGACGACTGACCTGGCAGCTAGCATTGAACTTGGGCGCGCGCGTGACAAGCACCACCACCTCTTTTGCAACCGAATGTTTGAGCCAGGTTTATCCACACCCAACCGCAGCCGTGGCATTGTGCCTGCAAGTCTATCCCCCCGTTGTTCTCCCCCCTCATTGAGCCACGTTCTGGCTCACAATGATGTCCTTGGCCGCCTCAAACACGAACTTGATGTTCTCCGTGTCCTGTGTGCAGCGTCAAGGCGCGGAACAAACGAGCAACCAAGCACGCACCGTCGCGCAGGTGATGTGCGTGTACACCTGCTTGTTCGGTCGGCGATTCAGCTTCTTGAACTTCCTACGATGACGCGGTGAGCCTCCACCCACAACAGCAAGCCGTCGCCAAGTGCTACCTCTTCAAATATGCACAGCCGTTCTTGTAGGACTTGCCCCCAGTGTAGTCTGCTCGAGAGTGCTGAGCACTTGACCGTGATGCGGTCTGCGGCTCTCACCTGAGAAGCACACGTTCATGTCCACATTCTGGATCTTGTCCTTGAACAAATCCTGAACGCAGCGACGGTGAGCGACAGGCGCACAACAAAAAACCTCGACGGGAACAAAACGCACCGACTTGTTCAGAAACAAGATCATCGACGTCGACTTGAACCACTTGGAGTTGCAAATCTCGTCGAACAACTGGATGGCCTCGTGCATGCGATTCACGTTCTCGTCCTCGTACAGCTGGACAGAAGGTGGGGGGCCTGAGGAAAGACGAGAGCAACACGAAAGAAGCGCACCTTCATGTCGTACTCGTTCATGGCCACGCAGAAGATGATGGCCGTGACGTCCTGGAAGCAGTGGGCCCACTTCTTGCGCTCCGAGCGCTGGCCACCCACGTCCACCATGCGGAAGTGCAGCTGCAAAGGGGGAGGGCCACGTTACAACATCATAATCATCATCATCATCATCAGCAGCAAGGGAACCTCATTCACGTCGAACTCCGTCTCGTGAATGCCGGTGGTGCGAGCGCGGCAGCGCAGCACGTCGTCCGTGGAAGGCACGAAGCCTGCGACACTGCAGTGAGGCAAGACACCCTCCCCCAAGCAAGCAGAGCGCACCGGGAGCGGAGATGCGATCCAGATTGTCCATCACGTACTTGGCCGAGTCTGGCAGCTGAAACTCGGACCTGCGCTCATACACCGTCTTGTGACGCGGCCCCCCACGTCAGCGACCACCGCGTGCCCCCTCAAGCTGGCGAACCTGCACGGAAGCGTCGTTCCACAGCGCCTTGAGCTCCTTGGCCATCTCGGGCGTGAGCGCCGCCTCAACCGACGACACGTTCTCGAATTTCTCGGCCAGCGCCGCGTTGGCGCCCTGCACGGGCACCGCCAGCTCGTCGCACGCGTTGACCAGAATCTGCGGCGGCGGCGGCGGCTTGAGCCCCTCCAACCCGCACACGGACACGCGCTGGCACCTTGATGGTCTCGATGGCGTTGGACTGCAGGATCGGCTTGTAGCCCATCAACTCGGACTCGTTGAACCCGTTGAGGTGGATGATCTTCATCTGCTTGGAGATGGTGCTCTTGCCGCTCTCGCCCGCGCCTGGCAACGGCACAAGTCAGAAAACGCGCGCCGACACATGGAAGAGTGGCCCATCAAGGCAACGCGCGACTGCTTCCGGTGCAGAGCGGTCTCCCCCGCAGCCCGTGCGCAGAAAAAACAAAAATAGAGCGGCCTTCGGGCCCCACGCCGGACCGCGCCACACGGGGGGCCCGACAGCGTGTCGGCGTGCTGGGCGCCAAACGCAAGCGCGCCCCCGCGAAGCGCAAAAACGGAGAAAGCCGCACCTAGCAGGAGCAGCTTCACTTCCTTCTGCAGCCGCCGCCTGTCCTCCGCGATCTGGCGGTTGATTTCGGCGGTCGTCTCGCTCTCCGCGGTCTGCGCGCTCGGCCCGCAACCCATCTTTTGGTGGTTGGCCCAGCGAACAACGCTCCACAAACGGCGGCCTCCTTCCTCGCGCCCTAGCACCGTTGGCGAGCACCTCGCTCGTGGGAAAGGTTTTTTGTCTTTTTTGTCAAACGAGCCAGTCCAGCACATCGTCGTCATCGGCAGGCGAATGGGCGGAGCGGCGTGCGCGCTTGTCGGGCGCGCAGAGCTGGCGGAACGCATCGGGGTCGCAGTCGGTGATGGGTATCTGCAATGCACGTGATGATTTCGAAGCGCAGGGAAGCAAGCGCACCACTCTCTTGGGCTGCACCAGCGACGCAAAGCGCACAAGCTCAGAGAAGCTGGAGTGCATGGAATACAGCACGTGATACACGCCGCTGGCCTTGCAACAACCATATTGAGCAACCAGCAGCAATACGCGAGCAGCTGACCTCCACGGGACACAGGCCTGGGGCGCTGTCATTGTAGCCTCCGCGAAAGAAGTACTGCACGGACGCCTTGATGAACAGGCCCGCGCCCTTTGCGGGCACAGTGGCAGGGTCGATGCGCGGCATCTGTGGCGGCGCACATGAGCAAAGGGGCGCGCACATGGCGATGAAAGAACCTGGATGCCGTGGGCCACGGCAGTGAGCGTCATGAACGACACCACGTGGAACCGGCACTCGTTGGGGTCATCCGTCACGATGCGGTCAAACGGAGGCACCAGCTGTGTGGCAGCGTGATCAGCAGCGGGTTCGTGGAGCGTTTCAACGAGCAGTCTTTGCCTTGAGTTGCTCGCGCCGCGTCTCGTTGCCCACAAACAGTTTGGTGCGATACTTCTTCGCAATGGCCAGCAACACTTGCTCGCAGCCCAGACCCTGTCCACACACACACACACGATGAATGCCGAGACAGAGCAGGAGAATGCACACACCTCCATCTCCAAGAACACAGTCTGCTCAGCAACGCGTTTGGCGTCGATGAGTGCCAGCACCTGAGCCACAGACTCTTCCTGCACACAGTCTGGCATGTCAGCAGCAGCAACAAAGTGGGGGAGCCGGCCATGCCTTGCGTGGGAAGGTGTCAAACATGGGCGCACAGAACGTGGTGTCCAGATACAGCACGTCCACGCTGTGGTGGGGGCTGGTCAGGGAAGCAGCATCAGACGCAAGCAAAGGACGGCACCCATTGCGCAGCAGCGGCTCATCCAGCATGGGGTCGCAGAAGCGGAAGTCGCCCGTGGCAAGGGTGCGCACGCCCTGCGCGTCCACCACGTGATACATGGCGGAGCCGGGGCAGTGGTTGGCGGGCAGCGCGGTGATGCTCCACGATGGGGGCGGGCTGCCCTCTCCCACCACCAGCACTGGCCAGGGCCCCGCCTCGTCAAAGAAGGCACGCAGCACGCGCGGCGAACCTCACCTGTCTCGTAGAACGGCAGAACAGCGATGAGCCGCGGGTCGATGCGGAAGCGCTGCAGCACAAAGAGGCGATTCTGCTCCGTGGTGTACAGCTTGCCCAGCTTCCAGCCGTCCTGCGACCAGCGGGTCACCGCGCAGGGGAAAAAGTCGCGGCGGCGGCCAACCTCCAGCCCTTCCATGTGGTCGGTGTGGCAGTGCGTCAACAGAAAGACCCTGCGCACAAGGACTGAGTCCCCTCCGGCGCCCCCCGGCCCGTTCGCGCCACGCACTTGGCCCCGCGACTGGAGAAGCGGTCGATGGACACGGCGCCGCCGCACACCAGGCCGCTGAAGCCCTTCATGATGGGAACGCGGCGCTCCACGAGCACACGCGCCAAAAACCGCGGCAAGCCCACGCGACGAGCTGCTCCGCTTCTCTTCCACGCCACGAGGAGGTTGCCTGTCCACTGCAGCCAGCCCCTCCGCGCACGAACCAGTCGCGGGCAAAGCCAATTCCACGCAACATCGAGGGGCTGCGCCATGGCTTTGCGAACCGCCTCCACCACGTCCCCTGTGCGCACGCAGGCGCGTCGAGTCAGCCTCGCGCCGGCGCCGCTCAAGGCCGTGGTCGGAAGCGCCAGCAAGGCGAGCGTTTCAAACGCTAGCAGCCTCAAGCCCGTGCACCACACATCAGCGACGTCGCTGGCCCTCAGCGCGCCCGCCAAGAAGGCAGGCGCCCGTTTGAATTTTGCACCCCGTCCCTTGGCACCTGACCGGAGCGCGCGCAGGTGGCAACCGCCACTGCACCCAGCAACCCCGTGCCCGACCTGCAGAAGTCCGTGTCCATGTTTGAGCTGGTCAAGCGCGACCGCGACGCGCTCGAGGCCCAGATGACGGACCACAAGGCGCAGTTGGCCTCGGCGCAGCAGGAGAGCAAGGCGTTGGCAGCCAGACTGAGCGCCATGCATGGTGCGAGCGCGGCGGAAGGGGCGCGGCGTTTTCTCAGCCACCTCCCGCAGCGCGGCTGGAGCAGCTGGGGCTGGACCCTGTGCGGATGGAGCCCCTTGCCGAGGATGGCGGTAAGGTCCACCCTTCTCTCTGGGGAAAGCTGCCCTCACACACCGGGGGCCAGCGGCGCGGGACGAGCTGGCGCAGCAGGAGAAGGCCTTCGAGGTGCGCAGAAAGGTTGCGCTGCGCTGACTCCTGACATGATCCTCCCCCAGTTGCGGCTGCTGCACCTGACGGAGGCCATGCAAGCGCGACGCGGCGTGCTCCACCACACGCTGCAAGTGCTGGAGTTGCGTGTTGCTTGCTGTGGTTGTTTCCGTCGTTTGACTGTTGCTCTGCAGCGACATTGACAAGGCTCTGGTGACCGCCGCTGAATGAAGGGCTGGTTTTGCATCAAGACCCGGAACAAGGCATGTCGAAGCAAGACAAAAGTTCATTCCCACACAAAGCACAGGCCAGCTTCAGTGCCTTCAAACCACGATGAGCAACCTCAAAAGCGAGCAAACAAACAGCACACACCGATGAACAGGGGCCCGTTGGGCGATGCTGCCACGGCGCTGATGGCGTGGCCTTCACCGATGCACACAGTCTCGATGTGGCGCGCTGCACCGTCGAGTGAGTGCGAGTCTCTCTCATCTCTCTCTCTCTCTGTCATCTCTCACCGTCACCGCCCATGCAGTCGAACAGCTGCACCTCGCCGTTGGAGAGCCTGCACGTCCACACATCACACAAGCCAGCACAAACCCCCCGCACTGTCTTACCCTGCCACCGCCAGCGAGTCGCACATGTCAAGGCACGTCACGGTGACGTCCGATGCGCCGCGCACTGGCAGCGCCACGCTGGTGCCACCTGTCACACACGAAAAGTAGAAGCCCGTCAGAAACTCAGGAAGTCACGTGAAAGCGTCTTCCTTGCAAAAAAGCAATGCAGGGCAAAAAGCAAATGGACATAACAAGTGGCCCAAAAAGAGAAGCAAACAAAAGAAAGGGAAGGGCACAAACCGGACGCCACGGACAGGATGCGGGAGCCGCACACCGCGTGCTGGCCGTCGGGCGCGAAGCGCACAGCCCTGCACGGCCGCGGCGCCTGCTCGCAGCGCAGCAGCGCGCCCGGCACCCGCACGTCGCCGAACAGCAGGCTGCCGTTGCCTGTGTGTTGGGGGTTTGGTTGGTTGGTTGACAGCACGTCAAAGTCACGTTCACAAAAAGGCTCGATTTTGCGATACGAAATAGCAGAACGATTGTCAAGCAAGCTGGTTGCAGAGGAGGAGGAGGAGGGAGGAGAGCACGAACAGACCCCCGGACGCCACGAACAAGGGCCCGCTGACGTCCGCGCTGAGCACCGCGCTCTGCAGGTCCCACAGCTGCGCGATGGGCAGCGGGTCGAAGCCCGTGGCACGGGCCTGCACGCAGCGGGGACGGGCGTTCAGCGCAGGTCCGGCAAAGCAAGGCGCAAAGCCGCGATCAGCAAACCGAACCTTCCACAGCCGCAGCTGGGTGTCGGTGCCGCCCGTGACCAGCGTGTGCGCGTGGGGCGCGTATCGCAGCGCGCTCACGGCGTCGTCGTGGGCCGGCAACGAGTCCGTGCACCGGTTGTAGGGCACTGCGCACCGCCGTCTGAGCGTGAGCTGCAGTGCGTGCATGCGTGCGTGCGTGTGTGTGCGCGACCCCACCTGAATGCGCGTTGAGCTGCAGCGGACGGCGGGGCGGAGAGCGGACGCACCTGAGTACGTGTACACCACCGCGTCGCACGCGCCCACCAGCACTGAGCTGGGCGCCAGCCACTGGCAGCACGACAGCGGCGAGCCGGAGGCCACGCTGGTGGCGCGAGTCTGCTTGCGTGCAGCGTCCTGCTGCGGCTCGTCGTGCTGCCGCAGCAGCTCGTGCACCTGATGCGAGGTGTGTGAGCGAAGGACACCGCTCCCAAGCAGCAGGTCGTGCACCTGCGATGGAGCGCGGTGAACACGAGCCGCGAGACAAGAAGGCAACCCGACCTTGAGCGTGCCATCCGTGCTGACGCTGTACAAGTGCTCGGGGCCCACAGAGAGCCCGGTGACGGCCTCCCGATGCACGCGCCACGACTGCAGCGTCTGCGCAGCAACAAAACATCGACGTGAGAACAGCAAAATATCGGAGCAAGGCGGCAAAGAGCAGTGCGTGTGAGAGAGAGAGAGAGAGAGAGAGAGAGACTCTAACACAACCAGCACCGGGCGGCACCTTGCTCTTGGCGGGCGCAGTTTGGGACGCCGCGGCCACGTCGCCGGACCGTTCCAGCAGCAGCGACGAGGACGACGACACAGCAGAGGACGAGGAGGCGGAGGAGGCCGTGGATGCGGCGGGGTCCTGGCCGCTCCACGCGCTGCGCGGGAGGCGCTGTTGCGTTGGCGATGCGTGTGTGGGTCGTGTTGCAGCGGCGGTGAGACAGCGCAACAAGCAGCGCGCACGAGTGGCACAAAGAAGTGTGGAAGCGCTGCCAGATGCTGAAGCGATGGGCAGGAACACACACAAGCAACCGCGAAGGGCGAGGGCGGCACGAGCGAACAAAGCGATGGGCAGGAACACACACAAGCAGCCGCAAAGGGCGAGGGCAGCACGAGCGAACAAAGCGATGGGCAGGAACCGCGAAGGGCGGCACGAGCGAGACCTGGGGATGGGGCGCGAAGAAGAGCTGCTTCGGCGTCTGCCCAAACTCCGCCACCTGCGCCTCCATCGCGGCGCGCTGCACCGCGTCCTCCACGCCTGCAATGTCCACCACGCCCTGGTACGTCAGCGGGTAGAACACGTTGTCGGCGGCGCGCGCCTCCGCCCCGCGCTGCTTGCACCCGAACACCAGGTCGATCCACTGGTGCAGCCGCTGGGACACGTGCTCGCTCTCCAGCGCCTGCCGATTCAGCTCCACGAACTGGGCGGCGCGATGAGTGCGCGGCGATGCTTCTCGCAACGTGGCGCGCATCGAATGGCAGCAACCGCACAACACCACCGATACTGCGCGTCACATCAAGCGCAACCCACCAACAACACGCTGCGCAACACAACCTCCTCAAATGCAACCCGCAGACCAAGAACCAGCACACAACACCACCGATACTGCGCGTCACATCAAGCGCAACCCAAGAACCAGCACACCAACAACACAACCTGGCGCGCGCTGCCCTGCGCCCACGGCGGCAGCTGCACGTCGTCCACGGGCTGCCCCGTCTGCCGCGTGCCCAGCTCGAGGCGCCGCGTGTTCAGCAGGAAGGCGGGGTCGCTGAAGAACTCCGGGATCAGCTCCTTCACGTCGGCCGGCGACGTCAGGCACGACGTCCAGGTGGAGGCCACGCTGTAGAAGCTGCGGTCCGGCGCGTCGAACTTGCCGCCTTGATTGCGTGGTGCAACATGGGTGAGGGGATTGCGCTGAATGGCAACGAGGACTGCGCGCCACACACACACACACACACACACACACACACACACACACACAAACACACACAAAC
>CAZYYU010000050.1:3193-15710 GCA_964651735.1 uncultured Gammaproteobacteria bacterium | reverse complement strand
TCGTCCAAAATCAAAAATTCATTGAAATGCGCTCTTGTGAGCCGTCAGGAACTCCTCCCACGAGCGCGGCTTCTGGCCCGTGATAATCTCCACCGATCCAGTGGTCCAACCAGCACCGCTGAGTTTCAAGGCGTCACAAAAAAATAGCCAACAAGCATCTGCACGCACCTGAGTTGCAGGCGGTAGGTCTGGCCCAGGTTGGTCAGCAGGAATGCATATCGAGGCGGCAGCTGGTAGCCCAGCAGCGACTTGTAGATGGCAGCATCATCGACCTGCACAGCGTTGACGGCCCTGATTGCGTGCTGAGCAACAACAACAACAACAGCAAGCAAGCAAGGCACACGCAACTTTCCAATGGCCTTGGAGGCGATTTGAGCCACTTCGTTCTTGGTCAGGGCCGCAGGACCCGTCAGCGTGTACCCCATGCCGGCGTGCGTCTCAATCGGCTGCCAACAAGGGTCAGCACTTTCCGGTGCAGGCGGCGTCACGTGCCTGGGTCAGGATGGTGGCGGCCGTGTTGGCAATGTCCCACGCGTCGATGGAGGCAATGCGCGTCTCTGTGCGCCATCATTTGCACCACGCGACACGCTGTGCACCGCACAGAGCTCACCTGGCAGCACGTTGTGGTAAAACGCGCCTTGTCCCTTGATGGATCCAGCGTACGAGACAAAGTTCTGCATGAAGTCTGCAGGGCGCAGGGTTGTCACGGCGATGCCCAGCTCCCTCAGCTGCTCCTCCACCACGCCGTGGGCGTGGAAGATGGTGCCGGGCTCAGCGCCGCTTGAAAAGCTCATCAGCGTCCATCAAACGGCCAAGGGGGAACGCAGCAGCAACCTCGAGGCGAGCCAGCAGGAGATGCGCACAATGTGCTTGACACCCGCGGCCTTGGCGGCCTGGGCCAGCCCATTCTCCAGGTTTTGGGCGTTGGTGAGCAGGAACAGCCTCTCGTGGCCCTTGATGGCGCTCTCGAACGTCTTGATGTCCTCCAGCGTGCCCGTGGCCAGTTGCGCGCCGGCCAGCTTGGCCGCGCCTTGCTTGCGCGCGTCAGAGCCGATGACGTGTCCGCGGCCGACGCGCGAACCTTTGCCGGCGTCGCGCACGTACGCAGTCACCGTCACTCCCTTCTTGATCAGCAGCGACACGAGGCTGGCAGCACGTCAGCGCAGCCGCCGAACGCGACAAAAGCGCCCCACCATTCCCCGATCTTGCCCGTTGCACCCGTCACGAACACACTCATCGTGCCTGACCCTCCTGCTTGCTGCAAGGCCTGTCCGGCGCCGAGGTGACTTTTTTTTTTGGCGCGCAGTGCACGTGCACCGGGGGGCAGACCAGAGGGCCCGTCGTCGTTGTGTGCAACCCCCCGGCAACGACCGACCTTTGGGAACAGAACACAGACACTTGCTTTCCCGCGCTCCACCGCCCAGCCGCACTCCTCGTCCCACCCGGCCGCAGCCGCCAAGCACTGTGTGGTGTCGTCGACCTGGAGGAGCCGCGCGCGAATGAGCCACGCTCTGAACGCGCTCAAGGCCAAGGTCGGGCTGGCCTTCAAGCGCGAGGGTCTGGTCCTGCAGGGCAAGGATGTGATGGACTACCTGCTGGCGCAGCTCAAGGAGCACAGGTGGCGGCTGTGCCTTGGTGTTGGCGCCGCTCTCACCATTTCGCAGCGATGACCAGTCCTTCTTGATTGGCCTGCTCAGGAGCATCGACCGGCAAGCGCTGAAGCAGAACTTTGTGGACTTGGCCGCGCTGCAGAGGGCCGTGTCGGTGGTGACGATGGACGTGGGCGCCAAAGTGGAGGAGGAGAGCCTGAAGGAACGAGGCTGCCGGCTTCTGCACGCCCCCTGACTGACAGCACGTCGCTTTTGCCAGGTCATCTCGGGTCTGCAGTGTCCACGGCACAAGTATCACGACACGCGCAAGACGTTTGTGCCTCTGGCCGGCAACCCACCGCTGCACGGCGGCCCTGATGACCAGGCTGCCATGTTTAGGCATCGCTTTGAAACCATCAGGCAGCGCCTGTTGCGCCACGAGCTGTTCTCGCAGCACAAGCTGACCACGGTGGAGTCGCTGCTGGGCGTCACGGGACGCAAGGCGAGGCCGGCATTGCGATGGAAACGCGCGCCTTTCTCACTGCCATGTGTGTTTGCTAGGTCGTGTTCGGGATGCTGACGCGCGACAACCACGGCCAATTGAGGCTGGAGGACCTGAACAACCAAGTCAAAGTGGACGTTTCGGCTGCCAAGATCGATGACGCCTTCTACACCGACCACTGCATGGTGCTGGCAGACGGCGAGCTCGTGCAAGGCACGTTCCACGTGCACGTGCTCACCATGCCGCCCATTGAGGAGCCGTCCGTGACGCTCAACGTATTCGATGTGCGTTGTGCGTTGTGCGTTGTGTGGCTCCTGACATGGGCCGCAGGTCGAGCTGTTTGGCGGTGCTGCGGATCCTTCGCTGCGCCACGAGATTGCTGCCTACCAAAAGGCCGCTGAGGTGCAGCAATCCCCTTCGTTTTCCTGTCTACTTTTCTCAGCCCGCCCCTTTTTTTGCCAGCACGTCATGTTCGTGGTCTTGTCTGATGTGTGGCTCGACAAGCCCAACGTCATGGCCAAGCTCGAGATGCTTTTCAACGGCTTCCAGGACATTGTGCCCACAGCCTTCATCTTTCTGGGCAACTACACGTCGCGCCCCTTTGCGTCCACGGCCGAGGATGTGCAGCGACTGCAGCAAACGTTCCAGGGCCTGGCACGCCTCATCGTACGCTACAAGGCGCTGGCCACGCGGTCGCACTGGATCTTCTCACGCGGGCCTGCTGATGGCGGCGGCCCTCTGGTGTTCCCGCAGTTCGCGCTGCCCGACATGTTTGTTGCGGCGCTCAAGCAGCGTCTCACTCACGTCACCTTCACCACCAACCCGTTCCGTCTGCGCTGGTGCAACGTGCGCATGACCTTCTTCCGCGAGAACCTCATGGCCAAGATGCGGCGGCACTCGCTGTTCCCGCAGCTGCGCCTCAAGGACCCGCACACGCTGCTGGTGCACACGCTGATGGAGCAGAGCCACCTGTGCCCGCTGCCACAGTCCATCTGCCCCGTGTACTGGAACTACGATCAGGCCATGCAGCTGTACCCCATACCGGACCTGCTGGTGCTGGGCGACGCGCACGACCAGTTTGTGGTGCGCGAGGACGGCTACACCGCGGCCAATCCCGGCTCCTTCAGCACCGACTTCACGTTTCTCATCGTGCGGCCGGCCACACTGGAGGTGGAGGAGAGCTGTATTCCATCGGCTGCAGGCGCCGGTGCCAACGATGATGAAGCCGCCGCTGCTGCTGCTCCCGTGGAGGAGCAGGCGCCGCAGGAGGCTGACGACGACGGGCTGCACATTGAGGACCTGGACAAGCGCTCGCGACTACGCAGTGATGGCGAAGAGGCAAGTGCTCTGGCTTGCTTGCACATCTGACTTGCTTGCGCGTCTGACTTGCTGCCAGGCGGGTAACGCAGACGGCGCCGGCGCAGGCGACGGCGAGGGCGACGATGAGGATGAAGATGAGGATGGCGATGAAGTGGTCGCCAAAACACAGTTGGTGCCCGACGCTGAAGATGTTGACGACGACGACGACGACGACGATGACGGGTTTGTCTTTGCTGCCGGGTTCAGCTGCGCGCTTACTCTTTCATTCCCAGCGGCCATGACGTTGAAGCCGACGAGGAGCGGGTGACACCCACGCAACGGGTGCGCGACGCGGAAGGCGACGTTGAGATGATCGATGTTGACGCCGACGAAAACTAGCGGGACTGCCAAACGCGCCCACTTGTTGATTGCTCGAGGAGGGTCTCGTGGTGGACGCAACCAAGCTGCATGGCGGTGTAAAAACGCGCGCGCATGCGTCCTCGCTCGCACACGGCCGGCACCGCTAGGTCGGGCTTCGGCCGGTCCAAGAATGAGGTGCGGACGCGGTCTGGGCCCGGGCGGGCTTGCGGGCTGGCCGGCCTGGGACTCTTGCGTTTCGCCTGCTTGCCGGTCAAAACCGAAGGCTCCTCTTCCTGACCGCGCATGCGCTCTTGCAGGGCAACCTCCTGCAGTGGGTCAACTTTGTGCTGTCGCGCAAAAACATGCGGGCGCACAACCTCGACACGGGTGCGTGCGTGCGTTCGGGGAGGGGTTTTTTGCTCGTTTCGCCACTGGCCTGGGCGCTGCTGCACCGGGGTCACCTGCCGCTCGCTGACTCCCAAGCTTTTTTGGCACAGACCTCGCGGACGGCGTGCTGCTTTACCACCTGGTGTCGCAGCTGAGCAAGGCGCAACTGGGCCGCATCAAGGAAGGCCCCAACCTGTCGCACTTTGACAAGCTCAGCAACGTCAGCATCTCGCTCAACTACCTCAAGCAGCGCTTGAAGCTTCCCAACATTGGCGCCGAGGACATTGTGGACGGCAACTCCAAGCTGATCCAGGGCCTCATCTGGACGCTCATCACGTACTTCCTGGTGGACGCGGACGTGGAGGAGGACGACGCGCAGATCCCCAGCGAGATTGACGGCAAGAAGCTGACGCCCAAGGAGCGGCTGCTCGAGTGGGTCAAATTCATCGCCAACTCGTACCCCGGCGTCACTGTGAAGAGCTGGTCCTCGTTCGACGACGGGCTGGCGCTGTGTGCCATGGTGCACTTCCACTACCCGCGCGTGCTGGACTTTTACGCGCTGGACCAGAAGGACCGGCTGGCCAACATCCAGACGGTGCTGGCGGTGCTGGAGAAGCGCTGGGGCATCCCGCACCTGGTGGACTCGGTGGACTTGCTCAACGGCCGCGTGCCCGAGGACATGCTGCTGGCGCTGGTGGCCACGTGCAAGAAGGAGCTGAAGAACCCGCCCATGGAGATCACGGTGCTTGAGGGCGTGGCGGAGCGGTACGCGCCATCCACGCCGGCCGTGATCAAGAAGAAGAGCAGCCTGCGCGACGCGCTCAACGACGAGGAGGGCCCGCCCGTGTTGAGCAGGCCGCTGCTGCGGCGCGTGGCTGAGCACGCCGAGCAGGGCAACCGCCGCGACATGGACGTGGCGCTGGCTGAGGCGCTGGAACTGTTCCGCAAGCTGGTGCAGGAGCTGGACGATGCTTCACAGGCGGCCACTGCACCGCGGCGTGCCCAGCTGCGCAGCTGCCGCGAGCGCATCGACCGCGGGCTGCGCGACCTGCTCGACGACAGTGCGTGCGTGTGCCGCCACAAGGAGTCGCCCGTGTACCGGCAGCTGCTGCGGCGCGACATAACCGCGCTGTGCAGCGCTGAGCACGACGCTCGCAAGGCGCTCGACGACGAGACCGACTCCACCAGCAAGGTGCTCAACCAGCGGCTGCGAGCCATGCGCGCAGACCGCGAGCCGGAGCGCATTCTGCAGACGTCCAAGCTGCTGGAGGCCGAAAACCTGCGCTTGGCGGGCGCCGCCAAGAGCAAGGTGGAGGCGCGCGCCTCGCAGCTGGAGAGCGTGTCGCACAAGGTGGCCAAGCAGATGGTGCAGGAGCTGGAGGCGCTGGGGCCGCGCTTTGCGCCGCTGGCGGAGCGGCTGGCCCAGAACCCCGAGGATCGGCAGACGCAGCGCGAGTTGGCGGAGCTCAACCGCGAGATCAGCAACATCGTGGCGGACCTGGACGTGACCATGGAGGTGGACGCGTCCAAGGAGCTGCACAACCTCAACCGCGTCATCAGCAACGCGTTCGTGCGCTTCCGCACGGAGGTGCTGGACGGATGCTTGCGCGCCACCAAGGCCGTGAGCAGCCGCTGCCAGGATGCGCTGTCCGCCACCCGCAAGGCCTGCCAGACGCTGCCCAAGTCGCGCTCCAAGCCCGTGCTGGCGCGCGCTGACACCGTGGACGACTCGCTGACGCAGCTGCAAAAGGCGGCGCAGGTGGCGGACTCGCCGTCGCTGCTGGAGAAGCCCATGCAGCAGCTGAAGAACGCGGCCGAGGACCTGACGGCGGAGGTGGAGCGCACGGAGCGCGACATGCGCCACGAGTCGGCGGTGCCGCAAGTCAAGGACGCGGTGGCCGGCGTGCTCATCGCCATCCGCCAAGGCGACAAGGCCTCCATGAAGAAGCGCTCTGACGAGCTCACCGAGGGCGGCAACCGCGCCATCGAGGTGGCGCTGCAGCGCAAGGAGCGCGCCGTGGACCCCACGCTGGTGGACAGCTACGTGCGCGACCTGCAGCACATCCAGCCGCTGCACCAGGAGTCTACGCAGCTGGCGGTGGCCATGAACCCGCCCGACCGGCCCACGCTGCGGCGCGTGGCGGAGACGGCGCGCGACGTGCTCAACATTGTGCTGGAGCTGGAGGAGGCGTCGCAGCCCTCGCAGGGCGACGAGTTTGCGCACCTGGCCGCGCTGGTCAGCGGCATCGGCGACGTGCTGGTGGACGGCTTCGACCTGGTGGTGGACACGCGCGACGCGGCAGACAGCACGCGCAAGGCCGTGGTGGAGAACCCCGCGCAGCCCGACGCCATCGACCTGCTGGCCACCATCGAGGAGTTGGAGGCGGCGTTGCCCAGCATGGTGCTGGTGCCGGAGACGGAGCAGGACCGGCAACGCGCGGCCCACAGCAAGGCCTCCATGGTGCAGCAGCTGCCCAAGATGGAGAAGGCCGTCAAGAAGCGCGAGAAGGAGCGAGCCGTGGAACGCACCGCCGAGCCCACCGACGACATGGTGCGGCTGGCCCGCTACGCTCGGGCCGGCGTGCAGCACGCTCGCATCCAGGAGCTCAAGGACGGCGTGCAGCGCAAGTCGCAGGACTTTGTCAAGAAGAAGCGCAGCAAGGCCCACAAGGTCGAAGACCCCATCCGCCAGCAGCGCATCATGGAATCGCTGGCAGAGCTGGAGTCCATGGCCCCGTTGGTGAGCGCTCTTCGCCGTCCCTTCCTCTTTCACACACACGCGCACGCACGCACGCACAGCAATTGGAGTCGCTGAGCGGGAGCATTGTGGAGCCTGGCGTGGAGCTTGAGCATGACGGGGCGGCCGCGGCCGCCGATGAGTTTGCCGACCTGGCTGCACAGCTGGCAGAGAACGCGGTGCAGCTGGACGGGCTGTTCCCGGACCTGGTGCTGGCCACGCCGGTGGACCTCGACTCGGCCATCCGCTCGTTGCAGCTCGATGTGCGCGGGCCCGAAGATGAGGCGCCGGCCCTGCGCACGGTGGACATGGAGACGCTGCGTGCGGGAGGCAAGCGCAACATGGCCTCGCTCATGCCGGAGATGCTGGAGCTGACGGCGCTGGACACGCCGGTGGTGGCGCGCAAACACGCGGCCAAGAAGCCGGCGCCGCCCTTTGACGCCGACGCGCTGGCTCAGGCCGTGGTTGAGGTTGCGTTTTTTGCGCTTTTGCTGCTGCTTTTTTGCTCAAAGCAGCCATTTTTTTGACCAGGCTTTGGCCGATGAACACGACGAGGACGTGGTGCCGCTGACCGGGGACGAGTTGAGCGCGGAGCTGGAACAGTTTCAGGCCAGTCTGGGCGCCGTGATCGCCACCGTGGAGGGCGAGCTGCGCGAGCGCACGCGTGACGGCGCCTTTGTGTCGGACCTGTTCCGCGACCTGGTGGAGCTGATGCAGCAGGGCAAGCTGGTGGCGCTGAGCGTGCAGGACGCCGAGGCGCAGCAGGTCATGTACGCGCAGCTGGAGGAGCTGGCCAACCTGGCTGCGGCCATGGTGTTTGCGCTGCGCGACTTCAACGCCGACGCCGCCACCGACGAGGATCTGCTCAACTCGTGCTCGCTGGTGGTGCGGCAGTTCCGGCAACTGGCACAGCTGGCCATGTCACAGGCCGCGCTCATGGCCGTGGACTGCTTCGACGTGCCCAGCGCGGAGGCCGTGCTGGCGGAGGCGCACGCGCAGCTGGAGCGCGAGTGGCGCGAGGGCCCGTGCGAGCCGCGCGCTGCGCCGCCGGACCCGGCCCCGCTGCAGGCCGTGAAGCTGGCGGCGCGCGACGCCACGTGCGAGTGGGCGTGGGGCGACTTTGTGCGCGACACCGCGGCCGCGCTGCGCCACGTCAGGGCCTCCATGCTGGCGGTGCAGGACGCGGGCAAGCGCGTGCTGCTGCAGCAGGCGGCGGAGCTCATGTTGGGCCGCGCCAAGCAGCTGCTGACCAAGACGGCGCAGAGTCTGGGCGAGGACGCGGCGCAAGCCTGCCGCGCTGCAGTGACGGCGCTGACCGAGTCAGTGGACGCGTTGCTGCGCGTCTGTGAGGCGCTGGACGCCAAGGCCTTCCGGCCGCTGCGCACGCCCGACTCGTGCCCCGAGGCCGCCACGCTGCAGGCCGCGCTGGTGGAGGGCGTGAGTGCGTCACCGCGCGAGCGCGACCTGTTCCCCCGCATCAAGGCCGTGCAGGACGCCATCCCGCCGCTGTCGCAGGAGCTGCGCGCCTTCAAGGCCAACCCCGACAAGTTCTCGCTGGCCGCCTACGTGGCGCTGCTGGGCCGCATTCTGGCTGACACGGGCTTTGTGTGCGCGGGCCTCAGCGATGAGCCCACCAGGAATCTGCTGCAGGGGCTGCGCGAGCAGCTGGCCGACGCGGCCACGGGCTTCGTGTACGCGGCGCTTGACGTGCGCGACTACGCCAGCGACGACAGCACGCAGGACGGGCTGCTGGCGCTGCGCAAGCTGTCACTGGTGCTGGTGCAGCTGGCCAAGTGGGCGGCCAAGGCTGTGGCGGCGCTGCAGCCCGCGCGTACCGTGGCCGCGGACCCCGACGCCTCGCGCATCATGAAGCGGCTGGCGGCGCTGCGTGAGGGCGAGCCGTGCAGCCCTCGCGCGCAGCCCCGCAGCGGCAACGCCTCCGACCTGGCCCCTGTGCGCGGCCTGGTCACGGGCCTGACGGACGCGCTGCGGCTGGCGGAGCGGGCGCTGGCCGACCACGACGACACGGCCAACATCAGCGACGCTATTGTGCACGTGGTGCTGCAGGTGGGCTCGCTGGCCCGCCACTTTGACGACGACGTGCACGTGGCGCAACTGTGCGCGCTGACCGAGCTGCTGGGCCACTCGTCGTTCGACGTCATCTTCCGCATCCGCGACCTGGGGCTGCCAGTGGGCGACGAGCGCCTGGTGCAAGCGGCTGCGGGCGCAGCGCTGGAGCAGTGCGGCCGCATGAAGGAGAAGCTGGCCGTGTTCTCGGCCAAGGTGGCGCGCCTGGCCGAGCTGTACCAGGTGATCGAGGCGCTGGAGTCGCTGGAAGCGCTGCTGGGCGGCGAGTTGCCGCAGCCACCGCGTGCCAGCAACGCCGCGGCTCTGGAGCAGGCGTTGCGTCGCGAAAGCGTCGCGGTGACCACGCAGTGTCAGCGCGCAGCCGAGGACCACCCTGTGCTGGGTGCGGCCGTGCTGGCCACCGCCAACGTCGTGCGCCACAGCGTGACGGTGCTGTCTGACGGCGCCGACGTGGCCCGCATTGTGCGCGTCACCGCCACCATGCTCAGCAGCTGCGCCAAGGCGTTGCAGGAGCTGGCCGGCGCCGCCAGCTTCGACCCCAGCTCGGAACGCTTTGCGGCCGCCCAAATTCGCGCCAAGGTTTCCTTTTTTGCGGCTGCATGTTGGGCTCGCTCTGACCGCTGAAACCGACAGGACGAGGTCAAGAACGTGGGCCTGCTGTGCACGCGGCTGGAGGAGATGGTGGCTGAAGCGGCCAGCTACGCGTCCACGCTGAAGAAGAGCTCGCCCACCACCAAGGACCGCAGCCGACGCACCAGCTCCGGCCCCGACAAGCTCGCACAGCAGCCACCGCCGCCGCCGCAGCAGCAGCAGCAAAACTCTCCGCCACATCCGGCCACAGACTCGCTGTTCACGCATGCAGGGTCTCCGCCCGGTGGTGCCACTGCTCCTGCCACTGCCGCCGCCACCACCGCCATCACTGGCCAGACGCTGCTGGTGGGCAAGGCGCTGACCTCGTGCATCGCAGAGCTGGCCAAGGGCCAGACAGCGGTGTTTGCGTCGTCCGACTCCATTCCCTCCAATCTGGCGGCCTCGCTGACCATGCTGCCGGGTGCCAAGGAGCGCATCGACCAGCTGCTGGAGGTTTGCTTGCTTGCTCGTGCTTGCTCGTGCTTTGCTGACCTTGTTGCTGTGCAGGGCGGAGCTGGCCCCGAGCTGCAGCGGGCACTCATCTTCTGGATGAACTTGCTCAAGCATCTCTGCGCGGGTTACCTGCGCGACAACCCGACTCGGGTACATTTGGGTTTGTCCCGCTGCCTGGCGTTGCTTGCTCACACAACGCAGCTGCACGAGACGGTGCAGCAATGCAAGGACTGGGCCGGCAAGGTCATCCGCGCCATGAAGGTGCACGAGCAGAGCGGCGCCTGCGACACTGCCGTGGTCAGTGGCGTTGCTCGTTGCCCGCACAAGTCCTCATCGCCGCTGCTGTTGCTGTTGCTGTTGCTGTTGCAGGCCAGAGAGGCGTTGCGTGACTTGCACAAGCACATCGTCACCAAAGTGGTCCTGTGTTGTGGTGGCTGCAACAAGGCCATCAGCGGAACCTACACCACCGCAGACGGTGCCGCGTTTGTGTTGTGCGATGCTTGCCCCTCATTTCGTGAGCGCTCTTCAGGTGTGGCCTTCCACAACACGTGCTTCAAGTGCAGCACTTGCGGCAAGGCAAGTTGTTGGTTGTTGTTGGTTGTTGGTTGTTGTCGAGCGCAAGTCTGACCAGCTGTCGCAGCCCATCAACGGCTCGTATTTCCGCGACGGCTCCAACATTTACTGCTCGGACGACTTGCCCATGAAAAACGACCTCAAGGTGCTTGTGTTTGTGGCTTCGGACCAACGCGCTCAATCGCCATCCCAGTGCACCCGATGCCACGAGCCCGTGGAGCTGGGCTCCAACTACCTCGAGTGCCGAAGGAACCTCATCTTCCATCGCGAGTGCTTCTCGTATGCCACTGTTTCTTGCCTGCGACTCCATGTTTGTTGTTGATGTGTGTTGCAGTTGCTACGATTGCGAGAAGCCGCTGCAGCCGACGCGCTTCTTCATCCTCGACAATGAGGTGGCGACGGCGTTGCTTGGTGCCCGTTGTGCTGACGCGCTCGCAGGTCCGCTGCGAGGATCACTCGTGAACAACGAGCAGCAATGTACGCCGGAA
Organism: uncultured Gammaproteobacteria bacterium; assembly: GCA_964651735.1. Taxonomy (GTDB): domain Bacteria; phylum Pseudomonadota; class Gammaproteobacteria; order CAZYYU01; family CAZYYU01; genus CAZYYU01. The sequence goes on along the minus strand of CAZYYU010000050.1, from coordinate 4,604 downwards.
GCGCAACTCGTAATGTCCCACACGGAGAGGGTTGTTCGCCTGCACCGCGAGCGCGATCGTTGCGCCACCCAACAGCCCGACGGCTGGGCTCGCCTCCGCGTGGGGAACTGCCCGCTGGCGCGGCCTGCGCAATGTTGCCTGCGGCCTCCAGGATGCTGCGGCTGAACGCCACGGGGGGCTCCTCGTTCCAGTCCACTGTGCCGCTAGTCAAGCTGGCCAGCTTCTCGTTCCCTTTGACGCTGCTGTTTTTCGCGGTGTGTTGCTTGGCCGCAGTGAGCGTGGGCCGCGTGGTCTACTTTGGCCACCGGGTGCTCTCTTTTCAAGGTCGCAAGAGGAGGAGGCGGGGGTTGCGAGCCGCGGTGGTGGAGGCTCACACTCGCACCGCCAGTGGCCGTGCTGGTGCTGTCCTTGCTGTGGGCCATGATGCGGGCCGTCATGTTCCTGTTCCTGGAGCTGCTGGAGAACAAGACGCAGATGGTCTACCGCATCCTGCTGTGGGCCCCGCTTGTGTTTTGCATCTTGGCCTACAGCTTGCTTGTGGTGCACTGGGGCCATGTGCTGCACTTTGAAACGTGGAAGGTGAGCCGCCGAGCGCGCGGCGATCGAGACTGCATGGCTGCTGATTGTGCAACGACGCAGGAGCGCACACGCAAGTACTTTGCCAGTTTCTACTGCGCGCTCAACGGGGTCTTCTTCATTGGCCACGTGATATTGGTGGTGCTGGGCTTTGTGCACCCGTCCTTGGTGAGTGGATTCGTGCGCGCTGTGTCCTCCTCATCAACAGGCGCAACAAGGTGGCGCAGCTGGTGCAGGCGCAGCTGGTGCTGGCTGCGTGCGTGTACGTGCTGCTGGGCGGCGTGATCGCATACCAGGGCCGGCAACTGTGGCACCTGGTCACGGTGGAGCCCGCCGCTCTGACGCGGCTGGGGCGCCGGTCCACGCGAGCCAAGATGGCGCTCTTCGTGGGGTTTCTGGTGTTTGTGTTCCTGTCGCGCGCCCTGCTCAACGTGCTGGTGCTGGCCAATGTGGTGGCGTGGAACGAGATCGAGGCGGCGCAGGGCTTCACTTGGCGGGGCTCGCTGTGGGCCTTCTCCTTCTTCGTGTGGGAGATTGTGCCGCTGTGCGTGTTCATTCTGCACTTCTGGCCGCAGAACACGCGCCACCGCTCCGAGTCGTCTGCGGCGCCGGTGGTGGTGTCGCGAGAGATATCCTCGCTCATGGGCCACGTGGTCAGCAACAACTCGCCCATCCCCATCCATCCGCAGCAGCAGCACCAGCAACCGGACGACGCCGTGCAGTATCACCCGCTGCCGGCCTACGACTCTGACGAGGACGACAAGTTCGAGTCTACCAACTCCATGTACAGCCCGTACAGCACCACGCCCAAGCTTTTCTCGGCCGCGGTGGCTGG
>CAZYYU010000050.1:0-3093 GCA_964651735.1 uncultured Gammaproteobacteria bacterium | reverse complement strand
CCATGTACAGCCCGTACAGCACCACGCCCAAGCTTTTCTCGGCCGCGGTGGCTGGAGGCGGCGGTGCTGGTGGTGGCGGTGGCGGTGGCGGTGCTGGCACGCTGGCTGCGGCAGTGCTGAAGAAGGGCAGCACGCCCCATTGATCGAGAGAGAGAGAGAAATGCAAATGAAACTTCAATGTGTCTTGGGTGCAAAGCAGCGCCCAAACAAAATGGCCGGTCATTCGGCAGGCTTCTTCTTCTGCTCCAGCACCGACGACACGGCCTTGTAGGCGCTGGGCTCCAGCAGCAGCGTGCCCGCGTTGGGCTTGCCCAGGTTGAGAAAGAAGGACTGCAGGCGGTCCACACGCGCGATCCGGTACTCGGATGTGGCGCGAAGCCGCAGAAACGGCTCCATCTTCTCCCACAACAGCCGGAACTTGTCCACGTTGACATGGTCGGCGCCGCCGTTGGGCGATGAGACCTTTGCGGCTGCAGTGTGAGCAGCCCAGCCCCCGGCAAAAGAGCCAAGGCACGAACCTTGTTGGAGCGATTGTTCTCGGCCACCGCAAACAAGTCCTTGCTGAGCAGGCCGCAATACGGGATGGCGGGTGGCATGTCGCGCACGCGGTGCAGCTCCTCGCGGTACGTGCGGAAGTTGTGCGACACGCTCCACAACTGGTTGAGCTTCTGATTCAGGTCCAGATCCTGCTGCGGAACACGAGACCACGAAGCTGCAACCATCACAAGTGAGGGTTGCTTGATCGGGGGGCGGAGGCAGTCAGCCAAATCAATCACCCTTGAGACGTTCGATGGACGAATCTGACAATGCCGAGATGATGGCGTAGGCCGCGTTGTAGTCGGCCAGCACAGTCTGCAGCTGGTCGGCCAAACGCACGAAGAACCCAATGTGCTCGGCGCGTTGCTGAGGCTGGTCCGCGGTGAGGATGGTGGTGCACACCCACTGCGACAGCAGGTTGAAGGACGCAATCATGCGCCACCAGTGCGGCGCCTTGCTCTGCACGTCCTTGCCCGAGAGCTCATCGCACAGCAGCAGCTCTGTCTTGGGCACGGCGTGGAAGTACACGGCGTCCAGCGCGCATATCTGCTCCGCCACCACGCGAGGGTCTGTGGCCAGCACCTCGCTGTTGGGCGGGGCCGGGGTGTGCGCCACGTCCGCCAACGCCGCCAACTGAGCGTGCGTCTGTGGCGCGCGTTGTTGCGCGGTGAGCTTGCTTGACAAGAGACGGGAGTTGAGGTGGGTGGGTGATGGGTGGGCGGCACCTCGTTGTACGCAGACAGTGCGCGCTTCTGAAACGCTTTGAGCCATTTGCGGAGCCTATTGCGCAAGAAACTTCATGGTGAACGCAACCGGCAGCCGCACATGCCACACAGTCAAACCTGCGCTCCTGCTCTCCGCCGTCGGTGCACTCCCGCTGCCAGGCACGGCCAGTCTTGCGCAGCGCAGGCCACCATTTTTCGTCCTCGCACAGCGTCTCAGGGCATAGCTCCAGCCACGTCTGCACCATGTACAGCACGTGCAGGCGGGCCATGTGCCGCCAGTTGCGCGGCGGCTCAGGGCCAGCCGTGGCGAACTGAGAGTGCTGCAGAGCCAGCTCCGCCAACAAGTCTGCCTTGGGGATCCACAGCGCGTGCAGACTCAGCAGCGCTGACACAGTGCGCTGTTCCTGTGTGAAGCGGTGCAGCAGGCGGTGCACCAAGTACGACTGCTCGGCGCTCTTGGTGAGCATCAAGCCCGAGCCCTTCTCGACCTGGTACTGGATCATGAGGTTGGAGCTGGGGAATGTGTCGCTGCTGGCCATGAGCACGCGCATCAAGGCGCACGCCGACGCGTGAGCAACGCTGCCCGGGAACAGCGCCGTGGCCAGGGCCGCCACCGCGCCGTCCAGCGACCACTTGGCCTGCTCCAGGCGCTGCATCAGCTGCACCAGCAGTTGCAGCAGCACGCGGTGGTTGTAGGGCAGCGACTGCAGCACGCCACGCACGCTCTGCAGCTGGTACTCTTGGTCGTCCTGCTCCAGCGCCTCCACCAGCAACAACGCCGCGTCCTCCAGCACCACCGGCTCGGGAAGCGACGTCAAATATGACAGCAGCGCCTTGCACACCTTGTCAATGGGCGTGGCGGGCGGCACAGAGTCGCCAAACTCCAGCAGCCCGCGCAGCCCCAGATCCTCGTCCGCGGGCAGGTTGACAAAGAGAATCGTCGCGTCGGCCGTCTGAATGTGCTGCTTGATGGCCGTGACCATGTGCGACACGGCCGGCGGCAGCGTCACGCCCGACGCGTAGTAGTCACGCAGCGCCACGCCCCACGTCTTCTGCACCGCAGCCAGTCCGTCGCTGGCACGCGGCGAGGCCAAGTTGGAGTTGGAGGCTCGCGCGCTGCGCTTGCTCAGGTCAACCAGTTTGCCGCTGAGGTTGGGCGCGGTCCTGCTGTCGCCGGCCCCGCTGAGCGCGCGTGGTCGTGCACTTGAGGGCCCGCTCTCGTCGCCCAAACGCAGCGCGCCTCGCAGCTGCGAGCTCAGCGACGTGGACTTGACGGTGCCACCCTTGTCGTGGCCGCTGGTGCGGGGGCTCACCGTCACCTCGTCTGCTCTCACGTCCTGGTGGTGGCGGCGGCGACCGTCAGCATTTTGTGTGTGACACGTTGCCGTTTGCGCCACCCACCTTCTCGCGTGACTTCTTGCCGGGCTTGGGCGAGTTGGGTGACGCAAGCGGTTCCCCGTGCTGCGGGCCTTGCCGCGAGCCCAGCTTTTCGATGAGCTCCTGAAACGAGTGCTCCATGCGCTCGTTGGTCTGCCGCAGCCTCTGGTTGAGCGCGTTGGCTGCCGCCAGCTGCTCCTCTAGCTCCGCGACGCGCGCTCTCAGCGAGACCACCTCAGCCTCCAGCCGCGCGGTCGCCATTTGTTCGGCTGCCTCCTCCGTCACGCGGCTGCCACCGAAGGTCGACGTTTCAGAGAACGATGGGGTGCTTGTGCAACGGGTCCCGACCCCGTTCCAGGCTGGACCCGACAGGCCGCAGCAGAAAACCCCCCCCCCCCCTACCACCGTGAGCGGCCGCACCGCGACCGCCTCGCTGCCAAGGCGCCGGCCGGGG
>CAZYYU010000049.1:2777-15939 GCA_964651735.1 uncultured Gammaproteobacteria bacterium | reverse complement strand
TGAAAACGGCGATGATGTGGAGGGTCGCCTTGGTCGTCTCCTTGGTGCTGGCAGCTGCCGTGGCTGGAGTGGCAGGGGCAGCTGCCGACAGTGCGACGCGCGACGCGTTCGCTTGGGGCGATTGGGCTGGCCAGGAGGTGGGCCACGCGGTGGGGGTCAAAAACGCGCTTAATGGCTTCTGTGCAGTGCCACCGCCTCACGCGCAAGAGCAACGTCAAGCGCGGCTTCTGCGAGGCAGTGCAGGAGGCGTTCGAGACCTACATCGAGGGCACGGGCAACTCGCTGGCCGAGGCCATGGAGATCACGTACTCGGGCGAGCTGCTCCCGCGCCTGCTGCAAGTGCCCTACCGCATGCAGGGCGAGGACGGGTGGGGTGGCGCCGGCGCTTTTCTGGCTCCTTGCTTGGTGATTTACGGCGTCGCCGCGGCTGCAGGCTGCGCAACATGGTCAAGGAGGCGGTTGCCAACAAGGCCTTTTCTGCGGAGGACATCAACAAGGGTCTGGGGCAGTTCATGTCTGGCTGGCTGCTGCACGCCGCTGCCGACGACCAAAGGCCCAAGGTGCCCCTTGGGCGTTGGTGTTAGCGCTTCGCTGCTCACCGGGGGGAGGCCGTCCGCTCAAAGGGCGGAGGGGTAAGCGCGGGCACTTGGCAGAGAATACGGGGGGCGGCTCACAGCAATTGGGATCCAAGCCCCAGGTTGACATGGACGCGATTCGCCGGGCGCTGGCCTCCACACCGCCCGAGCCTCCCAGCGTGGCTCAGGCCGACGCCGAGCAGACGGACGAAGAGGAGCTCTGAGTGCGACTCGAGCTCCAACAGCATCAGCGGTGACGGCGGCGGGGCGCCGGTGGCTGTTGCTCTCAAATGCAGCCCTTCATTGTGTTTTCTTGTCCGTGAGGAAGGTGATGGGGTGCGCGGCCTGCTCCTCCTGCGCCTTTCGCTCGCGCTCCACCTGCTCGCGGCGGTGGCGCTCGTCCAACTCCGCCAGCCGGCGCGTGCGCTCGCCCTCCTGCTCTCATGCACATAACGCCTGCAGCGCACGACGGGCACCACACAGTACATAGCTCACCTCTGCTAGTCTGGCAATGTTGCGGTCCAGCTGCGAGGTGAACTGCCGCCGCGCTGTGAGCGCAGTGCTTGCAGCAAGCAAGCGCGGGGGGCGCCACCTGCTGGCGCTTGGCCTCCTCGTCCAGCTCCTGCTTGGCCTCGTCGATGCGGCGCTGTCGCTCCAGCTCCTCAGCGCGGCGCACCGCCGTCCTGGTGGTGTCGTGCTGCACCTCCGGCCCGTAGTCGCCTGGCCGCCAAAGCACACGTCAGCAAACGTCCTCCGCTGCTGCATGCTCGCTCACCCTTGACCACGATCACGTCGCAAGGGGCGTTCTCCAGAACGTAGCGCGACACAGAGCCAAGCACCAGGCGCTTCAGCACGCCAAGCCCGCGCCTCCCCACCACGATGAAGTCAGCCTTCTTCTCCGCGGCAGCGTGGCAGCTGCGCGCGAGCATTACACCAAACGCACTGCACCACGACACGCAGCACTCACATCATCTCGCCCACCGAGTCCGAGGCTGCCAGCAACAGATGCACTGCGGGACGTGGCAGTTGGCGGCCTGCACAGCACCAGAGGCCCCCTTGGTACCGTTTTGCACGCCCTGCTCGTGGGCCAGACGAGCTTGCTTGCGCAGCAGGGCCTTGTTGGCGTCTTCCAGCTTGTGTTGCGCGTCCAGCACAAAATCCTGCGACACGTAGGCATGCGTGTACAGGTGCGTGCTGACGCGCTCGCAAACCGACATGAGCAGCATCTCGTCGCGCGCGCGGTTCATGTGCTGGATGGTGAAATTCACGGCCGAGGTCGCGTTTTCTTTGCGGCGCCACCAGTCAGACGCGCGCGGTGGAAGCGCACGAGGCGAGTGTGCGCACCGCTTCCATCAAAGCTGACAAGCCATTTGCGCGGCGCCGCTGGTTGTTTTTGCGGCTGTGAGCAACATCGGGCCCTTCGGGAGGCGCGCGCGGTTGTACCAGCGGCGGCGGGTGCGGCAGCAGTGCCAGCTGCGGGCAGGACCCCATGAGCGCACCACAGCGGCGCTTGCCAAGCAGGCTCTACCGGCGGTGGCGGTGCTGTTGGCAGTGGAGTCCATGCTTGGGTGGGGAACGGATGCAAGAGACCCTCGCTGTGGCGTTGTGTATGTGCGCGAAATTTCACGTTTTTTGGTCATCACAGCAGGTAGGCCTCGCCCGCCTGGAACATGAGCGTGGCTCGCGCCTCGTCCGTCAGCAACACGGCACCGGCTCCTGCGCTTCTGGCGCCCGCCACATCCTTGCAGCGCGACAGCACCACACACAGCGCGTGGCGCATCTCGCCCCAGCTGGCCTCGGCAATGGCACGCTGCAGCGGCTCCAGCCAGCCCGCTGACACGCCACGCACGTCAGCAGCGCGGCCCCACGCAACCACCACCATCACAATCACCCTGCGCCACGAGCTGCCTGAGTCGATCCGAGGGCGGGCCTTTGGGGCTGTCGGCCGCGGCCACGCAGCACATGAGCAGCTGCGCCGCGACAAGGGCCGAGTGAGAGGGGCAGCGCAACAAAGGGGGCTCGGCCAACCGCGCGCAAGGCAGGCTCGAACTTGCACTCGTCCACGTACTGCGCCACCTCCTCCAACCTGGGCCGCAGCGCACTGAACAGGCGAGGATAGCGCACGCAGCGCAATGCGCACCTGTCGACGGAAGGTCGCAGCACCAGCAGGGCAACCAGACGGCCCAGCGCCGCCAGCTTCGTGTCTCGGTCGCCGAGCACCAGACGCGCTGCGAGCCACCGATGAGCGGGGGCACTGCACAAGGCAAAGCCGCACCTGCATGCATGACCACGCCCCACTCCGACTCGGCCGCAGCCACCACACCGGCGGCCGTCGACGACCGCAGCGCCCGCTGCTGCTGCGGCAGCGACAAAGACGCCAAATGCAGGTGGCGCGCACTGCGTCACAAGCACGTCAAACGCCACAAGCACGTCACACGCCACCGCACCTGCGCAGTGCGCTCTCGATCCACGTGTCGCGCCACTCAGCCTCCAGGTCCGCGGCGGCAGCAAAGTTGGGCGCCGCTGCAGCACACACAACGGGTCAGCGCCGAGCAGGGCCGACGGCGGCGTGGCAACGCACGCACCGCGCTCGATCAGCTGGCACACGCTGCGCCTGCGCGCGCCCTCGTCGGCGCCCTCGCAGGCCGTCCACACGTACACAGCCCACGGCCACAGCCCCAATGCCTCCAGCTGCCCGGCCAGCCTCTGCGTCAGCGCCACGTCCACGCTGCGCTCTGCGGTGCGTCAGCATGGAACGCCGCCGCCGCCGCCGCCGCCGCCGCCGCCAGCCATCGTTCACGCACCGGTGGCCCAGCTCACGAGGCGGCGCGCGTCCTCCGAGTCCGTCCTCTGCAGCCATTCGATGAGCGCGAGCAGCACATCTCCACAGCAGGCACCTGCGTCAGATGCGCCAGCGCGCAGCGCAGCAGCCAGCACTGCAGCCAGTCACACTGCAGGAAACGAAGGTCAGGCTCAACCAACACCAACAACCAGAAAGAGCGCCGCAACTGGAGCCGCGTGCCAGTTCTCGGGCCGCAGCACAACGCCCGCATCGCCGCCGCCGCCACGTCTGCTGGCATACAGCCGCAGCAGCTGCAAGTCCACGTCCTCCACGTCGTCGTTGGTGCGGCGATCTCTGCACAGAACGAACACCTGAGCAGCAGCAGCTGCAACCATCTCCTCTCACCCCAACACTGTCTCGAGCAGACGCACGGCCAAGCTCAGGGGCTGGTCGGTGAAGCGATACCTGGCAAAGCAGTCAGCAACATCTCCGACCAAGGCACGCACGCACGCACGCACCACAGCAGGATGCCCAGCTTGCGCCTCCAGTCCAGCGGCCACACGCGTTGATCGGGCAGCGCGCCTGGAAAGCGCTTGCGTCACGGCACATCTGCACGCAGCGCGAGCCGCACTCACCCGTGACCATGTCCACGCAACACACGCCGTCGGCGTCCATGAAGTCGGGCACCACCTTGTCGTCACGCCACTGCGTTTGTGCAGCCGTTAGCTCAGCAGAAGCGCCGCCAACGCCGCCGGAGAGCGGCCACCTGCTTCAGCTGCTTGGCGGCGTGACGCTTGGCCTCGCGGGTGCTGACGCACGCGGCCAGCAGCGCAGCCAGACGGGGACTGCAACGGCGTACGTTGAGCTGGAGCGGCAACGAGAGCAAAGGCAAACGCGCACCTGTCGGCAGTGACGGCGCACTGGGCAAGCGCTTCGTCGACGCGGCCGCCGCTGAGCAGGATGGCACACCGATGCAGCGGCGAGCGCGCGCGTTCCAGCTCTGCGTGGCGGTGGCGGTCGCTGGTGAGAGGGGGGCACCTGCACCAGCGTCTCTGACAGCCCGCACCGCGGTCCACGGCGGCGGCCACGGCCTTCTGCAGCCACGCCGAGAGCGCGTCACGTCGTCTCCTCTCCTCCTTGAACCCGTTGCTCTGTCCATTCCAGCGTCATCAGCAGCGGAGCAGACGGCCCCCGCCCCACGTATCTAACCTCCACCTGCTCGGCCACGGGGCCCCACAGCGCGTCCACCAGCTGCCACGAGCTCGCGTAGGCCTTGCCAAAAGAAGGGAGACAAAAAGTCAAGAAAGGCAACAAGAAAAGCTGGCAGGGAAAGCCAAGCACCGTGTCGGCTCTTGCCAGTTGGCGCACCAGCGCATGGGCGCGCGACTCGCGGGCTGGCGGCGACGAACAAAACAAGACGTGAGGCGCGGAGCGTAGCAAACGGGGCGAGGCACGCACAGGCGTCGGCGGCGCGTCCCGCCGGCAGATGTGTGCGGTGCAGTGTGAGCGCGGCCACTGCACCGGCCGCGTCCCCGTGCACGGCCCTGCGGTGCGAGTCAGCGCCAAAACCACACGGGGGACACACGGCAGCTACACACGCGGTGCTGCACGTCACGGTGCGGGCCTGCACCGCAGCCGTCCTCTCCCCCACCCCTGCCACACACAGCACGCGTCAGCGGGCTGCGCAACCGTCCCCTGCCCGCCTTGCTCGCACCCCAACCAACGCGTGTGGCGTAGAACTGCGCGATCCTGGCCCGGCCCAGCGGGTCCGCACTGGCCTCAAGCAGCCTGACCAGCGCGATCAACATGGCGGCCAAAAACGGTGACAAGCGCACCTGCGCTCGGCGAGCTCCAGCTGCACGGGCTGCGCGATAGGCACGGTCCGGGGCAGCATCGGAGCGTGTTCTGTCGCCCACAGTGCTCAACACAAAGCGAGCCTAAAACCAAAACACACGCTGACCCAGAGGCACGATGGCCGCAGGGCTGTCGTCGCGTGCATCCATCGAGCGGTCCATCCAGAAGCCCCTTCCACTCTGCGCGAGGGGCCCCGTTCTCGTCACAAAACGGCGTGGCCGAAGAGCCGCAGCACCTTGTGAGGCGACCGGTCCAGCGCCGCCACCTGCAGTGCAGCCGTGAGCATCGGTGGATCGTGTCACATCTTTCCCCCCCACGAAGCACAGTCGTACGCGGCGGATCCCGTCCTCGTCGCGGTACTCCTCCTGCGGGCGGGCGGGCGGGCGAGCGGTGAGGGGAAAGGCAAGGAACGCACTCCTCGCGCCGCACTTGAAACAGCACTGAGTTGAGCAGCTGCACACGAGCAGAGTCCAGGCCCAGCTGCGACGGCAGCGCCAGCCCCACTCCCGACCGGTTGCGCTCCAGCAGCGCCTCGCCGTCATCGTCCTCTCCCACGTCCATGAGAAACGAAGACGCGCCTTGCACCAGACGGTTTGAGACGGCGAGCCAGTGGCAATCTAGTGGCCCTACCTTGGGCAGCTGTGCCCAGCGCAACACTCTGTTGGGGCCAGATGAGAGGAAGGCCACACAAAAACACGGCGCACCTCGTGCAGCGGCGGCCACGCCTCGACGTGCCGCTCATCCTCATATTGCTGCGAGTCGAAGCTTTCCTCCGCCTCCACGTCACTCAGATCGGCCTCCTCTGCACAAGCGGGCGCCGCGCGTCACCAAAGGGCGCGCTGAGCAGCCAAGCGGGCCCACCGGAGATGTCCGAGTCAGCAGAGTCCACGCCCACGTCGGTCGCCGGTCGCTTGGGCACGGGACGATGCACGACGAGGCCGCCCTGCCAAGCACATGTGAGCCCGCGCACAACGCCCTCCGGGGATTCACAGCGTCGCCCTTGGGCTCGCCGGCGCGCGGTGCGTGCTCGAACTCAAGCGCTGGCACCCGCGTCGGCAGGCAGGATCCAACGCACCTCATGGTCGCTGTCCGATTGCTCGTCCTCGTCGGAGCTGCCCAACCCGATGCGCACCATGGCGGCGGCAACAACCCCTCCACTGTGGCCGCGGCGACACTCACTGGCGACGTCGCTGCCCGAAAAACGACCGACCGCAGAGGCGCGCGCATCGGGGGTGCCCCGGCTCAGCGGCCGCTCGTGCCTTGGCTGTGGTCGTGTGGGCGTCATGGGAGCAGCCTTTCGGAAGCTGTACGCACGTTTTTGTTCCTTTTTTGGCTTGTCCCGCCACCTCGGCTGGGGCTGCTTGGGCAGGGGCTGTGGCTGGCCGTGCGGAGTGCGCTGGGGCCCCCTCCAACGCTGAGGGCGGCCTGGTTCAGCCTTTTTTCGAAAAGAAGAGCCCACGGGGGCCCACTCGCGCACGGCGCAGCCCTGCGTCGCGGGTGCACGCCGCACCTCGCGTGAACAGCATCCGTTTTTGCGTCGTTGCGGCGCATCGTTTGTGTGGCGTCACCTCACCCCCCATTCGACGCACCCAGTGCCGCGCGCAAGAAGAGCACCCGGCTGCTGATGATCGGCCTGGACGCAGCCGGCAAAAGCACCATTCTGTACAAACTGAAGCTGGGCGAGGTGCGTGGTGCTGCTTGCTGCGCTGGGTCGCCGCTGACAGCTGCCTCCACAGGTGGTTCAGTCGATCCCCACCATTGGATTCAACGTGGAGGTGCGCCTTGCGTCGCTGGGGTGTTTTTGGCCCTCCTCACCTTGCCTCGCAGACCGTCGAGTTTAAGAACCTGAAGTTCATGGTGTGGGACATTGGCGGCCAGGTGCGTTGCGGGCGGAGAGCCGCCATTCTTCTCTGTGCGGCGCTTTACTTTTGCGGCGCTGCAGGATCGAATCAGGAATCTGTGGCGCCACTACTACAACGGGACGCAGGGTGCGTACGCGTGCACGTCCCTTGCTTGGTTGCCACTCAACCCGGCGCAGGGCTTATTTTTGTTGTGGACTCTTCGGATCGCGAGCGAATCGACGAGGCCAAGGATGAATTGCACAAAGCGCTGAGCGAGGTGGAGCTGGAGAAAGTGAAGGTATGGCGCGCGCGCGCGCGCTGCCCTGCCGCCTTGCGCCCCGCCACTGACTTGGTCCGTCAAGATCTTGGTCCTGGCCAATAAGCAGGACTTGCCACAAGCAATGACTGCTGCGGAGGTGAGCGGTCGCGCTGCGCGGGGGTTTGCACTTGTCACCGCGCCAAACGCGCAGGTGAGCGAGAAGCTACTGCTCAAGGACATCACGGACAAGCCGTGGTACATACAAGCCTGCTCGGCCATTTCGGGCGAGGGCCTGTCCGAAGGTACTGCTTTTGTTGAAGGTGGATTGGCTGCTCAGTGCTGCTGCTGCGTGCCAGGGTTGGACTGGCTCGCCTCTGCCGTGCACAACAAAGGCGGCAAGAAATGAAGGCCGCTCATTTGTCGTGGGTCGTGGAGGGGGTCTGCTGTGTGCATAGCGGCACGAAGAGTCGCAAGCAGCAACCCGGAAGCATCCCGTGTACGTCGTCGGGGCTGCGAACTTTTCCGTCGTCTCTGCTGCTGCTGCTGGTTCCCGGGCTGAGCGCTGCGCGCGCGCGTGTGTGTGGCTGGTGTGGCTGGTGTGGTTGGAGCTTGCGTGCGCGTCGGTGCAAAAAAGCGCGGTTTGCGCCTCGGCCAGCCGCTCACCCGCCGCCACCAGGACCGTGCACCATGGAGGACGATGAGATTCGGCGACTGCAAGAGGCGCGGCGACTCAAGGCCGGCGAGCTGCAGGCGTTTGGGCGTGCGGCCGACGACGAGGACGGCGCAGGGCGCGACCAGTACGTGGGCAGCATCGACCTGGGCCGCGACGACGGCGACGAGGACGATGACCAAGGGCCGGGAGCGCGCCGCCGCCCAGAGACCTTCACGGCTCCGCGCGAGCTGCTCGAGGCGCTGCCCGGTGCGGAGCCCGCAGGCGACGTGTTCGACGAGTATCGCGAGAAGACCATTGCTGAGAAGGAGTCCGAGTACCAGAAGCGCCGCCACAACCGGCAGGTGAGGGCGCCTCTTGTTTTGCGTTTCCGCTCTCACTCCGCGCAGCTGTCGCCGGAGCGCATGGACGCATTCGCGCAGGGCACGCAAAAGGGCCGCCGCACGTTCAAGGAAGCCATGGAGGAGGTGAACCTGGAGCGCGAGGAGAAGGAGGTGCAGCTGGCGGTGGAGAAGAAGCTCGAGGCCGCCAAGCAGGAGCTGAAGCCCAGCGGCAAGCGCAGCCGCCGTTGGGACGTGGCACCCGCCGCAGCCACCGCAGCAGCAGCAGAGGCAGCCGACGGCGGCAGCGCCGCGGTGAAGAGCGAGCCCAAGGGCGACGTTGACCTGGACGACTTGGAGGAGGACGTGAAGAAGCGCACCAAGTCGCAGTGGGATGACGAGGAGGACAAGCGCAAGGTGGCCGGTGCCACGCCGCAGAAGCGCGCGTCGCGCTGGGACCAGACGCCTGTGCTGGGCGCCAAGGCCACGCGCACGCGCTGGGACGAGACGCCCATGGTGGGCAGCGGCGCCATGGCGCTGGGCGCCACGCCCCTGGTGGGCACGCTGGGCCTGGGTGCCACGCCCATCATTCCCGCCGGCCCCGGTGGCATGTTCCGCGCGCAGGCCGAGCTGGAGTGGCGCAACCGGCCCCTGACTGACACCGAGCTGGACTCGCTGCTGCCCAGCGAGGGCTACAAGGTGGTGGATCCGCCCGCCTCCTACAAGCCCATCCGCACGCCCGCGCGCAAGCTCAACACCACGCCGTCGCCCTTCATCGGCGCCAGCAGCGGCTTCGAGGTGGCCGAGGCGGGCGTGTCGGCGGCCTCGTTCGGCATGATTGGCGAGATTGAGGGGCTGCCCATCCGGCCCGAGGACAGGCAGTTTTTCAGCAAGATCATCGACGGGCGCACCGAGGAGGACGCGGCCAACGCGGAGGAAGCCAAGGAGATCCGCATCATGCGCCTGCTGCTGGCCATCAAGAACGGCACGCCGCCCATGCGCAAGCGCGCCTTCCGCACCATCTCGGAGCAGGCGCGCCTGTTCGGCGCCGGCCCGCTCTTCGCGCAGATTCTGCCGCTGCTCATGTCGTCCACGCTGGAGGAGAACGAGCGCCACCTGCTGGTGAAGACCATCGACCGTGTGCTGTACCGGCTGGACGACCTGGTGCGCCCGTACGTGCACAAGATTCTGGTGGTGATTGAGCCGCTGCTCATCGACGAGTCGTTCATCGCGCGCGCCGAGGGCCGCGAGATCATTTCCAACCTGGCCAAGGCCGCGGGCCTGGCCACCATGATCGCCGTGATGCGCCCCGACGTGGACCACCCCGACGAGTACGCGCGCAACACCACGGCGCGCGCCTTTGCCGTGGTGGCGTCGGCGCTGGGCATCCCCGCGCTGCTGCCCTTCCTCAAGGCCGTGTGCCGCTCCAAGAAGTCGTGGCAGGCGCGCCACACGGGCGTCAAGATCATCCAGCAGCTGGCCATGCTGGTGGGCTGCGCGGTGCTGCCGCACCTCAAGATGCTGGTGGACTGCGTGGCGTATCCCGGCGGCGGCCTGCAGGACGAGCAGCAAAAGGTGCGCACCGTGACTGCGCTGGCGCTAGCCGCGCTGGCCGAGGCGTCGGCGCCCTACGGCATTGAGGCGTTCGACGCTGTGCTCAAGGATCTGTACTACGGCATCCGCAAGCACCGCGGCAAGGGCCTGGCCGCGTTCCTCAAGGCCATTGGCTTCATGCTGCCGCTCATGGACGCGTCCATCGCCTCGTTCTACGTGCGCGAGGTCATGGTGATCCTGATCCGCGAGTTTGCGTCGCCCGACGACGAGATGAAGCGCATCGTGCTGCGCGTGGTCCAGCAGGCGGTGGGCGCGGAGGGCGTGACGCCCGCGTACGTGCGCGACGAGATTCTGCCCGAGTACTTCAGGAACTTTTGGACGCGTCGCATGGCGCTGGAGAAGCGCAACTACCAGGAGGTGGTGTCGTGCACGGTGGAGATTGCCAACCGCGTGGGCGGCGCCGAGGTGCTGAGCCGCGTGGCTGACTCGCTCAAGGACGAGTCGGAGCCGTTCCGCAAGATGGTGGCCGAGTGCGTGGACAAGGTGGTGGCCAACCTGGGCACCGCCGACGTGTCGCCCGACCTGGAGAAGCGCCTCATCGACGGCATGATCTTCGCGTTCCAGGAGCAGCTGGGCGACGACTCGCGCGTGCTGGTGGACTCCTTCGGGCGCCTGGTCAACTCGCTGGGCACGCGCATGAAGCCGTACTTGCCGCAGCTGGCCGGTGTGCTCAAGTTCCGTCTCAACAACAAGATGGCCAAGATCCGCCAGCACGCCGCGCTGCTCATTGGCCGCATCGCCGAAGTCATGGTCAAGGTTGCGAGCGCCCTCCCCCCGCCTCGCCTCTGCGCTTTGTTTGCTGACCGCCGCCATCCACTGCAGTGCGACGAGGAGAAGCTGCTGGGCCACTTGTCGGTGGTGCTGTACGAGTACCTGGGCGAGGAGTACCCCGACGTGCTGGCGTCGATTCTGACGGCGCTCAAGGCTGTGGTGAACGTGATGGGCATGGAGGGCATGCAGCCGCCGGTGCGCGACCTGCTGCCGCGCCTGACGCCCATTCTGCGCAACCGCCACGAGTCGGTGCAGGAGAACGTGGTGGAGCTGGTGGGCCGCATCGCCGACCGTGGCGGCGAGTTCGTGGTGGCCAAGGAGTGGATGCGCATCTGCTACGAGCTGCTGGACCTGCTCAAGGCGCACCGCAAGAACATCCGCAAGGCCAGCGTGAACGCGTTTGGCTACATCGCCAAGGCCATCGGGCCCGCGGACGTGCTGGTGACGCTGCTGAACAACCTCAAGGTGCAGGAGCGCCAGAACCGCGTGTGCACCACGGTGGCCATCGCCATCGTGGCCGAGCAGTGCAGCCCCTTCACGGTGCTGCCGGGCCTGATGAACGAGTACAAGATCCCCGACATGAACGTGCAGAACGGCGTGCTCAAGGCCATGTCCTTCATGTTTGAGTACATCGGCCCCATGGCCTCCGACTACATCAACGCCGTCACGCCGCTGCTGGAGGACGCGCTCATCGACCGCGACGCGGTGCACCGCCAGACCGCGGCGTCGGTGGTCAAGCACATTGCGCTGGGTGTCAAGGTTTGCGTTGCGTGTTTGTTGCGTGTTTTTTGTTTCTTTTTGTCACTCAGCGCTGCGGAACGCAGGGTCTGGGCTGCGAGGACTGCCTGGTGCACTTGCTCAACTACGTGTGGCCCAACGTGTTCGAGACGAGCCCGCACGTGATCGGCGCCGTGCTGGACGCCATCGAGGCCACGTCGCTGGCCATCGGGCCCGCGCGCGTCCTGCAGTACACGCTGGCCGGGCTGTACCACCCCGCGTAACGCGCTCTTGCTTGCTTGGGCGGGCTTTGTGCTAAATCAACCGCTGCTGCAGGCGACGGGTGCGCCAGGTGTACTGGAAGATCTACAACACCATGTACTACAATTTTGCGGAGAAGGCGAGTGCCTTGTCTGTCTGCGTGTGTTTGCGTGACTGTCACGCTTCGGCTCTCACACTCTCTCATTTCAGATGGTGGCCTGCTTCCCTCCCCTCATCGACGATCACCGCCACCACAACCGGTACGCGAGGACTGTGCTGGACATTATGCTGTGAAGCGCAACAAAGGAGGGGCTTGTGTGTGGATGTGCGGCGCCCCTTGACCAAGGCCAGCAACATGATGCAGGCGGCAGCTGTAGCCCCGAGCCCGCTGTTTGACACGCCACCTTCTGCTGATGCCGAGGCGTCTGTGGCTGAGCTGCATGGCGCCTTGCTTGGCCGGGCCGCGCTGCCCGAGGACGGCGTGCCACACCTGGACGGTCAGCGGGCCCACACGCTCACGTCCTCTTGCTCACACGCAGCCGCAGACGCGAGGCTGCCAGCGGGAGCCGCCACCAACGCAGCGCAGCGCCTGTACCTTCGGCCGCCCCCACGCCCGCTGAGCTCACGCGGTACAGCAAAGCGCCAGCGCTCACTCGTTCTCACAGCGTCTGGGGGCAGTGGACGGCATGGTGGCTGCCGCACTGGACCGCATGGCTGCTCTGATGAGGCGTCCGACCGCCCGCCCCGCACTCGACAGCTGTCCCATCGTGTGGTGGGGTGTTGCTTTGGGATGCTCTTTGTGTCCTTATTCCCCGCTGCTTGGCAAGGCTGTCCTGGAGCACGCACCTGGACTTGCTGGCAGTGCTTGCGCGCAACAGCACAGTCTACTTCTACGACGCGGCCAACCAGCGTTGGCTTGACACGCTGACGCCCAGTCACGCCCAGCAGGTGGCTGCCTCGTGTGCTGAGTGGCGTCCCTTTGGCCACGACCTGGTGCGCGCCCCGCACTGTGCGCCTTGTGGGCTTTACTCAAAGCGCGCGCGCGGGGGATCCAGGCTGTGGCATGTGAACGCGGCGTGTGCTTGTGGTCGCTGGTTCCGGCTGCGGCCGGCGCCTCCGTGGACATGGTGGAGGCGTCCATGCGGTTTCTGGCCAGCCCATTCCAGGAGCAGTGCACATCCTTGGCGTGGTCTCCATGTGGCACGTACCTGGCGTGGTGCGGGACGCGGGGCGTTGGCGTGGTCAGTAGTGCTGTTGTTGCGTCACCGCTGCTCAAGCGCTGCTCCCACTTTCAGTGGGACGTCAACGCCCGCCTGCATCATCAGCTGGCGCTGCTTGCGGGCGCGTCTGCGCTGCGGTTTTCTCCCGATGGCTCCAGCTTGATTGTGGGCGGGGCTGCGGATGCCTCCTTCTGGCTGTACGACTGCCTGGACTGGACCGCTGCGCCCAAGCGGTGGCGTTGCCATGGTGATCACTTGTCTTGGGCGCGCCGCCGCCG
>CAZYYU010000049.1:0-2677 GCA_964651735.1 uncultured Gammaproteobacteria bacterium | reverse complement strand
CCCGCTCAATCGCGCCCGCTTGTTGCTGCAGTGCCCACGGTGCGCATGTTCGCCTGGCACAGCAACAGCAGCTGGCTGGCCGTGTGCGGAGACCAGGAGGCCGCGCTGCACTTGCTGCAACGCACAGCGCGGGGCGACATTGTGTACGCCACGTCGTGGGCCCTGCCCTCAGCCGCGCGTTGTCTGGCGTGCTCGCCGTGCGGCCGCCGTTTGTGCATCGGTCTCACTCAGCCCGGTGCGCTCAGGGGGCTCGTCTGGCCCCTGCGTGGAGCTCACTCGCTGTTGCCGTATGCAGGGCTGGTGGCTGTGGCGGACTGGACGCAGCAGCGTCTGCATCCCGTGGGCTACATTCACGGCGCGGAGGGATCTGGAGTGGCGCAGTTGATCCGCTTCAAGCAGGCTTCGTCGTTCCTGCTGTGCACCATCCTGTGGAGCTCCGGCGTGCTGTCATTTGTGCCGATGTTTGTGTAGCGGCCCGGTTCGAAGTCTAGAGGGGTCGGGTGGGGGCTGCAGAGAGCGGGGGTGTCCTGTGTGTGGAGGAGGCGCGCCGGCAATGAAGAAGCCGTCGGTGCAGAGAGTGGAGGACGACCTCGACAGGCTGCGCCTCGCCAAGGACTGGTGCGTCGTCGGCTGCTTGCTGCAGAGGAGCAAGCACGCACTGACGCGAGGCCAAGGGCCGCCGTGGAGGCCTTGTTGCCCCGCCACAGCAAGGCAAGCAAGAGCAAGGCCGCCAGCGCGTACGAGCAGTGTGCGCGGGCCGAGCTGGCGGAAGGTGTGTCCCGTGCTCGCAACGGGGTCCCCTCTTGCGCTCACTCCCCCCGCGCAGCCAGCGGCGACAGGGCCAAGGCCGAAAGTTTGCTGGCTGCTGTGCTCAAGGTGTCTGGGCTGGCTCGAGGAGGGTGAGCGCTGAGCGTCCTTTCCCTGGCAGGAGGAAGAGGACAACGCCGACGCGTTGTGCGCGCTGGGGCTGCTGGAAGCGCAGGGCGGCGATGTGTCGCGTCTGGTCAAGCTGGCCGCGCAGCCCAACCTGGTACGCAGCGCTTGCGGCTAGTGGGACGCGCAGCGTTTCATTCGGATGTGGGCAGCTGCCGCGACACGCGCGCGGCCTGGAAGCGCTGGGAAGGAAGACCAAGGACATTGCCGTGCTCAACAACGCGGCCACACTGTAATGAGGGGACCGCCTCGTTGCGATGCTCGCGGCGCTCACACAACGTGCTGCTGTGCACAGGTACGGGGCGGCTTGGCCCCCCGGTCAGGCCAGCTGCTTGCGCTGCATCGGCGATACTGCAACGGACGCCGCTGAGGTAACTCGGCCTCCCCTCCCCTCCCCCCATTTCTCAGCACTTGCAGGCTGCGCACGCGTACTTGGCTGCCATCGCAGTCGAGGGGATCTTGGCCGACGACCTGCAGCACTGCCACTGCCAGCTGGTTGTGCGTGGCGCCGCCGCCACCGCAGACAAGGCCCTCAAGGTGGCGGCGCCCGAGTGGAGGCTCGGGTTGTGCGCTCACGCCGTGTTCTTTTGCAGGAGCAGGCACTCAAGTCCCTGGACTGGCTGTCGCGGCTGGGCCCGCTGCCGGACGAGGTTTGGTGTTGTTGCTGCGCCGCCCCCGCTCACACGCGCTCGTGCCACCCCAGGTTTGCGAGCCCTGCAAGCTGCTGCTGGGAGCCGATGCTGCGCTGCGCCTGTGCCCGCAGCTGGCCCCACAGCAGCCTGCCGCCGGCGACGGCTACCGCGCGGTACCAGGATGACTTGCGCGTGTTGTGCGTGTGTGGTGCGCTCACCGTGTGCTTGCGCAACAGGGGTTGCAGTTGGCGCAGTCCAGCGCGGCCTTGGTGTGGGGCCCCGCCAAGGAGGCCGGGCTGACGCGCGCCGTGGAGATGCTGACGCAGCCCGCCGTGCGCAGCTGGCGCTCGCTGTACGTGGCCGGCCTGTGCCTGTGCCATCTGGGGCGTGTGCGCGCTGCGCTGCCGCTGCTGCATCGTTCGGCTGCCGAGTCGGGGCTGCACGCCGCGCCCTCCACCGCGCTGGCTTGGGCTCTGTCGCGGGCCGACGACGCCGCTGCCCTGCGCCTGGTGGAGCGCGTGTTGGCGCGCAGCCCCGCGTACGTGCCCGCGCTGGCCCTGCGAGTTGCGCTGCGCCCCCACGATAGCGCCGACTGCTGGGCTCGCTACTGCGTGGCCGCGCCCGCTGCTGCCTGGGCGCGTCTGGCCACGTTGTGCACGTCGTCGGAAGAGCGTGTGGCGTGCGCGGCCAAGGCGCTCAACGCCGACCCGCAGGATCCCACCAGCCTACTGTGCCACGCGGTCGCCGCGCGCTCGCTGCAGGCGGTGCAGGCGCTGGTGCTGCGCCACCCGTCTCTGGCTGCGGCGCGAGTGGAGCTGGGCCGCATGCTTCTCGCCAGCGAGGATGCGTCCGCGGCGGCAGCGCAGGTGTGGGTTGCCATCCGTCTGCATCCGCGGGACAGCGCCGCCTGGACGCTGCTGGGGCAGGTGACGCTGCGACAAGGCGACGCCGCTCGCGCTGCACAGTACTTGCAGACCGCCGTTGAGCTAGAGGCTGTGGAGCCGCCGTTGCCCTGGCCGCAGCCTGTTTTGGCCGAATGAAAAAAGGCAACAAACAAGAGGGCTTGTGAATGCCGCGATGAAGCGCCTGGGACGCTGGTTTGCCCAGGGATG
>CAZYYU010000048.1:9176-16132 GCA_964651735.1 uncultured Gammaproteobacteria bacterium | reverse complement strand
TATACACACACACACACACACACACACACACACACACACACACACACACACACAGGCATGACGATGCGCAACGTCAAGGTCAAGCGGCAGAACAACAAGCTGCTGTCACAGCTGGACTCGCGCTTTGTCAGCGACTTCTTCACGGCGCTGTTCAAAGAGGGCGCCGACTACCTGGCCCTGGACGGCGAGCTCGAGGCCTACAAGGAGCGCATGATCACGCAGCCCACCTCACTCAGGCCGCTGTAAGGCCGCGCCACGTCACGCACGTCACGTGTCACACCGCCGCCACCACAGGCTGGAGGCGTTGGGCGAGCTGCTGTTCAGCGAGTCGGAGCAGGACCGCCACAACGGACAGAACTGGCTGTTCGACCTGCTGGTGTTGCTGCTGGACGAGAGTGTGGGGCCGCGGCCGGCCGCAGACGGTGCAGCGGAGGCCGCTGAAGGCAGTCTGAGCGCCCGAAGTGGCGGCAAGGACGTAACGCCGCCGCCAGGTCGCGGTGTGTGGGTTGTGGGTTGTGGGTTGTGGTTGTGGGTTGTGGATTGTGGGTTGTGGCTATGCCCAAATCTCACACCGACGACCACAGCCGCGGCGACCAAGCAGTCTCCACGAACGCCTGAAGACGAGGCCGGCGCCGCCCAGCCTTCACCGGTCAGTGCTGCCGCGTTGTTGTTCGGTGTTGCTGCAGTGTGTGATGACGGGCGTTGCTGTCCAGGACGAGGCAGATCCGGCGCCGGACGAGGAGGCCATCGGCTCGCCGTACCAGTCTTCCAAGTCGTCGTTGGCTGCAGGTCCACCGCCACAGCAGCCACCGCACAACCACTGACCGCGGCGTGCAGTCAAAGGCCGTGGCAAGGGGCGCGGCTCCACGCCGGCCATGCCGTTGCACGCCAAACTGGTGCAGAAGAAGCGGCCCGACGAGGCGGCCTCGCTCACACCGCCCAAAGTGCCGCCGCTCAACCCGCCCGTCACCCCCACCTCCACGTCGCCGCCGCCGTCGTCGCCCAAGGTCGCTGTCGCTGTGGTGCTCCGTGCCGCGGCCGCTGACGGCGGTGCGGTGCAGGGCGTGTCGAAGGAGGCGCGCGCGCTCATCAGCAAGTCACCGCGAGCGCTCAACCTGGTGGGCGGCACTCGCGTTGACGTGGGGGCCGCCTCCACTCGTGCTCCGGGCCAGGTCTGCCGACCCGCCGTGCACCGTCTCCACTGAGGGGCTGCGCCGGGCAGGTGCGGTTCGGGGCCGAGGCTGGCAAGCCGCCCGCCAGCCCCCGACTGGCCGACTCTGTGGCCGTGCCCAGCAGCAACGCCGCACGCCTCAAGCTGGCAGGCGACACGCCGCAGGAGGTGGCCGTCAACTTTGACAAGATGCACACGCTGGTCACGGAGACGCACGAGCGGCTGCTCACGTCGCCCAGCCCCGAGGTCCGTGCGTGCGCGCTGTGTGGGTTGTGTGCTGTTGCAGCCGGGCCAACGCCGCCGTGGCAGGTGAGGCGCGCGTACCTGGGCGTGGTGAGGCGGCTGGTGAGCTACGTGCGCACGCGCTACGGGCCCGTGGCACCGGAGCATGCCATCGACGTCACCGTCACGCTCATCAACCAACACTGCGTGCGTGCAATCCGAGCGCCATCTGCACACTGACGTTGCGGTGTGGCTGCAGGGCAATCTGGTCAAGCGCGGCGAGTGCGACCCGCTGGTGCTGATGCAGGCAGGGCCCCGCGCACTGCTGTGCGGTGGACGCTGACTTGGGGCGCAGATGTTCGACCTGGTGTTTGAGCTGGTGGCGTCGGAGGGCAGCAGTGCACCGAGCCCGGCCACGGACGGCCGAGCCCGTGACACCAACTACATGCAGGCAAGTCCTCGCGACCACACCCACACAACCGCGCATCGCTGACTGCTGTGTGGCGGGGCAGTTCCTGGCGGGCCAACGCAAGGTCTCGCTGCCGCTGCTGGCCAGGCTCGACATGAAGCCGCTCAAGCTGCTGTTCGACGCACTGCCGCCCGAGTTCGAGAGCGTGCGTGTGGTGGTACGCGGCAGCCCCCCTCGCGCACTTGGCGGCGGTGACGGCGGCGTTGCAGGCGCTGATGCTCATCTCGGCCGCGTGCAACAACAAGGGCAACGAGGCGCACGCCAAGCAGACGTTCAACGACGTGGGCCAGCTGGCCTGGTTCAAGAACATGCTGGACGACACCAACCCTCAGGTGCGGTGCCGAGGGCCTGCACTGTGCCTGCACCCACGACCGCACCCCCCAGATCGCGTACCACGCTTCGCGGTTCCTGTCAGAGTATCTGCAGGCCCAGGACCCCGTTCAGTACCAGACGGCGCTGAAGAAGCTGCTGGCGTAAGAAGACGAGCGGCAACAACACAGCGGCGTCACTTGCTCACTGCTCGCAGGTACTTGCCGGAGGACAAGATCAGCATCGACTACTTCCACGTGCTGGCACTGCTGGGCGACACGTCGTTGACCGTCAACCCCAGGAAGAAATGAAAGAGGCAGCGCCCTTTTACTGCACAGCAAAGTGCACCGGCGTGGCGTGCAACACGTCGCTGGCCAGGTCCACCAGCACGACGGTGCGAGTGGCGCTGAAGGACGGCACCACCACCACACGCACAGCCTGTTGCTCCGGCCCCACCACGCGAGCGGTCTGGAACGCGCGCTGGTTGCCCACGAAGTACAGGTGTGGCGTGTGCTCCAGCAGGAACGGGTCGCCGTCCTTGTAGGGGTAGCAGGGCAGCGTGTCGGGCGCAGTGGGCGCCATGTGCCGCCAACGCAGCGTCTCGCAGGCCAGCTCCAGCGGCGAACGCTGGCCGTCATCTGCGGAGCGCGTCAACGCCGTGCAAGCAAGCGCCAGCAGCGAACGGACCAACGGTGTAGCGCCGCAGGTTGTCGATGTTCTGGCCCGCCGTGCCCACCACGTGCAGCCCGTTGATGGTGACGCGATACGGGTTGGTGGTGGCGGCAAAGGTGCTGTAACGCGAGCACAGCGGGAACATGACCACGTTGAAGGGCTGCTGAGGCAGGCAGTAGTTGGCCGGATCCTCCTTGATTTGCAACAGTGAAGCGCTGCAACGGCCACAAGCAAGCAAGCAGCAACACGGACCTCGCCCGGCATCAGATCCACGCCCATCGAGCTGGCCACCTGCGCCAAGGCCGTATCCAACGTCTGCAACGGCTGCACCAGCTGCTGCTGCTGCTGCTCTGCACGTTGGCGCGCTCAGCACACACCGAATGTGGGTGTTTGCACGGGGCTCACCGGTCATGTGCTGGTGGTGGTGCTTGAGTGACTGCATCTCGGCGCCGTCAAGTGTGCTGCCCAGACTGTTGCCGGCCACCACAACACGTGCAATGCGCGACGCCAGCTCCTGGTCCTGCAACAGTGCAGCACACAACCAACGCTTAGAAGGGCGCAATCATCGTGACACAGCGGTCAACCTGCGGCGAGCCAAAGTGGCCGCTGAGCCAGTCACAGAGCATCTGCAGAGGCAGAGGGTCGCCGGATGCAACGTGCAGTCCCGACACCAGCACCTGCAACATTGCGGTGACGGAGCAGCAGCTCAGCGGCACATCACGCACCAGGTACTGGGGCCGGGCCGCGTTCACTCGCGGTGCAGGCGTCTGCGGCCCCATGTCCGGCAGCAGCAGCTGCAGCACGTGGAAGTCGCCCTTGTCCGTCTCATAGCCACGCAACGCCACCACCAACCCCGTACACAGCCGGCCCACGTCCACGCTGCCAACCAGCTGTGCGTGGCGGCGTCAGCACACTGCACAGGACAGCCCTCGACCAGACCTGAGCGCGACCCGTCTCGTCCTCCACGAAAAGCGTGTCGGCGTCGCTGGTGTAGTTGTCGAGCCGGGGATGGCGTGCCACGTTGCGCTCCGCAGCATAGTCATCCAGCACCGACGGCCGCTTCGGCAGCTCCTGATCACGGGGTCAGCGGTGTGGCGGTGTGCGCTGCACAAGACCTTGAAGAGCGTGCCCACAACCCAGCACTCCTGCTTCAGCTCCACCTGCGCCCTCGCTCAGCAGCGGGAACAACACGCAACAAAGCACGCACATCAATCAGCTTGTCACGCAGCGGCAGTTCCGTGGGCTGGATGCGGGGCCCGAGCCAGGCGCGCATCTTCTGCAGGCGCGCAAAGTACAGGCCGGCGTACTGCGCGCGCGCGCGCGGCGGTGAGATGGCGGGGCAGCAGGAGGGCGAGGCGAGAGCGCTATGCCTGCGCTTCGTAGTCGGCGTGTCGCAGCAGCACCCATGGCTTGTAGCCTTCCTGCCAGCGGTCCTGCGGGCGCGCAAACGCACGGTGCGTGTCCGTGGCCCCGCGACTGCGCCAGCCGCGTCAAGGTCCAACCGGGGCCCGCTCTCTCCACGCACCCGCCGCCGCCCGTCATCGCGGTGGGAGGCGCGCACACCAGGTCCCAGTCCAGCGTGTTGTCACTGCGGCGCGGTGAGCCAGCCAGCAAGGCCAACATGCCAACACGCCACGCGTACTGCAGCCTCTTGGTCATGGCGCCCGCGGCCCTCCTCGCCGGCGGCAGTTTGGCGCCAAAAAAACACCTCTGCTGAGGGGCAAGCCATGGCCTTCCTGCAGGAGTACAAGGTGGTGGCTGCGCGCGTGTGGCTGCGCGGATGCCCTTTTCGTTTGCTGACTGGCTGCTCCGCCCCAGGTGGGCCCTCCCGCGTTGCCTGCGGTGCATCAGCGCTCACTAGGGCCCTAGGCGCTGCCAGCCGCTGAGCCCAAGACCATCCGCTTCTTCGTAAGCAGTTGGCGCGAAACTCCTCTCTCTCCCCCCTTGCCCCCTCTGTCTCTCGACCACTCAGCGCTGCTGCAGGACCGACGCGACTTCTTGACGGTGTACGGCGATGACGCGCTCTTCGTGGCCAGCACTTTCAACCGCACCACGGCCACGGTGCGCTGGCTGGGCGCTGGCGAGGGCGGTGGCGGCACCGAGGGCGCGCTGGCCTCGCAAACTGTCAGCCCTCGCTTGCTGGCCGCCATGCTGCGGCGACTGGTGACGGAGCTGGGCTACTCGTTCGAGGTGTGGGCACAGTTGGGCGGCAAAGGCTCGCAGTGGAGCGTGGTGCGCCGAGGCAGCCCCGGCAACTTTGAGGACGAGGCAGGGCCCGCCGACGACCCTGCGCAGGGCGCGCCCTTCATGGCGGCGCTGCAGCTGGGCGCTGCACCGGCGGGCTCGCTGGCCGTGGGCCTGGCCTTTGTGGACCAGCTGGGCCTGCTAGTGGGCATGCACGAGTGGGTGGAGGACGACAGCGCGTCGCTGAGCGGTGTGGAAGCAGCGCTGCTGCAGCTGGGAGCGCGCGAGTGCCTGGTGTCGAGCACGGCGCTGCAGCAGTACCCGCAGCTGCGCACCATGCTGTGCCGAGCCGACGTGGTCATGACGGAGAAGAAGGCCGCCGACTTCAAGGGCGACGCCGAGCACGGTGACGGGGCGGGGAGGCCGCTGTCGCCGCTGAACAGCTGGTGTGCGCAGATCTGGGCCGTCTGCTGCACGCCACGCAGGTGGCGCAGCTGGGCAGCGTGGACGGGCAGCTGTGCCGCGCGGCCATGGTGGCGGTGCTGCGCGAGCTCGACGTGCGTTTGGCGGGGGTGCGTCCGGCCCCGCTGCAGCGCTGACGCGGGGCCGGGCAGGTGCTGAGCGAGACCAGCTCTCACGGCCGCTACAAGCTGGAGCCGTTCGCGCTGCGCAACTACATGCGTCTGGACGCGGCCGCCATTCGCGCGCTCAATCTGCTGCCCAGCGCCACGGACGGCGCGCGCTCCGTGACCAACGTGTACGGCCGCATCAACGCCACCAAGACAGGTTGCTCTCGGCTTCGGCCTTGCCTTGGCGGCGCTCGCACTCACCCACGACCGCGCTCGCCAGCGATGGGCGCGCGGAAGCTGCTGGCGTGGCTGCGAGCACCGCTGCTCGACGCGGCGCTCATCGCGCGACGCCACGAGTGCGTGGGCGGTCTGGTGCAGGACGTGAGCACGCGCGAGCAGCTGCGGGGCTCTGCACTGCGTGCCATGCCCGACGTGCAGAAGCTGCTGTCGCGGTTCACGCGAGGCAAGGCCACGCTGCTGGACGTGCTCAAACTGTACCAGGCAGTGCAAGGCATTCCGGCCGTGGTCAAGTGAGACGGTGGCCGTGGCTGGCCGTTGGCTGACGGTTGTTGGGGGGTGGTGGCAATGAGGCTGCTGCAGGAGGCCACGGCCACGGCCGTGCAGTCGCAGTACACCGGCCCGTTGACGCAGATCGCCGCCCAGTTCAGCAACATGTGCAACATGGTGGAGGCCACGCTGGACCTGGAGGTGCGTTCGGCGCGGCGGTGCAGAGCGCTGCACGGCGGCGCTGTGTGACGCGTCGGTGGCAGGGCGTGGCTGAGGGCCATTACCGCATCAAACCTTCGTTCGACGAAGCGTTGCAGGAACTGCACACTGCGCTGACCAAGGCGATGCGCGACATGAAGACGGAGCTGGAACGCGTCCACAAAGTCAGGTCTCGTGCTCGCTCATCCGGCTTGCATTGTCGGCGAACGCTGAACCGGCGCCAAACAACCGCAGCGTCAAGGCAGAGCTGGAGCTGCGCAAAGGTCAGGGCTGGTCCATCAAAGTGCCCAAGAAGGACTGCGCCGCGGTGGCCGACAAGGTGCAGGGCGCGGAGCAAGTCACGTCGCAGAAAACGTGCGCGCGCTTTCCCGCCGTGGCCGCCGGTCTGACGGCGCGGCGCAGGGCGCACCACTTCGTGACGCCGAAGCTGAAGCGGGCGTCGGACAGCCACACCGCACTGTCGCGCGAGTACGACGCGGTGCAGGCCGCGTTGGTGCAGCAGCTGCTGGAGGTGGTGCGGGGCTACGCGCCGCTCATGGAGGAGCTGCAGCACATTCTCAGCGATCTGGACGTCTACGCTGCGCTGGCACACGTGGCAGCCACGGCCGCGGTGCGTATGATGTGGCGTGACGTG
>CAZYYU010000048.1:0-9076 GCA_964651735.1 uncultured Gammaproteobacteria bacterium | reverse complement strand
TGCTCGTCTGACCGAGCGCCGCGTCAGACGAGCTGGTGCTGCTGTACGAGGTGCGCGAGGGGCCGTGCGACGAGTCCTTCGGCATCCACGTCGCAGAGCTGGCCAAGGCACGCCGTGCACCGCTGTGGGCTGCTGTGCGCGCGCTCACCGCCCCGCAGTTCCCGCCGCGAGTGGTGGCCATGGCGCGGCGCAAGGCGCGCCAGCTCGAGTCCTTCGACGTGGGGCACAAGCGCCAGAGAGTGGTGCGCACCCGTTCGTGTTGCTGCAGCGCTCCTCTTGCGTGATGGGGGCGCGCGCGCCGAGCAGGCCGACGAGGACGAGAACGCCATGGAGCTGGACGACGAGGTGCTGCCGCTGGACGTGCGCCAGGAGGGCGAGCGCGAGATTGTGCAGTTCCTGGAGGCCGTGAAGAGCGCCGGACCCGACATGGAGCGGCTCGAAACGCTGCGCCGCGAGCTGTTTGCGCAGGGCAACGCCTACGTGCAGGCAGTGCTGCGGCGGGCCCAGTCAGGCAACGACGCAGCTGCGCCTGGCAAAACACAAGATTGAGAGCAGGGTCTCCAGAGCTACTATGAATGCTGCCCCTGAACTTGCTGGTCGTGGAGTGCACGCCGCACCTGTCCTGGTACGACACATTCGCCGGCGTGGACGGCGTCGTGGTGCACCAGGCCGAGTGGGACGACATCTCGGGTACCTGGCAGCCAGACGACCACCCGTGGGTGCCCTGACGCCTCTGGCAGTGATCAGCTACCACGACGCTGGTTGGGGGGCCGCCGCTCTTGTCACGCAGGGCAGCGCGCTCAACGCCGCGAGCAGGAGCCGTGGTGTCTGTGCGGCCCGCCAAGAGCCCCATCCCGGGCAGCAACCAGGCAGCGCCGCAGACGTTCAAGGCCGACTTTGTGCTGATGCGCTCCGTGTGCAAGGGCACCTGGACGCAGGACAGCACCAACAAGCTGTTTGCGCTGATGCACGCAGGTGCGCGTGTCGCCCTTGGTGTGGGAGGGCCCAGCGCCTCACCGCAGCCGCCAGGACTGCCTGCGGTCAACTCGTTGTTCGCCACCTTCTGGTGCGGGCGGTTTGCGCTCGCGCCCTCGCACTCGCTGAACATGGCCACACAGCTTTCTGGAGAAGGCTGTGGTGTACGCAGAGCTGAAGAAGATCCAGCGCCGTCTGGGCAAGGACGTGTTCCCGCTCATCCCACAAACGCTGTATCCCAGCTATCGCGAGATGATCATCAGGTGGCGTCTGGGTTGTGTGAAGGGGCGTGAAGGGGTGGCGTGAAGGGTGACGGGTGGCAGCACAGCCCGGACATGCCGGCAGTGGGCAAGACGGGCAGCGCTCACGCCGGCAAAGGCAAGATCAAGCTCACGTCGGCGGAAATGTTTGAAGACTATGCTTCGCTGGTCGCGCTGCAGGTTTGTGTGGATGTGTGGTGGATGTGATTGCTGAGCGTTCGGTGCAGCCGTACTATGCCACGACTGAGCCGTACATCAAGGCACACACACCCAACAAACACGCACCGCATTGCCTGACTTGCGGTGCAGTGGGACTGGGACGGCCGCATTCAGCGTATCGGGCCCAACTTGCGTGTGTTCAAGGTCGTGCTTGTCTCTGCCAGCAACCAGTCAACAACGCTCACCAACAACCTGCAGCGCGTGACCAGTACGTGGAAGGGCAACACTGGACGTGGCAGTGTGTTGGAGGACCTGGACGTCACGCCTCTCTTTCAGTCCTGGGCAGGTTTGTCTGTGTGTGCTCGTTGCACTGCGTGTAATCGCGACGTTATTGCAGACGAGTGCAGCAAACTGTTTGGCGGCATTGAGGTCTCGCAGCACTGTCGTTGTAGTGCCTCCATGTAACGCGGCACACTGCGCAGATATTCGGGCTGGTGAGGGGTTCGCGCCTTGTTCGTGCAACGCGATGCATCAAACTGTGGTGCCAAAGGACTTTGTGCACGAAGGTAACGAATGCACCGCCGCCCAAACAAACGGCCGACCTTTGAGCAGAGTCGACGGGCAAATTCTGGATCCTGGAACTGAACGAAGGAGGTGCGTGCCAACAACGACGACAACACTGCGTTGCATCGGCTCACTGCTGTGTGCAGCCATCGGGCTCGTGCACAAGGTCTGCCTCCGTGTTGCTTGTCATCTGCTGACAGCTGACCGGCGGCGGGCAGCATGAACGCGAGGACATGCTGCATATGCGCGACGTGGTGCTGGCCAAGATGGCATCAGCACACAAGGTCGTCCCGTCACTGTTTGGTGCCCTGCAGCACTGAAACCCCTCCATTTCCGCAGAAGGTCTTGTCTGTGGTGGTGTGTGTGCAGCATTGCTGATGGGGGAGGCAGCCTGCCAACGAGGTGGAGCTGGGCACCAACGTTACCGTGCCCAGCGCAGGGCCTCCCGCTGCCGCAGATGTGGCGGTGCTGCGCGAGCAAGTGCGGCGCCTCATCATCGAGAAGAAGCAGATGCAGGAGGACATGATGCGGCTGCAGGGCGGAGCCAGCAAAAAAAAGTAGCCGAAGGAGGGCCTGCTGCGCTTGTGGTCGTGTGTTGGACGAGCCTGAGGCGGGCCTCTGTGGGAGGCGACAATGTCGGTCCCTCAAACGGTCCCCCAAGCGCTGAGCGCCACCGAGCAAGCCATCCAGGAGTTCCAGGCCAACACCGAGTCCATGGTGAGGGCGGGGCGTGTCCGGAGGGCTCGGTTGTGCGGGGGACAAAAAAACCTGACGCCTCCTCGCAGGACAAGATCGCCGCGTACGCGCGGCAGTGCTGGGCGCCCGAGAAGAAGCATGGTGCGCAGCCTCGTGTGGCGGGCGCTTGCCCCCCCGTTGAGCGCGGTTGCAGAGAACCCTGCCGTGCTGAAGAAGTACGCGGTGGACGCGCTGGTGAACGTGGCCTACTTTGTGCAGCGCATCTGCGGGCAGCTGGACGGGCTGGTGACGGCGGAGTTGCGCGAGCTGGACCACTTGGACCTGGCGCTCAAGGGGCTGTCGAGCCGCATGTCCGCGGCGCACCGGCTGGCGGGCCAGGCCACGCTGGTGTCCATGCAGCTGCCGCGCGGCTACGACAATCAAGGTGCTTGGGGGGCGCACGCGTCTTGTTGGTGGTTCACCTCGCCGTTTTTTTGTCGCAGGCGTGAATCAGAAGGAGGTGGGCAAGCCGTTGCCGGTGCAGCAGCAGCGAGCGCCGCTGGACTTCCGCGCCCTGGACGGAGTGGGCACGCCGCTCACGCCCGGCTTCGGGCCCAACCCCGCCGTGGTCAACACGTGGCATGACGGCGGTGCGGCGCCCGCGTTTGTGAACGCGCATCTGCTTGCGCTCAAACCTTGTGCCAGGTGCCGTGTCACAGTCTGCGGCCGCAGCCTCTGTGCCCATGGCCACGGTGCGGGTGTCGGCACCGGCCTCAGTGCCCAGCACCGCTGCCGTGTTCTCCGCGCCGCCGCCGCCGCCCTCGTTCAGCGGTGCACCGCCGCCGCCGCCGCCCGCAGATGACATGCCGCCGCCGCCACCGCCAGTGGGCGACTACGACCTGCCGCCGCCGCCGCCTCCTCCGGTGCGGGCAGAGGGGGGTGGTTGCGTGGCCTGCGCTCACCCGCTTCGCTGGCAGGACATGGGCGCGGGAGGCAACGCAGGCTCCTGGCTGCCACCACCGCCGCCGCCGCCGCCGTTTTGATAAAAAGGCGCCGTACATGGAGGGTTCGCGCATCTGGTGGGCGCTGAGCGCTGCGCTGGCCCTGCTGGGCCTGTGCGCAGGCGGTGGGGCGGCAGCAGGCGCGCTGCGGTGCTGGCAAGTGGCCGAGGCGATATGCCCTGGATGTGGGACGCGCTGGCTGCCATGCGACGTGGTGGTGCTGGGGCTGGGTTGCGCGGTGGCAGCAGCGGCCGGGATCGCGGCAACGCTCACGCTCGCGCGGACCGACTGCCGCCCACCGCCGCTGCAAGGCCCGCTGTTGGGAACGGCCGTCGTGCTGGCGCTGTGCTATGCCTTTGCGGCCATGTGGATTGCAGCAGGCGCCGTGGCAGGGGCTTGCGTGGCGGCCTTTGTGCTGTTGATGGTTGTGCAGCCCGTCAAGGCGCGGGGTTAGCGTCTGTCAAGAAACCACGCGCGCTGATGCATGCACACACTGGCCCCCATGGGGAGGAGGCCCGCGTCAATGAAGCTGATTCACTACTCGCTGAGCATCGCAGCTTGCTCGGCCGGCAGCGCCTCCGGCAGCAGCACGTTACTCTTGAGAAACGTGAGGATGCGTCCCGAGTGGATGGGCCCCGCATACTCCAGCGGCACATCGCAGCCCTTGTGCGGGTACAGCCACAGCGAGGGCGAGCGCACGGTTGGCGACCAGCGGCGGCTGTACGGGAGTTCACGCAGTTGGCTGGTGAGGTTGAGCTGCTTGGCTGCCAAGGAAGCGTAGGCGTGCAGCGTCTTGCCCAGCAGTGAGGCACGCGCCGCCACCGTGACCAGGCACGGCGTTACGTCCGGCGTGGGCAGCGGCACCACGTGTGGAGGCTGCAGCACCCGCCGCTCCAGCTCGGGCGCCAGCAGCGTCACCTGCAGCTCGTTCACCGTCACGCTGGCCAGCAGATGCGAGTGGCGTGTGGGCAACAGCCCCATCTCCGTGAAGAGGTGCTCGTGCTGGTGCTGCACCGACACCAGAACGGTGGGGTAGTAGTCCTGCGGCGACAGGTCCCGCGACTTGATGGCGGCCAGCGCCTCCTTCTCCAGCTCCACCGAGTGCACAAACGCCACCTGGTCCGTCCAGAAGATGAGCAGCGGCTTGTTGCCGCCCTCGCGCATCCACGTGTTGAGCGCAAACGAGCTGAGCACGTCCATGTGCCAGCCCGAAGTGTGCAGCTCCTCGTCAAAGCCTGGCTCGCAGCGCGGGCCGTGCAGCGCGCGATCTGCGCACCGAACAAGCTCCTCGTGGCCCAGCGCGCCGCAGTGGGCCACGTCCCACCGCGTCACAGCCAGCATGCACGGCGCGGCCTGCATCCACTGCCAACCAAGGTGAGGCCGACGCGCAAGCCACTGCAGTGCGGGAGAACCTTGCGGTCGCGCTCCACGTTGACCTCCAGCACGGGCGGCGCCTCTGCGTGAGCCGCAGCCCAGGCCGACGTCCACCGACGCCACACATCGCTCCGCCTTGAAACGGGCAGCGTGACCAACACCAGCGCCACGTGCGACTCGTTCATGGCCTGACGGTGGGCATCCACGCTGACCATGTCGGGGAAGCAAGGGCCAGCGCCGCCAACCACTGCTGCCATCAGCATCATCAGCAGCAGCATCATCAGCGGCGCGAGGCCGGCTTCTTGGTGCGTGCCAGGGGACTTGACCAAGCAGCGTTGGCACGCACGTTCACACGCCGCACAAGCAAGCCCCTCTGCCCGAGGCACGGCCTTTCAATCCCACAGCAGGACTTTGCCGTCCCAGCCGCCCGACGCCACCAGCGACGGCTGATGCGGATGCCAGATGACCGTCGAAACGGGCCCCTTGTGGCCGCCCACCAGCTTGCGCACGTTCTTCGCGGTCACAAAGTCCCAGAAGAAGAGCTTGCCCTCCGAGTCGCCGCTCACGATGTACGAGCCGTCGGGCGAGAAGTCCAGGCCACACGCGTACCTGGGCAGCGAGGTCAATGAGCGAGAGAGCGAGGACAAGGGGGAGAGGGGCGGCCGCACCCGGCGACGAGGTGGCCCATGTAGCGCTTGGAGCGGTTGAGCTTGTAGTTGCCCTCCGTCATGCCGTACAGCAGGATCTGGTTGTCCATGGACTGGAACGCAGCCACGCTGGAGTCGGGGTGCAGCGCCACGCACGGCATGCTGTGCATGTGGGGCTCCTGTGTGCAGGAAGGGACGCGTTGAGCGCAAACCAAACAGCACAACCGCACTACCTGATGCGTCTTGATGTCCACGCCGATGCCCGTCTCCCAGTAGCGGATGGTCTTGTCGTCAGACGTGCTGACGAAGCGGCGGCCACCTGTTGTTCAACGTGTGTGAAGGGCCAGCCCCCAACCAACGACCGGACGCACCCTCGATGAGCGTGACGCTGTTCACGGGGCCCAGGTGGCGGTCGTAGTCCTGCACGAGCTGGCCGTCTCGCAGATCGTACTGGTAGATGTGGTTGTCATGGCAGCCTGTGTTGTGGCGAGTCAAGAGGCCGGGGTTTGGCGCCACATGGCTGGACCGAACTCACCCACAAGGAACGTGTTGCCGGCCACCGTGGCACAGTAGCCCATGTGGGGCAGCGCCACAGTCAGCGTTGATCTGGCCGTCTGCAACGTGTTCGTTGTGAGCGCTGCAGACGAGAGCATCCGTGCACCCGCACCTCCACATCCCAGACCACGGAACGACGGTCGAAGCCCGCCGTCACAAACTGCTTGGCGTCGTCCGTGAAGCACACGTCCTTGCAGCCCTTGTCGTGGCCCCAGTACCTGGCCATCACCGTCATCAGCATCGCACACACAACCCCACAGCAGCAAAAGACGCACTGCGCGAGCTCCTTCTTGGTGCCCACGTTCCACATCCGGGCGCAGCCATCTGCGGACGACAGCCGCGTCAGCAACGCCGCCGCCACATCGCGCCGCCAGACCCTGTGACGCGGCGAGCAGAAGGTGCGCTGTCTGCGGGTACCAGCGCAGTCGGGTCACGCCCTTGCCGCCGGTGCCGGCCATGCTGGCCACCTTCTTCTTGGACGCGTAGCACTGTGTGGGCGTCTGGCCGCGCGCTCCCTGCCCAGCAAATGTGAGCGCGCGCGCGGCGTGTGCGAGCAGCCACCGCACCGCGTAATGCGTCCACATGCGGCCCAGATAGTCGGGGGCCGCGTCCACCAGCAGCCTCGAGCACGGTGTGAGTCCCGGAGCCTGCCGACCGAGATCCACGTCAACCAGACCCCGATCCCCACAAACCCCGCCGCCCAGTGCAAAGCAAACCTCCTTCTTGGAGCGCGGTTTGGCGGGGCGGCTGTCAACCGCGGCCTCTGCCGCCGCTTCCTCGGCTCTCTCTGGATCGGGCACCTCTGCAATGCATGCCCGCGTGTCAGGGCGGATCGTCTCGCACGAAACGAGCGCGCTCTTCTGACCTGCCTCTGCCAAGCTAGTGTTCAGTGTCGACCACACACACACAACACAGCCAGCAGTGCAACCTGCTCCGCCAGTAGCAGCGGTGGCAGCCGCCTCGTCTGCCTCTGATTTGGCGCGCTTTGCGTCGTATTGCTCCTACAACACAACACACACACACAAGTGGTGAGTCCGATGTGATGGAGAGCCTCCAGCAGCGAGCACACAACCTGCAGCTCCTCCAGCTCCTTGATCGTCATCCGTCCAGTGTGCGCCACATCGTAATCAGCCCACGGGCCCTGCACAGCGTGAGCGCGCCCCTCGTTGGGGGCCCCAAAGGAACGCACCTTCCAGTCCTCGTCCGTCAACGAGCCCTTGGCCGCGCGCTTGGAGGGCGCCGTTCGCTTGGCACCCATGCCCTTGATGCAGGTACGGGTTTCAGCAGCGGCGCAACAAGCCCCCGGGCACGCACCGGCACTTGCATCAACTCCCCCGTCTCAGGATGCTGCAGCAACGGTCAGCGTGCGCGCACGACGTCTCCTCGCTTCTGTACCGAGACGTGGCCGGTACGAAAGGCCATGTTGAGCTGTTGCTGGTGCGCGCGAGCGTCCATGGCGTGGCCCTCCAGCGCTCCGGACGGCGTGTTCACGTGCACGCCCAGCGCGGTGCTGCCCAGCCAGTCAGGCATCGCCTGCAGCGGTGCGCTGTGGTCGCTAACCTGAACGGCTTGAGCGGTCCCTGCAGCGGCGCGGCCAGCGCGTCGTGGCGCGGGTTGTGGTACAAGGCCAGGTCGCCGCGCCCCAGCAAGTCGCCCTCCAGCTGCGCACGGCGGGACCGGTGAGCGCGACGCAACCGCGCGCAAGAAAGAGACCCCACCTCGCGCACCGCGACGGGCGGGGCAGCCGTCACACGGGGCTGTGCAGGCCCCGCTCCAGCCGCAGCCGCCCCGCCACCCCCATAGGCCCGCAGATGCTGCATCTGGAGCCCTGCGCGGCCTGCGAAAGTTTTGGAGGGCCGCCGGACGGCGAGGAGCGAGCGTCAGGAAGGCCGAGTGCGCTGGGCGGGCCACAAAGGTGCCGGCGTTGGCCGTTGGCGAGAAATGGAGCCGGCCATCGACGACGCGCTGGTCGAGGAGGCGCTGCAGCGAGCTCAGCAGCAGCAGCAGCAACAGCAGCCACCACAGCCGCAGCAGCAAGCACAGCAACAACAACCGCAGCAGCAGCGGCCGCCACCGGCCCCCACAGTGGACGACCCAGACTACTTGGCGCTGCTGGAGCAGGGGCGTCGCCGCGACTGGACCGAGTTCGTAGCGCTAGACATGCTGTGCGTGAGGCGTCTGCGCTCGTCGTGCGCGCGGTGAGGGGGGAAACGCGCTTTGACGGCCGCGCGCAGGTACAAGAGCGGGCACGACCCCTTGGGGCGCCCAGTGGTGGTCATGGTGGCGTCGCGGCTGCCCGCCAAGAAGGTCAACTTGGACGAGCTGCTGCAGTTCTTCGTGCAAGTGATGGACCCCATCGTGCGCGACGACTACGTGCTGGTGTACGTGGGCTCGGAGATCACCAAGGCCAACATGCCACCCTTTTCTTGGCTGCGCAGAGCATATGGTCTCTTCTCGCGCAAGTACAAGAAGCACATCCAGGTTGCCCCCTTTTCGTCAAGTCGCAGTCATTCCCGCTCACTGCGTCGCGAACTGCAGAAGCTGTACATCATACATCCCACAGCCTTCACGCGGCTCATCCTCAAGCTGACGAAACCGCTGGTCTCGGAGAAGTTCCACAGGAAGCTCTTCATGGTGGACAACGTGGCAGAGGTTTCGAGAGCTTTGCTTTGTGTCGACAAGAGCGCGATCACATTCCGCGGCCCCGCAAACAAACAGATGTCCAAGTTCATCTCGCCGGACCAGCTGCGTTTGCCGGAGCAGTGCTACAACACGCCGCTGCGCAAAGGGCAGCAGTTCCACCTGTTCGGGCTGACGCTGGACCAGGCAGCAGCGCTGCCACAGTGCCGTCACTCGTCCGGTTTGA